>JBEKIE010000034.1:0-65904 GCA_050011915.1 Occallatibacter sp.
TCCGCCAATTCAAATCCAGGTCCCACGAGCCCATGTCGCTGAACGATCTCGAATTCGCTACGCTCCCGTGCGCAACCAAGTGCGCGACCTGCGGGAGTATCTTTGACCCTGCCCGCATCCGCAGGGAACTCTCTGAAATAGAAACCAGGCTGGCCGATCCTGCGCTGTGGTCCGATCCAAATGCCACCAAGCCGCTGATGCGCGACAAAAAGCGCCTTGAAACGCTGGTGCGCGACGACGACGAACTGGTGCGCCGCACCGGCGACATCGAAGCGTACATCGAGCTGGCGCGCGAGGGCGAAGACGTTCTCCCGGATTTGGAGAAGAGCATCAAGGAACTGGGGACGTTTGCTGAAGAGCTCGAAGCCCGCACCATGCTCAGCGGCGAAGCCGACCCGCTCAACGCCATTGTCACCGTGCATCCCGGCGCCGGCGGCACCGAAAGCCAGGACTGGGCCGAGATGCTGCTGCGCATGTACCTGCGCTGGGCCGAGCAGCAAGGCTTCAAGACCGAGATGAACGACTACCAGGACGGCGAAGAGGCCGGCATCAAGTCGGCCACCTTCACCATCATTGGCGAAAACGCCTTCGGCATGCTGGCCGGCGAGAGCGGCGTGCATCGCCTGGTGCGCATCTCGCCCTTCGATCAAGCCAAGCGCCGTCACACGTCGTTCGCTTCGGTCTACGTTTCGCCGGAGATTGACGAAACCATCCACGTCGATCTGAAAGTGGAAGACTTGCGTATTGACACTTACCGCTCCGGTGGCAAGGGCGGCCAGCACGTGAACACCACCGACTCCGCGGTACGCATGACGCACCTTCCCACGGGAATCGTCGTCCAGTGCCAGAACGAGCGCAGTCAGCATAAGAACCGGGAGAAGGCGATGAAGATGCTGCGTTCGCGGCTCTATGAGTATGAACTCGAAAAGAAGCGCGCAGTGAGCAAGAAGCTAGAAGACTCGAAGCTCGAGATCAACTTCGGCTCGCAGATTCGCTCTTACGTGCTGCAGCCGTACCGCATGGCCAAGGATCATCGCACCAAGGTCGAAGTGGGCGACGTGGACAAAGTGCTTGACGGGTATCTGGAGCCGTTTCTGAGGGGCTACCTGCTCGCCAAGCGCCGCGGAACGGCCGTGGCGACGGGTGCAGAGGATGATTTGGAAGTGTGAGAAAAGCAGGGGACAAGCCACCCCAGCGGGCAAAAATCACCCGCCGGAGACCCCGGTAGGGGACAAGGGAACAAGAAAGCCGGGGAAACTCAACACTAATCACTATGCAGACCAATGAACACGATCTCATTGACGAGATGCTGCGCAATGCGCGCAACATCGCCGTCGTCGGCATGAGCGACAAGCCTCTCCGCGCCAGCTACAACATTGGCCGATATCTGGCCGCGCACGGCTATCACGTCTTTCCCGTGAACCCCTCGTTCCTTGAGGTGGCGGGAATGCAGTGCTATCGCGATCTCGATGCGGCCCAACTTGCGGCGCGCGATCTCACGGGGCAGGGAATCGACCTTGTGGACGTCTTCCGCGCCTCCGAACACGTGCCCGCGATTGTCGACGACGTGATCCGCCTCGGCGTTCCTTATCTATGGCTGCAGGACGGAGTGATCCACGACGAGGCCCTCGCTCGCGCCCGCGCGGCCGGCGTCAAATGCGTCAAGAACGACTGCATCTTCCGCCAGCACGCCGCGCGCATTGTGGACTGAGCGCAGAAGCGAGCCGGCGGAACTGCAGAGTTGTTTAAGTCGACACTCCGGTTACTTCATCGATTTCGGAGTGTGTTCCTTTGGGATGCAGCTGACGTAGGATTCCTTCATCGAAGATAGGTCCGTGTAGGCCTTCACGTAGGCATCCCATTCGGCATCATGCACAGGGGGCTTGCTGCCCGGCTCGATGAAGTGGTATTGGAGCACCATGTGATTGGAAAAGTGGGCGGCACCGGTCTGCGCATCCCGCTCCAGGACGCGCGCGGCGAAGATCTGGTCCTTGTAGCCGTGCTTCCTGTACCACGCCTTATGCAGAGCAAGCGCCTTCTCATATTGCTCGAAGTTGCTGGACTTGTTGATCTCAGTAAGCCGGACGATGGCGTAGGTACCATCGCAAGCGGGTAGTGGGCCTTTGAGTGAATACGCTGGTTCATTCTGGCTTTGGCTCGAGAGAGTCAGCGTTGCGCCAACCAATGCCAACGCAGCAAAGAAACGGGTGACTTTCATGAAACGATCCTCCTTGGGATGTGAGTAGTTGGGGGCCGGGGATTGAATGCGCACTCAAGGTAGCACACGGGCGCGGGATTTACATCGAAAAAAGAGCGCTTTCCGCCTTTTTTCTTAAGGACCTAAGGGCTCCGGCTCAGTCCTCGATTGGCGGTGGGCCATGCCCCGGCCGCCGGCATCACCCTGGGGCCGTGGCGCTTCTCATGCTTTTGGGCGGCGCGAAACCATTTTCTCTGGCTCACGCTGCATCTCCGGTCCTTTACACTGAGTCCAATCGTCAGGAGTCGGATCTTCTCTTCGCCATGCGCCGTTTCCGGTTGATTTTCGTGTTGGTTGCCGCGCTTGCGGCCGCTTTGCCCGCTAAGTCTCAGCTCTCCGCACCCGTTAGCGAGCCCAAGGACACAAAGGCCGCGTTTGATGCGCCGCATTTGCGTGTTGAGCTTCTGGTGCCGGGAGATACGCTCTACAGCGACAAGAAGCTCAACGAAGCGGGCCTCTACTTCAAATTGGAGCCCGGCTGGCACATTTACTGGAAGAATGCAGGAGATTCCGGCGAGCCCCCAAATATCCAATGGACGCTGCCGAAGGGAATTTCAGTTACACCCATGCAGTTTCCCGCGCCGAAACGTTTGCCTCTCGGCCCCCTGATGGATTACGGCTACGAAAATGAAGTTCTTTTTCCATTTACGTTTCATGTCGCGGACAGCGTCAAAGCCGGCCCCGCCGCGCTGCACGCCAAAATCGACTGGCTCGTCTGTCGGGAAGTTTGCATTCCGGGCAAGGCTGAATTGGAACTCACGCGTGATGTATATCGCGGTCTCCTTAATCTCGGGCTCGTTCACCCGCCCCTCTTCCAGCAGTTTCTCGACCAGCCTCCCGGGTCGTTGCCCGCGACCGACGCCGCCGTTTTCCAGCCCACGCCGACCGGCTTTCGTCTCGCCGTCACAACCGGCCGGCGCGAAACCCAAGCGGAGTTTTTCCCAGAAGATCAGGACATCCTCGACAATCCCGCGCCGCAGACCGTCACGCCGACGTCAACCGGCCTAATTCTCGATCTCAAGAAGGACGCAAATCTAATCACGAACCCCGCCAAGTTGCGCGGAGTTCTGGAACTTGCCGGCGGCAGGAACTATCAAATCGTCGCGTTGCCGGGAACCATCACGTCGCAGGTCTATGGGTTGCTCCCTTGCGGAACAGGCGCTCTCGCGAAGAACCATTTAATCTTCGCAAGCACTTTCTTCTTCGCCTTCCTCGGCGGCCTGTTGCTCAACCTCATGCCCTGCGTCTTCCCGGTTTTGTTTTTGAAGGGCCTGGCCCTGGTGAACTCCGGAGCCGAAGAACGCCACAAGCTCCGCATGAACGGCCTGGTCTATACCGCCGGCATTCTTGTCTCGTTCTGGGCGCTGGTTGCCGTACTCCTCGGCCTGCGCGCCGCCGGAGCCACGCTCGGCTGGGGATTCCAATTCCAATCCCCCGTCTTTCTCGCGCTCATGGCCGCGCTTCTCTTCTTTCTCGGCCTCTCGCTGGCCGGCCAATTCGAAATCGGCCTCACGCTCACCAGCGTCGGCGGGGCATTGGTCACAAAAAATGGGGCCGCGAAGCAAGGCTATGCAGGCAGTTTCTTCACGGGAGTCCTCGCCGTCATTGTTGCCACGCCGTGCACCGCGCCCTTCATGGGGACGGCCATCGGCTACGCGCTCGCCCAACCCGCCGCTATCACCTTCGCGATCTTCACTGCGCTCGCACTCGGCCTCGCCGCGCCCTACGTGGCGCTCACCCTGCAGCCCGCATGGACGCGCCTGCTGCCCAAACCAGGCGTGTGGATGGACATTCTCAAGCAGGCGGTTTCGGTTCCCATCTTCGGTACGGTCATCTGGCTCACGTGGGTCGTCGCGCAAGCCTATGGCGCGAATCTCCTGCTCGGGCTGCTCTCTATCTTCCTGCTGTTGGCCATCGCCGGATGGTTCCTTGGTCGCTGGCCGGCGCAGCGCTGGGCGACCTTCGTCGCCGTGTTTCTTCTGCTTACGGTGCTTGTCGCGTGTATCACCGCGCCTAGGGAGCTCGCTGCGGCGCCGGCGACTTTCTCGGCACAGATCTTCTCCGAAGGCTCCGCTCCACGCAGTGGTGAATGGCAGCCCTGGTCGGCCGATGGCGTCCAGCACGCGCTCGCTGCCGGACAGCCCGTTTTTGTGGACTTTACCGCCAGTTGGTGTTTGAGCTGCCAGGTGAACGAGCGCGTCGCCCTCAGCCAACCCGAGGTGATGCAGGCGTTTGGGGAAAGAGACGTGGCTCTGTTCAAAGCCGACTGGACCCGCGAAGATCCCGCCATCACACAGGCACTTACAGCGCTCGGCCGCAGCGGTGTCCCTGTATACGCACTCTACGCGCCGGGGGAAAACAGCCCACGGCTCCTGCCGCAAGTGCTCACGCCCGGCATCGTTCTCGACGCCATCAACAAACTCCCCACGGAGGCGGCAACTCCCGCGCCTGCTTCCCCGTCAAAACAGCAGTAAACTGGATGCGTGATCGGCTCAAGCTCGATCGCGATTCCCCATCCGGTGCACGTCCGAACTCGCCACAATCAGGAGGTCGATTCTGATGAAATCTCTATCTTGTCTTGCGGGCGTGGCGTCTCTTGCCGTTCTGCTCGCGCCCATTGCGGCTGGCTCCCAAGCGGTGGTGGGCTCGTCCGCGCCCGCATTCACTGCCACCGATTCGTACGGCCAAACCCACTCGCTCAGTGAGTACCGCGGCAAGTACGTGGTCCTCGAGTGGCACAACCAGGGTTGCCCCTACACCAAAAAGCACTACGTTAGTGGCAACATGCAATCGCTGCAAAAAGAGTGGACCACAAAAGGCGTGGTCTGGTTTACGGTGATTTCATCGGCACCGGGCCAGCAGGGCTACGTGACCGATACGCAGGAGAACGCATATCTGGCCGAAATGCACGCCGTGCCCACCGCGGTGCTCATTGATTCCGACGGCAAACTGGGCCACCTCTTCAGCGCCAAGACCACGCCCGAGATGTACGTGATCGATCCCGCGGGCAAGTTGATCTACGAGGGCGCGATCGACGACCACCCGACGCCCGATGCCAGCGACATCAAGGGCGCAGACAACTACCTGAACGATGCGCTGATGGAAGCCATGTCCGGCAAGCCCGTGGCGCACGCCTACACTCGGTCGTACGGTTGCTCGGTGAAGTATGCGAACTAAAAGGCCCAGGTCTCGCTCTGGGACAGGGGATTTTCCATGATCCTCAACTTGCCGCGCGCATCTCTTCGCGCACGATGCGGCGCAGTGTCTCTTCGAGCTTTGGCGCCTTGCCCTCGACATGCCGCCGCAGGGCTTCATTGATCAGCGTTTGATAGCCTGTTGCTCCGCCCGATGCATCGGCTTCGCGCAGGAAATGATCCACAAGGTCTTCGTCGAGCCGGATGGTGATGCGCGTCTTACCGCGCGGCTCCGGCGCGGGTGCGGCTATTCGTCCGCGTTTGCCTTGGTGAAAGTCGTATCTCTGTTTCAACTGTGCTCCTCGTATTGTGCGCGCTCATGCAGCTCTGCCAGCCGCGCCGAGATGATGCGGATGTTTCTGCCGCGATAGCAGTAGACCACCACCAAAACCCTCTCCCTTACGCCCATTCCAATCGAAACGAATCGCTGCTCATCAGGGTCCGATTCGTCGTCCGCGATCGTAATTGCTCGATCATCCACGAAGACCGGCTCCGCCTCGGCGAAACGAACCCCATGCTTTCTGAAATTAGCCTCTGCCTTGTCGGGGTCCCATTCGAAGCTCATTCTTGCCTCTTCGTATGTACAAATTGTACGCCATTTGCATTCTGCGAGAAAGTTCTATTATTTGGGGATAGGCCTGCCTCTATGCCTCGCCCCGTTTTCCTGCCCTGATTCTGCGAATCTCCGACAGCCGCTGCGCCAACTGCTTCTCGCGGCCCTCCTGCGTGGGCTGATAGTAGTGGCGGCCTTTCAGAGAATCCGGCAGGCAGTCCATGTCGGCCACTTTGTCCTCTTCGTCGTGGGCGTAGCGATAGCCCTTGCCGTAGTCGAGCTCCTTCATCAGCTTCGTCGGCGCATTGCGCAGATGCAGCGGCACCGGCTCCTGGCGCGTGTGCTCTATCTCGTCCTGTACCGCGCCCCAGGCCGTGTACACAGAATTCGATTTGGGCGCGAGAGCGAGATACACCACGGCTTCGGCCAGCGCCAGCTCGCCCTCCGGAGAGCCGAGGAAATCGTAGGTATCTCTTGCCGAGAGGCACAGATTCAGCGCCTCGGGTGCGGCCAGGCCGATGTCTTCAACCGCCATGCGCACGATGCGCCGCGCCAGATACAGTGGGTCTTCGCCCCCGGCGAGCATGCGCCCCAGCCAGTAAAGCGCGGCGTCGGGATCGGAGTTGCGCACGCTCTTGTGCAGCGCAGAGATCAGGTTGAAGTGCTCCTCGCCCTGCTTGTCGTACATGAGTACGCGCTTCTGCACCGCTTCGGCGGCGATGGCCTTGGTGATTCTTTCCCCGCTTTGGACGAGCTGCGCGGCAACTTCAAACGCGTTGTAGGCGCTGCGGCAGTCGCCGCTTGAGTAGTTCGCGATCAGCTCCAGCGCATCGTCGTCGGCCGTGAGTTCCAGCGCGCCCAAGCCGCGCTCTCGATCGGCCAGCGCGCGCTTGAGCAGCACGACAATCTGATCTTCCTTCAACGGCTCCAGCACGTACACGCGGCAGCGCGAGAGCAGCGCGGAGATAATCTCGAACGAGGGATTCTCCGTGGTCGCGCCGATGAGCCGGATGGTGCCGCGCTCCACGTAGGGCAGAAACGCGTCCTGTTGCGCCTTGTTGAAGCGGTGAATCTCATCGATGAAGAGAATGGTGCGGGAGTGCATTTCCGCAGCGCGTGCAGCGTCCACCATTACCTGCTTGATCTCTTTCATGCCGCTGGTGACTGCAGAGAACTCAATGAAGGTCGCCTTGGTGGTTTCGGCGAGGATCTTGGCGAGCGTGGTTTTTCCCACGCCCGGCGGACCCCAGAAGATCATGGAGCTGGCATCGTCGCGCTCGATCTGCACGCGCAACGGCTTGCCGGGACCGACCAGGTGCTCCTGGCCGAGCAACTCGTCCAGGCTGCGCGGGCGCATGCGCTCCGCCAGCGGCGCACCTCGGGTGGGGGGGCCTTTGGACGAGTGCAGTGGAACGTTTGGCGCACTGTCGAACAAATTCATCGCCGCGCTCCCACTGCGTGAGGCAGTCTTTTGGACGAATGTTTTGGGTTGCCGGAGGTCGTGCTTATGTCAGCCGCTCGCTGCCGAGCCGCTTCATACAACAGCACACTAGCCGCGATGGCGGCGTTCAGGCTCTCCACCGGTCCGGGGCAGGGAATTGTGATTCGTGCGTTGGCCTTCGCGGCCAGAGCATCGGCCACACCGTTGCCCTCGTTGCCGATAACAAAAGCCACAGGCCCGGCCAGATCGACCAATTCGGCTGGCTGCGCGGCTCGTACGGTTGTGGCCAGAATCTTCACTCCGGCTTCATGCAGCTTTTCAAGGCACTCCCGTTCGCTCACCGCAAGCAAGGGCACGCGGAAGACGCTGCCAGCCGAGGCGCGCACTGCTTTGGGATTCCACGCGCTCACAGTTCCCGGCAGGCTCACCATGCCGGTAGCGCCAAAGGCCTCAGCCGAACGCAGGATCGTGCCTAGGTTGCCCGGGTCCTGAATGCCGGCGAGCACGACCACAAGCTCCGCGCCTTTCGCGCTGGCGCCCACAATGTGCGGCCACGACCAATCCGGCGGCTCGACCAGCGCGGCAATCGGTTGCGGCGTTTCGGTCGCCAGTGCAGACGCGAGCAGCTTTGCCGGGAGCCGCAGAATTTCGGTCTCCGGGGGCACGTGAAGCGCGTCCAGCAGCCGCTCGGCACCTTGCGCCACGAAGATTGTCGTCACGCGCAAGCCCGCGCGCAGCGCCTCTTCGAGCAGATGCGGCCCCTCAATTCCCACTCGACCCAAGCGGCCCTCTGCGCCGCGGCCAGCGGCGGCCAGCGCCTTCCGCAGCTCTTTCAGGCGCGCATTATCCTTGCTTTCCACCACGCGAACCGGCATCGTACGGCCACCTCTGAGCGCTGTGCCGATTCTAAGAGCAGCTACTCGCTTCTAGCTACTAGCTTCTAGCCCTTCATGCGGTGAATTCAGCGGCGTTTTCAGATTGATTCTGCGTCACGGGGTAGCACGGTCATGAGCGCGCGAGGTGGGGATCCACTGGCTGGGGGCTAGAAGCTGGAGGCTAGAAGCTAGGTTGCAACTTGCACCTCGGCTGGTGCTGTGATAGTTTCCGATCTTGTAACGTCTTCTTTTTATTCGGGAACCGAGGTAGGCCTGCTTGTCGGCGGAAATTCTGCGCGTTCATCCCGATGAACCCCAACCGGACCGGATCGATTACATCGTCTCCTGCCTGCGCAAAGGTGGTGTGGTTGCTCTGCCCACCGACACGTTTTACGGCCTGGCTGTTGACCCGGTGAACCTGCACGCAGTCGAGCAAATCTACCAGATCAAGACCCGCCAGAAGCATAAACCGCTTTCATTGTTGATCGCGAATCTGGCGCAGGCCTATGAGTTGGCGCGCGACACCGATCCACTGCTCGACAAACTGGCCGACCGCTTCTGGCCCGGCCCCCTGACCATCATCGTCCGCGCCGGAACCAAGCTCCCGCTGCGCTCCACGGCCAACACCGGCAACGTGGCGCTGCGCGTGCCCGACGCGGCCATTGCGCGCGCGGTGGTGGAGAAATTCGGGCTGCCCATCACGGCCACGTCAGCCAATCTGCAGGGCGCATCGGAGTGTACCAACGCCGCCTGCGTCCGCGATCAGATCGGCGATCGCATTCCTCTCATCATCGACGGCGGGCCCACCGGCCGGGCGCAGCCCACGACCATCGTCGATCTTACGCTGGGAGCGGGACGCTGGGAGATATTGCGCGAGGGCGCGATTCCGACCCACGAAATCGTCATGGTTCTGCAGCGGTGAGAAAGGCAGAGACCAAGGGACCGGGGGAGCTAGGGAACAAGAGCACGCGCCGGGGTGCGAAACTAAAGGCTATGAAGCGCGAACTTATCACCAGCCTCTGAAACCTGAACCCTGAGATATGCCCGCCCAACCCAAGCCGAAGCGCCGCCATAACGCTCTTCGCATTGCGATCGTGCTTGTGCTGCTTCTCATGGCCGGTACGCTGGGTTGGATCTGGTGGGTCTACGCGCAAATCGAGGCCTACGCGCATCATGATCAGGCTGCATCCGCTGACGCCATCGGCGTGCTGGGCGCGGCGGAGTACGATGGCCGGCCCTCCCCGGTCTACCGCGCCCGCCTGGACCACGCCCTTGAGCTTTACCATCGCGGCATCGCTCCGCTGATCATTACGCTCGGAGGCCCCGGCGGCGATCAATACACCGAGGGTTCCGTAGGCCGCGAATACCTGATGAGCAAGGGCGTGCCTAAAAGCGCCATCATTGCCGAAACTGAGAGTCGCAACACCGAAGAGTCAGCCCGCCGCATCGCGGTCATCGCTCGTGTCAACGGCCTGCACCGCCTCGTGGTGGTCAGCGATGACACGCACATGTTCCGCATTCACGAGATTTGCGCCGCCGATGGGCTGGATGTGCTGACTTCGCCGCGGCCGCGCCCGGCCACGGAGGAAAAGACACAGGAAGGCGAGCGCATCGCCCACGAGATTCTCAGCTACACCCTCTGGCGGCTGTATTTGCACTGAGACTGGGAGCGAGGGAGCGAGTGCGAGTGCGAGTGCGAGTGTGAGTGTCAATGTGAGAGTGAATGTTTACCGGCATTAGTGCATCGCGCACAGCAATGTCAGCGCAAACCCCGCCGCGCTTGCCGTCGACAGGAAGTTCACCGCGTCGTTGTTCAACAAGCCGCGTTCCTCGAGCGTTGCACCCAGCAGACTGTCGAAGAAAAGGCCGAAGAAAGCCCCCGCGCAGCTCACCGCAAACAGTCTCCAGCCGCCGCCGAGCGCCCACATTCCCGCGTAAGCAACAATGGCTGCGGCAACCACTCCGGCCATGGATCCGGCCAGGCTGATGGCGCCGTCGCGGCCGGGATCGACCGCCTTGAACGATGTGATCATACGCGGACGCCCACCGAGCACCTGCCCAATCTCCGAGGAAGCCGTGTCGGCCGCCGCCTCAGCCAGCGCCGCCACCGCCAGGGCAAACAGCATGGTCTGTGTGGCGGCATGGTGTGGCAACCAGTTGGAGTCCATCAGCCAGGACTGCACCGGGCTGGTCGAAACCAGCGCCGCCAAGCCCAGGTTAGCCGCAATTTGAGAGGCTGACCGTCCCCTGTGCTCCTCCGCGGTTCCGAGCCGTTCCTTTTGCCGCCGGCCGGCCCGCGTGGCGGCGAAGGCCAGCAGGGAAACGGTCAATGTGGGAATCAGGGCGGTATGCCAGGGCTCATAAGGAACCACAAGGGTGGAAAACATGAGGCTGGCCGTGATCAGAGCGCCGGTGAGCGCGGCTGCCGGGGTGGCCGCCCGCAGCTTCCAGGTCACCAGTCCCAGCAGGGCGCTGAGCCCAATGGTCCAGAGGGCGACCGGAGCCGCGTGCGAGACCCACCAATTGCAGTCAAGAACAACTTCCGTGCCTGCAAAAGGCAGTACCGCAAGCAAGACGAGTTTCGATTGCCAGGTGAGCTTGTTTTCCGCCACGCTTCATCGTATCCCGTGGCCGCGTCCGGCAAAAAGTGCGCTGTGACGGCCCCCTTTCGAACGTTGACCAATCCTCTCTTCCCGCGTCGCAAGAGAGTGAAGCCGCGGGGGGCAGTTTTTGCCCGCCCGGCTGATTTACAATCACCAAGGAAGCAGGAAAGATTCGGAATGAGGCTTTTTCCCATGATTTCAGGCCAGGGGCGCGCACTGTTGGCCCAGGCAAGCGGGGCACTTGCAATTGCCGTATTGATTGCAGGCTGTGGTAACAACTACAGGCCGACGGTGACCCCGGTGCCCACCAGCGGACCGGCTGCGCAACCGACGTCGTACGCTGTCGTCGTTTCGACCACGGGCGTCAGCACCGGCGGCGTCGTCACCCTCATCGATTACTCAGGCGACTCGATCTTGACAGAGGCGACCATCGGTCCCGGACCGACTGCGTTCACCCTCGATGAGCTGGGCGCCACCGGCTACACCGTGAACAGCGACGGCACGCTCTCCAATTTTTCCATCACCACCTCGCTGCAGACCAAGAGTGTTTCTTTCTCCACCTTGTCGCCGACCGAGCAGATCGTGAACCTGATGCCGCCTTCTTCGGGGCTTTGGGCCACCGATCTGAACGGCGATGTGGTCGATCTCTTTCAAGGATCTCCCCAGGCATTCAAGCTCGCGATTCCGGTGGCAACGTCCACCAGCGCGGCCACCATGCCGGTGTTTATCGCCGGGTCCCCGACCGTTTCCGGCCAGCGCGAATACGTGCTCAGTCAGAACGTCGCGAATAACGCGCCAATGACGTGCAATCTCACACCCAGAACGGTGGGCGTGAATGGCGTGGCAACGCCGATCGAAGTCGCCACCGAAACCACCGATCCGGCGCTCCCGGTAGGCAAATGCCCCGTATTTGCGGTACCGTCCGCCGATCAGCAGCGCCTGTTTGTGCTCAACCGGGGCGACGACACCATCACGGTCATCGACACCAGGAACAACACGCTCGATGCCTGCACGCCCTTCCAGAATCAGAACGGGCAATGGGTGACCTGCCACCAGACCATTCAGCTTCCGGCGGGTTCGGGGCCTGTCTTCGCGGAATACAACGCCGCGACCCAACAGCTCATTGTGGCCAATTACGACGGCGGATCGATCAGTGTGATCAACGCTACGCTGGATGAATACGGAAACGACTCGAACACGTATGCCAACAGCTCCTGTACCACGTACGCCGCTTGCGGCGCGATCACAGGCGGCTTTGGAACCGTGATCACCATTCCGGTGGGCAACACGGCCACGCCCAATCCTGCCAGCGTGACGGTTCTTTACGACGGCAGCAAGGCCTACACCGCGAATCAGAACGACGGCGTACAAAACGGCACGGTGACGGTGGTCAATCTGTCGACGTACACGGTGGAAAAAACCATCACCGTGGTTGGCCATCCGCGCACCGTGGTGAGCACGCAGAACTCCGAGTTTGCCAAGGTATACGTGGCCTCGCCCGACCAACCGTACATCACCATCATTGAATCGAGCCCCACTGTAACCGATCTGATCGACACCACGGTTCTGGTGGAAGGCAATGTGGTGGATGTGCGCACGACCACGCAAAATGGCAGCAGCGGCAACGACAATTACAGCAGCCGCGTGCCGGGCTACGGCCAGCCGTGCAATCTGCCGGGCAGCGCCTCGCTCGTCTCGCTTGCGGCCTGCCAGGCCATTCCTTAGTGCAGAGAATACTTCAGTCATATTCGAAGGGCCTTTCCCTCGGGGGAACGGCCCTTCGATTTTTTTGAGGGAGTGGCAACGCCCATGCCGGATGTAGCCAAAACGCGCCCCGGGAAGATGCGTCTTGACGTGCTTCTCGTCGAGCGGGGCCTCGTCTCGAGCCGCGAGCGCGCGCGTGCTCTGATCCTTGCCGGACGCGTGCTCGCGAGCGAGCAGAAGATCGACAAGCCCGGCACCTTGGTCGCGCAGGACTCCCCGATCCGTCTGCTCGGCGAGGATCAGCCCTACGTGAGCCGCGGTGGATTGAAACTGGAAGCGGCCCTGGAGCATTGGAAGATCGACGTCAACGGCCGCGCCTGTCTCGACGTCGGCGCCTCAACCGGTGGCTTTACCGATTGCCTGCTGCAGTATGGCGCCGCGCATGTCACCGCCGTCGATACCGGCTTTGGGCAGATCGATATGAAACTGCGCAACGATCCGCGCGTGCGTCTACTGGAGCGCACCAACGCGCGCCTGCTCAAGCCGGGATCGCTGACAGAACCCGTCCAAGGCCAGGAAAAAACCCTATTAGTCATGGATGTTTCATTTATCTCCGCCACGCTTCTATTGGGGCCGGTGTTTGCCGCGGCGCCCGCGCTGGTCGAATCCGTCATTCTCGTCAAGCCGCAGTTTGAGGCCGGCCGCGAGCATGTGGGCAAAGGCGGGATTGTGCGCGATGCCGCCGCGCACCAGCTTGCGATCGATAGAGTGGCGGAATGCGTGCGCTTGCTGGACTGGAAGGTCGTCGAAACCATCCCCTCACCCATTACTGGCGCCGAGGGCAACCGGGAATTCCTGCTCTACGCAAAACGCGGTGCACTTCCAGCCTGATCCATTACACTCGAACCAATGACTCGCGTCGCCATCGTTGCGAAGCCGAATCGTGAAGAGCTTAAGCGGCTTCTGCCGGAACTGATTGCATGGCTGCGCCAGCGCGGCTACGAGCCGCTGCTGGACTGCGAAAGCGGAAGCTACACCTCGGCCGCGCCCGCGTTCGATCGCGCCGAGCTTGCCGCGCATGCGCCCGAGCTGGTCATCGTGCTTGGCGGCGACGGTACCCTGCTGGCCGCGGCGCGCATCTTTGCGACTGTGGGCACGCCCATTCTCAGCGTGAACCTGGGCTTTCTCGGATTCCTCACGGAAGTGCGCCTTGCCGATCTTTACGCCACACTGGAAAACTGGTGCGCCGGCTGCCACAGCTTAGACGAACGGGCCATGCTGCACGCCGTGCTCTGGCGCGAGGGCGCAGAGCATGCGAGTTTCGAGGCGCTCAACGAGGTAGTAATCTCCAAGGGCGACATCGCCCGCATGGGTGACTTTGCTGTCGAACTGGACGGCAAGAGTGTGGCGCGCTTTCGCGCCGACGGTGTCATCGTCTCCACGCCCACCGGTTCAACGGCCTACACACTCGCCGCCAACGGTCCGATCCTTACGCCGGATGTGGATGCCATGGTGGTCACGCCCATCTGTCCCCATCTGCTTACGCTGCGGCCCATTGTGGTGCGGGGCGACGCTTCGCTCACCGTCCGCGTCGAGGGCGTTCCCGATGTCGCGCTGCTCACCATCGACGGCCAGCAGAAGGTGGAATTGCGCCGCGGCGACGAGATGCGCTGCTGCCGGTCCAGCCATACCGTCAAGCTCGTCCGACTCGGCGATAGCGGCTTCTTTGACGCATTGCGCAGCAAATTGAGTTGGGGCGAGCGGTAGGCGATTGCCCCTGGTTCAGCGGTAAACTTCCCGCCGGTTGCCAATCTGAACGACGAGAACGCAGAGTTTTTCATCGTGAATGTTGCAGATGATGCGAAAGTCGCCTATACGATAGCGCCAAAACGCTCCCAGCAAATTGCCCGTCAACGCCTTCCCCGTATCGCGCGGATTGTGCTCTCCGGAGATGCGCTCGTCCATGAAGTCGAGGATGCTCCGGGCAATCTGCCTGTCGAGTTTACGCAACTGCCTCCGAGCCGACTCGGTGTATTCAATTGTCCAGGCCAAGGTCGCTTCTCACGTCTTTCGCTGAGTGGACTTTTTCCTTACCTCTGCGTACGTCTTCCATCGTCGCTGAAGCAAGATAATAATCCTCCAGATCTTCCAGCCCGCTCTCGATCATCTCCCGCAGGTAGAAGGCCTTGGTGCGGCCCGTGCGCTGAGCCAGACGGTCCAACCTCTGCTCGAGGGCAGAGTCAAGTCGAACGGATGTCGCCATGAGACCTCCCTTTGAATATACGCATTCGATGTATTCATTGTATTCATCTGGCGCCGGAAAGTCAAGTTGCGGGCTTCGCGGCTTACCGCCTGGGTCGGCTGCAAGCAATGACCGGAACTACTTCGTCAACTCCGACAGCAACACCTGCGCCTTCGCGGCCAGCGTATGCGCTCCCTCTACATCGCCAGAAGCGAGGGCTGCCCTGGCCTGCTTCAGAAACTCACGGATGTGATCGGCGGTCTTTTGTTCGGAGTCGCTCTGCGTGCGATTGATACTGTTCAGCCGGCGCTCGATGTCCGCGATGGAATTCTCCGTCTGCTGGCGGGAGTTCGCCGGATCGCCCGAGGAAAGAAGCCCAATGGCGCTCACGGCAGGGTTGGAAGGCGCTGCCGGCTCAGGTGTGACCACGGGATCTTCCGGATTCGGCGGTCTCCTGCGTCGCACAGGCGGCCGGCTCGGCTGCGCCTCCTCCCACATGTTGTATACGGCATGCGCGGCAATCACCGTATCTTCGGGCGGGAGCTCGATGTCGACGAGTTGAATGGCCTGCGATGGCTGAACGCGCGGCGCAAGCATCCGGGTCTGCGGCGGTTGCGTTTTGTGAAAAGGCAATTCGAAGCAGCCCGTGAGCAAGAACGGCAACAGCCATGCGACGCTCCTGACAGGCGACTTCATTTCCTCAACTCCGTATCGCTCGGAACGCTCGTGGGTTGCTGAGCCCGGCGCACCCGGTCCGCGGCGGTGAGTGGAATGCGCAGCAGGAATTCCGTGCCACGGCCTCCTCTCGATTGTACTTCTACGCTGCCGTGGTGTAACTGCAGGATGCGGTAGGTCATGGCAAGTCCGATGCCGCTGCCTCCACTCTTGGTTGTGAAATAAAGGTCGAAGATCTTCTCCCGTATCTCCGCGGGAATTCCCTCGCCCTCATCGGCAATGCGCAGCACGGCGAATTTCGACGCCGCAAGCGCGGTGCGTGCTCCCTCCAGCCCATTGCCCCGTGCCAACAGCAGCGAACCGGCTTCACCGCTCCGTTCCTCTTCCAGCACCACCTCCAGCCGCCCGCCCTCCGGCATGGCCTGTGTGCCATTCTGGATCACGTTCAGCGCCGCCTGCTTCAGCAGATCGGCATCCACGTTGGCGATCAGCGGCTCTTCCGGGAAGCGGCTCGTGAGTTTGACCCTGTGCGTCGTCAGCTCATCGGCGGCGAGCGCCAGCACATCGCCGATCACCAGCCGTAAGTCCTGTTCGTGCAGTTGCAGCTCCACCGGGCGCGAAAAGTCCACCAGCGTTTGCACCACGCGGTCAAGCCGCCGGATCTCCGCATCGATCACCTCCAGGTGCCTCGCTGCGGGCCCTTCTGCCTCGCTCAGTTTCGACCGCAAAAGCTCCAGATGCACCACAATGGCGTTGATGGGGTTCTTCACCTCGTGACCGACGCCTGAAGTGAGCCGCCCGATGGCCGCCATGCGCCGCGAAAGCTCCAGCTCCGACTCGATTTTCTCCGCCGACTCAAGGTCGTGCAGCGTCACCAGCGCGCCCAACCCACGGTGCGTTTCATCGTCGTAGATAAAATCCACCGAGGCCTGAATACGGCGGCCGTTCTCCGTGCGAATCTCCTCCTTCACCATGTGAGCGCCCGCTTCCACGGCCTCGCGCAGCGTCCGCCCCAGCACGGTGGCGTTGAGAAAGATCTCCCGCGCGTGCCGGCCCAGAACGCTGTCGCGATCGATGCCAAGAAAGCGGCGCGCCGCCTCCGAAACCAGAACCGCACGCTTGTCCTCGGTAAAGAGCAGAATTCCGTCCTGCAAATTGCCGAGAATCTGGTCGAGGTTTTCCCGCAGTGCGGAGTAAACCTCTTCCACATTGCGCATGCGCTGGCCGATCTTCTCGATTTTTGTCGAAACCAGCGCCGCCACGTCCTTTTTTGAGGCGGTTTTGCCCTTGGCTGGCGCCTCTTCGATTGCCGCCAGGCGATCCAGTTGCCGGCTGATCTCCGTCAGTGGCCGCAAGGCCAAATTGCTGAGCAGGAAAGCCGAAGCCAGCGCCACAATCAGCGCCAGCGCCATCAGCCGCAGCGTGTTCTTGAGCAGCGGCTCATATACCACGCGCATAAACGACGTGCGCACGCCCACATTCACGGTGGCGAAGAGCTTGCCATTGTTCTCAAGCGGCGCCACGACGTCAAAAACCTCCGGCTTTCTAAAGGCTTCGGTCATCATGCGCAGAGGATTTGCCTTGAGCAGTTGTGCGTAGTTGGGGCGCGAGGGTAGCGGCTTGCCTTCGTTGTCGGGGTTGGTGCTGAGCAGCGTCATGCCCTGGCTGTCGCCGATGTTCACGTCGTATACCGTGAGGTAATAGCGGTTCACCGACACGAGGGTCGCCTGCAATTGCGCATCGTTGCGCACCGTCGCAGCCACCAAATCCTGCAGCTCGCCCGAATTGTTGGGATCGACCGTGCGATCTCTGAGCCCCGATTCAAGCGCGTTCTGCAGTGCGAGCCGCACCTGCTGCGCCACCATCCAGTTGGTGTCGTAGGTCTGCTGCACCGCCATCTTCGCTAATTGGTGCACGTAGAGCAGCGACACCAGCCCGGCGATGAGGAACACCAGGGCCGAAATGGCCAGCACGAGTTTGGTCTTCAGGCGCATGGGGAATCGATTTTCAACCGGATGCGGCGTCTACCCGGTCTGCATCTCCCGCTCCCGGCCATATTCCTTGAGCTTGTTGTGCAGCGTCTTCAGGCTTACACCCAAAATCTCGGCAGCGCGCGTCTTGTTCTGGCCCGTCACTTCGAGCGTGCGCAGGATGAGCAGCCGCTCGGCCTCGTCGACCGTCGCGCCCACGCGCACCGTGACCACGCTTCCATCGAGCGCAGACGATTCCGCGCTCTGGTCCGCGCCGAATCCCTGGGGCAGATGTCCGGCGTCAAGCGGCATGCCATCGGGACAGAGAATCACCGCCCGCTCGATGGTATTCCGCAGCTCGCGCCCGTTGCCCGGCCAGTTGTACGTCATTAGCCGGTCCAGCATGGACGACGAAACGCCGGAAACCTTGCGTCCGTGCTTCTGGTTCATGTCGGCGATCATTGTCTCCACCATGGCCGGCAGATCCTCCATGTTTTCGCGAAGCGGTGGCATGTGGATGTTGAAGACGTTGAGACGGTAAAAAAGATCGGCGCGCAAATGCCCTTGCGCCACGGCATTCCGCGGATCGCGATTGGTGGCGGCCAGCACGCGCACGTCAACCTCCTGTTCGGTGCGCGCGCCGAGCCTCCGCAACTTGCGCTCTTCCAGCACGCGCAGCAGCTTGGCCTGCGTTCCGGCCGGCATCTCGCTCACCTCGTCCAGTAGCAAGCTGCCGCCCGAGGCCAACTCGAAGCACCCGGCTCTGCGTTCCACTGCGCCCGTGAATGCGCCCTTCTCGTGGCCGAAGATTTCGCTCTCAATTAGCGTTTCCGGAATCGCTGCACAATTGACCGCGACAAAGGGACGCGACTTGCGCGGGCTCAGCTCGTGCAATGTGCGTGCCACCAGTTCCTTGCCCGTTCCGCTCTCGCCGGTGATAAGCACCGATACGTTCGACGGTGCAATCTGCTCGATCAGTCCGAAGATCTCGCGCATTTGCTTTGAGCTGCCCACGAGCGCACCCAGCACGCCCGATTGGCGCAGCCGCCGCCGTGCCACTTCGAGCTCAATTGTTGTTTCCCGCTGCCGCGTGGCGTTGGCCAGGATGGTCTTCAGCCGCGTCGCATCCACCGGCTTCTGCAGAAAGTCGTATGCGCCCAGCTTCATGGCCTCGACGGCCAATTGAATCGAGCCCATCGCCGTGAGCACCACAACGGCCATGTTGGCGTTCAAACCTACGCCGCCTTCTGAGAGCTTGGCCAGCAGCCCCATGCCATCCAGCCGCGGCATCTTCAGGTCCGTCACCACAATGGCCGGGTCCCACGCCAGCGCCTTCTCCCACGCCTCCACGCCGTCGCGTGCGGTCTCGGTGCTGTATCCCCATCCGGAGATCAACTCCGCCAGGCCGGCCAGCGCATTCGGCTCGTCTTCGGCGATCAAAACCTTCACAGCGTTCTGCATGGATGCCTACCGCTTGCTCCGTAAATCTCGCATTTGCCTACCTAATTACTATGCACCCGCGGCCCTCTTCCCCGCTTGTTTCGCGCCCGCAAGGTATCATCCTTTCTGAGATGCTTTCCAATCGGCGCAATTTTCTTGCCAGCACTGCCGCTGCCGCTTTGTTTCCATTGAGGGCCGGCAAAGCAGTTGGTGATTCCGCGCAGGATTCCCTTCCGCCGTCCCTTGCCGCGCTCAGGGACCGACGGCACGAAGCCACTCCTATTTCGAGCCAGGAGCGCGATACGCGACTCAACCGTGCGCGCGAAATCATGCAGCAGAACCACTTGGCGGCTATTTGCATTGGGGGTGGCACCTCTCTGCGCTATTTCACGGGAGTTCATTGGTATCCGAGCGAGCGGATCATGGCGCTGGTTCTGCCCGTCAAAGGCCAGCCTTTCGCGGTTTGTCCGGCATTTGAAGAACAGCGCTTGCACGAGCAATTTGCCCTTGTTCCCTCTCTGGCCGCAACGCGACTCATTACCTGGCAAGAAGACGATAATCCCTACGAGCGTTTAGCCGGTGGTCTTCGCGACCTTGCGCTTGCCGGCGGAGCGATCGGCATAGAAGAAACCATGCCGTTTGTCTTCACAGCGGGAATAGGCCGCGCCTTGCCGCAGGCCACGCTCGAGAGCGCCACGCCCGTTACCTTTGGTTGCCGAAGCATCAAGTCGCCGGCAGAGCTCAAGCTGATGCAACTGGCCAACGCCGTCACTCTTCAGGTGTATGAAGCCGTATGGCGTGCGGCAGGGCCGGGCATGACAACGCATGAGTTTTCTGGCCTGGTAGCAGCCGCGTACGATCGCGTTGGTTTTCCCGGCGAAGTCAGCTGCGAAACCGGCGTCTACACCGCTCTGCCGCACGGATCGATCGCTCCGCAGACCATTCGTGAGAGCGCCATGGTGATGATGGATGACGGCTGCACGGTGGAGGGCTATCAATCCGACATCACACGATCCTTTGTCTACGGCAAACCCAGCGACAAGATGCTGCACTGTTTCGATGTCGTGCATCGCGCGCAGGCTGCTGCGCTTGCCGCTGCCCGCCCCGGCGCACGCTGCGGCTCTGTCGATGCGGCCGCACGCATGGTCATCGTAGACGCTGGCTTCGGTCCCGGTTACACGTATTTCCTGCATCGTCTCGGCCACGGCATCGGCATGGACATGCACGAATGGCCCTACCTGGTGCGCGGCAATCCGCTTCCCATGGCCGCAAACATGACCTTCTCTGACGAGCCCGGCATCTACATTCCCGGCGAATTCGGGCTCCGGCTCGAAGACGATATGTTTATCACCGAAGAAGGCGCCAGACTTTTCACCGCTCAAAGCCCATCGTTAGAGCATCCATTCGGTTAAAGCCAGTTTCGCGCGAGACCTTTTAAACTGAAACCATGCTGAGCTACGAAATCTCCGCCGTAGAAGCCGCCCAGATCCTGCGCGAAAAGGGCGCGCGGCTCATCGACGTGCGCGAGCCATGGGAGTTCGCCACCACGCGCATCGAAGGCAGCCTGCACCTGCCGATGGGCGAAGTGCCAACCCGCGCACAAAAGGAACTCGACATCTACGAGCGGCTGGTCATCGTCTGCCACCATGGTGTCCGTTCCATGAACGTGACCGCGTGGCTGCGCCGCCAGGGCTTTGAGAAGGCGCAGTCGTTGCGCGGCGGCATCGACGCCTGGTCAATGGAAGTCGATAAAACCGTGGCGCGGTATTGAAGCGTGCCTTCTCGCGCTTAGGGCACGGCAGGGCCTCGTCCAGGCTCGGCCGCCCCAGGGCGCAGGGATAGGCCCAGCGTCGTAATGACCGGGTCGGGGAGTTCCTCAAAATAAAGTACCGCCGACTCTGCAGCGTGGCGGTTGAAGGCCCAAAGCCCGCAAGCTGAAACGATAACGACGACAATTAAGCTGGCATAGCGCAGGGGAATGCTGAGCGCTTGCATTTCGAACGGTCCAAACCAAAGTGCAAGTACGATCAAGACGACGACAAATCCCCAGAATGCAAATTGAATGTTCGATTTCCCGGGCAAGTAGGAACAGGTGAAAGGGACCTTATAAAAGCCGGCCAGACTGATCTCGGCAAAGAACCAGCCCAAAAGACCTAGGAACGCAAGGTGTTCCACCACCTGATACCGCGGCCTGAAAGAGAGCGACAGGCCCGCTGCGACCAGCCAGACCGGCATCACGGCGAACAGGAGCTGGAACTGCCTCGTTGCGGCGATGTACTTCTGCGACGGGCAAAGCTGCGTAACACGCAAGATCCAGTTGGCGTGCAGAGAGATCGGCAGCGGGAATACGTTGCGCATTCCGGCGACTGAAAGGGCCATCATCACGATAGTGGAAATGAGGAGTTCCGAGGACAGAGGACGGAGCGTGGGCGCAGACAGTTCGCTTCGCGCCAGCGCGAGCGCAAGGGCGAAAACGATCGAGAGATAGAACGCAAGGACCACGCGATGCTGGCGGCTGCGCGTGATCGAACGGAAGCTGAAGAGGACGATTGCGGTTTGGAGAGGGCTGCCGAAGCGCGGTGTCCAATGTAAACCTCTTGCTTGCGGCACCAGGTCCGGCTCTTCAACGGATTTCTTCATGGTACGCAAATAACACAGGATCAAGGACGCGACCGCTCCCGAGGCCGCTAGCCCAAGACCGATCCATGCACGGTGAGCCTGCCAGGCCAGCGCCGGGGGCAACGAGCCGTTCAGTTGGTTAAAAAGTGCGAAGAACCAGTACGGCGGGGAGAACGCAAGGACGCGATGATTCCGCGGATCGGTCCATTGGGCCAGATTCGTGAAGGTTGGCAAAAGGAAGAACGCCCCGAGAAACAGACCGTATGCGCCGAGTTGCAGTACGGCCGAAAGGCTAAGGAAGATTCGGCGCGGGAGCAACAGCGCAGTGAATCCCTGCACGTTGAGCACGGCGCAGTATAAGAACAGGCTGCTGGCGGCCATGGTGAACCAATAGGCCGAGCAGGATCGAAAGAATCCTGCAGGGCCCCCCAGAACCGGGGGCCAGGCAAGGCCCGAGGCGGAGTTCAAGGCGAGGATCGACATGCCCACAATGGCCCCCGTTGCAGAGACTTTGGCAAGAAGGATGGTTAGCGGGCGGATGGGCAGAGGCGAGAGCACCATGACATCGCGCCGGTCAGGAAAGATACTATCCCAGCTGACGACTGCGATGAGCCCCACCACCAGCATCATGTCGCAGATGAGGGACTGTTCCTTGCCCCAGATGAACGCCAATAGAGCCGCAGGCGGGAGCGGCCGGCTTCTGATAGACATCAGGAAGGCTTCGGCGGCATGAATCAGGCTGAACATGATGAGCACGCCGGCAAACTGTCCGAGGAATCGCGGAATATCGGCTTCGATTGACAAGGCTTCAAGGTCGATTACGCGAAGGAGAAATTGGCGAACCAGAACGCGAAACTGGAGCGGCAGGCGGCGAATTAAGTTTTGGATCAGCTTACGCATGGATCAAGTCGGCAATCTGCCGCGCCACCGAGTCAGTGTCCTGCTCGACCGCGAGCTGCGAAAAGATCGCTTCCAGCGTAGGCAGCGCCATCAACGAACGTAGGTGTGCGATGGAGTCATCGGCGACGAGTTTGCCGCGATGCAGGATCACAACGCGGGTGCAGACACGTTCGACCGTGTCGAGTTCGTGCGAGCTGAAGAGCACCACCTTTCCGCGCGCTGCAAGTTCCTGAATGAGGCTGCGCAGCACCAGGGCAGAGCCGACATCGAGCCCGGAGAAGGGCTCGTCGAGAAGGATCAAATCGGGATTGTGCAAGAGCGCCGCGGCGATGAGAATTTTCTGGCGCATACCCTTCGAATAGCCGGAGATGGATGCGTGCCGGTCGTCATGAAGAGAGAGCAGGCGCAGAAGGCCGTCGATTTGCTGCGATGACTCTCGCTGCGGCAGATTGCGGAGCTGCGAGACCATGGTGAGATATTCGGTCCCGGAAAGATGCGTGTAGAGGTAAGGCTCCTCAGGGACGTAACCCATGCGCCGTTTGTAGGAAACCAGGTCATCCTGAATCGGTTTGCCCTCAAAAAGGATGTGGCCGAAGGTCGTCTCGATGAGGCCGGTAATCATCTTCATGGTCGTGGTTTTGCCGGAGCCGTTTGGCCCAAGATAGCCTGTGACCTCGCCCGGCCGGGCGCAGAAACTGACATCGTCGACCGCGGGGATTCCAGCGAAATGCTTGGAAACATTGCGCAACTCAAGCATGGGGCACCTGCCTTAGTTTGACACCGTTAAGAGCGGGATTGTTCCTCTATTATCTCGCTCGGCACTCCTGGATCAGTCTTGAACGGCGCCGGCGTCGGCATGCGCGGCGGCTCCCGGGCGTACCGCGCCCCGCTTTGGAGTTCTATACTCGCTTTTGACTGTTCTTTGAAGGGAGCGAATTCATGTCTTCTTCTGCCGTTGCATTTGCCCGCCAAAACCATCCGCGTTTTCTGGATGAGCTGAAGGCCCTGCTGCGCATTCCGTCCGTCTCCACTGATCCCGAGCACAAGGACGATTGCCGCAAGGCCGCCGAGGTGCTGCTCGCCGAGCTGAAACGCATCGGCATGGAGAATGCGCGCCTGATTGAGGGCGAAGGCCATCCGCTAGTCTACGCCGACTGGCTGCACGCGGCCGGCAAGCCGACCGTGCTCATCTACGGCCACTACGACGTGCAGCCGCCCGATCCGCTCGACGAGTGGCTCTCGCCGCCCTTCGAGCCCACCGAGCGCAACGGCAACATCTACGCTCGTGGTGCGGTCGACGACAAGGGCCAGGTGGTCGCCCAGGTCAAGGCACTGGAATCGCTGCTGGCGGCCAATGGCTCGCTGCCCCTCAATGTGCGCGTCCTCTTCGAGGGGGAAGAAGAGGTGGGAGGAGAGACGATCGCCAAGTACGTAGCCTCCAAGCCCGCCAACCTCAAGGCCGATTTCGCGCTGGTCTCCGACACCGAGCTTTTTGCGCCCGGCCTGCCCACACTTTGTGTCGGCTTGCGCGGCATGATCTATACCGAGCTCGAAGTGCGTGGCGCAAAGACCGATCTGCACTCCGGCATGTATGGCGGCGCAGCCCCCAATCCCTTCGTCTCCATCTGCCACATCATCGCCAAGCTCAAGGATGAAAAGGGTCACATCCTCATCCCCGGCTTTTACGACGGCATCATTCCTCCCAGCCCCGAGGAGCTGGCTGCATGGCGCAGCCTTCCCTTCGACGAGGAGGAGTACCGCAAGACCGAGGTGGGCTCGAAGCAACTGGTCGGCGAGGCCGGCTACAGCGTGCTGGAACGCACCTGGGCGCGCCCCACGGTCGAAGTGCACGGCATTCCAGGCGGCTTTATTGGTGCGGGCGCCAAGACCGTCATTCCCGCCAAGGCCGTTGCCAAAATCTCCATGCGCCTGGTTCCCGGCATGACACCCGCCAAGGCCTTCGAACTCTACAAGAGCTACGTGGAGAAGATTGCTCCCGTCGGCGTCGATGTGGAAGTGCGGCTGATTCACTCCGGTGATCCCTGCCTGATCCCCGTCAATAATCGCTACATCCAGGCCGCCACACACGCGCTGCATGAGGTGTGGGGCAAAGACACCGTCTTCATCCGCTCCGGCGGCTCCATTCCCATCGTCGGCGACTTCGACCGCAACCTGGGCCTGCCCAGCGTGATGATGGGCTTCGGCCTGCCCGACGACAATCTCCACGCGCCCAATGAGAAGTTCAATCTGAAAAACTTCGAGCTGGGCATCGTGTCGCTGATCCGCTTCCTTGAGGAGGTCGGCAGTTGAATCTGGCCGGACGAGGTCCGGGGCATAACGATCCTGAACCCGGGGCAATCGGGTTCGTGCTCGCTGGCGGCCAATCCATCCGCATGTGCCGGGACAAGGCGTTGCTGGAGTTTGCGGGCAGGCCTCTGGTCGCGCACGCGCTCGACCTCTTTCAGAAGGCAGGCATTACTGCGATGATCGCCGGTGCCGTCTCGCCCGCCCGCGCCTCTCTTGAGGCATTCGCGCCCGTCATCGAGGATGCCTCACCTGGCCTCGGTCCTCTTTCCGGCATTTGTGCCGCGCTTGCCGCCACCTCCGCGCGCCATGCGGTGTTTCTACCCGTCGATCTACCCCTTCTTCCTCCCTCGCTCCTGGATTTTCTTCTCCGCCACGCCCGAATGACCGGCTCCGCCGTCACCGTTCCCTCGGTTTCGGGTTTTGCGCAAACCTTTCCCGCGGTTCTCGACCGTTGCACGTTGCCAGCGCTGCAAAACGAGCTCAACTCCAAGCGGTACGGCTGTTTTTCAGCGTTTCAGGCGGCTTCGGCAGCTCTGGTCCAGTCTGTCAGCAGCGTCTCCGTCGAACTGCTCGCACAGACCGGCCAGGTTTCCGATCCGCTTGGGCTGCCCCCGGTCCGCTGGTTTCTTAATCTGAATACGCTCGACGATCTTGCGCAGGCTGAAGCGCTTCGTGATGCGCTCGGGGGTCGGCTCATCGCGTAATCTGTTCTGAAAGGCATGTCGGACGGTCACTCCCATCCCGAATCCCTGCAGCCGTTGAAGGCTGAACTCGATGCGCTTGCGCGGCCGCCGGCCCCCGATGGTCCGCCCTCCATCGCTCCGCCGGGACCTCCACCGTTAGGTCCAATCATCCAGTTTGATCGGGTGTCGATCTCGTTCAATGACCGGCCCGTCCTCGAGGACGTCAGTTTTTTCGTCGAACGCGGCCAGACCCTGTGCATCCTCGGCCGCAGCGGCGTCGGCAAATCGGTGTCGTTGCGCCTGATCATGGGCTTTCTCAAGCCCGATGCGGGGTCGATTCACGTCGAAAACCAGGAAATCACCGGCCTTAGCGAAGAGGGCATGCGCGCCATCCGCAAGCGTGTGACCATGGTCTTTCAGGGCGGTGCGCTGTTCGATTCGCTTAGCGTGCGCGAGAACGTGGCTTTCCCCTTGCGCGAGCGCGGCGGCCTCGCCGACGACCAAGTCGACCAGCTTGTCGGCCAGCTGATCGACCTTGTCGGGGCAGGGGATGTGACCGAGGACTTGCCGGCCAGCTTATCCACGGGGCGCAAGCGGGCGGTGGCCATGGCGCGTGCACTTGCCGCCCAGCCTGAAGTGGTTCTCTACGACGAGCCCACCACGATGGTCGATCCCCTTATTGCCCGCCGTCTGGGTGGTCTCATTCAGCGCCTGAAGCAACAACTCGGCTTCACCAGCATCGTGGTCACGCACGATACCCGCTTCGCCAGGGAACTAGCTGATACCGTCCTTTTTTTGCATCAGGGCAAGGCGCTCTTCTTCGGCACCCTCCAGGCGTTCCTCGCTTCTCCAGATCCCGATATCCAGCAGTTTTTGACCCTGGACGCCTACCTATTGCCTTCGGATTAAAGGCTTTATTGTTTTTGTAACAGGTGTGCTATAAGATGAAATGAACGATTCAGGCGAACAGAGAGTGACCATTCCGTAACTAGCTCGTTGCTCTCCGTCGTAACCCGTCGGTCTTGCAATTCCCTTGCAGCCCATTGCTTTATTGGGCGAAGCTTAAGAAAACCTAATGGGTTTGAATTGTGCTGAACCTGGTGGGGGCAACAATTCAATCGTTCCCCACGCGATGTGCTTTCAAGAACCCGCATTGGTTTGGTGGTAACGAACATTTTTTCGTTGCCTTATAGGGACAAATCCACGCGATTCGGTTGATGTCATTGATGCAAATGCTTCACCGGATTGAGTTTTTTGGGTTCAGGATGCCCAGGGGCCCGCTGTCGCGGCGCATCTGAAAGCTCGAGGTCTCAAGTTTCTTTTATGGCGAGTTCGGATTTTTGGCAAAGGCTATCGTCGTCCTTGGCTTTGTCAACAGAATCGGAGTCCAGTGCTTCGGGCGGCCCCACGCGAGGCTCGCGCGGAACGGCCAGGCTCTGGATGTTCACGGATGTGGCGACGGTCTGCGTTGCTGCGGCTGTGACCACGATCATCGGGTTCCACAACACTCCTCTAAACACCGCCAGAGGTTTCTGGCATGGAACGTTGTTTTTCGGCCGTTCCATGTGGATTCTGCTGGGCTTTCTGTGCGTCTTTACCTTTACTCTCATCGTCATCAGCCGCCGTATGCACTTGTACACGCCGGAGCGCCTGACCAATTTTCTGCATGAGCAAAGACTCAGCGCGCAGGCCTGCTTGACGTCGGGCCTGCTGCTTACTGGCGCGTTATACATGGTGCGCGCCATTTATATTCCGCGCGGCATCGTGCTCAGCACGGTGCTGCTGGTCGCGGTCGCACTGGGCTTGCGGCGGCTCATCTATCGGGTGCTCCTCTATCGACGCTTTGACCGCGGTCTGGATACGCGCAACGTGCTCATTGTCGGCACCGGACCTGAGGCGCAGGCTCTGCGCCACCATCTCGATAGCATCACGCATTTGGGCTACACCTTCAAAGGCTTCGTCGAACTTCCCGGTTCGGTTTCGCGCACGCCGGCGATGCAGGGCGACGTGGTGGGCACGCTGGACTCCCTCTTCCAGAACGCTCGCAAGCAGTTTATCGATGAGATTTTTTTTACCACGCCCTGCGAACGTAGAAACGTTCAGGACGTGCTGGAGCAGGCGCGCGTTCATGGCGTGGATCTTCGCGTGGTTCCCGACATGTACGACGGTGTGGCCTGGGACAGTCCCATCGAGTACATCGGCCAATTTCCCACTATGCCGTTGCACCGCGGCGAAGTACCCGAGCTGGGTCTCATCTTCAAGCGCGTCTTCGATACGGTCTTTTCTCTCCTGGCGCTGCTCGTAATCTGGCCCCTGCTGGTGGCCGTGGCTATAGCCGTCAAGCTTGATTCGTTCGGCCCCGTCTTCTACACCTCGGAGCGGATCGGCAAAAAGGGAGTGGTTTTCCGCTGCATCAAGTTCCGCACGATGGTCCGGGATGCCGATACCCGCCGCGCCGAGGTCATGCACATGAACGAGCGCGACGACGTGCTCTTCAAGGTCTCGAATGACCCCCGCATCACGCGCCTGGGACGGTTCCTGCGCAAATACTCGCTGGACGAACTGCCGCAGTTCTTCAATGTTCTGCTCGGCGACATGAGCATTGTCGGTCCCCGTCCGCCGCTGGCCGCCGAAGTGAGCAAATACGACCTCAACCACCTCCGCCGCCTGATTGTCACCCCGGGTATCACCGGCTTGTGGCAGGTGCAGGGGCGCCAGGATCCCTCCTTTGCCAGCTACGTCTCCCTCGATGTCACCTACATCGACAACTGGAGCATCTGGTTGGACTTCAAGATCATCCTGCGCACGATCGCCGTAGTCTTCGCCGGCACTGGCACGTAATCCTTCTTGGGCGCTGCGTGTGTGGCAGTGATTCCCCAGGGCTCGTCAAACATTCTTGGACAGCTTGTTAGTAGATCCTGGTCGGCTCATCAAGGCGCCTGGCCGTCTTTGTGCGATGCGACGGGCGGTCCGAGCCTACTTCGGGTCTGGAAGTCCGCCGGACTCCCAGATTGTTGATCGCGTAATCGATATACGGGGATTTCAGCTCGGGGGCTTGCCCCAGGAACCGGCAGGTCGCCACTACCTGATCCACGATGAACCGCGGGTGATAGCCGGCGAATTCGAGGCCCATCTCTTCCTTCACCATGTACACGATGAAATTGAACACCTCATCGCGCAGAGTCAGGCCCTGCCGCGCGCACTCCCTCTCGAAGATGGTGCGGTAGCGATCCAGATCGGGCGGACCCACCTCGATCTTGTAAGGAAGCCGGCGCAGGAAGGCGGGATCCATCAGGTCTTCCGGCTCCATATTGGTGGAGAAGATGACCAGTTCCTCAAACGGAATGCAGATGGTCTTGCCGGTGTGTAGCTTGAGATAGTCGACGCGGCTCTCCAGCGGCACGATCCAGCGATTCAGCAGATTGACCGGACTCACGAGCTGCCGGCCAAAATCGTCGATGAAGAAGCAGCCGCCCAGCGCCTTCATGTGCAACGGGGCCTCGTAGAAGTGGCCCGTATTGTCGTAGCGCAGGTCGAGCGTCTCCAGCGTCAGTTCGCCGCCCGTGACCACGAAGGGCCTGCGGCACGTAACCCAGCGCATATCGTATGTCTCACGCCGGATGAACGATTGGACCTCGTCTTCACCTTCCACTACCGGGCTGATCGGAAAGTGAACGCTGGGATCGTGGAAGCGGATGATCTGGCCCTCCACCATGATGGCGTAAGGCACATAAATCACCTCTTGAAAGACGCTGGCGAAGCTCAGTGCGACGGAGGTTTTGCCGTTCCCCGGCGTGCCGTAAAGCAGGATGGCGCGGCCCGAATTCAGCGCCGGCCCGGTTTGTTCTACAACGTTTTCTGCCAGTGTCAGTTCGCTAAGAGCCGTGCGGATTCGCTCCGCGATAATCCGTTCATTGGTCGGCTTCTGCAGGCTCACGCGTTCGACAAAGTCCGTCAGGGGCACGGGCGCGGGCCCGATATATCCTGACCGCTTGATCGCATCCAGCGTCCAGCGCCGTCCCTCTTCCGTCAGGGCGTAAGTGATGCCGATGGAACTGTCGTTGCGCGATCCCAGTGTGTACAACAACTGCCGCTCGATCGCAAGCTGGGTCAGGTCGATGACAATCGTCAGCGGCAGCTTGATCGCGTCGGTATATTGTGGGATGGTGCTTAGCCCGAAGGAATAAATGATCTTCATCAGCAGGGCCAGCAGCTCGGACTCCTCAATGCCGGTGTCCGCAATGTTCTTGGGCTCTCTCGGAATGCGGTGGATAAACCCATCCAGCACCGTCTGGTCGATGGCCCCCATTGCCACAAGGTTTTCACCCAGACGTCCTCCGTGCGTATTTACGCGCTCCAGCGCATCAGCCACATCCTTTTCAGTGACGAGCTTTGCGCGGATTAATAAATCGCCCAATCGCATTCGCGGTTCGATGGTATTCCCCCGGCAATCTTCCTGCCCTTTTGACGATATGGCCGAACTTTCCTGACCCCAACGGCGTCGCGGACGGCACACATTAAGGCGGGCTTCGGCACTTTGTAGTGTAAGTGGTGATTGGAAGGCACAGAATCCCTCTTTTGGGGGGCGGAATCACCAAGCTGTCGCGTTTTGGGTCAGCTTGGCTCTGAGGCGCTGCCGGAAACCAACGGCTACGCACGCCTGAATTCTCGCAGGAAATTGGTCCAGATCATTTTGAATCAGTGGGATATACCGGCCCGGAACCGCCGGTTTGGGGCGATTTGCCGGTGCGGAGCGTGGCGTATCCGGCAGGCAGCCCACATGCCTGGCCATTTAAACTGGACTTGTGAAGATCGCGCTGGCCCAGATCGACCCCACGGTCGGTGATTTTTCGGGAAATCTCGAGAAAATTGCTGCTGCCAGCCGCCGCGCGGCGGAACTGGGTGCGCGCCTCACCGTCTTCTCCGAACTGGCCATTTGCGGCTACCCTCCCGCCGACTTCCTTGAGAAGCCAAGCTTCCTGGCCCGCTGCCGCACGGCCGTAGATGAGCTCGCTACGGCGACGCGCGGCCTGTCCACGGCCGTTCTCGCCGGCGTCGCCCTGCCAGCTGCCGAAAAGGATGGAAAACCGGCCTTCAACGCCGCCGTCCTCCTCGACAAGGGCCAATTACTTCTCGAGCAGCACAAGCGGCTCCTGCCCTTCTACGACGTCTTCGACGAGCAGCGCTACTTCTCGCCATCCGAACCCCAGAAGGTGATCGAACTGGGGGGCGTTCGCCTCGCCATCACCATCTGCGAAGACGCGTGGAACGACAAGAACTTCTGGCCGCGCCGCCTCTACACCGTCGACCCCGTGGAAGAGCAGATGCGCCAGCACCCGGCGCTACACATCAACCTTTCGTCGTCGCCGTTCTGGCACTCCAAGCGCGCCATCCGCCGCGACATGCTGGCCGCCATCGCTCGCCGCGACGGCATCCCGGTCTTGATGTGCAATCAGGTGGGCGGCGACGATAGCCTCATCTTCGACGGTTCTTCCCTGGCGCTCAACGCGCGCGGCGAACTGATTGCGCAGGCCGCGTCGTTTGCTGAGGATCTGGTTGTCGTCGATCCCTTCCACGCCGCGCCTGTGCCGGTTCCCGAGGACGATGCCGACGAGGCCGCATACCGCGCACTGGTGTTGGGCACGCGCGATTACGTGCGCAAATGCGGCTTCCGCAAAGCCATTGTGGGTTTGAGCGGGGGCATCGACTCCGCTCTCGTGGCCGCCATCGCCACAGAGGCGCTAGGCGCAGAGAATGTCATCGGCGTCGGCATGCCGAGTCCGTATTCCTCCGCGGGTTCCGTCGACGACAGTCGCCAACTGGCCGCGAACCTCGGCATCCGCTTTGAAACCATCTCGATCAGCGCGCTTTTTGCGGAGTTCACCACGGCTCTGGAGCCGCTCTTTCACGGCATGAAAGAAGACATCACCGAAGAGAACATCCAGCCGCGCATTCGCGGCACGCTCCTCATGGCGCTCTCCAACAAGTTCGGCGCCCTGGTGCTGACCACGGGCAACAAATCTGAGATGGCCGTGGGCTACTGCACGCTTTACGGCGACATGGTGGGCGCCCTGGCGGTGATCGGCGACCTGGTCAAGACTCGGGTGTATGCCGTCTGCAATTGGCTCAACCGAGACGAGGAAAAAATCCCCGTCGCCATCCTCTTGAAGCCGCCCTCCGCCGAGCTGCGCCCCGGTCAGATGGACACCGATTCGTTGCCGCCCTACGAGGTCCTGGACCCAATCGTCGAAGCGTACATCGAGCGCTACGAAACGCCGGAGCGCATTGCAGCCGAGCACGGATTCCCGCTCGATCTGGTCCGGCAAACGGTGCGCCTCATCGAGCGCTCGGAGTACAAGCGCCAGCAGGCCGCCCCGGTCCTCAAGGTCACCGCCAAATCATTTGGCATGGGCCGCCGATTCCCCATCGCCGTCAAGGTGCAGGTGTGAAAGACAGGGACCAAGAGAACAAGGAAACGCTCGCCGCGCTGACGCTCCCGCCGTGCCGCAGCTTTGGCGAGGCAGGTCGGCGCAGCGGGAGGGACCAAGAAAGCAGAGCCGAGGGAAAACGTATGGGAAAGCCGCTACTGGTCGTTCTGTGCGTGTGCATGATGGCGCCGGGTGCGCGGGCGCAGCAGATTGTGGGGACGTGGCAAGGCACGGTGGCGGCGTCTCAGCCCGAACGGGTGGTGCTGCGAATAGCCAAGGATGAGGCCGGAGCGCTACGGGCCAGCAGCTATCGGCCGGGGACGGGGCTGAATGTGCTGCCAATGACATCGTTCACATTTACGCCGCCCGTAGTGGAGACGGCACAGGCGTATGTGGGGGTGACGTTCGAGGGGAAGCTGAGTGCGGATGGGAAATCAATCTCCGGTACCTGGTCCGAAGGAAAGCAGAGCTCTCCACTCACGTTAACCCTGGTGACGGGCGATGAGATTTGGAAGCCGGACTATGCAGGTGAAGCGTCGATGGCGGCAGACGCGGACCCGAGCTTCGATGTGGCGACGATCAAGCCAACATCGCCGGACCAGCAGATGGCGCGCTATGGCGTCAGGACGCGGAACTTCAAGGCGGTCAACCAAAGTGTGAGCCAGCTGATCGCCTATGCGTACAACCTGCAGGCGCGGCAGATTGAAGGTGCGCCCGCGTGGGCCAATGCGGAACACTTTGATCTGGCGGGCAAGCCGGACCTGCCGGGGCAGCCGAGTGAGGACCAATACCGGCTGATGCTGCGCAAGCTGTTGGCAGAGCGATTCAACCTCAAGGTGCATACGGTCCACAAGGAGTTTCCGGTGTTCGCGCTGACGGTGGAGAAGGGGCAACCGCCATTGACGAAGAGCGATCTTACAGTGGCGGGCTACCACAGCGCACTGGCGTTCAGGCAGTCGGGCGATGGGCAGATAGAGGGGCAATTCTCGTTTTACAGCATGGCGGATTTCGTGGAGATGATGATGAACTTCATTCGCGACCGGCAGATTGTGGATGAGACGGGATTGCATGGACGGTTCGATTTCACAATGAAGATGCCATTCGAACAGGGGCACTTTACGCCCGATGAGATCACGGTTGCGATGTTCCAGGCGTTGAAGTCGCTGGGGTTCAAGCTGGTGCCGAAGAAGGAACCGTTGGAGGTGCTGGTGGTTGACCAGGTGGAGCAGCCTTCGCCGAATTGAGGCCAGTTGACCGGCAAACCAGTAACTGCACCATCGCCCTGGGGCCCCTCCTGCCGAGCCCGCGTTATAAGCTATAAAGAGGGAGTTTGTCCCGCCACTAAGGAGAACAGCTTGATCCGTCCGTTTGCTCGTTTGCTCAGCGCCACCGCGCTGATTGCCCTCTTCGTTCCGGTATTCCAGGCCTCTGCCCAGCAGCATGTGCCGCCCGCGCCCGATTCCGGCGTCCAGCAGGCGCCTGCGGCACCGGGTCAGCCCGGGGCGGAGCCCTCGGCCCCGTCCCCGACTGCCGCGCCGGCCTTTCCCAAGCCTGATCCGGCCAACTTCACCGCCGATGCGCCGACCAAGGAGACCGTCAATAACTTTCTTACGGCAAATTGGGGATTCGACGAGAATCGCGTCTGGCAGGTGGAGGCTATCCTCAAGACCGATGTCGAAAACGTGAGCGAGGTGGTGGTCTTCATTGGCGACAAGACGGGCAAGGAAAAGCCCGCGAGGTTCGTGTTTTTTGCGATGCCCGACGGCAAGCATATCATCAGCGGCGATAGCGTCATCAAGTTTGGCGATCATCCTTTCGCTGAAACCCGCCAGCAGTTGCAGCAACGCGCCGACGGCCCGTATCGCGGCTCGGCGTCGAAGGATCTGGAGCTTGTGGAGTTCGCCGACTTCCAGTGCCCGCACTGCAAAGAGGCGCAGGCCAACATGGATAAGCTTGTGGCGGACTTTCCCAAGGCGCGTATCGTCTTTCAGAACTTTCCCATCGCAGCCATCCATCCTGCGGCAGTCCAGGCGGCCGAGTACGGCCTCTGCGTAAACAAGCTGGGCGGCAGCAACGCCTTCTTCCAATTCGGTGCGGCAGTCTTTGACGGCCAGGATGGCCTCGCCACTCCCGATGGCGCAGCACTCACCCTCAACAGCGCCGTCATCAAGGCAGGACTCGAACCGGCGAAGGTTTCGGCCTGCGCCGCCGCGCCTGAGATCAAGGCCCAGGTCGATGCCTCGGTCAAGCTCGGCACCGATCTGGGCATCAACTCGGTTCCCGCTCTCGTCATCAACGGCCGCGTCGTCGGCGGTCCTGAGGCTTCAATCAGCCAGATTCCTTACGATGTGCTGAAGAAGATCGTCGAATTCGAGGCCAAGCTCGACGGCGTCTCCGGCCAGTAGCCGATCCCTGACGTATCGTACCCCGCCCTCGCAACGCGATGGCGGGGCACGTTCCCCTACTGCGCCGCGCTCTTCTCTACCCGCATCATCGCTGTGCGCCCAGCCGCCTGCGGCCCGCGCAACACGCGCGGTGTCATCACAATCACCAGCGTGGCGTAGCTTTTCTGCAAATCCTTGTCGGTCACGTTGTTCAAGCCCGGAATCTCGCTCAGCCCCGGCGTTCCGCTGACGGCCTGACTCTGCGACTTGTCCAACTCGGTGGCCACCACCGTCGCCTCGCCCTCTTTCAGCGTCACCGTGCCGGTATATTCGCGGTTGTTCAGTACCGGATTGCCGTCGACTGAAGTTCCGGCCAGCGCGGTCAGCTTCATTGACAGGTTCAGCGCTACGTCGCCGTTGCGCATCACCTTGGGTGTGACCGTCAGCGTCAAACCCAGGTCCTGGTACTGCACCATGGGGATGTTCGGCACCGAACTTGTAAGAGACGACAGCAGGGAACTGAGACTGCTCGACGTTCCGGCCCCCGTCAGTCCCGGGATGTTCGGGATGCTTCCCGACAGACTCGAATAGGAGGAGGTCTGGATGGGGTATTTTTCGCCGAGCTTAAGCGTTCCCGGCTCGCCGTCCTCGATGCGGAGCTGGTATTGGTCGAGCTCGCGCGAGTCAGAGGAGTTCAAGTTGAGGTTGAAGGTGGCCGGTCCGGGCGCCAGGGCCGACTGCGTGATTCCCCCGCCAAAAAAGGCGAACCCGCCCGAGAGCAGGGAGCTGGAAACCTGGCCGGCGGCGATCAGAATGCCAAGAATCGCCAGCGGTTCGTTGGGCGAGGCCAGTCCCGACGAGATGATCTGCTGCACCAGGCTTGAGTTTTGGTTCAGAATCGACTGCTCTTCCGCATACACGTTGAAGGCCGAAATGCTCTGCGTTAACTGCGCGCCGGTGTTGCGGCTGCTGGTGTGCGCCACCTGGATCATGCGCAAGTCAAGCAACACCTGGCTGCGCCCCGCCAGAAGACTCTGCAGTGTGGCGTTGAAGGCTTCTAATGTGCGCTCAGGAGCGTGGAGCGTGATGGAGCGGCGGGTGAGCGAGAGCGTAGCCTGCTGCACGAGGAAGATACTCTTCGCCAGCGACAGCACGTCGTTCAGCTCATCGTCGCTCAACCCGTTCAGGTAGACCGTTTCCAGGTCCTGGCGCAGAAACTGATTCCGGTTCGTGGTTGTGTCGGCAGCCACCAAAGCGCGGTGCGCATCCAGCGGCACGATGAACGTATTCGTCGCCAGGCTCAGCACACGCGCGGCATCCTCAAAGCTCACGTCGTCCACGTCGAACCGGGTCAGGAACGGATGCACGCTCGTATCGAGCATTGCCGTCAGGCCGAATGCCTGAAAAACCTGCGAGATGATTCTCTCCCGGTCTCCATGCATGTGAAAACTGCGTAGGCCGGGCCTGGGCTCCAACTGTACTGGTCCAGCCAGTTCGTTGCCGCTTTGCTCGTAAAGCGGTTGCGGCTGGCTGCGCACCGTGTCATCGGCCAGCTCGTCGAGATGCTGGCTGATTTCGAAGTTGGTGGGGTCGAGCGCCCTCGCGCGTTCCAGCGCAGCCCGCGCCGCGGCCTGGTTGTCCAGCAGCCGGTCTCTGGCTGCGTCCTGGATCAGCGCCGTGACCGCATGGCTGCGAGCCACACCGGCAGCCAGCTGGTAGTCGGCATTCGTGGGGTCGAGCGCCGCTGCCTGCTCAAATCCCTTCATCGCCTCTTCAAACTGGCGATCGAGGAACAACTTGCTCGCGGCGAGATAGAGTTTCGCGGCGCGCCGCCGGTCTCTGGTGTGGGGCTGCGTAGATTCGTTCGCCGCTGCTCCATGGGATGCGGCTACCGGCGTGGTCGCGCCGCCTGGCGTGCTTGGATTCGAAGCCGCCGTCTGGTTGGTCGTTTGCGCCGAGAGCGTCCACGCAACCAGGAACAGCGCTATCCCAGCCAAACAGTTCCTTGCGGCGGATCCAATTCGTCGGTACGCCCGCAAGCCTGCGGTTTGGCGTCGCGGCATCATGGTCTGCCTTTAACAGTCGCCAGCAGATCGGCCAGCGAAGAGACACAGGCTTCGGGCTTCGATTCGAGCAGCTCGTCAAAGCTGCATCGCCCCGTAGCCACGGCAATCACGGGAAGGAAATTAGTGTGTGCGGCTTCTATGTCGCGCGGCGTGTCGCCCACCACGCATACATTGGCTTCGCGCCCAGCCATCTCGCGCGCCTTCCAGGCCGCGTGAGCGATCAGCTCTCCGCGAACGGGGAAGTGATCGCTGAAGCCGCCGAAGCGGAACCACTCCCGCAGGCCGGCCTTCTCAATCTTGATCCAGCCGATCGTCTCCAGGTTGCCGGTCGCCACTCCCAGCAGCGCGCCCTTCTGGGCCAGGTGGCGCAGCACATCCTCCACGCCCGGCATCAGCGCCAGGTCCAGCTCGTGCCGCCGCTCGGCAACGCTGTTGCGCATTGCTTCCAGAATGGCGTCTACACGTTCTTCCAGCAGTTGGGCGGGAATCCCCGCCTGCCGGCAGGCCTCACGCAGGATGGCAGTATCTGTGTTGCCATGCAGCAGGATGCCGCCCAGCGTAATCTCGAAGCCTGTTACGCGCTGCACGCTGGCGGCGAAGGAGTCGAAATGCACGCGGTCGCGGGCGCGCAACAGGGTGCCGTCAATGTCGAAGAGATAGGCGTCTTGCCCGTCCCAGGCGAAATCCGGCTGAATCGCAATGCGGGCTGTGGGGTTCTGCGAAGTTGTCTGCATCTTGAAGGGCTGCGTCTTCAACCCTGGCGGTAACCCTGGCGAATCGCGCTGAATACAGGACGTTCGCTGCGTGGTGGACGCTTGAGCCCGGCCCGCACTTCGGCCAGGTCCAGTCCCAGGTCTGCCATGGCGCGGCTCAGCGTGTTACGGTGCATGCCCAGCTCTTCGGCCGCCTTGCACTGGTTCCCCCGGTGCGCCACCAGAACCTCGCGCAGATACTGCCTCTTGAATTCGCGCACGGCCTCTTCGTAGCGGACGCCGCTCGAGTGCATTTGCGTCACCAGGCTGTCCAGTTCTCGTCTCACGCTTCCCTCTTGCTCGTGTTGCTCAAATAGTGTAACCGGCGAATTTGCGCCGTGCAGCCGATTTTCTCACGATCCGCCATTTTTTTCGTGCATCCATTTCGGCGATTCGTGTTCCAGCGTCTTCAGGCCGTCCTGTACGCGCCCCGATAGCTCGTCCGGGCTCATGTGCGTGCTTAAATGACAGGCCTCGAAAAACATTTGCGGGAACTTGGCCTCAGTAAGCCACTGCGTCTGCGGGAAAAACGCCACCGTGACCAGAATGCACACCGTAACCAGCAAAGCTCCCTGCAAAAACCCAACAACCGCCCCGCCCATGATGTCAATGCAGCCCAATCCCATCCAGCGGAACATCTTTTTCAGCATGGCCCCGGCTACATTGGCCAAAAACATCACGACGACCGCAATCAGCAGGAATCCAATGGCGTCCGCAACGGCGTCAATCCGCACAATCGGCTTGAAAGCCACTGCCACACGTGCGTAATTCCAACTCGCCAACGCAATTCCCAGGATCAGGCCCGCCAGCGAACAGAAAGTGCGGAACAATCCCTGCGCCATCCCTCCCAGTACCGCTCCAACCAGCACCGCGAGAATGATCCAATCTACCCATTCCATAATCAGCTCCTCGCACTCTCAAGGCAACGCTGAGACCCAAGGCAATGCTTATAGAAACTAGGATGCAATCTCCCGGCCGGTCAAACGCCTGAAGGCTTCAAGATACTTGGCCCGCGTGCGTTCTACAACCTCGTCCGGCAACCCTGGCGCCGGCGCCTGCTTATTCCAGTGGATTTCTTCCAGATAGTCGCGAACGAACTGCTTGTCAAACGATGGCTGTGCCCCGCCGGGCTTCCAGGCCTTTCCGTCCCAGAATCGCGAGGAGTCCGGTGTTAAAACCTCATCGGCAAGGATAACGCCTTTCGGCGTTTTGCCAAACTCAAATTTTGTGTCGGCCAGGATCAATCCGCAGGCCTCGGCGTGTGCCGCTGCCCGGCGGTAGATCTCAAGCGTCAGCTGCAGTAACTCCGCCGCTTCTACGGCGCCAACGATCGCAGCCATTTTGTCATAGGAGATGTTTTCGTCGTGCGCGCCGTCCTGGCTCTTGGTTGCCGGCGTAAAAATCGGCTCCGGCAGCCGCGAGCCGTCCAGGAGCCCGCCGGGAAGGCGAATGCCGCAGACGGTCCCCTCGGCCCGATACTCCTTCCAGCCCGATCCAGCCAAGTACCCCCGCGCCACACACTCCACGGGAAACATCGCCGCCCGCTTCACCAGCATCGATCGGCCGCGCAACTGGTCGCCGTAAGGCTGCAGGGCCGCTGGATACTGCTTTACGTCTGCCGAGATCAGGTGGTTGGGAACCACATCCTTCAGCAGATCGAACCAGAAGAGCGATATCTGTGTCAGGATCTTGCCTTTATCCGGGATTCCCGTGCCCAGCACGTGATCGAAGGCCGAAATGCGGTCGGTAGCGACCAGCAGCATTGCGCCATCCACCGCGTACAGGTCCCGCACCTTGCCCCGCCCCAGCAGCGGCGTCGGACCCAGGTCGGTGGTGATCAGTGCTGTCATGGGGAGTTTTCCTCGGAGCCAGTCGAATCTCCGATTTTCGTGCGGCAGGCAGACTTTGTCAATCGTGCGCTCAGCATGCGCGTATTCGAAAGTTATTCACACCGGCAGGGCCACGCACAACCAGCAATAACCGGCCGGAAATGGCGGCATTTACACTTTTCGGACTTCACACAAACTCCTGTGACGACCGTCACGGTGTCCGCCTTCATCTTCGGAGACACTTCGAGTGTCAACATGGTTCGGAAGGCGTGTAAGAAAGTCTTCTTTGAGCCGGGCGACACGAGGCAGCAGTGGAAAGGGGAAGCCGCGGCTAGTCTCGTTTAGTGCAGGGATCACCAGTAGCCGCGTGCTACCGACCTCCAGTGCCGGCTACTGGTCCCCGTCGGGCGGTTTTTTGCCCGTAATCGGCTCTATGAACTATCCAACGCGTCGTTCGCAAGACGGCCAAGCCCCAGACTCGGCTCTGGAACTGTTGCACCATCCCAAGCGTATTCGTCCGCGTATGAGATCGCTGCGCAAATGTGTGCTTTGGGCCGCGTGCGTCGCAGCTGTCTGGATTGTCATCTGCGCCATCGCAGGCATCGTCTCTGCCAATTGGGCTCTCCATCCCATGCACTCCGCTCTCACACAGGATGACGAGGCGCAGGCAGCGGCGATAGCCGAGAGTCATGGCGCCATTCTTCAGCCAGTAGAGATCGCAGCCAGCGACGGAGCCATCCTTCGCGCCTGGTCCATTCGTCCTGTTTCCGGTAATGGGGACGCCGCCATTCTGCTGCACGGCATGGCAAACAATCGTGCCGGAATGCTCGGCCAGGCCGATATCTTGCTGCGCCACGGCTACTCCGTGCTCATGCCCGATGCGCGCGCTCAAGGCATGAGTGGCGGCGACCTCGCCACATACGGGTTCCTTGAGGCTGGCGATCTTCAGCGCTGGTTCGACTGGCTCGTCCAGAAGCAGGCGCCGCGCTGCATCGATGCCATCGGTGAATCGATGGGCGCCGCTCAACTGCTGAATTCGTTGGAGGCCGTGCGCGGATTCTGCGCCGTGGCCGCCGAATCTTCCTTTGCGAGCTTTCGTGAAGTGTCTTACGTGCGGATCGGGGAGTGGGTCGGCACCGGGCCGTGGCTTGGCCGCACGTTCCTGCGCCCCGTCGTCGAATTCGGCATTCTCTACGCGCGCTGGAAATACGGTGTCGATCTCGCGCAGGACAATCCCGCTCAGGCAGTCGCCGTGAGTCGCGTTCCCGTTCTTCTCATCCACGGGCTGCTCGACAACAACATTCCGCCGTACAACTCGGAGATGATTCTCGCCGCCAGCCAGGGCCACAATCCCAATGTTTCTCTCTGGGAGCCGCCGGACGCCGGCCACTGCGGGGCCATGGGAGCCGAGCCCGATGAGTTCGAGCGCCGCGTCGTCGGCTGGTTCCAGAGCCATCAGTCGGGGCCGTCGACACGCTAACTCCGCTAACCCCGCTAGCTCCGCTGCCGTTTCAATGCGGCCTTCCCGGCAGCACAAAATGCTCCTCGCAGCGCGGCTCGTAGTTGTCGCCGGCCATGATGATGGGGCTTGTGTAGTGGGCCGGCTTGCCGTCGACCAGCCGCTGCGGATAGAGCGCCTTGGCCCCGCAGCTGCAATACGCCACCAACTCGGTCACGTTGCCCGCGTAGGTACGCACCAGCCACGCGAGATCGAGCATTTCACCAAAGGGCATGCCGCGAAAGTCCAGCTCCAGGCCCGAAACCATGACGTCGTAGCCGGAGTCGAGCAGGCGTTTAGTGAACAAAAACAGATCCTGCACGAACTGGCCCTCGTCGAGGGCGATGCATTCGATGTGCTTGCCGATACGCTGCTCCGTGGCTTTGATGATCGACAGTACCGACCACGGATCGTTCCCAGGGAACTCGACGGCTTCCATCTTTCCGCAGCCGTTGCGATTGCGGCTCTCCACCAGACCGGATGCGGCCTTGGTGTCGGCGCTCGGCTTCAGCAGCATCACATATTGCTTGGCGTATTCGCGGCGCGTCTCGACCCTGCGCAGCAACTCGGCCGTCTTGTTGCTCCGCATCGGCCCGACGATCATTTCCAGTTTGCCAAGCACAGCCGTCTCCGCCTGCAACTTTGGGTGCCCCATCCTTGCGCGGCACCTTGCGCAAGGGTGGGAGACCACCGCCGCAAAAGTACCTGCACCGGGAGACCGCAAGCGCGAGCCCGGCAACGGCGCAGCTAAAGGCTAGCAGCTAGTAGCTAGAAGCTGCTTTTACGCGGTCGCTCGTTTCTGCTCGCGATGCCCCAGTCGCACGCTCACGACCTTCGACACGCCCGGCTCCTGCATGGTCACGCCGTAGATCATGTCGGCGGCCTGCATCATGCGCTTGGAATGCGTCACGATCAGGAACTGCGTGTCGTGGCCGAGTGAGCTGAGCAGGTCAGCGAAGCGGCCCACGTTGGTTTCGTCCAGCGCCGCGTCCACTTCGTCGAGCACGCAGAAGGGGCTGGGCCGGAACCGGAAGATGCCCACCAGCAGCGCCAGCGCCGTCAGCGACTTCTCGCCACCGGAAAGCAGCAGCACGTTCTGCAGCTTCTTGCCCGGCGGCGACACCACAATATCCAGCCCACTCTCCGCCTGGTTCTCCTCGTCGCTTACGCGCAGGAAGGCCTGTCCGCCCTGGAACAGCCGCGCAAACACCTGACCGAAGTTCACGTTGATCTGCGCAAACGCCTCGTCGAACTTGGTGCGCGAAATCTGATCAATCTCCTTGATGGTCTCCTGTGTGTTTTCGATCGATTCGATCAGATCATTGCGCTGGGTCTCGAGGAACGCGTGCCGCTCCGCCGTCTCCTTGTACTCGTCGAGGGCCATCATGTTCACCGGACCCATCTGCTCGAGCCGCTGTTTCAAGCCACGGCAGGCCTCCTCTTCGGCAGCCAGTTCCTCGCCGGCCAGCCGCGCAATCTCCGTATCGGCACGCAGCACCTGCGCCTCCACGTTCACCTCGGCCAGGCAGCTTGCCTCCAAATATTCGAGATCGGAATGGAGCTTGGCCAGTTCGCTGGAAAGCCCGGCGCGGTTCTCGCGCAACTGGTCCAGCGCCGCGCGTCCTGTTTTCAGTTGTGTCTCCATCTCGGCCAGCTGCTGGCGCAGCGCCTGCGCCTGCTCGGCAATCGACTGTGCCGCAGCCAGTGCTGCCGCGCGCGTCTCGATCAATTGCTTCTGGCGCCCAACCAGCTCGGTGTTTTCCTGAATGCGCTGCTCGCGCTCCTCCTCCGCCGCGGTACGCTGCTGTTCGATCGCCTGCACGCGCCGGCTCAGGTCGCCAAACAACCGATCGATGCGCTGGAAGGCCGCCTCTGCACCACGCCGCCGCTCTTCCAGTCCGGCCAGTTCGGCCGTCATCTGTGCCGCTTGCTCTTGCAGCGCCTCGCGCTTCTGCCGCAGGGTTTCCAGTTGCGCCTGCCGTGCGTTCAAGCCGCCGTCCGCTTGGCTGTGTTCCGCCTCAAGGCGCGCCGCCTCTTCGCGCTTCTCCGCAAGCGCCAGCCGCTTGGTCTCTCGCGCATCCTTGTTGCGCGCCGCCTGCGCCTGCCATTCCAGCAAGCGCCGCTCGATGCGCTGTGTCTCGGCCTCCATTTGCTTCAGCGCTGCGCCCAGAGTGGCCGCCTCGCTTTCGCCCAGACGGCGCTCCTCGCCGCGCGTCTCCAGTTGTGCGGTTAGCTCCTCCATCGCGCGGCTCAGGGCATCGGCCTCTTTCTGCGCCTGCTCCAGATCGGCTTCCAGATTAGCCAGGCGGCTCTCTGTCTCGCGCAATTCGCGCTTCAGCGCCAGCGGACCCTCGCTGGCCGGCTTGCCGCCTGTCACCGTGGAGCGGTGAAAGCACTCGCCGTCCGGCGTGAGGAAATACGCGTGCGCGTAGCGCAACGCCAGGCGTTGCGCGTCGATAGCGTTTTGAGTGAGATAGCCATGGCGCAGCTTGGGCAAGACTGCTTCAAGCGAGCGCCCAAAGCCATTCAGCACTTTCACGGCATCGCGGAGCGGCGTTACGCCGGGCTCTCCTACGGGATCTTCGGTGGTCTCGAAGAGCACGCCCTGTGCGTCGGAGTGAATCAGAAATGTCGCGCGGCCGTCGCTGGTCTTGAGCACGCGCACGCCCTCTTCAGCCGCGCCCCAGCTTTCTACCACTACGTAGTTCAGCTCTTCGCGCAGGAACTCGTCGACAACGCCCTCGTGCTCGCCGCTGACCTCAACGAAGTCCGCCAGCGTGCCGACAGGAGCCACGGAAGGCCCCAGAGCTCCCGGCTTCAACAGCCGCCGTACCGAGTCGGACGCGTAACCATGGCTGCGAATCAGCGCCTGAAGCGAGTCGTGCCTCCCCACTACGGCCGCTTGTTCGCCGCGCAACTGGTTGGCCTGCGCACGGCGTGCGCTTTCGTCGCTGCGCTTGATCTGCAGGGTCTCGCGAAGTGCCGAGATTTCGTGCTCCAGCCTCTGCACCGTCGCATCTGCCGCGTCAAAACGCAATCTGGACTCGCCGGTCTGCACGCCCAGGTTTTCCGATTCGACGCTTGCCTGGCCCATCTCGCCGTCCAGCCGCTCTGCTTCCCGCTCCAGTGCGGACAGGCTCTCTTCGCCCTGCGCGATGTAGTTGCGCGCGTTGCCTGAGAGCGTGAGCAGATGCATGGCGTGGCGGCGCTCGGCTTCGAGCTCCCGCTCGGCCGTAAAAACATCTTCGGCTGCGCCGCGCGCCTCTTGCTGCCGCGCCTCGACCGTGACGTGGAACCGGTGCGCCTCGCCTGCCGCGGTTTCTAGAAAGGTTTTGTGTTGTGCGCGCTCTTCTTCAATGCCCGCCAGCTGCGTCCGCGTCTGCTCCAGCTCCGCGCCCGAAGCCGCAATCCGCGCCTCCAGCTCGCTAACGCGCTCCGTATTGCTGCGCTCCCGTGCTGCGGCACGCTCCAGTTCCACGGCCGCGTCGCTGGCACGCGTCTGCGCTTCCAGGCCCTCGCGCTCCAACTCGTATCCGCGCTCGGTCAGTGCGTGCTGGCTCGCTTCCTGTTGTGCAATCTCCTCGACCGAGCTGTTCACCTGCTCCGTCAACGCGGCAATTTCGTGTTCCAGGCGCGCCTGGTCGGCGTCCATCGCCGCCATGCGGCTGGCCAGCACCACGCGCAGCCTTCCCCGCAGCTCTTCGCGCACCGCGGCATAGCGCTCGGCCTTCGCCGCCTGCCGCTTCAGGCTGTTCATCTGCCGCGTGACCTCTTCAAAGATGTCGTCCACGCGCGCCAGGTTTTGTTTCGCGCTTTCCAGGCGCAGCTCCGCCAGCCGCTTCCTGGTCTTGAAGCGCGTTATGCCGGCGGCCTCTTCGATGATCGCCCTGCGCTCGTGCGGTTTCGAGCTCAGCAGTTGCCCAATGCGCTCCTGCCCAATGATGGCGTAGCTCTCCGGCCCCAGCCCCGTGCCCATGAAGATGTCCTGAATGTCGCGCAACCGGCAAAGCTTGCCATTCAGCAGGTACTCGCTTTCTCCGGTCCGGAACAGCCGTCGTGTGATAACGACTTCGCCCTTTTGCGGCTTGCTTAGGAATTTGCGGCGGCGAATCTTCAGCACCACGCCCTGCGGTCCTTGACTTGTCTCGGCGTTTTCGCCGGCGCTCTCGCCCACCGCCGCGGTAACCCCTCCCGCAGCCTCTTCCTCAAGGGCTTGTCCCGGCTGCTCGTTGGCGATGATCTCCTCGGCCTCGGCCGCGCGCTGGCGGCGAATCTCCTCTTCATCCCAATCCGCTGGACCCTCGTGATCGACCACCACCTCCGGCTCTACCGGCACCGGCCCCTCGTAGGCCTCGGGATCGATCATGGTCAGCGTCACTTCCGCCATGCCCAACGGCTTGCGGTCGCGTGTTCCGGCAAAGATCAGGTCCTGCATGTGCGAGCCGCGCAAAGTCTTTGCGCTTTGCTCGCCCAGCACCCAGCTCACCCCATCCAGAATGTTCGACTTTCCGCACCCGTTCGGACCCACAACCACGGCAATCCCCGTGCCCGCAACGGTCACTTCCGTGCGGTCACAAAAGCTCTTGAAGCCGAGGATGTGAATCTTCTTTAGTTTCAGCATGTTTACTCCGGATCGACGAGCCTGCGCTTGAAGCGTGATTTACAACCGGCCCGCAGCCTCTCAAAAAGCCGCAGGAACGCGCAAATTCACCACTTCATTACAGACTTTACGGATGCGGAAAGGCGGGGTCAACGATCATCCGAGGTGCCAATGTGGATAAGAGGGGCGGAATTGGGGCCGCCAATGTCCGGAGGCCCGCTTGACGCGGTGCACCGCGTTTACCTACGACTTAGTCTCGATTGTGGTGTCGCTGTCGGGCTTGGCGGCGACAACGGATTTCGGTGTGATCGATTTCTTGTTTAGGAGTCGCGAGACTGCAGTGCTCAACTCAGCCTCATCTTTCAGAGCCTGCCCCATTCGCTCAGCGAAATCCGCGATCACAACGCGAATGCTCGTTGCGATTTCGAGACACTCTTCATCAGACTGCGCGTGTAGGCCTTCGCTTAACGCAGAGTGCAGCAGTGTGAGCGGGTTATGGCCATTGATAAACAAAGCTTGGGGAATGGCGAGCTTCACGCTGTCCACTGCCTTGCTGAATTGAGTTTCAACTTTCGCGGCGGCAAGTTCTTTGACAATGGGCTCGCCCGCCGACAACCGGTTGCACACTTTGATAATCTCGTCGAATATACGGTCCTTTTGGCCCTCGATTACGCGCCGATAATATGCGAATGCCGCGATGCCCATTCCTTGGTTCTCAGCCCTTCGTCCTTTTAGGAATAGCTCCTTCTGAGGGCCGATCAAAGATATTAGGCGAGCAGGGGTAGGTGGTCCGAACGGTGGGATCTCGCCAAATTTGATTGCTCTACCATTCTTCTTGCTGGGTTCTGTTTGAATTAACAGCGCAAAGTGCTTCATCGACTTTGTGCAATTTTTGCATTGATAAGTCAAGAACTCGAGCGAACCGCCTCCATGGACGTGCACGGTTGCATCCGTGCGAAACTCTCGATTTCCCCCGCATCTTTGTGGGGTCTCGCAATAAAGCGTAACCTCCGGGAGAACAAGATAGGAGGAGAGTGAACCGGTGGCGTAATCCCATTCGCGACAGATGTCTGAGATAGGGGAGGCAACCCCAGGTGGGGTGCTTTCCAGGAATTCTCTGAAAGAAATAGCTCTTTCGGCGCTTTCGGAAGGCATATGAAGATTCTAGCGCTGATGTCGATCCTCCGATAGGCGAGGCAAGCGCGAGACGAAGACGCAGAGCGCCAGTGATAAAATCAAGCAGTGCCGGGTCCTACGCGACGTAATCCCGCCAACCCCGCCAGGTCCGGAAGGAAGCAACGGTAACGGGCTAGTACGGGCGCAGTAGGTCACCCGGTACTTTTTTGCGAGAAGCAGGGAACAAGGGATCGAGGGACCAAGGTTCGAAAATTAGTCTCCGCACTCGTTTACCCCGCGCAAGGAGAAATGCATTGAGTCTGACCGTTCGCCCCGTGGTGGGCCGCCGCGCCAAGATTTCGGCGCTCGGAACCTACGTTCCTCCCGATCTGATCACCAATCAAGACCTCGAAAAGCTGGTGGAAACCAGTGACCAGTGGATCACGGAGCGCACTGGCATCAAGACCCGTCACAAGCTGGCCGCGGGCAAGGGCGTTAGCGACATCTGTACGGAAGCCGCCAAAAAGTGTCTCGCCGCGCGGGGCATTTCCCCGAGTGAAGTCGAGGTAATCATCGTGGGCACGGTCACGCCCGACATGATGTTCCCCTCCACGGCGTGCCTGGTGCAGGACAAGATCGGCGCCAAAGGCTCGTGGGGTTTCGACGTCTCGGGCGGCTGCTCGGGCTTCGTCTATGCGCTGCAGGCAGGCGTGAAGATGGTGGAGAGCGGCGCCTACAGCAAGGTTCTGGTGTGCGGCGCCGACGCCAATACGCGTATGACGGATTACACCGACCGCACCACCTGCGTGCTCTTCGGCGACGGCGGAGGCGCGGTGCTGCTGGAGCCGGCCGCGGAGGGCGAGATTGGCTTCATCGACGCCGTGAATGAGATCGACGGCTCGGGCGGAGTGAGCCTGAACCTCAAAGGCGGAGGCAGCCTGAATCCCTCCACCCACGAAACCGTCAACAAGAAATGGCACTACATCTATCAGGACGGCCCCGCGGTGTATAAATTCGCCGTGCGCAAGATGGCCGAAGCCGCTGCGAAACTCCTGCAGCGCAACGGCGTCACCGGCGCGGATCTGGGCTGCTTTATTCCCCATCAGGCCAACAAGCGCATCATCACGTCTACGGCCGATCGGCTGGGCATGAGCCCCGATCGCGTGATCATCAATATCGAAAAGTACGGCAACACCTCGGCCGGAACCATTCCCCTGGCGATGGAAACGGCCGTCGAAGAGGGCAAGCTGGACAAAGGCGATCTGGTGTTACTGGCCGCCGTCGGCGCGGGCTTTACCGTGGGCACCGTCCTGCTGCGCTGGGAGATCTGAAAAACAGCTACTAGCTACTAACTACTAGCTTCTAGCTTTTGGCTTGTTCCGTACTTAGCCCACTTCGGCGGGCGTCTCAAGGTAGCCCTGGGCGCAAGCCCGGCGGTGGGAGGTAGATTTCAGAAACCGCAGCCCCGAAAAGACGTACGAAAACTCCCCACGCTTGAAATTGCTCGAGAAACTCGCAGCCAGACATCGAAAAGCCAAGCTAGAGACTTGTCGCTAGAAGCTAGTAGCTAATCCGTCATATACTGTGCTCCACCAGCGCCGGACTTCGGCGCGGACTTGACGATCAGAAAGCGGAGGCGACCATGGATGTGGCAATCACGGCAAGGAAGGGCAAGATCTCCAAGGCTGTGCACGCGCAGGCCGAGGAGGGAATGGAACGTATCGGGCGCATTCTGGGCCGGAGCGCACGAGCCAGCGTCACGTTCAGCGCGCAAAGGCATGTCCACATCGTCGAATTGGCCATCATGTCCCGCTCGCAAAAGTTCGCCGCCACGGGCAAGGGAGACTCGCCCGATGCGGCGCTGCGCGAGGCCATTGAACACGCCGAGCTTCAGGCCCATAGGCACCGCGACCGGCGGATCGTAAGCAAGCGCCTTCCCAAAGGGGAGAAATTACTGACGGCTCCTCCTGTCACGCGGCCCAAGGCGCGCGTGGAACCGACTGAAACAGCCGAGCCGGCCCGCGGCAAAGCACGGGCATCCATCGCCGTGCACTCGTTTCCCGCGCGCACTACGGTCGTCGAGCCTCACATCGTGAAAAGCGGCGAGGCCATTTCTCTCAAGCCGATGAGCATTGAAGAGGCCGTCAAGGAGGCCGAGTTTCGCGACCGCGACTTGCTCATCTTCCGCACCGCCATCGGAGAGATGTTTGTGCTTCATCGCCGCCGCGACGGCCAGATGGAATTGGTCGAGATTCCCTAAGGCCAGTCAGTCTGCAATGGCTTTGGCTCCTTGAGCCGCTGAATACACACGCTCTCACGGTGCGCAGCGCGCGCCAAAGGCCCGGCACTCGTGTCTTCTGGCGAAACGCGGAAATGCGCGTCCCGCAAAGACTTACACAGCTTTCGCGCCGTCTCGGACTTTGGTTGCATCGGTTGACCGATTTTGGGGATGGTTGCATGGTCGTATGGCGCATACGATCAAGTGAATGGCAACCGCTGTACCAAAGGCCGGACCCGGGAGGGTACGGAAACCCACGCCAGCGCCATCGCCGGTGGTTTCCGGAGATGCCATGGAACTGAACTTGCACGGAAATACAAATCCCGACGCGCAGCGCGAGGTTCTCGACGGTCTGCCGGTTCTGGTTTTCCTCGAACGCGCGGGCAAGATTATCTTTGCCAATGCCGAAGCTCGGCAGCTATTGGGCTTGGCCGAGGGCGAGTGGATTCCTCGTCCCGTCGAAGACGTTCTGTGGGGACTCTTTCCCGGTACGGCCGAGCCGCAAACACTCCTGACTGGCACGCGACACGGCAGTCCCTTTCATGCCACACTCCCGGCCTCCGACGGCCGCCTTGTATCCGTGGAAGGTACCTACAGCATCTCGAACGCGCAACTGCGCGAAGCCGTCATCGTGGCCCATCCCAGCGAAAAGGAGAGGGCTCCCAAATCACGGCTGATGGAAGATGTGCTCTCCAGCCTTCCCGAAGCTGTCGCCATCGAGCATCAAAACCACGTTCTCTACACCAATCCGGCGTTCACCCGCATGTTTGGATACACCGCGGAAGAGGCCGGCGGCGGCAGCCTGCGCGAGCTGATCGTGCCGGAAACCCGCTTGAACGAATGTGCGACGCTGCTGCGTGTTGTCGACGAACGGGACAGCGCTATCGTGGAAACCGTGCGCACCAGCAAGGCCGGCGATCTGGTGGACGTCAGCATGCAAATTGCGCCGCTGCTGGTGGACGGCGCCAAAGTGGGTTATGTCTACACCTTTCGCGACATTGGCGACCTGAAGCAGACTGAAGCCAAGCTGCAGCACGACGCCATGCACGACGTCCTCACCGGGCTGCCTAATAGGGCGCTCTTTCTTGACCGGCTGCACCTCACACTCACCCGCCGTCTGCGCCATCCCGACAATGGTTGTGGCGTGCTTTATCTGGATCTCGACAATTTCAAGGCCGTCAACGACAGCCTGGGCCACGCGGCTGGCGATGTTCTTCTGATGGCGATTGCCGGACGCCTTCGCGCCTTGCTACGCCCTCAGGACTCGGCCGCGCGTTTCGGCGGAGACGAGTTTGCCGTGCTCGTGGAAAACATTGTTACTGCCTACGATCTTGAAGTAGTCGCTGGACGCATTCTGCGCGAGATGGAGCGGCCCTTCGACATCTTCGGGCACACCGTCCAGGCCGGCGTCAGCATCGGCGCGGCCATGGCCGGTCCCGAGCACACCTCGCCCGACCTACTTCTGCGCGACGCTGACTTTGCGATGTATCGCGCCAAACAGGCCGGCCGCGGGCGCTGCGAAATCTTCGACAAGCACCTCGCGGTCGTCGTCACCAGTCAGCAGGAGCGTGAGCGCGAGCTGCGCACGGCTCTCGACAAGCGGCAGTTTACCTTCCTTTACCAGCCCGTCTACCGGCTCACGGACGGCAAGCTCGAAGGATTCGAATCGCTGCTCTGCCTGCGCCACGCCGATGGCATCATCGAGGATTTCGAGGGCCTGCGCGCAGTCGCCGAGGACACCGGCCTTTCCATTGCGCTGGGCCAGGAGACGATTGAAACGGTGTGCGCACAGTTGCGTTCCTGGAGCGATGAACTGCCGCGGCGGGATGTGTTCCTGTCCATCAACCTGACGCGCCGGCAGCTTTTCCACGCCGGCTTGATCGCCCAGTTAACGAGAGCTCTTGCGGCGAGCGGCGCCGATCCGTCGCGCCTTGTGCTCGAGGTTCCCGAGAGCGCGCTCAACGAGACTCCCGATGCCGCGGTTGCCATTCTGCAACGCCTCGCCGACTGCCAGGTGCGGGTGGCCATCGATGATTTTGGCAGCAGCCTTGCACCCTTGAACCATCTTCTGCAGTTGCCCATCGCTATGGTCAAGCTCGCTCCCAGGCTTACTGCCGTTTCGGCGGGCCGTCAACAGGCCGTTTTCGAGTCGCTCGTCCGCCTCGCCAACACATTGAACTTGCCCGTGGTTGCTCAGGGAATAGAAACCCGCGAGCAGGTTGCAACGCTGGTCCGTATGGGCTGCACCTTGGGTCAGGGGCCACTCCTGTCTCCCGCTCTCGACCCGGACCGCGCCCTCGAGCTGGCGCATACCGGCTCGCGAGCCGCTGCGTCCCGGGCATGAACCAACGATAATTGCGGCGTGCCCCACCTTTGGCGGGCTTACTCGTCGGCTCCTAGCTCCGCTAACCCCGCTATCTCCGCTGCCTCTGCACGGTGTAGCATGAACCCATGACGCCCGGAAAGGCCACGCGCAACGCAGGCAAATCGCGACGTGCTGTTCGCCAGCGAAAGCAAGCCGCGAAGCCCGGGCCCCCGCGGACAGGTCTTCGTCCGTGGGGTGGAAAGCCGCCCAAGCAACTGGTGATTGTTACCGGAATCTCTGGCGCCGGAAAAGCTTCGGCGCTCAAGGCCTTTGAGGACCTCGGATTCCACTGCGTCGACAATCTTCCCCTCGAGCTTCTGCCCCATTTTGGCAGCCTCGTCAGCGCATCGGCCGATGTGGAGCGGGCCGCCATTGTGGTGGACGTGCGCGAAGGCTCGACCCTTGACCGTCTGCCCGATATCTTGAAAGGCATCAAGAAGCTGCTGCAAACGCGCGTGGTATTTCTCGACGCTCAGGACGCGGTGCTCGTCCGCCGGTTCTCTGAGACGCGCCGCCCGCATCCGCTCGGCCGCTCAGAAACCGTGTGGCGCTCCATCGTTGAAGAGCGCCAATTACTTGATCCCATCCGCAATGTCGCCGACACGCTCATCGACACCTCCAACTTCAACGTGCACGAGTTGCGCGCCGATATCCTTGCGCGTTTCGGTTACGAGGAGAAATCCAAGCGCCTCCTCGTCTCCTGCCTTAGCTTCGGTTTCAAGAATGGCGTGCCGCTCGACGCGGACATGGTCTTCGATGTGCGTTTTCTGCCCAATCCGCACTTTGTGCCGGAGTTCCGCAAGAAGACCGGTCTCGATCCCAAGGTCGCCGCTTACGTGCGTGGTTTCCCGCAGACCGGGGAGTTCCTCGATCGCGTGACGAAGTTGATGCTGTACCTGCTGCCGCACTACGTGAACGAAGGCAAGAGCTACCTCACCGTGGCCTTCGGCTGCACCGGCGGCCAGCACCGCAGCGTCATGATGGCCGAAGAGATCGGCAAGCGCCTTGAGAAAGCCGGGTATCAGGTGAAGGCGCTGCATCGCGACATCGTCCGGTAGCACCGTCGCCGTACACTTGGAGGAACTGCATATCGGGAATCAGGTCCAACTTCCCATTTCCGTCAAGGGCGTCTTGTTCCGGAAGGTCGATGGAACGGTAGAAGTACTCTTTCTGCGCAACAACAGAAACGAGTGGGAGCTGCCGGGCGGGCGGCCCGAAGCAGGTGAGACGCCGGAAGAGTGCCTCTCCCGGGAGATCCTCGAGGAATCTGGGTTCGTGGTCCGGGTTGGTCCATGCATCCAGAACGGTGTGCTCACCATCCTTCCACCTCACACGCCGAGAGCTACAGATGTTTTGATATCGGCCTATGGCTGCAACTTGAAGAGCGCTGCAGATACGAATACTTCCATTGCGCTCAGTAAGGAACACAAGGCCGCCGGATGGTTTCGCGTTGAGGATCTCGCCGGAATGAGCGATGTGCCCGAGATCTATAAGGCGGCCGTGCTGAGCTGGAAACGCGAGATCGAACTGCGGCATCACGACCCCTTGTGTTCGCAAGTTACTCAATGATTTTCCGGCCCGGCTGCGGTCTTAGTGGGGCGGCAACTCGTCCAGCCACCGCGTGAGGGCATTTGCAACCTGCTTGTTGAGGTCAGCTGAAGCGCTCAGCCACACCAGCATCTTGCGTTTCGCAATCTTCTGATACGCCTCCGGCTGCTTCGGCAAAATCGCCGCGCTCAACGGAGCATTCCACGCAAACCACAGCACCGGCACGCGCACGCTTGCCGCAGCCGCATCCAGATCGTATCGGTCTCTCACCAACAGCCGCGCGGGAACCAACCGCGCTCGCGGATCGATGAAGATCGCATTCGCGGGATCCATGAGCGGCGTTTCCACAATCACCCCAGCCAGCTCCGGGTGCTCGGCCGCCTCCTCGAGGGCAAGATTCGCGCCCAAGCCAGTGCCGTCCAGCACAATGGCCCCGGGAGCGACGTGCCGGGTTCCGGACAGGTATTGGAGCGCCCATTCGACATCCTCGCGCCAGTGCGCCTCGCTGGGCCGCACAAACTGGCTTTGCCCGTAGCCGCGGTAGTCGAAGGCCAACACGTTCACTCCCGCAGCGTGCAGACGGACAAGCGCGTCCACCGTATCTCCCAAATTGCCGTCCTGTCCGTGCAGGAACAGAACTGTGAGCCGGGCGAATTGGGCGTCCGGCGCGGCGGCAATCCACCAGCCCGCAAGCCGCGGCGTGCCCGCATCGGTCGCGGCGAATCCTACTGCATTGAAGGCCAATCCCGCGCTTACCGGCGTGCGCGCAACCGTCGCCGTCGGATGGTAGAGCAATTGCCAGTTGCCCTGCCAGAAGAGCAGGCACAGCGCGCACCACGCGCAAAAAACGGCAGCGCCGATCGTGATCGCGACGGTGCCCAGCAGCCAGCGTCCTGAAACTCGATCCGGTCCAGTTCCGTCGCGCGGTTCGGCTTCCGCGCGCCTGCCCGCGCCGGTCTTTTCGCCGCGCCGTCCGGGTCCGCGCGACCCAATCTCTAACGTTTTTTTCTTGCCGGCCATATTTGCTGTTTCCCTGGCTTCTCGTCCCGAATTCCGGAATCAATTCCATGCTAATCCGCCGCCCTCGAAGTTTATTTCCGGTCCTTGGGTGTATAGTTTTTCTTGGTTTCCGAAAGCGTTTACGGAGAATCGGAAAAATGGGGAAAAACATCCAGGAATTAGCGAAACCCGCCGCAAATGAAGTGCTTTTGGTCACTAGTGGCGATCTGCGCCAGTCGGCCAATCAGGTGTGCTGGCCCGCGCAGCGCGACATGGAAGAAAAGCTCACCGCAGCCTTCGCGCAGAAGGGCTACGAGCTCATCCGCGCCCACGCGTACGACGACAAGGTCAGGCACGGCTTCATTTCGTCGCAGCGCCAGGGCATGGACGTCTTTATGAAGATTCATCCTGAGGCGAGGCTGGTGTTCGCCACCGCTGCCTGGCAGTACAGCCATCATGTTTTGCCTGGATTGCGTAGCCATCGCGGCCCCATTCTCACCGCTGCCAACTGGTCGGGCCAATGGCCGGGGCTGGTAGGACTGCTCAACCTAAATGGTTCGCTCATCAAGGCCGGCAAACCGTTCTCGTCCATCTGGAGCAAGGACTTCACCGACGCGTACTTTCAAAATGCTCTGACCGAGTGGCTCAAGGCCGGCAGTATCACCCACGACCTCTCGCACGTGCACACGCTTGACAAGAGCAAGTTGCCCGCCGAAAGCACGAAGCTTGGCGCCGAGCTTGCCGCGCAGATGCAACATCGCAAGGCCATCATGGGCATCTTCGACGAGGGCTGCATGGGCATGTACAACGCCATCATCGACGACGAGCTGCTCAATCCCGCGGGCATCTTCAAGGAGCGCCTGAGCCAGTCCGCGCTGGTAGCCAAGATGCGCACCGTGAGCGACGCCGAGGCGCAAGCCGTTTACCAGTGGCTGATGGCCAAAGGCGTCAAATTCGACTTCGGCAAAGACGCCGCCACCGAACTCACGCTCGATCAGGTGCTCGGCCAGTGCCGAATGTACATCGCCGCAGTGCGCATCGCGCACGAGTTCGGCTGCGACGCCGTCGGCATCCAGTACCAGCAGGGACTCAAAGACATGGCGCCCGCCTCCGACCTGGCCGAAGGCATGCTCAACAACTCCGACCGTCCGCCGGTCTTTGCCGAGGGAACCAAAGACGAGTTGTATGCCGGCGGTCCGCTCCCGCACTTCAACGAAGTGGATGAGTGCGCCGGCGTCGACGAAATGATCACCAACCGCTGCTGGAAGGCGCTCGGTCTCGACCCCTCCACCACATTGCACGATTTGCGCTGGGGCGAGCACTACAAGGGCGGCGGCAATGGCTCCGGCAAAAGCGCCGGCAGCACTTCCCAAATCGACGACTTCGTCTGGCTCTTGCAAATCTCCGGCGCCGCGCCCGCGAATCACTTTGCCGGCGGCTATGCCGGCGCAATCAGCGAACGCCAGCCGGCCATGTACTTCCCGCTCGGCGGCGGTTCGCTTAAGGGCGTCGGCAAACCCGGCGAAATCGTCTGGAGCCGCGTCTTCGTCGAAGGCGGCGCACTGCATTGCGACATCGGCCGGGGCACGGTCGTCAGTCTGCCGGCGGCTGAAACCGAACGTCGCTGGCGCGAAGTGACGACCCAATGGCCCATCGTGCACACCATTCTGCACGGCGTGAGCCAGAACCAGATGATGGCCCGTCACCGCGCCAACCACGTCAACGTGGCTTATGCGCCCTCAGCAGAAGCGGCGGATAAAGCGCTGGCAACGAAGGCTGCGATGCTTGCGGAACTCGGCATCCACGTGCATCTCTGCGGAGTCACGCAGTAAGTAGATTGAGTCGAAACTGGTCGCCCCATCCTTGGCGCGCACTGCGCGTCAAGGGTGGAGTATATCTAACTACAGTTTTTTTATGGTCTTTTATGGGGTTCTACTCCCTATTTCCTATTCTCTGCTTTTAAGACATCTCTTGCGCCGCGGGAATGATGCCCATCTCCTGGTAGATTGGCCGCACCACCTTGCGTAGTGCTGGAAGACGCGTCGCAAACCACGCTGCTGCCAACGCCACAACCAGGCCGTTGATCATCACCGCCCATTGCGCGCCGGTCAGCACCATTCCGGTAAATATCCACAACGGCGTAGATGGAATAGCATGCGCCATGGTTCCTGCCAGCAGGCTGCCGAACGGCGCCATGCCCATGAAGGCCATGGTGTAGTAGCTCATCACACGGCCGCGCTTGTCTTCATCTACCAGCGTCTGAATGATAGTGTTGCTGGCCGCCATCCCCTGCATCATGCCTGCACCCGCCACCAGCACCATCGCCACCGAAAGCCAGAACGTGCTCGACAGCCCGAATCCAATCAGTCCCAGTCCGAAGACCGCCGCCGCCACCGGGATCATGCGAATCAGCCCACGCACGTTCCTGCGCGCCGCCAAGGAAAGCGCGGAGACGAGCGCACCCACGCCCATCGCGCCCATCAAAAATCCAAGCGTATGCGGGCCGCCGTTGAGCACCGTGGCCGCAAACACCGGCATCAGCACCACAAAGGGCATGCCCATCAGGCTCACCAGAGCGAATAACAAAAGAATCGTCCGGATGGGCAGAAACCCGGAGACGTAGCTCCAGCCCTCCTTCATCTCGTGGAAGGTCGATGTCGTCTTGCGTAGGATCGCGGGCACATGCACGCGCATCATCAGCAGTGACGCGATCACCGCGATGTAACTGATGCCGTCGATGAGGAAGCACCACGCCTCGCTTGTGACTGCGATCAGCATTCCTGCCAGCGACGGGCCGATCAGCCGCGCCACGTTCACCATCGATGAGTTGATGGCAATGGCGTTGCCCAGGTCGGCGCGGTCTTCCACCATCTGCACCATGAAGGACTGCCGTCCCGGCATGTCGAAGGCATTGATGATGCCCTGCATTACGCTCAGGAACAGAATCCAGTGGATAGTGATGAGTCCGGAAAACGTGAGCCCGGCCAGTGCGAACGACTGTACCATGGCCAGCGTCTGCGTCCACACCAATACCTGCCGGCGATTCCATCGGTCGATCCACACGCCAGCGAACGGCGCAATGAGGAACGTGGGAATCTGCCCCGCGAAGCTCACGGTGCCCAGCAGCAGCGCCGAATGCGTGAGCCGGTACACCAGCCACGCCGTAGCGATGCGCGTCATCCACGTACCGATCAGCGAGATTGTCTGCCCGCCAAAAAACAGCCGGAAGTTGCGATGCCGCAACGCGCGCCACGCATGCGACATGCCGTCCGTCGCGCGCGCCTTCCGCGCCCGCGAAAAATCAGGCGCCACTTCGCGCTTCGGCTCTCTGCTCTCGCTCAAAACCGTTTCCTCTTTCGCTCGATAAACACAGTTGTCATCTTGAGCAACAAAAATCGAATGTCATCCTGAGCGAAGCGGGCCGCGCATGGCGCGGCCCACGCAGTCGAAGGACCAGCATTTGCTTCTCGCGCGACCCAAATCGAACGCGGACCTGCGGTCACCTTCGAGCTTCGGATTCGCCGCGTTAGCTGACGCGCTCGATCACGACCGACTCCAGCACCACTGGCTTGTGCGGCTTGTCCTGTGCGCCGCGCGCCACCTTGGAGATCGCAAGCACCACATCCTGGCCCTCCACCACTTCGCCGAAGATGGTGTGATTGCCGGTCAGCCAATCCGTCGCCGCCACGGTGATGAAGAACTGGCTGCCGTTGGTATTCGGTCCTGCATTGGCCATGGCCAGCTTGCCGGGTTTGTCAAACTTGTGCGGCGAGCCCTTGGTCTCATCCTGAAAGCGATAGCCCGGTCCGCCCATGCCGTTGCCGGCTGGGTCGCCGCCTTGGATCATGAAATCGGGAATCACGCGATGGAAGATGGTGCCGTCGTAGAGCTTGTTCTTCGACTTGGCGCGCGTCGTCGGATGCGTCCACTCCTTAGCGCCCTCGGCGAGCTCGATAAAATTCTTCACGGTGATGGGCGCTTCGGATTCGAAAAGGCGCACGGTAATCTTGCCTTCCGTGGTGGTAAAAACGGCGTAGTTTCCTGCTGCAAGTGCCATGATTGTTCCTCGCGTGAAATTGGTTAGCAAGGCCCATTAACGAGCCGATTGAAAATGAGATTGACGGTGGTGCGAGCCGCCACGGGCTGTCCGTTCAGCAGATAGGGCCGGTAGCGCCACCGCCTCACGGCGTCGAAAGCTGCCTGCTGCAATTGCTCCGGGCCGGTGACGAATTTGAGATCCTTGATGAGACCGTCCGTTCCGATCATCGCCTCAAGCACGACCTTAGGGCAGACGGCGGTCATCTTGGCGTCGACAGGGTATACCGGAGCTGTCTTGGAGATGAGTAGGCCCTGTGCTACTCTGGCGGAAATGTTCACAACATCGGGCTGCGCAGCCCGCTGCATTTCGCGATTGAACATACTCCCAAGCACTCCGCCCGAGCCGTCGACAACTTTGGACTGTGGCGCCGGCGGAGGAGCCTGGCCCGGCGCCGGCGGCATCGGCTGACCCTCGCGCACAATCGTCACCTTTTGCAGCACCACCGGCGTCAGCGGCTTGTCGTTGGCGTCGCGCTGCACGCGCGCGATCGCCTTCACGACGGCCACGCTGGCGTCGTCGCACTGTCCAAAGAGCGTGTAGTGCTGGCTGAGCGAGTCGTAACCCTGCTCGGTGATGAAAAACTGGCTGCCGTTCGTGTTGGGCCCGCTGTTGGCCATCGCCAGCCGTCCCGGCCGATCGAAATTCAGGTTGGGATCGAACTCATCGTCGAATTTGTAGCCCGGATCGCCCATTCCCGTGCCCGTGGGATCGCCGCCCTGGATCATGAACTCGGGAATCACGCGGTGAAAAATGGTGCCATCGAAGTAGCGCTTGTGGTGCTGCACCTTCCCGGTCGTGGGATCAGTCCAGTCCTTCGTGCCTTCCGCCAGCGCAATGAAGTTGGCCACGGCATGCGGCGCCTGCTTTTGGTAGAACTGGCAGGTGATGCGGCCCATCGGGGTGTCCATCACCACGTACGGGCCATTGGGAACGGTCATGGCCTCGGCAGTTGCCTGCGGGGCGTCGGGAATCTCCGAATTTGTCGACTGTTGCGCAAAAGCAACCAGGGCCGCGCATGCGGCCAGGGCAGAGAAGAGAAGCGTGCGTTGAATTTTCATGCCGACTTCGAGGGTAAATCATGCGCCGTGCCGCGTGCCAGTTTGCACCCATCGCGTGCCAAGCCGGCAGACTCTAATTCTCCGTCGGCGTCTTCTCCACTTGGTCGATCACCAGCCGATCCACGGTAGCTTTGCTGTCTTCCAGCTTCAGCCCCATTTGGCTGACGGATTCGTAAACGCTCGATCCGCCGCCTGGGTCCGATGCCTCTGGAACCGTGTTCGCGCCGCCGCTGGGCGGGCCGGTGGGCACGTTCATGCCCAGGTTACGGGCCAGCGCGGCGATGTCCGCCATTGAAATCTCCGTATCGAGCTCGTAGTAGCCCTTGAGCCCCGTCATATCCACCACCTGCCGGCTGCTTGGGCCACCCAATTGCAGAAGCACGGTCGACAGCAATTCGGCATAGCCCACCATCGTGACCCCGCTCGACTTGAAGTGGAACGTCATGGTTTGCCTGTCGAGCTTCTGAACGATGGTCCCCTTGGCGCCCATGTTCTGCGTCACCGTACCATCCGAGCCAATCTTCATGCGAATCGGTCCATCCAGGCCTTCCATTTGCATCTCGCCTGGCTCGAGCGGAGAGTTGGGATCGAACGCCTGCGGCGGCGTCGCCGATTCCTTCATCTTCGGCCCGCTCTTGCCGACCACAAGCGCCAGCACCTTGTGCTCTTCCTGAGCGCGATGCGCGGTCAGCTTGAACCGATCCTCGAGCAACGACTGCAGCATGGCGGGTGCGTCGTTCCTAGTCGCGCCTTCGGGCATCGTGGCCTCGATGTCGAAGCGCTGCTTCGACAGCCAATCTGGGCCGCTGATCTGATACGGCCGCACGCTCCAGGCCATGCTGATCAGTTCTGAAAGCGTCATAAAAGTGTACGTGGCGCGCGTGGCGCCAATCTCCGGCCCTATCTTCGGCATCTTACCGGCTTGAGCGGCAGCAGCGAGTTTTTGCATGTCGAGCGCCGACGGCTTCACCGTGGCTACGTCGAACGAGAGTTTACTTTGCGGCGCCTGCGCCGATGCGGCGCACGCTGCGGCAACAAGAAGGATGAATGCGGAGACAATAAGACGATGGAATTTCATTGAGGCGCTCTCTCAGGCGTGAATCTGGTGCGATTATACGTGTTACGCGCCCAAGAGCCTCTTGGTTTCCGTTACGCTAAACAAGCTTCAGGAAATTTCCGCGATTGAGGCGTGCGCCGGGAAACACCAGATCGAGATTCTCCGCGCCCAGCGTTTGCGTCACCACTTCGCCCAGCACCTGGCGGAAGTCGGTGGTCAGCGCCAGATCGCGACCCTCGTTGAGCTGCTCGTTCTCAAGACCCGGCCAGCGCCCGTACACCTTGCCGCCCTTCACCTTTCCGCCCAGCACAAACATCGCATTGGCATGGCCGTGATCCGTGCCGCCCGTGCCGTTCTCGCGCGCCGTGCGCCCAAACTCCGACATCGTCACCAGCGTCACGTTGCCAGCGTCGTCGCCCATGTCGCGCCAAAAGGCCGCAATGCTCGCCGAGAAGTCGCTCAGACGGTTGGCCAGTTGGCCGTTCACGCTGCCCTGGTTCTGATGCGTGTCCCACCCGCTCACGTCGGTGAACGCAGCCTCCACGCCCAGGTTTGCCTTCAGCAGTTGTGCAATCTGCTTCATGTTGTTGCCGAACTCGGTGTTGGGATAATTCGCGCCCGCCGCCGGTTGATACTGCGCGGGATTGGCGGCGCGCAACATCTTCACTGCCTCAAAAGTCTCATCGCCCGCGGCATGAAAAATGCGGTCGCCCGAGCCTGCGTACATCGCTTCGAAAGCATTCGCGGCCGGCCCGGGTTGGGCTCCGCGCGCGCCCACTGTGAACGTGCTCACGTTGCTGATGGCAATCGCGGGAATCTTGCCGGCCAGCGTGCGCGGCACGTCCGCGCCCATGGCCAGGGCGCGAAACGCGGTGTGCGCTTCGCAGGTGCCCACGCAGCGATGCCGCAAATCCTGCCGCAAATCTTCAGCCTGCAATGCGCGGTTCAGCCAGCCGTCGTCTGTGCCTTTCACGCCCGGCGTGCCCGACTCCATGTAGTCCTGCGCGTCAAAATGCGACCGGCTCATGTCGGGCGAGCCGCAGGCGTGCACAATCGCCAGTTGTTTCTGATCGTAGAGCGGCTTGAACGCCGAGAGCGAAGGATGCAGGCCAAAGAATCCGTCGAGATCGACGACCTGGTTCTGTGGTATTGCAATGCTGGGCCGCATCGCGTAGTAGTTCTTCTCCTGGTAAGGAACCACAACATTCAGCCCGTCGGCTGCGCCACGCTGGAAGATCACCACCAGCCGCTGCCCCGGCGCGCCGTTCGCCTGCGCCAGCACACTGCGCACCAGAAAATTCGGCATCGCCGTCGTGCCTGCCACGGCCAACGCACCCTTGTGGAGAAAAAATCGCCGGTTCATCTGCATCTCCTCAGCTCTTAGCTTCATCCGCGTTTAACGCAAAATATTAACTGCGGGTAGACTCTAACTCCGCTAACCACGCTAACTCCGCCAACTCCGCTATCTCCTCTGAAACTCCGGCGATCCCATCAACAATCCCGCTAGCAGTTGATCTTCGCGCTCGTACTGGTCGGCCGCCGGTGTGCGGTTCGGTCTTCGTGCCGCAACCGGCGTGGCCGCTGCGGAATTCTGCGCCCTCTGCGCCTTGAACTGCTCCAGAGCCGCCGTCCGTGTTGCATCGCTCACTCCACCAGCCACCAGCAATGGCCCCAGCCGCGCCTCCTCTGACTCCGGCGTCGGAATCACTTGCTGCGACGGTGCATTGCTGTCCAGCGTGCTCATGTCCAGCTCCGGCGCCCACGCCACAGTGATACCCGGCAGCCGGTTGGCCGCCAGCGACAGCGCAAAGTTCATGCGGTCCACAAGCGCGCCCGTGCTCACCCAATCGCTGGCGTCCCACTTGTAGCCCGTCGGCGGCATGCATCCATAAAGCGGCATGCCCATCTGCCGCAGCGCATTCATCAGTGGTTGAAAGTTCTGGATGTTGGCGCTGCTGGCGCGCACCGCGCTCACCACAAATTCGAGCGGCGTCTTCACCTTGGCGCGGTAATCGCTCGGGGCCCAGAACTCCGGCGAGTGGAAGAGCGTCTTCAGCACGCTGGGAATGTCGCCGCCGGTCGACAAATACGTCTTTGCCATGCGGTCCACCAGCGCCTGCGGCGGATCGTCGCTCACAAACCGGATGGCCAGCTTGCGCGAGATGAACTGCGCGGTCGCGGGCCGCATGGCCAGCATGTGCAGCAGCTCCTGGCCCTCCATCTCGCCGTTCTCTTTGATCTTTTTGCCCAGTACCGTCTTCGTGCCCGGCTCGTGGCGCAGCGGCGTATAGATGAATCCCCCGCCAAACTGCGGCCGATCGACTGTCCATCCTGTCAGCACCCGCGCCACCTGTGTCACGTCGGCCTGTGTGTAGCCGCCATTCACGCCCAGCGTATGCAGCTCCATCAGCTCGCGCGCGTAATTCTCATTCAGCCCCGCGGACGCCTTCTTGTTGGCGCCGGGGCGCCGCGCCGCGGCCATCTTTGCCCGCTCGGCCGCGGGCGAATCCGGCCCCATGCTTTCGGCGTTGTCGAGATAGAGGATCATCGCCGGGCTGTGCGCCACGGCTTCCAGCAAATCCTCAAACTTCCCCAGCGCGCGCGGCCGGATCACGTCCCGCTCGTAGCTCACCAGGTAATACGGCATCTGCTCGTTCTTGCGCAGGTACACGTTGAAGTGATTGAGCCAGAAATCGGTCATCACCTCCTGCAGCTGCGCGTTTGAATAAATGTCGCGTGTCAGCCGCTGGGCAAAAAGCTCCTGCGCCACGGCCTGCTCCGGATTTTCGAGAGCGCCCACCGTTTCTTTCAGCTCCGGGCTCAATCCTGCCATCAGCGTTTGGTGCTGCACCGGCCGCAGAGACTTGATGAAGCTCTCGAACTCTTCAGGCTGCATTTGCTGCAATCGCAAGACGCGCTGCTGCTGCGGCAAAGCCAGGATGCGTTGGATGAGAGCTTCATTTGCGGGAGAGGGCGCGGGAGCCGGAGCGGAAGCCTGATCGGAATTCGTGCCCGATGCCGCAGGCGCCATGGCGTTCATGTCCGGAGCTTGGGCGGTTTCTGCCTGTCTCGTACCTGTCTGACGCGTTCCTGTCTGTCCGGCTCCTGCCGGTCCCGGTCCCGGCTGGCTCATCGCTTGATCATTCGGCTCCATACCGCGACTGGTGTAGGCGGTCATGGTGGAGTTCTCGCCGCCGGCCGCCGCGCCCGGCGCTGAGTTCGCTGCCAATGTTCCTTGATCCGCCTTCGCTGTCTTCCGCGCTTGCAGCCGGTAGATCTGGTTCTCGTACACCGCCTGCAATGTGCCGCCCTGTGGCACCTGCACCTTGCCATCCGCTGCCTGGCGGATGATCGGATTGCTCGGCAACCTGAAGAACAGGTCCTGCATGGACCACTGCATCGCCGGGAACTCGGCCAGCCGCGCGTTCAAGTCCGCCTCGTCAAGGTTTGCTGGATGTAGTTGCTCCTCGAACCATTTATCCAGGCCCATCGTCCGGACGGTTTCCAGATCTCCGGGCTTCGGCCCGAAGGTGAAGCGGTTCAGCGCCTGCAAAATGCGCTCGTCGCCGCGCAGTTGCCCTGACACATCGTTCTGTCTGGATTTGGCTTTCGCCGTTGGCTGGCTGGAACCTGCCGCCTGTTGCGCCGCAACAAGGGGACTGGGCAGGCAAAGACTGCAACAAAGGAGGATGGCCGTCAGACCGTGCGGAGACTCCATCGCAAATGCTCCTGGCAGGGGAAGTAGCCGAGCACAATCGCACGACATGAACTGCCTGTTGGGTCAGACGCGATCCTGGTGGGAAAGTTGTGGTTGGCGACGTACCGGAGGTGCAGGCCTGTAGTGCCGGCCTCCCGGCCGGCTGTAGCGCGGGTCTCCCGACCCGCACTTCCCCAGCCTCCGCAGGAAGCTCTGTATCAGGGCACGAGTTTACTCGTGCCGTAAAAGGCGCTCAAAATCTGGGCTTTAGCCCCTGAGGGCCGCTTGGCCCCCGCCCTGGAACGAATGCAAACAAGGAACTCGCCAGATTAGACGCCTGAGGTGTATAGTCCAGTGGTTGATCGGGACCCATCTGAATCGCACCTGACATGAAAGATAGGTGAAGCGATGCCAACCTTCACGCGCAAGAATCCTGCGCAGACCACCTTCCTATCGCAAGCCGTTGTTCTGCGTCGAGCGCTACTGTCTGGCTCCGGTGCCGCTGCGCGCAAGCCACACCCGGGCCGCGGCCTGCTGGGCCTGAGGCACATGGGCCTTGGCGCTCATGCACTGGCTGCTCTCGCGCTCCTGCTCTCGCCTGCCATTGCACCCGCCCAGGTCAGCGAGTCCCTCAGCCAGAACGTCATTACCTTCGCCAACAACCACCTCGCAATCTATACGGCCGCCCACACCCTGGCCAAGAGCAAGGTGCATCCTCCCGCCCCGGTCCCACCCATGTTTGACCCGCCATGCACACAGTGCGGCAGCACTGGCACACCCTCCGATACGGAGCAGCAGGTAACTGCCTGGGTCCAGCAAGCGGAGGAGCCCGAGATGGACTACATTACGCAGCTCCTTGACATAGAAAAGTTCCTCCAAACAATTGAGAGCATGGAGGAGAATCTGTCTCCGGCCGCGCTGAGCGCCCTCAAGCCATTCGGAGATGTCTTTGCAAAGCAACGCGGAAGTGACTTCGATCAGATCCAACAGGATGCGTTCGACCTCGCACAGCGGCTGGTGGATAAAAAAGTTAAGGACATGTTTGACAAGTATCACAAAGAGCCCAAACAAGCCTATGCCGGAATCAAGCTCATTGTGGACGCGAACTCGAAGCTTTCGAACTTGAATTTTGTCGGCGCCTCTGACTCCAGCGCTTCCGCTTTGCAAATGGCCGCGCAATGGGAGCAAACCGTTGTTAGCAAGGTCCAAGACGACGTGCTTAAAGGAGACAACTACAATCTTTGCCCGGTCTACGCCGCCATGTTCAGCGACCTTGAGACTTTGGGCGGGAGAGAGAGCTCGCAAGCCGACCTCGCTAAAATGCAGCAGACACTCGATAAAATCGACAAATTTCTCAACTTCGATGTCGTCATGGACCTGCACGCGCTCTCTCTCACGGCACAAGGAGAAGCGGTGATGGACCTCACCTGGCACATGACGTCGAAGCTGCAAATAGACATGAATTTCCCGAAGACTGGGAACGGGGGGCCTTGCTACCAGCCGTCATTCAAGGACAACAAGATGAACGTGCAGGTCGTGAGTTGGAGCATGCACAGCGGCGGCGACGAGGTTACGCTGGCGAGCCCGCACAACTTCAACGTGACGATGAGCAACCCTACGATCAACATCTGCGACAAGAACCCCACCCTCGCCATTCCATTCAGCGGCGGGTTTCCCGACGAGACCCTTGATGTGAATGGAGTGACCAAGCCAGGACAGATATTTGCCGGCATGCTGACCCAGGTGGTAACCGCGAATGTGATGACGCTGCCATCGATTCAAAAGCTCACCGGCAACAGCACCCCAAGCCCCACGCCCGTTGCCCAAAGCGGACAGGATGATCCGCAGGCCCAGATCAACGCGCACAAGGGCGATCTGGCGTGGATTATGGGCCCGCAGGGCCAGGCCGCCATCGCTGCCATTCAAAAGCAGGCCATCGGCAAATTCAGCACGATTGCCGCCAACCAGCCCACCTCGGCTGCCATGATGGCCACGCTGCAAAGCGCGCTGCTGCCGTGGACCAATGGCACCGAGCAGACGGTCGATAAGACGATGCAATTTACCAAGAATGACAAGGAGTATATGACGGTCACCCTCCATACAACTGTCCAGCATGCACCGCAGTAGACGGCCAACCCCTTAGCCCCAGTTTCTTGCCGTCAAGCCCCTGCCCGCGCCTATTCCTCGTAAGTCCCTGAAACTTCAACCCGAATATCTTTCTCCACTTTTGCAGAGAATTACCCGCCTTTGGCGCAAGCTACCAATAGGACAAAAAGAACAGGCACCAGGGAAATCGCGCCATGCGCAAAGTCAAGAACATCACCGTCTGTGTCACGCCGGAGATCTACCGCGAGGCGCGTCATCTCGCAGCCCAAGACAAATCCGTCGAGGAATCGGCGAGAAAAGGCCCCAAAGTCTCTATTTTGACGACTTTAGCGCCTAACCAATTTGTTTTCAATCGCTTACGGCACCCCCTCTCGAAGGCTAACCGCCCTGTAATCACGACTTTAGTCAAAAAGGGTAGGGGGGAGGGTGGGGGCAACCGATGGTACGGACCGGGGACATAGCTGACATATTGAACCGGGGACATACCTGACACTGCGACGGGGCGGTGGTGAGGATTTACAAGCTCATCATGGCCTGGAAAACGAGCAGTGTGATGGACGA
>JBEKIE010000035.1:0-38453 GCA_050011915.1 Occallatibacter sp.
CTCGTCCATCACACTGCTCGTTTTCCAGGCCATGATGAGCTTGTAAATCCTCACCACCGCCCCGTCGCAGTGTCAGGTATGTCCCCGGTTCAATATGTCAGCTATGTCCCCGGTCCGTACCGTCACTCCCCCACCCCCTCCCCCCTACCCAGGGGGTTCGAGCCGAAAGATGGGAGCTGGAGGCTGGAAGCTTGGCAATGCCCCGCCCCGGGTGCGGGTTGGAAGCTGTGAGCTGGAGGCCCGAAATTGGAGCCAGGAAGCTGCAGGCCGGCCCCCGGGCACACTCACACTTCACACTGTCCACTGTTTCCTGGCGGCCAAGCCGCAAAAAACCGGTTGTGAAACTGTGAAGCAGAGATTTCTCAATAACTTCAACTGCTTACGCGAAAAAATCTCGCAGTCTCACAGTTTCTGTGGCGCTCTGAGTCTGGGCCGCGATTCCGCCGCACAGCGCAGGTTCTCTACTGCACCCGCACACGCGCGGCGAACGCCAGGTTGCCCCATTCCATGGGCGTCAACGCGCGGCGGCCGCCGCGGCCCGGCCATGGGTCGCGGACGATCACTTCTTCGATCTGCCACGCGCCCGTGGTCATGTTGATGTCTCCGCTAATCGCGGTCAACACCGTGGCGTGACCGAGCGCGCCGATGATCAGCGGGTTGTCGTTTTTGAGGTCGTCGACGGCAGTGTAGATATTCACCGACCGCATATCGCCCTGCGAGCGGAAGGTCGCGCCGTTGTCGTCTTTCCAGGTGCGATTAAGGTCGCTGAGGATCTGCATCGGCTGGCCGGGCATGTTGGTGACCGCGCCCCAAGTCTCCTCCACGATTCTTTGCTGGCTGACCTTGTGCCCGTGGAACTCGAACAACATGCTGATGGAAGCGGCCCAGCACCACTCGCTCCGCTGCTGGTAAGCCTGCTGAAAGCTGATGCTCTGAATCCCTGCCACGCAGCGCTGCATTTGACCGTACGCGGTGGGAGTCGGCTGACTGCATTGCTGCGCGGCAAAGCATTTGCGTCCCGCGACAACCCCGGGAAGCGCCGCAGACGCAGCACTCAGGAAATCGCGTCGATTCATCATGCGAACCTCCGGTCGGGGGAGGGATTCAGGATACATCGACCCGAATTTAAGTCAAGAAGTACCTCGGCCACAAAAAACTGCGACCCCGCGCGCTTCGACGCGGGGCCGCATGGTTTGCGACGGCAAAAATCAGTTGCTCGCCTTGGTATCGATCCTCATGCCATAGAACGACCGATGAACGAAGAACACCGACACCAGGAAGAATGCGACTGCCAGCGCGACGGCCAGCCGCGGGTTCTGGTGACTGAGCGTCACGGCCAGCTCGACAGCAAGCAATCCGAACAACGTCGTGAACTTGATCACCGGGTTCATGGCCACCGACGAAGTGTCCTTGAACGGATCGCCGACGGTGTCTCCGATGACGGTTGCGTCGTGCAGAGGCGTGCCCTTCTGTTTCAGGTCAACCTCAACAACCTTCTTCGCGTTGTCCCATGCGCCGCCGGCATTGGCCATGAAGATGGCCTGGTACAGACCAAAGACCGCAATCGAGATCAGATAGCCGATAAAGAAGAACGGCTCAATGAACGCGAAGGCGAGCGTGGCGAAGAAGACGGCGAGAAAGATGTTGAACATTCCCTTCTGCGCGTACTTGGTGCAGATTTCGACCACCTTCTTGCTGTCGCTGACCGACGCCTTCTCTGAGCCTTCGAGTTTGATGTGCTTCTTGATAAACTCAACCGCGCGGTAAGCGCCGGTAGTCACGGCCTGCGTTGAAGCGCCGGTGAACCAGTAGATCATGGCTCCGCCGGTGATCAACCCGAGCAGGAATGGCGCATGCAGCAAAGAGAGGTTTTCTTTGCCGACCGTGAGTCCGTGCGTGAGGGCCATGATGATCGAGAAGATCATGGTGGTTGCGCCGACCACGGCGGTGCCGATCAGCACCGGCTTGGCCGAAGCCTTGAAGGTGTTGCCGGCTCCATCATTGGCTTCAAGAAGCTCCTTGGCGCGTTCGAACTTCACGTCGATGTTGTAGTCCTTCTTCAACTCCGCTTCGATGCCGGGAACAGTTTCGATGAGCGACAACTCGTAGATGGATTGCGCATTGTCGGTAACCGGCCCGTAGGAATCGACGGCGATTGTCACCGGGCCCATGCCCAGGAAGCCAAAGGCCACGAGACCAAACGCGAAAACGGCCGGAGCCAGCATCAGGGCCGCCATGGACGTGCCGGTCGAGAAGAAATAGCCCAGGCTCATGAGGGCGACCATGCTGAGACCGAGCCAGTAGGCCGAAAAATTGCCGGCCACGAATCCCGACAGGATGCCCAGCGACGCTCCGCCTTCCTGCGCCGACTTGACGACTTCTTGCACGTGGGCCGACTTGGTTGAAGTGAAGACCTTCACCAGTTCAGGTATGACTGCGCCCGCCAATGTTCCGCACGAGATGATGGAAGCCAGCTTCCACCAGAGCGTTCCGTCGCCGAGAGTGGGAATCATCAGGTAGGAGACGAAGAAGGTGAGGCCGATGGAGATGATGGAGGTGAGCCATACCAGCGAGGTTAATGGCGTCTCAAAGTCCATTTCGTCGGCGTTGCCGTACTTGGCCTTGGCGATGGCGCCGTTCAGGAAGTATGCGCCGGAGCTCGAGACCAGCATGGCCACGCGCATCACAAAGATCCATACCAGCAGTTGCACTTGCGTGGTGGGACTGGGGACGGCCAACAGAATGAAGGTGATCAGGGCCACGCCGGTGACGCCGTAGGTTTCAAAGCCGTCGGCGCTGGGGCCAACGGAGTCGCCCGCGTTGTCGCCCGTGCAATCGGCGATGACGCCGGGGTTGCGCGCATCGTCTTCCTTGATCTTGAAGACGATTTTCATCAGGTCGGAGCCGATGTCGGCGATCTTGGTGAAGATGCCGCCGGCAATGCGCAGGGCCGCGGCGCCCAGGCTTTCGCCAATCGCGAAGCCAATGAAGCAGGCGCCCGCGTACGAGGCTGGGATGAACAGCAGGATACACAGCATGATCAGCAGCTCGACCGAAATCAGCGCCATGCCGATGCTCATGCCGGCCTTCAACGGAATGGCAAAGCATGGAAACGGTTTGCCGCGCAATCCTGCGAAGGCCGTCCGCGAGTTCGCGAAGGTGTTGACGCGAATTCCGAACCACGCTACGCCGTAGCTGCCCAGGATGCCGACGAGCGAGAACGCCAAAATGATCGGCAGCGTAACCGCAACATTTCCTACCGGCGCCAGAACGCCGAAGTAAAGCGAGATGATGACCGCGATGAAAACCCAGAGCAGAAGAATGAATTTGCCCTGCGTGATCAGGTACGTCTTGCACGTCTCATAGATCAGTTCGGACATTTCGCGCATGGTGCGATGCACGGGCAGGTTCTTCAACTGCACGTAGATAATCAGTCCGAACAACAGGCCGGCGGCGCAGAACAGCAAGCCGATCGACAGAAGGGCGTGTCCGTTCAAGCCGAAGAAGTGCTCGAAATTCACGCTCTTCAAATCCGGCAGCGTCAGATTGGCTTCGCCTCCGCCGCCTGGCTCGGTTTGCGCGTTGGCGATTGCGGGAAGCAGCAGGCCGCAAACCGCAACCGTGACGGCCGCCACGATCCTGTATTGCCGCTTCAGAAAGGCACCCACGCCTTGCTTGATGGCTGAAAAAGTGCTCAATAACGCGGCCGCAAGTAGCCCGAGCACACTCACGCCGAGAAAGAAATAGACACAATCCTGTACCGTCACATACCCTCCATACTCAATGTTTTGAAGCCGCACGAAACACGGCCCCGGATCGACCTCACGAACACCCCGGGGAATGCCACGGGAAGGCTATCATCCGGATACACGGCTGTCGAGTGACTGCTGTCACCTGCCCTTTTGCCCCTGTTTCAGTGCGATACCGACCACTGTTGGGATGGCCCGAAATGGGAGCAAATGGCTGAATCGGCAACCGTCAGGTCTTTGCTCCCAGCCCTTATCGCAGTCCCTCAGATCCCGGTTGTCTGGTCCCTCGGCCCTCGCTCCCTGCCTTTACTCGATGGCTACGTCGATCCGGTCATCGGGGAGCGCAACCTTCAGGCCTTGTTGGCCGGGGTCGCGCATCGCTCCGTTGGGCAGTGGATGCAGCTTAAACAGCACCAGGAGGTTGCGGTCAGGGTCGTCGAAGGCGGGAAAGCTGGCTACCTGCTCGAGCGAATTATTGGTATGCAGGTCTCCGAGCGTGCCGGGGTCGAGATCGTTCCAACTGGCGTACCAGCCTGGCTGACAGGCGGCAAGCTTGGGCGCAAGTTCCTCAGTGCCGAAGTCGTCGCACAAGCTGGGAACGTGGGTCAGCAGCGTGATCTCATCGCCGCTGATCGAATCCTGCAGCCGATGGCCATTGGGGTGCGTATCTATATATAGCGCCCGTTGCGAGGCGGCATGAACCCACGTGTATTCAGGATGAACTGCATAGCGAATGGTTTGCGCGCCATGCAGACGGGCGGCGCGACGGCCGCAAGCGCGACAACCCAGCTCAATCCGCGCATCAAATTCGGCCGGCCTGGTGGGCCTGACTGGCCTGCCCGATCCAGGAGCGCCTCGGCTCCCAGCGCCACCACAATGAAGCAGAAAAACGGCGGCATTGCGAAGTAACGCGGCGGGGATGCACTTGAGTATAGAGTCAGCTTCCGGTGCCCCTTTTCGCATCCGGCCCCTTTCGGCACCTCTCCCGTCTCCTTGATTCGAACTCTAACTTCGTGCTTTCACACCGGAATCAATGACCTCACGGTTCATGTTTCGCTCTGCGGCGCCGATGAACCGTGTGTCGGATCAGAACAGCATCCTGGCTCAGAGGCGAGGCACGTTGAGATCCATGCAAAGCTCGGCCCAGTTCCAATCGCAGCCAACCGTCTCCGGCCTCACACTTGTGGAGTTGGATGCGTCCGCGGCCGCTATCCACGTGGTCGGCGTCAGCGCGGTATGGCGCAAGCTGCTGATGCAGGCGGAGATGGCAGCGCCGCATCTGCAGGTTGCGGCCATTGAGGGTGAGCACGGAAGCGGCAAGCACACCCTTGCGCGCTACCTGTTCAGCCGTTCGCCGCTGGCCTCCACCAGCTTTCAGCGCCGCGACGCGCGCGAGTGGCTTGCCACCGACGCCGATCCCGCGACCCTAGCCGGATTCACTTATCTGGACCGCGTCGACCTGCTTGCCCCACCCGGACAGGGGTTGCTCCTCGGTGTCCTCAAAACCCTTCAGGACCGTCCGCCCGGGCGCGCCGTCCTGCTTGCGTCTTCGCAAACCCCGCTGCGGCAAATGGCCGGCCAGGGACTTCTGCTTCCGGATCTCGCCTTCCGCCTCACCGCCATCCGCTTCGCCATTCCGCCGCTGCGCCAGCGCCGCGAAGACATCGCCCCTCTCGCCCAGTTTCTCATCGATCGTCTGTGCACACGCTACCAGCAGCGACCCGTCGTGCTTGGGTCCGGCACCTTGGCCCGCCTTTTGCAGCACACGTGGCCCGGCAACGTGCGCGAGCTCGTCAGCATTCTTGAGAACGCCCTGCTCGAAGCCGATAACGGCGTCATCCGCCCCCTTGATCTGGCTCTGCCCGACGGCCCTCAGCCCTTCTTCGACCTGCAATCCGGCGCACACTCGCCCATGAACCCTGGCATGGGGTCCGGAGCAGGATTTGAAGCGAGCGGCTTTGAGACGAGTCTCGGTCCGCAAGCCTCCGCCCACGCCGCCAACCTGTCCCTGGACGCCGTCATTCGCCGCCATGTGCAGTACGTGCTCGACTTCAACCGAGGCAACAAACTCCGCGCCGCCCGACAGCTCCAGATCTCCCGCTCCACGCTTTACCGCATTCTCGCAAACAAGAACTTCCTGGCGCACTGAGCGCGGCAATCCTGAACAAGTGAACGGAGCGAAGGAATGAATTGAGTGAATGGAGTGAAAGCAAGCTCGGCCACTTTCACTCTTTCACTGTTTCACTTATTCACTTTTTGATGGACCGCCGCCTTCGCGTGTGCGCCCCTGTGTTACAGCCCTTGCGCAGCAACCGCGCTGGAGGGATTGGGAACTTTATGGCGCTTGCTTCCTGCGCCTCCGCTTTTGGCCTGGATAGGAGGACGCGGGGTGCGCGGCGGCGCGTAGCTCTTATACACGGTGATGTGGAAACAGGCCTGCTGGAACTCCTCTTCCACGTCGATCTTGCCCGCCACCTGAAGCGCGAGCAGGCGCCGGCGCATCCAAGCAATTTCGTCGCGGCTCAGCCCGTCTTTGGCGATGTCGATGGTGGCGCCGGTCAGGTGCGGGCTCACAATGTCGCCTTCGGCCGCGGCCGCGTTGCCATTGATCTCCATCAGCCGCTTCTGGTATTCCACCGTCCGCACCGCCGAGTTCACCTCGAGCGGCCGGTGAAAGGCCGCGTCATGCGCCCGCGCCAGGTTGGCCAGGAAAAGCGCCGTCCAAGGGCGACAATAGCGGTGGGCCGGAAGTAGATCGGCATTCACCGTGAGCGCTCCCGACGCCGGAATGGGCACGAGCAGCTTGTGTTCGATGCGATCCGCCAGGTCGCTTTCGTCCTCAATCCGCTCCAAACCATCCGCATCGAGGCGCGTATTCTGGCGTTCCAACGACTCGTGCGATCCGCGCAGCGGCGCCGGCATCGCGCCCCGCGGAACTCGCAGAGATGCTTCCTCGGGCTCCGCACTGGCGCCCGGCGCTAGGGACGTTGGCGGCGCGATCTGATTTGTCCCCGCTCCCGCATCCCCGTCTACGGATGGGCTGCTTGCCCGCGAATTTTCATCCCTCGCCGGTGAAGTCGCGCGAAGCGATACGTGCCCGGCAAAATCCATTTCTTCGTTGGTGATTCCGCCGTCATTCCGTACCTGCAAAGACGCAGGCTTTGATTCACGCGGCGCGATCGGCGCGGATTTTCGTGGCCGCTCTGTATCTTCTGCGTCCGTGGGCCACAGCAGGAAAGCGGACGAAGCCGGTGCCTCGTCCATCGCGGGAGCCGGAGGCATTTCGGTTCTCGCGTGAAACGATGGGGCGTTCGCGGGCCGCGGCGTCCTTTGCGGATGCTCGTTGTGAAGCGCGACAGTGCGCTGCGCAGCCTGTTTTTGCGCAAGCTGGCGGCGAATTGCGAGACCCGAGGTGCGTCCTGCTTCGTTGGGCGTGGGCTTCCGCGTCGTGCCGACCTGATTTTGCTTGTGCGTGGGCGCGAGCGCGGCGTGATGTTTGCGGTGAGCAGGCGCAATGGAGCGCGTTGCATGCGCGCCGGCCGCGGCCGTGGCCTTGCGATGCAGTTTGGCCGGCGCGGAACCCTGCGCAGCATAAGCGCCGCTTGCAACCAGGGACGCAAAAGCAATAACGAGGATTGCCGTCCGGCACATGAGGGAGAGTGCGGACAATCGAGAGCTTCTCCAGTGTACGTCGATCCGCATTCGCCTCCGAGTGCCTTTGCGGATGCGGACTTGTCTGATAATTGGAAGATTCTGGCGGTACTTGGAGACCGGCCTATGTTGCGGGCGACGGCGTGGCTTCCAGTCCGGCTGGAGGAGCAATGGGTTTGGCGGGAGGAATCAGGACAAAACCCTTGCGGACAAGCGCAAAGCCCTCCTGCGGCAACTCCGCTTGCAGCAACTGGTTCTCCGGCCCCGAAAAGAGGTCGGTATTGGCTCCGGCGATCGTGGCCACAAGGTGATGCACAGGTATGGGCTTGCCGTCGAGCGTTCCCTGCTGGTCGGGGTAAGTCGCCAGCAGCACCGGCTCGATCGTGCCCGCGTTGATCGGCAAAATCGCCCAGAGATCGCGGTTGTTTCGTTCCACCGCAAGCGCCAGAAGCGTCTCCAATGCGCCGGGATCGAAGTCAGGCAGGAATACGGCGCCCGCATGCGCGGCCAGCCGCGTGGTTGAACTCTTTCCGCTGGCCGAGATATTCAGCAGGAACTGGGCCGCATCGGGCGCTCCGATCACGCTTACCGCCTCGCCGTTCACGATAGCGCTCAGTTGCACGTGCTCGAGCTGGTTGGCAGACGAGAGCCGCTCAGTCTTGGAGAGCGCAAAGTCGAGACCCTGCATGGCCACCTTCACCAGGGAGGTGGAATCGTAACCCTCCTTGGTGGCGGTGAAATGAAAACTGGCTGTTCCCACCGGGTGACCGTTCTGCGCAATCTCAAAGCTGCCGGATTCCGACCCCGCCGCGGAGTCCGCGTGGTTGCGGGTCCCGGGCTGAGCCGTCGTGGCAACCGGCAGAGCCGCCAACATCAAAGCAAGAAATCCCGCACCTGGGAAAAAACGAAATGAAAGCATTTGGAATCTTTACTCCCTGCTCGAATTAGACACCAATCCATTCAAAGGGTTACTTCAGCAAAGCCTAGGCCCTGGCCTGAGATCGGTTGTTGGACCGTTGCCCGAGTCCTTGCATCCATATTCATCGCCCGCTGTTGCGAGTTTTGACCCTTGATGGGGACTTGTGGACCCCGCCGTCCAGAGCCCGGCAGCCGGCTCTGAAGAGTCTATCTCTTTTTTTCTCAGAGATTTCTTTACTTTACGGATGATGAGATGCTAATTTCCATAGCATCCCCCGGACGCCGTAAGACAGGAGATCCCCCCATGTTTTGTCCCCGCTGTGGCACCGAAAGCCTCCCAGGTCACAAATTCTGCAAGAACTGCGGAGCCGAAGTCGCCACTGCGGGCAGCGCACAAGCAGCCGTTGCGCCCGCCGGACCGCCAGCCGCGCCACCACCGGCCGCGCCGCCGCCACCGCCGCCACCGGCCGCCCCAGCCCCCTATCCAGGTGCGTATCCGGGTGCGTATCCGGGTGCGCCGGTGCCACCGCCGGGCATGGTGCCCGTGATGTACCAGGCCTACCCGGGCGGTCCGCAGCAGGTGTATTACGTCCCCGCACAGGGCGCGCATGCGCATGGTGGTGGCGGATTCCTGGAGGGCATCCGGCACCAGATCAGGAACCTTGCCTCCACCGACAAGCTGGAAGGCTTCAGCCTGAGCCAGACCTTTGGCCAGGCCTTCGCGAAGCACGGCGCAGATCAGGTGGAAGAGTACATGATGGTGGGATCTGCGCGCACCACGCCGCCTATCGAGCTGGTCGAGACAGGCTGGCCCAAGCCGTGGATGTTCTTCCGCCTGCTGACGCTCTTTGTGGTTGCCACGGCTGCGTTGTACGGAGTTTGGAAATTCACCGGCAATACCCCGATGATTCCGGCGATCCTGATCATGGGCGCCTTTGCGGTGCCGCTGTCCACGCTGATGCTCATCTTTGAGATGAACACACCGCGCAACGTTTCGCTGGTGCTGGTGGGAAAGCTCTTCGTGATGGGCGGTTTGGCTGCGCTCTGTGCGGTTTCGTTTGAGTACATGACGGCCATCGCCGGAAAAATCCCCGGCATTGTGGAGGAGACCGCCAAGTTTGCCATGGTGCTGCTGGTGGTGCGCAGCGCACGTTACAAATATGAGTTGAACGGAATCCTGTTCGGCGCAGCGGTGGGCGCCGGATTTGCCGCCTTCGAGACCAGCTTCTACGGATTGATCAATGCCTTCCTTCCCGCGTTGGTTCAGGGACTGCAAGCAGGGGGGCAGGGTGGTACGGTGATCAACGCTGCCGTGCAGTCCATGTCGGTGAACTTGATGGTGCGGGGCGTTTTGGCGCCCTTCGGGCACGTGGTTTGGACGGCCATTGCGGCAGGCGCCTTCTGGCGCGTGAAGGGGTCGCAGCCGACCAGCATGGCCATGTTGACGGACTCGCGCTTCCTCAAGGCCTTCCTGATTCCCGTCGCAATGCATACGCTTTGGGACGCATCGATCCTCTTCCCGAATCTCAGCTTTATTGTGAATCTCTGCCTCTGGATCGGCACGGGACTGACCTCGTGGTATGTGCTCTTCGGATTGGTCCAGCAAGGCCTGCACCAGGTGAAGGACGAACAGCAAACGCAGTTGCAAAGCACGCTGGCCCATGTGGAAGCGACGCTGGGGCTGGGGGCGAAGAAGTATGCGATGCAGCCGCCGGGACCGGTGGGCGCATAAGCGGCGGCTGACGGGATTTGATCGGTGGTGGGGTGAATCTGGTTTAAGAATCAGTTGAAAGAATCGCAGACTCGGGCCGCGGTTTTGAAACATACATCGTTGCGTTGGCCAATCAAGCACGTCGAGGACGCTCAACGCATCTGCCGTTTCCCGAGTTTTTCACGCGATCAATGGTCAGTCAGTTGCATTTTGTGGCCGCCGGTCTGCCCCCGCCAGCCGGTTTTTCCGGTCCGACCTTAGCGATATCGAAACGACTCTTTACTTTGCCGAGGGTGTAGTGCTACCTTGCTTAGCATCCCCGGACGACGCAGCACAGGAGATCGCCATGTTTTGCCCTCGTTGTGGAACGGCATGCCTGCCGGAAACCAAATTCTGCAAGAGTTGCGGAGCTCCAATAGGCGCCGCGAGCAGTGCACAAGCAGCCGCAGGGCCCGTAGCTGCGCCACCACCGGCTGCCCCGGGCGCATATCAGGGTGCGCCGGCCCCACCCCCGGGCATGGTGCCCATGGTGTACCAGGCCTACCCCGGCGGTCCCCAACAGGTGTATTACGTGCCCGCGCAAGGCGCCCAGGCGCAAGCGGCAGGCGGGGTCCTGGGGGGTATCCGGGAGAAGATCCGGTCTCTGGCCGCGACCGACAAGCTGGAGGGATTCAGCTTGAAGGAACTTTTCAAAGAGACCTTCACGAAGCGCGGGTCCGATACGGTGGAAGAGTACCTCGGCGTGGGCACGCCGCGGTCGACGCCGCCCCTCGAGCTTGTGGACACGAACTGGCCCAAGCCGTGGATGTTCTTCCGCGTGCTGGCGGCACTGGCGATTGCGTACGGGGCGTATTACGCGCTGTACCTCTACACCACAAATGATTTGGTGAACGCCGGGGCCATGGTGCTGGGAACGTTTGCGGCGCCGGTGGCGACGCTGATGCTCATTTGGGAGTTGAACACGCCACGGAACGTTTCGGTTGTCGAGACGATCAAGGTTTTCGTCGTCGGCGGCGGAATCTCGGTGATCATCATTACGTTGTGGTATTTGATCCCCATCTTCGGCAACCTTCCAGGCATCGTGGAGGAGACCTCAAAGCTGCTTTCGGTGATCATCGTGACGTACGGCGTGCGCGGCGCGCGCTACCCATACCAACTGAACGGCGTCCTGTTTGGGGCGGCAGTGGGCGCAGCGTATGCGTGCTCTGAGACGTTGGGCTACGGGATGCACTACTATAGTTCGACTTTGGTGACCTTCATAAGGAGCGGTGGGCTTGACCAGCTTCTCGCTTCACTAGGGGGCACAGCGTCGGACGGGGTTGTCTTCATGCCGGCGATGAAGACCGCAATCGGTGTGCTGACCGTGCGCGGGGTCATGTCCCCGTTCTGTCACGTGGTGTGGACGGCGATCGCGGCGGGCGCTTTCTGGCGGGTAAAAGGAGACAGAACAGCGAACATCAGCATGGCGATGGATGGGCGTTTCCTGCGCGCGTTTATCATTCCCGTGCTGATGCATACGTCGTGGGACATAAGCATTCTTATCCCGACGATCAACACCTATTTGAATTACGCCATCGAGGCCGCTACGGGACTGATCTCGTATTATGTGCTCTTCGGTATGGTCCAGCAGGGCCTGCACCAGGTGAGAGACATGCAGAAGGCGCAACTGGAACACACTTTGGACCACGTGGAAGCGACGCTCGGGCTCGGAGCGAGGATCCCTGCGGTGGTGCAGCAGCGGGCGCCGGCAGGCGTGTAAGCGGCGCTTGGCCGGACTTTTACGGCACTGAGACGGAATCTGTGTAAGGAAAGGAAAACGCGATGGCATTCTGCAGCAGTTGTGGCGCTGTGTTGGAAGGGGACTCGCGGTTCTGCGCGAAATGTGGAACTGACCAAACGGCGAAGACGAGCGGCGCGCCGGCTCCGGCGGCGGCAGCTCCGCCGGCCGCGCCTCCTCACATACCCTTTGTGGCGCCAGGACAGGTTCCTATGTCGGTAGCGATGCCGCCGCTCGCTCCGGCGAAGAAAAGCGGGATGATGTGGTTAGCGGCCCTCGTCATAGCGGCAGGGGGGTATTACTACTACTCACACTACATGCAACCCCAGGCGCAGCCGGGCCAGGCACCGACCCCGCAGCCCCAGCCGGGTAATCCCCCGCAGCAGCCGGGAGCATATCCGCAGCAACAACCGGGAGGATATCCGCAGCAGCCGGGAGGATATCCGCAGCAGCAGCCGGGAGGATATCCGCAGCAACAGCCGGGAGGATACCCGCAGCAACAGCCGGGAGGATACCCGCAGCAACAGCCGGGAGGATACCCGCAGCAACAGCCGGGAGGATATCCGCAGCAACAGCCGGGAGGATATCCGCAGCAGCAGCCGGGAGGATACCCGCAGCAACAGCCAGGAGGATATCCGCAGCAGCAGCCGGGAGGGCAAGGAAATCAGAATCAAGCCGTCGTACAGGCCCAGCAGTTCGCCTGGAAGGGGCAGCCTGTGAATGGGGTTATCCAGATAACCCAGGCGCAGTGGCGGAACGGCTCAAACGTGATTGTTCAGGCGGCGGAGTTGGAGTGCATTCAGTACGGTCAAAACAACCAGCCCCTTTCGCAGTTGACGAGCGTCCTCAAGGGCCCGGCGCAACCGGGGCAGACCATAACCCTCCAGCCATTCCAGTTAGGAGCCGAGGCACAGGGCGTAGCCAATATGAAATGCGGCATCGTGGCTGTCCAAACGGCAAACTAAGGACGAGGCAGATCCTGGAGGTGCGGAATTCGCACTCTTCGAGACCAGCTTCCACAAACCGGTGAGTGCATTCCTAGCGGCATTGATGCGCTCGCTGCAGCTGGCCGGACCCGAGATGGCTGAGATGAATTTGGTTTAAGGAGAAAGGAAATGGCATTCTGCAGCAGTTGTGGCGGTCAATTGGAAGGCAACGAACGCTTTTGCGTGAAATGTGGAGCTGATCAGACGGCCCACACGGCAGGCGCACCGGCCGTGCAAGCGGCTGCTCCGCCAGCGCCTGCTCCGCCTCCGCAAGCAGCAATCCCACCCCAACCCGTGCAACCGTTCGCGGGGATGCCGCCACAGTACCCTCCGCGGCCACCTGTGCAACCATTCGCGGGGACGCCTCCACAATATCCGCCGCCCGGGCAGATTCCTGTCATCATGGGCGCGCCCCCGGGGGCGCAGCCGGCGAACAAGAACACGCTCCTGTACGTGATCATTGCCGCTGCAGCCTTGTATGGCCTCTATTACATCGGCACCCACAACCAGACTCCAGGCACGACACCGGCCCCGCAGACCCAGCCGGGCGGTCAAGGGGGCGGGAATCAAGCCGTCATCGCAGCTCAGAAATTCACCGGCAGCTACAATGCCGTGAATGGCCAAATCCAGGTCTCGCAGGGACAATGGATCAACGGATCGCAGATCGCCATTGCGGCGGTAAAACTGGGGTGCACGCAGCTCGATGGCAACGGCCAGACCCTTACACAAGATCCTCCGGTCACGCTTACCGGACCGGCGCCACCGGGAGGAACCGTGAGTCTCCCGACATTCTCGATTGGCGCCGAGGCACAGGGTGCGGCCAAGGTGAATTGCCAGATCACAGATGCGGAAACGACAAACTGAGGACGAGGCAGATTCTGAGGGTGCGGAATTCGCGTCTTCCGCGACCGGTTTACAAGAGCTGGTCAGTGCATTCCTTCCGGCGTTGATGCGCGGGCTGCAGCCCGTCGAGGCGCAGCAGGCCATCAACGCCGTCCTGCACTTCCAGCCCTTGGCTTCAGCCTCCCAATTCCTGGTTCACTGCGCTTCCTTTCTCACCTAAAACATCCACAGTCGCACAGGATCGCAGAAGCTGTGCGGCTGCGCGATTTTTCCTAGCAAATGCTTGATTCTGTTACTAAAACTTGACTTCACAATCGCACAGCCCGTTTTTAGAAGCAGCTTTTAGCCTCTAGCTCCTAGCTCCTTGCTTCTGGTTCTTGGCTTCCCATTGCGCGCCTCCTTCTCGAACCGGGGGTGGTCAAGGCAGGGACCAAAGGACCAGGGGAGCGAGGGGCCAAGAAACCCAGCCTCCTGCTCCTGGCTTCCGGCTCATGGCTTTCAACTGCGCACCTCCTTCTCGCACCGGGGTGGGAGTATTCATTTTCCCCCTATACCCCTATACCTGTCTCTGCAAAGAACTTGTTTGTTTTCATCACTTTGGCCCGCACGATTTGCGGTAAGTATCATTGTTTCAGTCTACTTAGCCACAAGAATAAGAAAGCAAAAGACATAAATGCAGGGACTCGGGATTAAGGGACTAAGGGACCAGAAAACCGTGAGCCCTGAGCCTCAGGCTTTGGACCCTGGCCAAAAACAGGAACGCGGCGGGGATGAGTCGCCGCGCTTGAGCCTGATTGAAAGCTTATGGGAACAGTATGCGCCGGGAGGGGGAAATTATATGCAAAACGGCGGGGGAAAATCTTGGGGGAACGTATTGGGTGTGGTATCTACGGCTGCCATCTCCATGAGGACTGGTAGATCGATATCCCAAACTCCGTCCATGTCGCCTTTGCCCACATGTTCTGCCTTGGTGTATTACACATGAATATTATTCGTTTGACCTGAGCGATTTCTGGGTCGATTAGGTGCCTCGACTCGGATCGCGCGAATGGGAAAGACAAAAGCAAGGGCAACCACAGGTCGTTCGACTCGTCCCGGCGCGTTGGGACTCGCTCAGGATGACACGCGTTTTTGGCCGCTGAGTCGACACGTGGATAGCGCGAGGATTTGAACGCGCCTGCGCCGCGGGCAGTTGACAAAGCTCGAGGTTTTCAATATTAATTATATCGTTAGTTAATTATGCTTACGACCCGCAAACCCAAACGCAGCCCTGGACGGCCCGTCGCCAGCGCAGAGGGCGATGCGCGCGACCATCTGCTGACCGCGGCGACGGAGCTTTTTGCCCGGCAGGGCGTGGCCGCGACCCCTTTCGCCGCCATCGCCAAGCGCGCCGGCCTGACGCCAGCCATGATGCACTACTACTTCAATGACCGCGAACATCTGCTCGATTGCGTGGTCGAAGAGAAGATCGCCCCCCTCATCGCGTCGGTCTGGAGTCCCGTTCAGCCCAACGCCTCTCCCGAGGATCTGATTCGAGGCGTTGTGGAGCGCCTTGTGGCGGGCGTCGAGCGCAACCCGTGGATTCCCTCCACCTGGATGCGCGAGGTGCTGAACGAAGGCGGATTGCTGCGCAGCCGCGTGCTGCGCAAATTGCCGTTCGACAAGGTGCGCATCTTGAGCGCGGCGATTGCTCAGGCCCAAACCAGAGGCGCGATCGAGACCAATCTCGATCCCGTGCTGATTGTCTTCTCCATACTCGGGCTGGTGATGATGCATCTGGCCACTGCGCCCTTTTTCGCTGAGGTCTTTCATCGCAAAGAGCCGAAGCCGCAGGCGATCGGCCGCCACATTACAGCCCTGTTGCTGCATGGACTGAAACCCTCAGGGCAATAGACCCGTAACAGGAAATAGGATCGGAGGAAATCGTGCCGATGCACCGCCAACCAAACCGCTGCATTCTTCTGGGTTCAGCCCTTGCCGCAGCGCTCGCCGCGACGGGATGTTCGCATCAACCTGCAAACACCTACGAGGGCTACATCGAAGGCAAGTTCGTCTACGTGGCATCACCGCAGAGCGGCAGGCTCGATCGTCTCGCCGTGGCGCGCGGAGAAACCGTCGCCGTCAACCAGCCGCTTTTCGCCTTCGATCGCGAACCGGAAGCGTCGGCCATGCGCAACGCGCAACGCCTGCTGGAAAGCTCGCAGTCGCGGCTTGCCGATCTCGAGACCGGCAAGCGTCCGCCGGAGATCGACGTGACACGGGCACAGCTAATGCAGGCGCTCGCGCAAAAGAAGCAGGCCGACCAGATTCTGGAGAGCGACAAGAAGCAATACCAGGCCGGCGGCATTGCGCAAACCGACCTGATCACCGCGCGGGAGGCAGCGGACGCCGACGCGGCGCGGGTGAAGGAGCTCGAAGCCGATCTAACCGTCGATGCGCTCCCTGCGCGCGAGCAACAGATTAAAGCGCAGCAAGACCAGGTCTCGGCCGATCGCGCGTCTCTTTCCGAAACAGAGTGGCGGCTCGAACAGAAGGACATTGCATCGCCGCGCAAGGGGCTGGTCTTCGACACGCTCTATCGTGAGGGCGAGTGGGTCGCGGCCGGCAATCCGGTGGTGCAGCTATTGCCGCCCGAAAACATGGAGGTGCGCTTCTTTGTGCCTGAGACCATCGTGGGCAAGTTGAAAGTGGGCGAGAGCGTCGAAGTGCAATGCGACGGATGCTCGGCTACGGTGCCGGCGGCAATCACGTTTATTTCGCCGCAGTGCGAATATACGCCTCCGGTGATCTACAGCAACGAGAACCGGTCGAAGCTCGTGTTTATGATCATTGCCAAGCCGCCCGGCGAGAAGGCGATGCTGCTGCATCCCGGCCAGCCGGTGGAGGTAACGGTCGAATGACGGCGGCTGCCACTCCGGAATACGCCCCAAAATACGTCATCGACGTACAGGGACTGAACAAGCGCTACGGCCAGAAGCACGTGGTGCGCGATGTTTCGCTGCGCGTGCGCCGCGGCGAGATCTTCGGCTTTCTGGGACCGAACGGCAGCGGCAAAACGACCACGATCCGCATGGTGTGCGGACTGCTCAAGCCCGACTCCGGCAGCGGGACCTGCCTGGGTTACGACATTGTGCGCGATCGCGCGGAGATCAAGCGCAACGTCGGCTACATGACGCAGAGATTTTCCTTCTGGGACGATCTCTCGATTGCCGAAAATCTCGACTTCGTGGCGCGCATGTACGAAATTCCCAAGCGCAAGGAGGCTGTGCACCGCGCGCTCGAAACTCTGGGTCTCACCGCGCGCGCCGGGCAACTTGCGGGCGCATTGTCCGGCGGATGGAAGCAGAGGATGGCGCTCGCGGCCTGCATGCTGCACGAGCCCAGCCTGCTGCTGCTCGACGAGCCGACAGCCGGCGTCGATCCACGCGCAAGGCGCGACTTCTGGGATGAGTTGCAGAGCCTGGCGGCGGAAGGCATCTCGGTTCTGGTGAGCACACATTATATGGATGAAGCCGTGCGCTGCCACAAGCTGGCGTATATTGCCTACGGAAAACTGCTGGCGCAGGGATCTGCGGCCGAGGTAATCGCCAGCCAGCACCTCACCACGTGGGCGATTCACGGCGACCGGCTCTCGGAGTTGCAGGATGAGTTGCGGCGCCGGCCCGGCGTGGAGCAGACGGTGACGTTCGGCGACGTGCTGCACGTGAGCGGAAGCGATGCGGAACTATTGCAACGCGCCGTGGAAGCCGCAGCCAGCAAGGGCGGGCGACGCGCCGAGCCCATCGATACGAATCTAGAGGATGTCTTTATCTATTTGATGGGCAAGGCCCCAGAGAACGGCGGAGGTGCAGCATGAAGTGGCTGGGCGGATTCTCAAGAGCGCGCTGGTGGAGCATGGTGCTCAAGGAATTCACGCAGCTCAAGCGCGACCGGCTCACCTTCGCCATGATCGTGGGTATACCGATCATGCAGACGGCGCTGTTTGGCTACGCCATCAACACCAACCCGAAGCATCTCGATACGGCGATCATCAGCGCCGACGACACCGACATCACGCGCAGCTTCATCACGGCACTGCAGAACTCTTCGTACTTCAAGGTCGTGGCCACGCTGCCCAACGAAGCCGCTGGGCGCGAGGCGCTGGCGCAAGGCAAGGTGCTGTTTGTCATCAACATTCCCGCGGGATTCACGCGGCAACTGCTGCGCCACGAGCGGCCTTCGCTGCTGATCGAAGCCGACGCCACCGATCCCACGGCCACCAGCAGCGCGTTGGCTGCGGTCAACGGCATCGCGCAGTCGGTTGTCGAAAAGGAGATCACCGGACCCCTCGCTGTTTTGAGCGGCAGCCCTCCACCGTTCGACGTCACGATTCATCAGCTCTACAACCCCGACAACATTACGCAGTACTTCGTGGTGCCGGGACTGACGGGCATGGTGCTCACGCTCACTATGGTCCTGATGACCGGGCTGGCCATCACTCGCGAGCGCGAGCGCGGGACGATGGAAAACCTGCTCGCCATGCCGGTGACGCCGCTGGAGGTGATGACGGGAAAACTGATTCCCTACATCGGCATCGGGCTGATTCAGGCATCGATCATTCTGCTCGCCGCGCGCTACGTGTTTCAGGTGCCTTTCTTCGGCAACATCGGCGCGGTTTATCTTTCAGCGCTGCTTTTTATCGCGGCCAACCTCACGGTCGGCATCACATTTTCGTCGCTGGCGCAGAACCAGTTGCAGGCCGTACAGCTGGCCATCTTCTTCTTTCTTCCCAACATCATGCTTTCGGGCTTCATGTTCCCCTTCGAGGGTATGCCGGGGTGGGCGCAGGCGATTGGAAACCTGTTGCCGTTGACGTACTTCCTCCGGCTCATTCGGGGAATTCTTCTTAAGGGCAACGGCTGGGCCGATTCCTGGCCGAGCGTGTGGCCCATGATGGTCTTCATGGTGGTTCTGATGTTCATTGCGTCCGTCACGTATCGCAGAACTCTTGATTGAAAGGCAAGGCCATGCATTTGCCGAAGAATTCGAATTGGACCAATAGACGCCTTCAGGGGCTAAAGCCCCGAGATTATTCTGGATCGGTTTCGGCGCGAGTAAACTCGTGCCCCGATACAAAACTCCTCGCCCGCGCCGCGATCGCAGCGCTGACGCTCGGACTGCTGGCCGGTTGCAACGTTGGCCCGAAGTATCAGCCGCCGACGGCGCCGTCGATTACTGCCTACACGCCGCAGCCGCAATCGGCCGAAACCATAAGCAGCGCAGGGCCCGCGGGCATCGCGCAGCATTTCGATAGCTCCGCCGCGATTCCTGCGCAATGGTGGACGCTGTTCCACTCGTCCGAGCTGAACGGCATGATGGAGCAGGCCCTGGTCAACAGCTCGACTCTTGCGCAAGCATCCGCGCGGCTCCGCGAAGCGCAGGAGGAGCTGAACGCGCGCACCGGAGCGACCAAATATCCGACGGTGACCGGCAATGCTGTAGTAGAGCAGGAGCAGCCAAACCTTTCGGCTTACGGGATTCCGTTTCCCAATCCCTCACCCTTCACGCTGCTGAACGGATCGGTCGCGGTGTCGTATGCTCTCGACATATTCGGCGCCAATAGGCGCACGATTGAGGGCCTCGGGGCCGCGCGGGATTACGAGAACTGGCAGCTCGAAGGCGCACGTTTGATGCTGGCTGGGAACGTGGTCTCCGCTGCGATTCGGCAGGCACAGCTTCGCAAGCAGATCGAGCTGACAAGGCAGTTGCTGGCTGTCGAGCAGCGCGAATTAGCAATCACAGAGGCGCGAAAGCAGGCCGGAGGCGCTTCGGACGCGGACGTAGAAAGCAAGAAGGCCACAGTGGCCGAAACCCAAGCCACGATTCCGCCGCTTGAAGCGCAACTCGACCAAGTGAATCATCAGCTCGCCGTGCTGATGGGCAAAACGCCGGCCGAAGCGCAGATTCCGGATCTCTCGCTCGATGCGCTGCACCTTCCCCAGGACTTGCCCTTGAGCCTTCCGTCGGCGCTGGTGCGGCAGCGGCCCGACATTCGCGCGTCGGAGGCGCTCTTGCACGAGGCGAGCGCCAATGTCGGTGTTGCCACGGCCAACCTCTATCCGCAAATTGTGTTGTCGGGGAGCGGCGGCGGCATCGGCACCAGTTTCGTTACAGGCGGCGACGTATGGAACGTCGCGTCGTCGCTCGCGCAACCTATATATAACGGTGGCGCCCTGCGCGCGGAGAAGCGCAAGGCCGAGGCAGCCTACCAGGAAGCGAACAGCGTCTACCAGCAGACCGTGCTCGATGCCTTTGGACAGGTGGCCGACACCCTCACCTCCATTGATCACGACGCAAAGACGCTGCAGGCACGAATCGATGCCGCGGCTGAAGCGGACGCGAGCTATCGGATTGCTCAGGGGCGCTATCAGGCTGGAGGCATTAGTGAAGTGGCTCTGCTCGAGGCCGAGCGCCAGCGGCTGCAGGCCGCGCTCGACCTGACCATCGCTGCGGCGGCACGTTACTCCGATTCGGCAACCCTTTTTCAGGCATTGGGCGGAGGCTGGTGGAACACCGCTCCGGCTGCGACGCCCGTTGAGAAAGCGCAGGCCGGCGCGCATTAGGCTCGAGAGGGGTGGGGTCTGACTGCACTCGACGCCACTCGCCGCGCCATTTTGCGAGAAAGCCTCAGCTCCTTCGCCTTTTGTTCTCCTATCACAGTCCAGATGACCTGTCTAGTGGGGGAACCTCAGCAGTAAACCCCATATCTTGTGGTGTTAGGAATTTATTTGCCTATTAGTCGGCTTTCTGAGAAAAAGCCTGCGTTTTCGACAGTTTCCACCGATTTTTCTCTTTTCAACAATAGATAACCGGGGTAATATCGTCAGGAGTTGGAAGTTTATGGAATTGATTGGAGTTTTTTGGAAGCCATCAAACCACCAATCAAGCCATTTACCACAGCAAGTTTACTCCGTTTGGGGAACACGTAAAGGGAATCCAGAACCAAAAGTGGCCGGGGAATCAGGCTGGCTAACCCAGGTAGGCCCAAGCGTGTGAAGTTTGAGATCGCGCATTCCAAAGCGGCGGCAGTGAGGCAGTCAGATGTTTCGGGGAAACCATCCAGCACGGATCGAGGAGAGCGGAAGGCTGAAGCTGCCGGTCCCTTTCAAGCAACTGCTGGATGCCGATAACGTGACCGACCTGTACGTGACAAGCGAAGACGGGCAACGGGCGAAAATTTGGACGCTCAAGGCGTGGGAACAAATTGAGGCAAACCTGGCGCCGCACACCACGATGAACGAGGCCGTGGAGAAGTACCTGGATATGACCAGCTACTACGGCCAGCAAGTGAAGATCGACGCGCAGGGCCGGATTGTGCTGCCGCAGATTCTGCGAGAGGCAGCAAAGCTTGAAGGCGAGCTAGTGGTGATGGGCAAGATCACGTACCTCCAGGTGGTGAACAAGAGCCAGTTCGCGCAGGATCTTGCCGCCCGGGCGATCTCGCCGGATGAACGCAAGTCAGTGGGCGCAATCCTGGCCCAGGTGACCAAGAATTAGCCCCTCAGGGGGGCGCGCATGACGCAGCAAAAAGCACGCCATGTGCCGGTTCTTTGGAATGAGAGTTTGGATTTCCTCCGCGTGAGGCCCGCAGGGACCTACGTGGACTGCACGCTGGGCCTGGCAGGACATGCCGAAGGCATCATGCGGCTGCTGGGACCCGGCGGACGGCTGATCGGTTTCGATCGCGATCCCCAGATGCTGGAGTTGGCGACGGCCCGGTTGATAAAGGCTGCTGCAGAGATGGGCAGCGAGGCGCCGCAGTTGGTCTTGATTGGTGACGCTTTCAGCCGGATCCGGGAGCACGTGGAGCAGGCATCGGTAGACGGTTTGCTGGCCGACTTCGGCGTAAGCAGTTTGCACTTCGACGAGGCGCGCAGAGGATTCAGTTTTCAGGCGGACGGGCCTTTGGACATGAGATTGGATACTCGGTCCGGGCCGACCGCCGAACAAGTGGTGAATGAGATGGATGAGCGCGAGCTCGCGAATCTCATTTACGAATACGGTGAGGAAAGGAGGTCGCGGACAGTCGCCAGAGCCATTGTGCGGGGGCGGCCGGTTACAACCACGGGGCAGTTAGCCCGGATCGTAGCTTCGGCCGTCCCGCCAATGAAACATATTCACCCGGCAACGCGGACCTTTCAGGCGTTGCGTATCTTCGTTAATCAGGAACTGCACGAAATCCGGGCTTTGCTTGAGGCCGCACCCAAATTGCTTAAGCCCTCCGCACGGCTCGTCGTTATCAGCTTTCATTCTCTTGAAGATCGCATTGCGAAAGACAGCATCCGGGAAGGCGCGCAGCAGGGAATCTGGGAGATCTTGACCAGAAAACCCGTGACTGCCGGCGAAGAAGAAATGGATCGCAACCCGCGCTCGCGCAGCGCCAAGCTTCGCGCCGCGGAACGGCAATAAAAGGCTTGGCAAGGAGAGGAACTCAAATGGCGGCATGTGCAACAACCTATTTTGAGTCGGGCCGCGGCTGGGGAGCGCAGATTGCCGAGCGCAACGCCGCGCTGATGGCACAGCAGGCGCAGCGCCGCCGCCGCATGCGCACGCCGGAGTTCCACTTCACCAGGCACTTTGACAATTCGCGCCTGGTCAAGGCCTCCGATCCGGTGCGGGTGCGCGAGATGCGCGTTTTTTCGGCCGCCGTCGCCGTGTTGTTCTCGCTCATCATGATTTACGGTTTGCAGCACTTCTACGCCATCGAGAGCAGCTATCGCGTGGAGAGCGAAAAGCAAACCCTCGACCAGTTGCGCGAAGAGAACCGTCAGCTTCACCTGAGCGAAGCCGAGCTCACGCAGCCGGGCCGCATCGACCAGATGGCGCGCCAGCTTGGACTCGCCGAGCCGCAGCCGGAGCAGGTGGTGTATCCCAGCGCCCGTTCCGATTCCGGCGCGCCTGCGTTGGCTCAGATCAATTCTCCGGCGCCCGCCGCGCAGTAGCGGCGCGCCGCACCGAATGGCCATGCCGGCAACCTCACAACCCATCCGCGGCCGCGCACAAACCACAAGGGCTTTGCCTCTCAGGCAGTCGCGCTTCTGGATCGTCTGCCTCTTCTTTTTCCTGTGGGCGTGCGCCATCGCGGGCCGACTGTTCTGGCTGCAGATTGTGCGCCATCAGGAGTTCGTGGAACGCGCCCAAAAACAGCAGCAGCGCACTTTTGAAGTAGCTCCGCGCCGCGGCATTCTTTACGACCGCAACCTCCGCGAGCTGGCCATGACCGTCCTGGCCGATTCTATCTACGCCGACCCCACCGAAATTCCGGACAAACGTGTTGCCGCACACGCCCTCGCGGCGCTGGTGCATACCGATACTGAGGATCAGCAAACAACAGAAGATGAGATTGCCGCGCGCCTGAATGCCGGGCATAACTTCGCTTGGATCGCGCGCCGCGTGACGCCGCAGGTTGGCGCCGCGGTGAAGGCCCTCAACATGAAGGGCGTCTATTTTCAAAAGGAGTTCCAGCGCTTCTATCCCGACAACGAAATTGCCGCGCAGGTGCTGGGCTATGTAGGTGTCGATGACAACGGGCTCGGGGGTCTCGAAGAAAAATTCGACGGCGACCTGCACGGCCGTCCGGGCCTGATGTATACGGCCATGGACGCGCGGCGCAAAGTACTCGGTTCCAGCGAGCGCGAGCCCGAGCCAGGCCGCAACATGATGCTGACCATCGACGAAAACATCCAGTTCATGGCCGAGCGCGCCCTCGATCACGCCATGGAGAAGACGCAGGCGCTCAACGGCACGGTCGTAGTTCAGGACGTGCACACGGGCCAGATTCTGGCGCTTGCCATTCGGCCCACCTTCAATCCCAACCAGTTTCGCCACACTACGCCCGACCTGCTCCGCGATCACGCCGTGAGCGACGTGTATGAGCCGGGCTCGACCTTCAAGCTCGTCACGTATGCGGCGGCGATGGACGCAAAGGTGGCCGCGCCCGACGACCCGATCGATTGCCAGGGCGGCCAGATTAATCTATTCGGCTCTGTGATTCACGACGACAAGGCCGATCGCGGCATCGGCACGGTAAGCGTGGCCACGGCTCTGGCCCGTTCGAGCGACGTGGGCGTGGTAAAGCTGGCGCTCAAGCTCGGCCCCGACCGCCTCTACGACTACATTCGCGCCTTCGGCTTTGGTCAACGGTCCGGAATCGAACTGCCCGGCGAAACGCGGGGCCTGCTGCGGCCGGTGAGCAGGTGGCAGCCGGCTTCCATCGGGTACGTCGCCATCGGCCAGGAAGAAGCTGTCACGCCCATTCAATTGGTTTCGCTGGTCTCGACGATTGCGAATGGCGGCGTGTACTTGCCTCCGCACGTGCTCATGCCGGAGCAATCGGTCGCCGCGCCTAACACCGTCCAAAAGTCTGCCCCACCGCAGGCGCCGCCGCAGATGGCCGCGTCGCCGGTGAAGCTCGGCGAAGACCTTCCTGACCCGATTCCGCCCGGCGCGCATCGCGTGATTTCTACGATGGCCGCGGCCCAGATGCGCAAGATGATGGAGGGCGTGGTTCTGTTCGGAACCGGCAAGTCCGCTCAGCTCAATGGCTATTCCTCCGGTGGCAAGACGGGAACTGCGCAAAAGATCGATCCTGCGACACACAAGTATTCCCAGTCGTTGCACATTGCTTCGTTCGCGGGCTTTGCACCCGTGAACAATCCCGTCATCGCCGTCTCCATCATTCTCGATTCCCCCAAGGGCGCGTACTACGGCGCCGCTGTCTCCGCGCCGGTCTTCGCTGAAGTGGCGCAGCAGGTTCTGGAGTATCTCGGCGTGCCCCACGACGTCGAACTGCGTCCCGCAACTGAGGCCCTCAAGAAGGAGCCTGTTACCGAAGATGAAGCCGCGACGCAGGGCGAGAACGTCCAGGCTCTCTATGAAGCGGCCAACGATTTGCCCGGCGACGATCCTTTACGCGGTGCGAACAGCACGCCCTCCGCTGCGACCGCACAACCCGCGCCCGTCCAGCCGAGCAATCTTGCTTCGGTCCCCAACTCCGTCTCGCCGGGCGGCAACGCGACTTCCCTGCCTACGCAGCCGCGGGCACAGCCAACCCAAGCCTCTTCGCAGCCGACCGCTAATACTGTGGTCATTGCCGACGCCGCGCAACTACGCGTGCCATCGCTTGTGGGATTGTCGGTGCGCCAGGTGATTGAGGAGGCGGGCAGCGCCGGCCTTGAAGTGGAGATCGACGGCAGCGGCACCGCGCGCGAACAGGCGCCAGCTCCCGGTGCAATGGTTTCACCCGGAACTAGAATCGTCGTTCACTGTGCGCGGTAAACGCCCAACGGCAAAACCAGAACTGTTGTGCCCCCTCATCGCATTGTCATCCTGAGCGACCGAGTGCTTTCCTTGCACGAAGCGAGGGTAAGTGCGAGGGAGTCGAAAGATCTGCGGTTGCTTTTCTCGGCGCGTGACGGTTGATCCATCCTGAAGACTACATGATGCTTTGCGCCTCCCGCACCATCTACAATCGATCACGAGATGTTTTGGAACGACCTCATCGCGGAAATTTCTGCCGCCGGCTCCACGGGCAACTCCACTTCGCCCATCTCGGGCATTGAGTATGACTCGCGGCGCGTGCGGCCCGGCACCGTTTTCGTCGCCATGAAGGGCGGCTCGACCGACGGCAATCGATACGTCAAGAAGGCCCTCGCCGCAGGAGCGCTCGGCATTATCACCGACTCCGCGCAAACTTTTGATCATCTCACTGTCTACCAGCCCGGCCTGCCCATCCTTCATGTCGAACACGGCCGCCGCGCCCTTGCCGAGGCTTCGGCGGCGTTCTTTGGCCATCCCGAGCGCGCTCTTGCCTCGACCGGCATCACCGGCACCAACGGCAAGACTACGACCGCATTCCTCACGGAGGCGCTCCTCAACGCTGCTGCCCGCACTACCGTCCTGATCGGGACGATTGAATATCATGTGGCCGGTGAAGTGCGGCCGTCCATTCACACTACGCCCGAGTCGCGTGACGTCTTTGAGTTCATGGCCGAGGGCGTTTCGCGCAACGCCACCGAGCTCGTTACTGAAGTCTCAAGCCACGCGCTCGACCAGGGCCGCATGATCGGCATCCCCTTCGACGTGGCTGTGTTTACCAATCTCACCCGCGACCACCTCGACTACCACCTCACGATGGAGAACTACTTTGCCGCAAAGCGCCTGCTCTTCGACGGCTCGGTCTATCCGGCGCCGCGCGTTGCGGTCCTGAACGCGCACGACCCGCGCGCGGAAGAACTTGCCCAGGCGGCCAGCAAGGCCGGCGCGGAAATCCGGACATACGGGATCGGCAAGGGCGACTGGCGCGCCGCGACCTTCCGGCTCACTCCCGCCGGCGCAACCATCGAGCTTGAAACTCCGGCCGGAGCCGCCTGCCTCAGCTCGCGACTCGCCGGCGAAGTGAACATCCTTAATTTGCTTGCAGCGTTCACTGCCGCTCATGCGCGCGGCATCGCGTTCTCGCAACTGGCCGCAGCGGTTCCCACGCTCCGTCCCGTTCCCGGCCGCTTTCAGCCCGTCGCTGCCGGCCAGCCATTCACCGTGATCGTGGACTACGCGCACACCGACGACGCGCTGCGCAATCTCACAGCGCTCGCGCGGCAGATGACCGCTGCCGCTGGCGCGCGCGTCGTCACGCTCTTCGGCTGCGGCGGCGACCGCGACCGCACGAAACGGCCAAAAATGGGCCAGGCCGCCGGCGAGGGCAGCGATTTCGTCGTCGCCACCAGCGACAATCCTCGCTCCGAAGATCCAGCGGCCATTCTGGCGGAGGTCGAACCCGGTTTGCAGTCCACCGGTATCCAATACATCGTGGAAGTGGATCGCGCGGCAGCCATCCGTCTTGCGCTCCAGGCTGCGCAACCCGGCGACGTGGTTCTGCTGGCCGGCAAGGGGCACGAGAAGGAGCAAATTCTCGCCGGCAGGACCGTGACCTTCGACGACGCCGAAGTTGCGCTTTCCATCCTGCGCGAATTGGGCTATGGTGAAGGGCAATGATTCTGACACTGGCAGAAGCCGCGATGGGCGCCGGAGCTGTGCTCGAGGCGCCGTCGAGCGTCGAGAACGAAGGCACACTCGTCGCGACCGGCTACTCCATCGACTCGCGCACCGTCGCGGCTGGCGAGATCTTTTTTGCGGTTCGTGGTGACCGCCTTGACGGGCATGACTTTGTGGTCGCCGCGTTCGAGCGTGGAGCCGTCGCGGCCGTGGTGTCGCGCGCCCGCGCTGCTTCCCTGCCCGACGCCGCTCTCGCCCACCCGCTTCTCATCGCCGAAGACCCGCTTCTCGCCCTCCAGTCGCTAGCGGCGCATGTTCGCCGCCAATGGGGCCATCTCGTGGTTGCGATCACCGGCTCGGCGGGAAAAACCACTACAAAAGAAGCGGTGGCCGCGGCGCTGGGCGCAAAGTTCAACGTGTTCAAGTCGCAGGGTAACCTGAACAACGGATTCGGCCTGCCCCTGCAACTGCTGCGCCTTACGCCGGAGCACGAAATCGCCGTCGTCGAGATGGGCATGAATCACCCGGGCGAGATCGCTGCCCTGGCACGCATCGCCACGCCCGACTGGGGCGTGATCACGAATGTGGGCACGGCGCACGTTGAGAACTTCAAAGAAGGCCAGGCAGGCATTGCCCGCGCCAAATTCGAGTTGGTTGAAGCTCTGCCCACGAACGGCGTTGCCTTCTTGAATTGCGACGATGCTTACGCCGCGCAGTTTGGCCGCGATTTTCGCGGCCGGGTGGTCTATTTTGGCAGCGGTCCCTGCGCCGATCCCCAGACCGTCTCCGTCGCCGAGGATCTCAATGGCTTGCACATTCGCTATCGTGCGCATGAACGCGAAGGCAGATTCACCTTGCACATGCTGGGTGCGCACAACGCATCGAATGCCATGGCCGGACTCGCCGTTGCCCTCGAAGCAGGAGTCGATCACGATGCCGCGGTAAAGGCGATCGCATCCCTCACGGCCGGCGACAAGCGCGGACAGGTGATCGAGATCGCCGGCGTAACCATTCTCAACGACAGCTACAACTCGAACCCTGAGGCGCTGCGCTCCATGATTCACACGCTCGCCTGCCGGCCCGCCGCAGGCCGCCGCATCCTGGTTGCCGGCGAAATGCTGGAGATGGGCGAGCACGGTCCCGCGCTGCACATCGCCTGCGGCCGCGCTGCCGCCGAGGCCGGCCTCGATCTCGTGGTCGCCGTGCAGGGCAATGCGGAACATCTGGCCACGGCCGCCTGCGCTGGAGGAGTGCCTGCGGTGTTTCTCCGCGATGCCGAAACCGCCGGTGAATGGCTGGCGCAAAACCTGCGCGCTGACGACGTGGTTCTTGTGAAAGGCTCGCGCGGCGTTCACCTGGAGCGCGCCATCGAAGCCGTGAAGAGCCGACTCGCCCAAGCCGAGGCCCAATGAACATTCGCAAGGTCGCATCCAGCTTCGCTCTGCTCTTCTCGCTCGCATGCACAGTCCGCCTTGCGGCGCAGATCCTTCCTGAGTGGACCACGCCCTTTCCGCCCTTCCGCATCGCGGGCAATCTTTACTACGTGGGCAGCGCCGATCTCGCCTCGTACCTTATCGCCACGCCCAAAGGCCTCATCCTCATCAACAGCAGTCTCACGTCATCTCCACCGCTGATTCGCAAGAGCGTTGAGGCGCTCGGCTTCCGCTACAGCGACATCAAAATCCTGCTCATCAGCCATGCGCATATCGATCACTGCGGCGGCAGCGCGGAGATCGTCAAGCAGACCGGCGCGAAATATGAAGTGATGGACGGCGACGTGCACGTGGTGGAATCGGGCGGCAAGAGCGACTTCGCGTACGGCGCGAAGAAAGACATGCAGTTTCCGCCGGCGCATGTGGATCGCACGCTGCACGATGGCGACACCGTCCGGCTGGGCGGTACAGTGCTCACCGCGCACCTGACCGCCGGGCATACGCGCGGAACCACTACCTGGACGATGGACGAGACGGAAGGCGGACGCCTTTTGCACGTGGTGATCGTGGGCAGCCCCAATGTGAATCCGGGATACAAGCTGGTGGGTAACACCGTCTATCCGCGGATCGCCGCCGATTACAAGCACCAATTCGCGGTTTTGCGCGCTCTGCCTTGCGACATTTTTCTCGGTGCGCACGGGAGTTATTTGGGGCTGGCGGAAAAATACGCACTCTGGAAAACCGGCGACAAAATGGCGTTCGTCGATCCGGAGGGATACAAAGCGTACGTTGCCGATCGCGAGCGGGCGTTTGAGGCGGAGCTGCAGCGCCAGTCCGCGGCGCGAAAATAGATTAGATCTTCCAATGCCGGGCCAAGGCGACATTGGCCTGCGCCAGCGTGATTCCGTCGAGCAGAAAGACTTTGCTGCGCGACAGCTCTCCGGAAACCAGCTTGATCGCGCTTTTCGGCAAGCCGAAGGCGTCCGCGAGAAATGCAATCAATGCCGCGTTGGCCCGGCCTTCGAGAGGTGGGGCTTGCACGGCAATTTTGAGCTGCGCCGTCGCGCCCTCGCCGTAGATGCCGCTGATAGCCGTCTTCTTTGCGCCGGGCTGGGCGCGCACGGCGAGCGTGACTCCGGTTGCAGTGGCGCGCAGCATCAGTCCCGCTCCGATGTCGGCGAGGGCGGCGGCGTGCGCTTGCCGAACAGCGCCGTGCCGATGCGGATGCGCGTCGCGCCCTCTTGAATGGCCAGTCGAAAATCGCCGCTCATGCCCATCGAAAGTACATCGAAATGCAGATTTGGGTGCGCCGTGGCCCAGCGGTCGCGCCAAGTGCGCAAACTGCGGAAGCAGGCGCGCGTCACGTCCTCGGGCGCGCCCCACGGAGCGATCGTCATCAGGCCGCGCACGTTCAGGTTTAAAAAATCCGGGAGGCGTTCGAGCAGTTGTGCGGCCTCGACCGATTCCGGCTGCAAACCTGTTTTGGTGGCTTCGGGGCTGAGCTTCACTTCAATCAGCACTGGCAGCCGCTTGCCATAGCGGCCCGCGGCCTCGTCCAATCGCTCGGTTAGGCGCAACGAATCCAGCGCGTCGATCCCGTCAAAGAGCTCCGCCGCGCGCGCTGCCTTGTTCGATTGCAGATGGCCGATCAGATGGACGCGCAACCGATCCCGCGCGGCCCAAGTTCCCTGCTCCGCCGCGTGCGAGACCTTACTGCCAAACTCCTGCACGCGATTCTCGCCAAAGAGGGTAAGCCCCAGCGCCGCGGCTTCGGCAATCGTCTCGGCAGAAAAGGTCTTGGAGACAGCCATCATCTCGACTTCGCTGCGCGCGCGCCCGGCCGCGCGGCACGCCGCGGAGATCGCGTCTTCCAGCCGTTCGAAATTTTCCTTGAGCGCTGTCACTTTTTCCTCAAACTTGAAAGCCCGTCGCGTTCACAACGAAGTCGCAACTCAACCGGCACATCGCGCATCAAACCTCAGAATGTGGACAATCGTTCTTCTCACCATTTCCAACATCTTCATGACCTTTGCCTGGTATGGGCACCTCCGCTTTCGGCATGAGGCGCTCTGGAAGGTGATTCTCATCAGTTGGGCGATCGCCTTCTTCGAGTATTGCTTTCAGGTTCCCGCCAACCGCATAGGCTATGCGCGCTTCAGCCCCGTCCAGCTCAAAGTCATCCAGGAAGTGATCACGCTGGTGGTCTTCGGCATCTTCGTCACGTGCTACTTCGGCGAGCATCTGCGCTGGAACCACGGAGTCGCTGCGCTCTTTCTGGTCGGCGCGGTATTCTTCGCGTTTCACACCTGGTGAGTTGGTTCCGGCAGCAGCCTCAGCGCCCGCGCTCTTCCAGATACTTCTCCACTTCGAGCGCGGCCATGCATCCGGAACCGGCCGCGGTGATGGCCTGGCGATAGCGGCGGTCCTGCACGTCACCGCATGCAAAGACGCCCGGAACGATGACGCCGTTGCGCGTGGTGAAGACATTGTTCGTGGTCTTGATGTAGCCCTCGCCGTCAAGATCGATCAGTCCCGCCAGCATCCCCGTATTCGGCACGTGCCCGATGCCCAGAAACAGGCCGCTCACTGTCAACTCACTGCGCTCGCCGGTGCGCACGTCGCGCAGCACCAGGCCCTTGACTTCCTTCTCGTCCACGCCCAGTACCTCTTCGACAACAGTATTGCTGCGGAATTCGATCTTGGGATGCGCCATGGCGCGCTCCAACATGATTTTGGAGGCGCGGAAGGCATCGCGCCGGTGCAACAATGTCACTTTCGACGCGAACCGGCTGAGGAAGATCGCCTCCTCCATCGCGGAATCGCCTCCGCCCACTACGGCGATCTCCTTGTCGCGGAAAAAGAAGCCGTCACAGGTGGCGCAGCTGGACACGCCATGACCGATCAGCGCCTGTTCGCTGGGCAGGCCGAGCCAGCGCGCGCTCGCTCCCGAGGCCACAATCAATGTGCGCGTGGCTATCTCGCCAACCGAGGTGTGCACGCGGATTGGATGAGCGTCCACCTGTACCCGCGTCACCTGGGCGTGCTCATACGTGGCGCCGAAGCGCGCCGCCTGCTTCTTCATGTTCTCGATCAGCTCCGGCCCCTGAATGCCGTCGGGCCAGCCGGGAAAGTTCTCGACCATTGTGGTGATGGAGAGCTGCCCGCCGGGCTCGTGGCCCTCCACAACCAGCGGTTTCATCCCGGCGCGCGCGGTATAGAGCGCGGCCGTCAATCCGGCGCAGCCGGAACCTAGGATCACGGTATCGCGAATTTCAGTCATGGGTTGTCCCGTGTCGATTTTAACTGGAAAGGCCCCATCCCGGCCGAGTGATGAGGCGCTGCCCACATCGGCCCTCCCCGTCGTCTAATGAGATGACGCGGACGGCACATTCGACTCTAGCGCTGGCCGGCGACGTGATCGCTTTCGACATTGCGCATCCTTGCCTGGCATTCGACAAATGGCTCGTACCGGCCCTCGTCAGCAGCGCGTCCGATGTCGTCGACATGATTCAGACGCTCTTCTGGTTTGGTCCGGCAAAGAGCGCTCCCGCATAACGGCGCCATTCCCACCCACGCAATCTTCATGGTCCTGCAGGGGTAAGATGGTGGACATGACAGACCTGCCCAAGCCGCATCGTCGCAACTGGGGTCTTCGCGTGTTTGTTGTGCTGTTTCTCGCCTTGATTCTCGGGTTTCTGGGATGGTCCGGCTGGGTCTACGTGCAGATTGAAAACTTTGCCGGCCTGGATCAGGCCGCACCGTCGGACGCCATCGCCGTTCTGGGCGCGGCGGAGTACGATGGGCAGCCCTCCCCGGCTTTCCGTGCTCGCCTTGACCACGCGCACGATCTCTACAGCCGGGGCATCGCACCGCTCATCATCGTGCTGGGCGGCGCCGGCGGAGATCAGTACTCCGAGGGTGCGGTGGGCCGTGACTACCTGGTGAGCCTGGGCGTACCCGAATCCGCCATTATCGCCGAAACCCAGAGCCGAAATACCGAGGAACAGGCCCACCGCATTGCTGTCATCGCCCGAGCCAACGGTCTGCGCCGCCTGGTCGTCGTCAGCGACGGCACCCACCTGTTTCGCATCCACGAAATCTGCGCCGCCGATGGCCTCGATGTGCTCACCTCACCCCGGACACGCACCTACTTTGGAGGCGGCAAGGCGGAATCCGAGCGCCTTGCGCACGAGATCCTCAGCTACACCGCCTGGCGGCTGCATCTGCATTTGCCTTGAGGCTGAAGTTGCTTACGGGACCGGGAGTATGGCGGGCTTTTCCGCGTTATGATCAGGCAATTGATCGAGCAGGACAACATTCAGCAGCGACTTATGCACCTGGATGCGGCCGTTGTAGCTGATGAATCCGAGCTTGCGAAAGCGGTTCATAAAGAAGCTGACGCGCGACCGTGTCGTGCCGATCATATCCGCCAGTGTTTCCTGAGTAATGGGCGGGATGAAGATTTCCGGTTCGCCGGGCTTGCCGAATTCCGCCATGATCAGGAGAATCCGCGCCAGGCGCTTTTCACTGGAGTTGAACAGCTGATCGACAAGGTCGGCCTGGGTGCGCATGCTGCGGGTCAGCAGAAACTTGAGAAACAAGTCGGCGAATGCAGGCTCGTCATGCATCACTCGGATCATTTCGTTTCTGCTGATCTTGAGCGCCGTGCAGGTGTTTACGGCAGTAGCGGTAGACAGTCGCAACCCGGCGATCGTAGCCAGAGACCCCTCTCCAACAAACTCGCCGCCGGATAGAAGGGTAAGTGTGGCTTCTTTGCCTCTCTGCGAGACGACGGTGACTTTTGCACGGCCTTTTTGCAGATAGAAGACAGAGTCCGCTGCGTCTCCCTGGCAAAAGAATGCCTGCCCTGGCTTCAACTCGACGATAGTTCGGCCCAGTCCGGCGTTGGCAAGAAAGGTCGCGGAATCGAATGTGTCGCCGTTATCGCTCATCAAAATGCTACCTCGTTGCAGGCCGTTGGTTTTGGGCAGCCTCTTCATGCCCAGAATGGCTTCGCCACAGTGTGCTGTGCTTGGGATTTGTGGCGAATGGAACAGGAATCACAGGCGCGACATAGGGACAGTCTGCCGGAGGAGCAACCGCAATTGCGATCAATCTCTCTCTCTGTCCATCATCGCCCGGATTCCCAGGGCCGGTCTGATCAATATTGCTCACTGAGAGAAGCGAACTGGAAGTCCGGCGCAATTGAGCGCTGCGAGACCGGGTCCAATGCTCTCGCTACCACCATTCCGAGGATCGCCCTGCCGGACTTTTTCCGCTGGTGTCAGGCTTGGCCGATCGCAGAAGCAGGAGGGGACATTGCACGAGCTTTACGACTTTTTCGGCGATCGATCCAAAGACCAGCGGATGCCAACCGGAGATGCCGTGCGTGGAGATTACCACCATGTCGATATGCTCGCGCTCCACCACTTCCATGATGTTCCCGGCGATATCGTTTCCAACTTCGACACTGGAGGTTGACTTCACTTCCCTGGCCGCAAGAGCTGTATGGCACTTGGCCAGATGTTGCTCGGCAAATGTTCTCGCCTCCCGGATAAACTCAGCTTCGGGAATCAAATCAGGAAGCGTCGTGGTGGGGAAAATGGGGATCACATTCACCAGATGGAGTTCCGCGTGAAAGTGCTTCGCAAGATCAGCTGCCATTTCTAAAGCCGCTTGGGAAGATGCGCTAAAGTCGATGGGCAACAAGATCTTCCTGGGGATGGAATGGAAAGCATGAACCTTAGACATTGCAGACTCCTCGCCGAACTTCAGAAACAACTGGTTTCTTAAATTGTCCTCTCGTCACAAGAGCAAAGACTGTGCTCTTTTAGACACTTGCTCCGTAGACTATTTGCTCCCATGGGGTCGATTTCGCCTTGATTGTCCGATGCGTCCAACGCAGAAGAGCATCGCTTGCGATTGCGTGCAAATATGACCATCCTTTGAGGCCTCCATTCTGAAAACATCTATTTGGGTGTAGTTAGCGGCGCGACAGTGCATTGGCGGCGCATGCCGTGCCCGAGATAGGCGAAGCCGATCAAAGGAGTGGCGATGAAGTCATCGAAGTGGGTCTCGGAGTCGCATCTCCTGTTGGCCTGCCGCACAGGTCTGGCAAGAATGCGCGTTGGTCAATTGGGCGAAAAGCCTGCCGGCGCAAAGATTCGTCGAGCGATACTTCTGGTGCTGGTCGCTGTGGGCCTGGCCGCGATTCCGGAGCTGGCAACAGCGCAATCTCTGCTCTCTTCTGGAGATCCCTCAGCAAGTTCAGGAATCACGCCCTCGGCGACAGGGAGACTGGACCTGACCTACGTTCGGCCGACTGAAAGAATAAAGGTGGGCAACTACGCTTTCGACGCATTCGGTCCGTATCCAGTTGCCGGCGCCGCGTTCGCCGCGGGAATCAACCAGTGGACCAATTCACCGCCGGAGTGGGGCCAGGGCGTTGAGGGCTACGGCAAGCGGTTTGGGTCCGACTTTGGGATTGCGGCAATTGGAACCACCACGCGTTACGGGCTGGCGGAAGCCTTCAGGGAAGATACCTTGTACTACCGCTGCGAATGCGCGGGTCCATTTCCGCGGCTGCGCCATGCCGTGATCTCGACCTTGACAGGACGCCGCGGCCAGGATGGCCATCGCGTCTTCTCGATCTCCGCGCTTGCCGCGCCCTATGCGGGCTCCATGATTGCGGTTCACCTGTGGTATCCAGATCGCTTCGACGCAAAGGATGCGTTCCGAATGGGCAACTACAGTTTGCTGGCTTATATGGGCGGCAACATCGCTCTGGAGTTCTTCTATAGCGGGCCTCACGCCCTGATTTCACGCATGCACCTGAACAACGCACACGGCTCGCCGGACAAAGGTCCGAATCATTGAGCGATCGGGGATTGGCAACGGTTGCGGAGACAAGCCCACCTCTTCCGGTGCGGCGAATCGACATTGTGTCTTCCGTTGTGGACTCTGCAGCAGGACTATTCAACGGGTTTTTCGAGTGGTTCGGGGACCTGGGCATCTTTTCCTGGCGAGTTCTCCGGGCTGCAGTTACGCCGCCGTATGAGGGTCGCGAGCTGATTCGGCAGCTCGACGAAGTTGGGTCGAAGTCTCTGCCGCTGGTGGCCATGGCTGGCGCTGCAATTGGCGTCATCATCTCGCTCGAAGCCCGCTACAGTCTCACTCGATTCGGCGCCAAATCGATGTTTCCCGCCACTCTTGTGTACTCAGTGATTCAGGTGATGGGACCGGTCATTACCGGCCTGGTGGTAAGCGGGCGCGTGGGCGCGGGTATGGGCGCGGAGCTGGCATCGATGAAAGTGACCGAACAGATCGACGCCATCGAGGCATCCGCGATCAACCCTTACAGACTGCTGGCGGCAACACGCATACTGGCCTGCATCCTGATGCTGCCGCTGCTCACCCTTGCCACCGACGCCTGCGCCTTGCTCACTGGCTGGTTTGCGCAGGCCATGGTTGAACCTCTCTCGTTTCATCAATTCATAACCAGCGGTTTCAATGGCTCCACTTTCAACGCATTCCTGCCGCAGACATTCAAGACCGCCGTCTATGGCCTGATCATCGGGCTCATCGCCTGCTTCCAGGGAATGCGCACGCGCGGTGGGGCTGCGGGTGTGGGCCGCGCGGCCACCAACTCTGTCGTGTTGGCCTCGCTCTTCCTTATCCTGGCCGATGTTGTCATGGTGAAATTCATTCTTGTCTTTTTTCCTTAACCCCATTTTTTAACGTTGCCTGAAGCACCGGTGTGAAACAAGTATGGCCACAACGTATGACATTGCGACGAAACAGGCGGAATCCGGGCAAGGCGGTCTTGTGCCCGTCGTTGCTGTTGAGAACGTGTACAAGTCCTTCGCGGGCCACAAGGTCTTAAACGGGATCACCTTGCGCGTGAACCAGGGAGAAACCCTGGCCGTGCTCGGACGAAGCGGCACGGGGAAAAGCGTGTTGCTGAGGCTCATCATTGGCCTCGATACACCCGACTCCGGATCGATTTGCATTCATGGCCAGAACATTGCTGGCTTGGCTCTCGACCGCATGGGAGAAATCCGCAAGAAGATGGGTTTCCTGTTTCAGCAGGCAGCTCTGTACGATTCGCTCACTGTCCAGGAAAACGTGGCTTTCCCCCTTGAACACCATCGCAGAGACATTTCCAAGTCCGAGCGGTTGGACCGCGTAAGGCAATTGCTGGCCGAGGTAGGTTTGGACGGCGACATCGATAAGATGCCGTCGGATATTTCGGGCGGGATGCAGAAGCGCGTAGGCCTGGCGCGCGCGCTGGCTCTGGAGCCGGAGATTCTGCTGCTCGATGAGCCCACGGCCGGTCTCGACCCCATCAGTTCCGGCGAAATCGACGAATTGATTCTGAAGCTCCAGAGGGAACGCCGGATGGCGTCCATCGTGGTGACGCACGATCTGCATAGCGCTAAAACGATCGCCGGCCGTCTTGCCCTGCTGGACGAGGGCGACGTAGCGATCGAGGGCACGTTTGAAGACCTTCAACAAAGCGACATCGCCTTTGTGAAGGAATTTCTACAGCAATCGTAGGAGGACTTATGTCGAGAGTGGCAAGGTTGGGAGCATTTATCGTTGCGACGCTGGCAGTTCTGGCTGCCGGTGTCTTCATCATCGGTGGCCAGGAGAATCTTTTTCGCTCCACCTACCAACTGAAGGCGCAGTTCGACAATGTCGCGGGCCTGGCTGTGGGAGCCGACGTAGAGGTGGGCGGCGTGCACAGCGGAAATGTGCACAGCATCAATCTGCCTCACAAACCCGGGAATAAGGTCATCGTCGTCATGGATCTCGACAGATCGACAAAGGAAATCATCAAGCGTGACTCTGTAGCCTCAATTGAAACCGAGGGAGTCCTGGGCGATCAGTTCGTGGCCATTTCGTTTGGATCTGCCGGACAAGCCGAGGTAGCGGACGGCGAGACCATCCAGAGTGTACCGCCTCTGGAGTTGGGAGCACTGCTTACAAAGGCGAACGCGCTTCTCGATAGCAGTCAGCAGGCCATCCAGAACACAACTGCGGCCACTGCCCATCTGAACTCGGTGAGCGCCAAGATCGATTCGGGTCAGGGAACCGTGGGAGCCCTCGTGAACGACAAGCAACTCTACGACAACCTGGATCAGACCACGGCGACGCTGAATGACACGATGCAGCAGGCGCAAATCGGCGTAACGGACTTCCAGGAGAATATGGAGGCTTTGAAGCATAACTTCTTCCTGAATGGGTATTTCAAAAAGCGCGGATACGAAGACTCCTCCGAATTGGCGGCAAACAAGATCAGCGGTCTCCCGAAGAGTGCTCCAGTAAAGATATTCTCTTACACAACACGGCAGCTCTTTGATGGCCGCACTTCGGCAAAAATGACGGATCAGAAAACTCTCAAAGCCGCCGGCGACTTCCTGGCACAGGCTCAATTCGGACTTGCAATCATCGAGGTTTCCACTGGCATGGACGGCGATACCCAGAAGGATCTCGTCCTCACCGAGGCCAGGGCGATGGTCATCCGCGAGTATCTGGTCGAAAACTTCGGATTCGACGACACCCAGCTCAGAACGCTGGGAATGGGCAAACAGGAAGGCGCGAACCTCGAAGCAGATTGGGGTTCGATTCAGATTCTCATTTATCCGGCAGGAACTGAGATACCCGCCGACAAGCCGGCGGCGGTGGTTAGCTCATCCACTACCGGCTCCGACAAGCCTTTGCAGATCACTGCCGCGGCAACCCAAAAGCCATAACGCAGGCGCGCGAGGGCGCGCGACAATGCAGCAAAATCCCTTGACACCTCCTGCGCTTTGCAGGTATCAGGTGAGTTGTGCATGAAAGTATCTCGAATTTGTGGACAATTGCTCTCTCGCTCGCATCAAACATCGTATCGGGAGGATTCCATGGAACTGGGCATGATCGGCTTGGGCAGGATGGGAACCAATATGGTGCGGCGTCTTATGCGGGCCGGCCACCAATGCGTTGTGTACGATGTTCATCCGGAAGCCGTGCAATCGCTTGCTAAAGAAGGTGCGGTTGGCACGAATTCGCTGCAAGACTTCGTGAAGAAGTTGAAATCGCCTCGCGCCATCTGGATGATGGTGCCGGCCGGCGTCGTGGATGCAACGCTGACAGCCTTGACCCCGCTCCTCGAATCGGAAGACGTGATCATCGACGGAGGAAACTCTTATTATCACGACGACATTCGCCGCGCCGCCGAACTGAAACCTGAAGGCATCCACTATGTGGACGCGGGAACCAGCGGCGGAGTGTGGGGCGCCGAACGCGGCTATTGCCTGATGATCGGCGGCGAAAAAGATGTGGTTCAGCGTCTGGACCCCATTTTTTCCG
>JBEKIE010000036.1:0-38231 GCA_050011915.1 Occallatibacter sp.
GAATCCTTATCCCGCAGTGGACCCCATTCCTTTGCCGGCTCCCGTGTGGCTGATGAAACTGCTGCACGTGGTCACGCTGTCGTTGCACTTTGTGGCTGTGGAAATGCTGTTGGGCGGGCTGCTGCTGGCAATTCTGCTCAGCCTGTTGCGCTCGTCAGCGCACGCTCACGTAACCGCCAGGGCATTGGCGCGGCGTCTGACCATCGTGATGACGTATGTGATCAACCTGGGCGTGCCGCCGCTCTTGTTTGCGCAGGTGCTTTACGGGCGCGCGCTCTACACGAGCAGCGTTCTGATCGGCGTTTACTGGATCGCGATCATCCCCACGTTGATTTTGACCTACTGGCTGCTCTACAAGTTCTCGGCGCGGCTCGACCAGGGCAAATCTGCCTGGTGGGTTGGCCTGATTGCGTGGCTGCTCGCGGGTTGCGTGGCGCGAACGCTTTCGACCAATATGACGCTGATGCTGCGGCCGGAAGCGTGGCACGGAATGTATTCCGCATCGGCCATGGGCGCGTTTCTGCCCACGGGCGATCCCACGTTGACGCCGCGCTGGCTGCTGATGATGGCGGGCGGTTTGTTCATTGGCGGATTGTGGCTGGTGTATCTGGCGGGGCGCAGCACGTTTACAGCGGAGGAGAAGACATTCGTCGCCGGGCTGGGCGGCAAGGTGGCTGCGGGTTTCGGAGTTGTCTACCTGGCCGCGGGGCTGTGGGCCGCAAGCGTGCAGCCCGACGTGGTGAAGGCGGGGCTCGCGGGACACACAATCTATCCGGCGTATAGGTTTGCGGGATTTGCCGGGTACGGCTGGATCGCGCTAGTGGTGGTGGCCGTGCTGGTGGGCGCGATCGCGGGATTCGGCAAGATCGTAGCCAGTTGGCTTAGCTGGGCAGCCGTTCTCATCGGCGTGCTGGTGGAGATCGTGCTGACGGTATATCGCGACGGCGTGCGCGATGTGACGCTTCTATCGAAAGGCTACGACGTTTGGGACCGGGCGGTGGCGACGAATTGGTGGGTGGTCGGATTGTTCCTCCTGCTCTTTGTGGCCGGCCTGGGCGTGATTGGTTGGCTCGTGTCCGTTGTGGCACGCGCACAAAAAACCATGGAGGGTGCGGCTTAGCCCCGAGAAACTGCCATGAGAGAGACTGCGATGAGTGAGACTGCGATTGCAGCAAATATCGTTCCGGAGCATGCCGAGAACGGAGATACCAAGACGCGACGCGCCTTTCTTGCTGCCGCGAGCGTGGCGGGCATCGGCTACGCTGCCGCGCTGGCCTATCCCGTGTACCGTTACCTGGCGAGCCCAAGCGAGATGGCGCTGAGCGCCGCGGCGGTGACCGAAGTGACGCTGAAAGATGCGGAGAAGCTGCCCGCGGGGTCGGTGTTGATGTTCAAGTTCGGCACGGCGCCTGCGATGCTGATTCACCACGCGGACAACAGTTGGGTGGCGCTGACCGCGGTGTGCACGCATCTGGGCTGCACGGTGCAGTACGAGCCGCAGATGGACCGCATTCACTGCGCGTGCCACGGCGGAGTCTACAACGCCTACACCGGCGCCAACGTGAGCGGGCCGCCACCCAAGCCGCTCAAGCTTTTTAAGGTCGCCGTGAACGACACGGGAGTCGAGGTATCGCGAGGATAATGGATGCGAATGCCATGGCGTGACGGCCGCGGCGTCCTAATTCTCGCGACATAAGGAGCAAGGTTTATGGGAATCCTCGATCTCTTCAGCCTCAAGGGAAAGAACGCACTGGTCACCGGATCCGGGCAGGGCCTGGGAGCCGGCATGGCGATTGCCTTTGCGCAAGCGGGCGCTAACGTAACGCTGCACAACTACGACAAGGTTCTGGATTCGACCATCGAGGAAGTGAAGAAGACAGGCGTCCGTTACATCGCGCGGTCGGGCGACGTGTGCGATGAAGCGATTCGTAAGATGCTGGTGGACGACACGGTGAAGGAGTTTGGCTCCATCGACATTTTAGTGAACAACGCCGGAACCATCAGGCGCGCGCCGGCTGCAGACCACTCGGCAGAGTTCTGGAACTCGGTGATCGACACCAATTTGAACTCGGTGTGGTTCCTGAGCCAGTACGCGGGGCGACTGATGCTGGCACAGGGACACGGCAAGATCATCAACACAGCTTCACTGCTGGCGTTTCAGGGCGGAATCCTGGTGCCCGGATATGCCGCGGCCAAAGGCGGCGTGGCGCAGTTGACCAAGGCGCTGGCCAATGAGTGGGCCGACAAAGGCATCAATGTGAATGCCATCGCTCCCGGTTACATGGCGACGGACAACACCACGGCGTTGCGCGCCGATGCGGCGCGTTCGGCCGCGATCCTGAGCAGAATTCCCATGGGACGCTGGGGCCTGCCTTCGGATCTGGCGGGCACGGCGGTGTTTCTGGCCTCGGAGGCGAGCAATTACGTGCAGGGCCATGTGCTTGTGGTGGATGGCGGATGGCTTTGCCGATGAAGTAACCGTGGGCCGTGGACGGCAGACGGCGACGGGTCATTTGCATAAAGGACGAGAAGCATGACGACAAAAACGATCGTGAGCGGTGTTTACGACTGGGTGGATGAGCGGTTGGGCCTTTCCGAGCTGGCCGCCTTCGCGCGCAAGAAGACCGTCCCCGTCCACGCGCAATCTTTCTGGTACTACTGGGGCGGCATCACACTGTTCCTCTTCATGCTGCAGTGTTTCACCGGCGTGTTGCTGCTGGTTTACTACCGGCCGGGCGTGGAGGCCTACGAATCGGTCCGGCAGATCACCTTTGTGATGCACTTCGGCTGGCTGATCCGCTCGGCGCACGCGTGGGCGGCCAACCTGATGCTGTTCGCCATCCTCGTTCATATGTTCTCAGTCTTCTTTATGAAGGCCTACCGCCAGCCGCGCGAGTTGGGCTGGCTTTCGGGCATGGTGCTGCTGGCGCTGGCCGCGTGTTTCGGCTTCTCCGGCTACCTGCTGCCCATGGACGAGCTGAGCTACTTTGCCACCAAGGTTGGCTTGCAGATCCCGGTGGCGATTCCCTGGATCGGGCCGGCGATTGCCAACATGCTGCGCGGCGGGCCGGACGTGACGGAATTTACCGTGCAGCGATTCTTTGCGCTGCACGTGGTGGTGCTCCCCGCATTGTTTATTCCCCTTCTCGCGTTTCATCTTTGGCTGGTGCAGCGCTACGGCAACGCCGTGCCGGAGAGCGAAGAGGCCAAGCCCGTAGCGGCGCGCAAATCGATCCCCTTCATGCCGAACTTTTTGCGCAAGGACATTGCGATGTGGATCATTTCGCTGAACGTCCTGGCGCTTCTGGCTTCAGTGTTTCCGTGGGCGCTGGGCAAGCCATACGATGCGCTCGCGCCGGCGCCGATGGGCATTCATCCTGAGTGGTACTTCATGAGCCCCTTCGAGATGCTCAAGCTGCTGGGCTCGGTACTGCCCGGCGAGGCCGGCGAGATTGCGGGCATACTGCTGTTTACTCTGGGCATCTTGCTCTGGATTCTGATTCCGTTCTACGACAAGAACAAGGAAGCAGGACGGCGCGCGCGCGCGGCGCACTACTTTGGATTGCTGGCGGTCTTTGCACTGCTGGCGACGACCGTGATTGGGTACTGGACGATTCGCTAGAGGAATAACAATGAACTATCCATTTTGGGACATTCCTTATCTCGGCTCAGGTTGGGTGATCGGCATCATCGCCATCTTCCACGTGATGATCTCGCAGTTTGCCGTGGGCGGCGGTCTCTACCTGCCGCTGGCCGAGCGCAAGGCACTGCGCATGAAAGACCCTGTTGCCCGCGAGGACTGGCTCAAGGAACTGGTCGTCTACTCGAAGTTTTTCCTCGTGCTCACCGGCGTCTTCGGCACCATCTCCGGCGTGGGCATCTGGTTTGCCATCGGATTGACGCACCCTGAAGCCACCAGCACGTTGATTCACAACTTCGTCTTCGGCTGGGCCATCGAGTGGGTGTTCTTTATCGTCGAACTGTCGACCGCGATCGTCTACTACTACACGTGGAACAAGATCGACGCGAAACTTCACCTCGTCGTAGGCTGGGTTTATGCGGGCGCGTCGGTCTGCACGCTCGTCATCATCAATGGCATCCTCACCTTCATGCTGACGCCGGGCGACACGTGGCTTGCAGTGGCCGGCACGGGCCATGAAGCGAGCAAATTCTGGAACGCTTTCTTCAATCCAACGTACTGGCCAAGCCTGCTCCTGCGCTGCTGTGTGTGCGCCTCACTGGCCGGCATCTGGGCGCTCATCAGCGCCAGTTGCATCGACGGCGGCGCGCAGCCCCGGCTCAAGTCGTCGCTGGTCAAGTGGAGCGTGAAGTGGCTGGTGCCGTCGTTCGTCGCTATGCCATTTCTGTTTGTGTGGTACTTGTTCATGGTTCCCGAGTCACAACGCGCATTGCTCACGCTGGGCATCGATACCATCGGCTCCGGCACGTTTTCGACCATCACGCGCATCGCGCTGCTCATCGTGATTACTTCGGCGACCATCATCGGCGTGGCGTACTATCTGGCGTACCGCAATCCCGTGGACTTCAATCCCGCGCATGCAGTGGCCATCCTGCTGCTGGCGTTGATGGCGACGGCTGCCGGCGAATACTCGCGCGAGATGCTGCGCAAGCCGTATGTGATCGGCCGCTGGATGTATTCGAACGGGGTGAGAGTGCCCTACGCGCTCAAGATCGATCAAGAAGGTTATTTGGTTCACTCAAATTGGGTGTGGGGCGGACCCTGCGTCTTTGCTTATCTCCAGTCTCCAGGGGACACGAGGTTGCCAAGCTGCACCACGAGCTACTCGCGCGGCGAGGCCATCTTCCGCGGCGAATGCGGATCGTGCCACACGCTCAACGGCTACCGCCCGCTAGTGACCTTGCTGAGCGGGCGCGACCGCGGCAATATAGAAAGCTTCATCACGATGCTGCACGAATACAAGCCTGATTCGCCGTATCACCACTTCATGCCGCCCATGGTGGGCACGAAACAGGATGTCGAAGACCTGACCGATTTTCTGAACGCGCATGTGAATCCGCCAGCCGCGAACGGGCAGAAGCCGGTGCAGACAGCGCTACGGTGAAATAGCGGAGATAGCGGCGTTAGCGGGGTTGGCGGAGTTAGACTGCTGGAGAGTCTTTTTCGCAAAGGAAACCGCTATGAACCGCAGAGAACTTTTTGCAGCACTTGCCGCGACGGCCGTTGCCGGCGACGCGCTGGCGCATGCCGAGCCCACGAAGGTGATGGGGTCGCACGTCTTTGACTGGAATTCGCTGACTGACGTGCCGAACGAACATGGGTCGACGCGGACGGTTTGCTCGACGCCAACGGCGACGCTCGAGAATCTGGAGATTCATGTCTCGACGCTGAAACCGGGCATGTCGCCGCACCCGCCGCACAAGCACCCAAATGAAGAGCTCATCATCGTGCGGCAAGGCACGGCGGAGACGCTTTCGAATGGCGAGTGGATTCGCGTGGGGCCGGGGTCGATCATCTTCAACGGGTCGAACCAGCTCCATGGGTTCAAGAATGTGGGGACCGAGCCGGCGATTTATCACGTGGTGAATGTGAAGACGGAGAAGACGCCGGCGGCGTAGAGACAGGAAACGAGGGACCGAGGGAACAAGGGACTAAGGCGGCGCGTTCGCGGATCCACTCGATATCGGTGAATCCAAAGTCGCTGGAAAAACAACCGCAGATCCTTCGACTCCGTTTGCCGCCCAACCACCCCACGGACGAAGACCTGTCCGTGGGGGCCCCGGTCACGCGGCAAACTCCGCTCAGGATGACAGCTTGATTGCTTTGACAATTTCACTGCTTTGACAGCTTCACTGCTTTGACAGCTTCATTGCGATGCGGAAATTTGGCTCGGCACATCAGCGCTTGCGGAAGCGGGCGGCAAGGGCTTCGGCGTTACGCGCGAGAATGCCCACATCGCTGCCTACGGCGACGAAGTTGTAACCCAATTCAAAGAGCGCTTCGACGTCGTCGGCATTGCCGGCGAGCGTGCCTGCGGACTTGCCATTGGCGCGGATGCGCACGGCGGCATCGAGGATCGCGGCCTGCACGTCAGGATGTTTGGTGTTGCCGAGATGGCCGAAGTCCGCGGCCAGATCGCTGGGGCCGATGAATATCCCGTCGACGCCTTCGACGGCGGCTATGGCCTCGATCTCCTTGAGCGCGATTCTGGTTTCGACCTGCACGAGGACGCAGGTATCGAGATGCGCGTTGCGGTGATAGTTCTGCGTGCGGCCGTAGTCGTTGGCGCGGGGCACGACTGCCACGCCGCGAATGCCCAGCGGCGGATAGCGCGTGGCGGCGACGGCCTTGCGGGCTTCGCCGGCATTCTGCACGAAGGGCATGAGCAGGGAGCGCGCGCCCACGTCGAGCGCCCGCTTGATGATGACCGGCTCGTTCCAGGGCACGCGAAAGACAGGCTCGGCCGTGCCGCCCCGCATGGCCTGGAGCTGCGGTAGCAGAGTCGTAATGTCGTTGGGCGCGTGCTCGCCGTCAATGACGATCCAATCGAAGCCCGCGCCGGCCAGAATCTCGGCCGACATAGAGCTGACCATGCTGCACCAGAGTCCGACTTGCCGCTCGCAGCGAGAGAGCGCCTGCTTGAATGCGTTGCGGGGAAGATTTCCGGGCCATTCGGGCATGGGTCGGGCCTCCTTTGGCGATTGTAAGCGCGGTGGGTGCGGAGGAAGCGGTCGTGGTATCCCACTCTAGCGACAAAAAACAAAAACGTCGCGAGGGTGGGGCACCCGCGTTTCTCAGGATGGCGCAGGTGTGTTGAAATCCAGGCGCTTGATTTCGCCGACAATAGGGCCGTAGCTGACGATAGCGCAAAAAGCAATGACGCCGACAAAAATGAGCGCGCCGTTGTAGGAGTGGGTCTTCTCGACAATATATCCAATGACTAATGGTGTGGTGATGCCGGCCATGTTGCCGAAGAGATTGAAGAGCGCGCCGTTCATGCCCACCATGCCTTTTGGCGATGTGTCGGAGACCACGGTCCAGCCCAGCGCGCCGATGCCTTTGCCGAAGAACGAAATCGACATGAAGAGCAGCATGAGGCTCTGCGAAGACGCGTAGTTGCAGGCAATAATCGTCATGGAAAGCGCCATGCCGGCCATGATGGGAAGCTTGCGCGCGAAGCTGAGCGAATGTCCACGGCGCAGCAAGCGATCGGAGAAGATGCCGCCGAGGATGCCGCCGACGCCTCCGCAAAGACCCGGGACGGCCGCCGCGAAGCCCACCTTGAGCACCGACATGTGGCGTGCCTGCGAGAGGTAAAGCGGGAACCAGGTGAGAAAGAACCACGTGAGCGTGGTGATGCAGTACTGGCCGATGTAAACGCCGACCAGCATGCGATAGCTGAGGAGCTTCTTCACCGTGGCCCAGGCGAGGGTGTTCTTTTTCACTCCTGCTGCGGAGTCGGTGTTGACAAGGCCGCCGCCGCGTTCGATGACGTCGATTTCGGCCTGCGAGATTCGCGGATGTTCTTTCACGCCGTAGATGGTCGTGTACCAGACTGCGGCGAGCACGAGGCCCAACCCGCCCAGGAACCAGAAGCAGGCGCGCCATCCCGACGCGTGAATGAGCCATCCAAAGATGGGCGCGAAGATGGGCAGCGCGAAATATTGCGCGGAGTTGAAGATGGCCGAGGCGCGGCCGCGCTCCGAAGTGGGGAACCAGGAGGCGACAATGCGGCCGTTGCCGGGAAAGACGGGCGATTGAAAGAGGCCGGAAAACACGCGGAGAATAAAGAAACAGCTGAACAGAACGCCGAGAATGAAGCCGCTCGCAACGACATGAAAGGGCCAGCAAATCGCAAACCAGTGAATCGTAATGTGCAGGTCTGCGGGCAAATAGCCTGCGATCGCGATAAGGAACGCGCACATCGACCAGCCGATGATGGCGATGCCGTAGACGCGCTTGGATCCGAAGCGGTCGAGAAGGCCGCCCGAAGGCAACTGGCCGAGCGCGTAGGCCCATCCGAAGGCGAAGAGCAGATAGCTCATGCGCTGCGCCGTCAGGTCCAGGTCTTTGGGCATGACCGAGACGGCCTGCGACAGCGCCGAGCGGTCGGCAAAGCTGAAGCAGCTGACGACAAAAAGAATGGCGATGATGAGGTAGCGAACCCGGGTTTGCCGCTCTTCGGCCAAGGAGACTTCCCTTCAATTCCTGTCCTGCTCTTGCTGCTTCGTTCTCAACCTTGTATGCGAGCCGGGATGCTTCTGTAAAGTGGAGGGGGCGAGCCGGAGTGGCGCAGAGACGTGCTGACGGCGCGAAAAACAATTTGGGACTTCGGAGCGACAATAGATTGATGAGTTCTGCCGAGCCTCGATACATCCGCGCACATGAGCGCGACAACGTTGCGGTTGTCGTGAATGAGGGTGGATTGCGCGCGGGCGCGCGATTTGCCTCGGGGCTGGAACTGCGCGAGGCGGTTCCCGAGGCGCACAAGGTGGCGCTGACCGATCTCGCAGAGGGCGATGCAATTGTGCGCTACAGCGTCACGATTGGCTACGCGAACCGGCCGATTGCGCGCGGCAGTTGGGTGCACGAGGGATTGATTACTGCGCCGCAAGCTCCGCCGCTCGACCGTTGCCCGCTGGCGACTGCGCCGCCCGAGACTCTCGCTCCCCTTGAGGGGTACACGTTTGAGGGTTATCGCAATGCCGACGGCTCGGCGGGAACGAAAAACATTCTGGGCATCAGCACCACGGTGCAGTGCGTGGCGCCGACAGTGGAGCATGCGGTGCGGCGCATCAAGGCGGAGATTCTGCCGCGTTATCCGCACGTGGACGGCGTGGTCGCTATTACGCATCCGTATGGATGCGGCATAGCCATCGACGCGCCCGGCGCGGCGATTCCCATTCGCACGCTGCGCAACCTGGCGTTGCATCCCAACTTCGGCGGCGAAGTGATGGTGGTGAGCCTGGGCTGCGAAAAATTGCAGCCGGTGCGGCTGATGGGCGCGAACGAGTTGCCGGTACTGGAAAGCGAACCCTCCGTTGCCGTGCTGCAGGACGTGAAGGAAGGCTTCGGCGAGATGGTCGCCACGATCATGGCAATGGCCGAAAAGAAACTGGCGAAACTGAATCGGCGCAGGCGCGAGATGTGTCCGGCTTCAGGCCTCGTCGTGGGTTTGCAGTGCGGAGGATCGGATGCGCTTTCGGGCGTGACGGCGAATCCCGCGGTGGGGTTTGCGGCGGACCTGCTGGTACGGGCGGGGGCGACGGTGATGTTTTCTGAAGTGACAGAGGTGCGCGATGCCGCGCATTTGCTCACCGCGCGGGCCGCCACGCCCGAGATTGCTCGGGAGTTTGTGCGCGAGATGGCGTGGTACGACGAGTACCTGCGGCAGGGCGGGGCGGATCGAACGGCGAATCCCACGCCGGGGAACAAGCAGGGTGGCCTGGCCAACGTGGTGGAGAAGGCGATGGGATCGATTGCCAAGGCGGGAAGCACGGCGCTGATGGGCGTGGCCGGGCCGGGCGAGCGGGTAACGCAGAAGGGGCTGGTGTTTGCGGCTACGCCCGCCAGCGACTTCGTCTGCGGCACACTGCAACTGGCCGCGTCGATGAACATGCACATCTTTACCACGGGACGCGGCACGCCGTACGGGCTGGCGATGGCGCCGGTGATCAAAGTGGCGTCGAACAGCGGGTTGGCGCGGCGCTGGCCGGACCTGATCGACATTGATGCGGGGCGGATTGCGACCGCCGAAGCAACGGCGGAAGAGGTTGGCTGGGAGATCTTTTTTCTGGTTTTGGAGATCGCCAGTGGGAGGAAGAAAGCGTGGGCCGACCACTGGGGATTGCACAATGAGTTTGCGTTGTTCAATCCGGGGCCGCTGACGTAGCGGCACCAGTTGCAATACGAAGTGCAATGGATTTATCTTCGGTGTGCGCGGCGGGGCCGGCTGGTTCGGTGTGGCCGCGAGAAAGGCGTTTGGTCATGCAAATTGCCCGAGTGCATCTGAAGTCTGCTGCCCGTTCCTGGCTTCTTCTCGCCGCCCTCTTCCTACTGTCTTTTTGCCCGGCCACGGCTCACGCCACCCCAAAGATCGTGACCGATGCCGACAAGGGAGGAACGGTCCATATCAAGTTAGGAGACGCCCTGGAGGTTCGACTCGGTTCCAATCCGGCAACCGGAAACAGGTGGTACATGCACAAGCAATCGACGCCGTTGCTGAAACTGAGGGGCATATCGCAGACGAAGCTGACGCAGCCGGGCGTGGAACGGCCGTTTGTGCAGATCTTCGAGTTTGAGCCCATGGCCAAGGGAACGGGCGTGTTGCTGCTGCATTACGCGCGCTCGTGGGATAAGTCCGATCCGGACGAAGAGCAGTTCAGTTTGCATGTGACGATTGAATGAGGTGGGCGCGACGAAAACTGCTGCCAAAAGCGGACGCGAGCGCATAAGATACCAGTTGAAATGACAAAGAATAAGGACAAATCGTTTGAAGTGGCGTGCCCGGATTGCGGGGCGATGCTGAAGATCGACGGGGCGACCGGGCTGGTGGTGAGCCACACGCCCGCGCCGCGGAAACGCATGTTCGAGGACCTGGAGACGGCGGCCCAGGCCATGCGCGAGCACGGCGAGCGGACGGAGTCGATCTTCCGCCAGAGCGTGGACGCGGAGAAGAACAAGGCCGACCTGCTGGAGAGAAAGTTTGCCGAGGCCATGCGCAAGGCCAAAGACGCTCCCGCAGAGGGCAAGCCTTTTCGCGAGATCGATCTGGATTGATGGGCTGGCTTGATTGTCCTGGATTGACGGCTGCGGCGGCGACCGAGTTTTCCTGCGCCGCTAGCCGGGTTTTCGAGTGATACCTTAAGGCAATAGGGTTTCAGAATGATCGGGCAGGTGACGGGAAGGCAGGGAGAGGCCATGGTAGTGGTGCCGCTTTCAAAGTCAGCAAGCAACGCGGGCGGATCATGCGCCAACGGGGTCAAATCCATGAGCTGGGTGCGGATTGCCGCGGCGGGCACGCTGGCAGCGAGCGGCGTCCTGCTGGTTGCCGGCAAAAAGCGCGCCGGCCTGGTGACGGCCATATCCGGCGCTGCCCTGGCCATGCTCGACCAGCCGGAAGCGGTGAGCAAATGGTGGAATGCGCTTCCCGGCTACCTTGAAGAGATGCAGGGAACGCTATGCCGCGCGCAAACGGCGGTGGAAGACCTCACAGTGCAGGGCGAGAAGTTACGCCGGGTGCTGCACAGGTAGTTCCGGCGCGTGCTTCAGAATTGGGGCCGTTCCGATTCGTTGATGCCCTGAGGGGCTAGAGCCCATCAACTTTTTGACTGAATGCGGCACGAGTAAACTCGTGCCCTTTCAAAACAGCGCCGGACGCGGAACATGCAAGGAAATCGGATCAGTTTTTCAGAAAAGTTCCGTCAGTTTTTGCGGTTGACGAGGTAGCGGGCGACGGCTTTGAGGCCATCGGCGCGGCTGCCGTAGGGCGCCAGCGTGGCGAAGGCTTCGTCAATGAGCTGCGCGGCGTCGCGAAGGCTCTGCTCGATGCCGTAGACGGCCGGCCAGGTGGCCTTTTCCGTGGCCTGATCCTTGCCCGCGGTCTTGCCTAGCTGCGCAGAATCCACGGTCCTATCGAGCACGTCATCGACAATCTGGAAGGCGAGACCGGCTTTGCGGCCAAAGCGATCGAGACGCGCAACGTCATCGGCGGTGGCTCCGCCGAAAACGCCGCCCGAGACCACGCTGACGCGGATGAGTGCGCCGGTCTTGGCTCGATGGATGGCTTCGACGAGCTCCGGCGTGGGCTTGAGGTGTTCGCTTTCGATATCGAGCACCTGGCCGCCAATCATGCCTTCGACTGTGCCCACGGCGTTAGCGATGAGGCCGATGATTTGCACCGCAGCGGCGGGCGGGCAATCGAGCCCCGCCAGCACCTCGAAGGCGCGGGTTTGCAAGGCATCGCCGGCCAGGATGGCAATGGCTTCGCCAAAGGCCTTGTGGCAAGTGGGCTTGCCGCGGCGCAGGTCGTCGTTGTCGAGGGCGGGCAGGTCGTCGTGGATGAGCGAATAGGTGTGGAGCATTTCGAGCGCAGCTCCCAGGCGCTCAATGCCTTTAGGCACGGTGCCGGCAATGGTGACGCCTGCCTGCATGGCCAGAACCGGGCGCAGGCGCTTGCCGCCGGCAAAGACCGAGTGGCGCATGGCGCCGTGAATCGAGGCCGGAACCATGTCTACGGTTGGAATCAGAGACTCCAACGCGTGGTCGGTGAGGTCCGCGCCCTCCTGAATCAGCGATTTTACGTCTGCAGGCATTCCTTTCTTATGTTAGACGAGCGGGGCCGCGGCGGCGTTCAACCCACCACAGGGCGATGATCAGGAGCACGCTGAAGGCGCTGAGCCATCGCCCGGCCAGAACGTCGGGCGAGGTGGTCCAATCGATGGAAAGGTCGATGGAACCTTGTGGGACCGGCACAACGATGAGGCCGTCGTCGCGTTTGGGTAGCGTCGCTGGCACTTGGCCGTTCATGCGAATGCGCCATGCGGGATAGCTGACGATGCGCAGCACCAGGTAGCCGGCATGAGGGACTGCGGCGCGCATCTCGCGGTGTTCGGGGTTCGTCTGATTGCCGCCGATGAATTGGAAAGTGGCCTGGCAACTGCCCTGGTCGGTGCTCCATGCGGGATTGCTGTCGGGGTCGTCAGGATCGGGCTTGCCCAGATCGTCGGAGGGATCACTCACAAGGCAGGCGTCGGGAAGTCCAGTGGCGATGCTGGAGTGGTCGCCGCCGGGGGGCTCATATTCGTCCATGCCTTCAAAGCCCGCGCCGGCGCGGTATTGGAAAAGAACCGAAGCGACCGTGTCTTCGGGGTTGCAGACCTGGAAGAAAACCCTGGCCGCATACGCGGTAGACGCCAAAAAGATCGCGGAGCAGAGTACAAGCACGGTTACGCGCGCGCGCCGGCCGGAGGGCCAGATTGCGGTGACGAAGAAGATCGCCATGGGCGCTTCCACCGCCACTAGCCAGCGCCAAGGAAACTGCAAGAAACGGAGCTTGGGCAGCAGATTCCAGACCGGCAGCGAGACGGAGAGCTGTAGAAACAGAATCGCAAACGGAATCAGCGCCAGGGGAATCCACCAGCGGCGTTCAGCTCGCAGACTCTTGCGCCGCCAACTCACCAGCAAGCCGCCCCCGGCCACGGCAACCATGATGACGGCAATCATGGAGGCCTGGTGGAGCACCATGTCGTGAAAATCCAGAGCTGGATCGGCGTGGCGCGCGAACAACCAACTGTTTTCAACCCTGAAGCCGGGATCGAGAGTTGCCTGCTCGAGATCGGCCCAGGGCTGTTCCCAGGCGGCAGGAACCAGGAAGGCCGAGGCCAGTCCCATTCCCAGGCCGGCGGCGATGGAGGATCGCGCGATGGGGACCCAGGATTTCGACAGCACGGCGGCGGCCAGAGCGACGGCGGCGATCGAATAGCTAACCATCACGCCGACCGGGGCGTTCGAGAGCCATGCGCCCGCCACGACCAGGGCCAGGGGCGCGGTAGAACCATCCAGAGCGCGCTTCCACAGAGCGGAGTCCTTGTTGCAGTCGCGCAGGATGAACAGGAGCGCCAGTGGAACCCAGAAGCCACCGGTCAGCTCGCCAAAGGCGCTTCGCTCGTAAGCACAGAACAAGGCGTAGCCGGAAAAGATCGCCGTGCAGCCGGCCAAGGTTGCTGCGCCGTCGCAGAGCGTCTGGCGGGCCAGCACTCTGGTGGCAAGACCGGTGGCTGCCAGCAGCAAGAAGGTCAGGGCAATGGGCGCGAGATGCCAGGGAAGGATGAGACCGAGCGCCGCGCCCAGCATCCAGGTGAGCGGGGGATAGAAGACGAAGCGCGGCTCGCCGGCGCCGTAGTTGGGGCTGGGCGCCCAGTGCGGGTAAGGGATGCCGTGATGCCATGCGTTTGCGCAATCGAGCCAGGAGACGAGGTGGATGTCGAAGTCGTGGCCGCAGGAGTTGCCGCGGATGAGTTGCGGCGCGATGGCGACGGCCGCGGCAAGGAGGATGAACAGTGGGCCGGCATAGAAGCGCAGACGCGGCGGGTCCGCAAATCCTGCTCCCTTGCTCCCTTGCTGGCTTGGTCCCTGTTCTTTCATGGCAGCAGCCGCAATGTGTGGCGGGTTTGGGCGGCGACCGCGGCCGGAGTGAAGGGCAGCGCGAAGGTGGTTCCGTTGTACCAGTCGTTCCACTGATCGCGGAAGTACGGGCTGAGCGGGTTGCCGCTCTCGCCCATCACGATGTTTTCCGTTGATCCGTCGATGTTGCTCCAGTCCATGGTGAAGCGCTGCGAGGGGCCGAGCGTGAGGCCGACCTGCTTCACTGTAGTGCCGTCTCCACTTTGCGGCTCGGGCCCGGTCCCGGCCATGCGGCCGATGAGAGGTAGAAGCGGCGCGAGCGGGTGCTCGACATCGACCACGTGCCAGCTTCCGTAGGTCCAGCGGTCCACATCGGCTGGGGCTTTGCCGTTGCTCATGCCTTTGCGCACCGCTGCGGTCAGCAGCGCATCCCAATTCGTAAAGCTCTTGGGAAGCCACTCCGGCTTGGCGTGCATTACGATCTCCTCCAAGGCAAAGTTCGACTCGCTCCAGTGGTAGTCGGCGGCCATATTGCCCAATTTGGGCTGGAGAATCATGGGCCACAACGCCGCGCGGGTCTGGGTAACGATGGAAGCAGCGGCGGAATCGGTGGTGAGGCGGCCGTCCCAATTGCGCATCAGGTCGGCGGCCTGGCGCAACTCCGGATCGCCGTTGCCGTCGGGACCGGGTGTGTGGTCGATGGCGTAGGCAAAGCGATGGCCCATCTCCTGATCGACCTCGCTGTAGATGTCGGTCTGGACGGCGAGCATATCCGCAGGCGTAAGCTGATCGCGGCCATCGAGCGATTTGTAGATCCGCTCGATGCGGTAGGGATCGGCCCAGTCGTCAGTGATGGGGTAAGGCGATTTGTCGGTGGTGACACGGGAATTGGCCGTGGCGAGAAAGCCCGAGGGCGGATCGAGGGTGTTGGGGAGTTGGTCGAAGGGGATGTAGACCTGCCAATGAGTTGAATCGATCTCCTCCCCCCACTCGAAGCGCAGATCTAATTTATCGTGCGGCAGCGGAGTATTGAAGATCGTTCCGCTAATGCGTATCGGCACCTTGCCGATAGCGTGGTAGGCGACGTGGCCCTGATCGTCGGCGTAGACGACGTTCTGCGTGGGCCAGTTCCACTGCGCGAGCGCGGCTGAAAACTCCGTCCAGTTTGAGGCGACGTTCATCTCGTAGAGCGGCAGAGTGTTGAGCGATGGATCGTAAATGGTCCACTTGAGAGCAAGCGGCGGGTCGCCGACGGCGAGAATCGGATCGAGCAGCGGCCCGTGCGCGGTGGATTCGACGTCGACGACGACATCGCGGCCGCCCCGCACATGGATCGTTTCGCGATCGACCGCGAGCCGGTGCCATTGGGCGTCGTTGCCCTCGTAGTTGCCTTTGCCGTCGAGCTTCTCAGTGTAGAGATCCTGCACGTCGGCGTAGAGCGCGGTGTAACCCCATGCGACGTGCTCGTTGTGCCCGGCGACGATGAGCGGCATGCCGGGGAGCGAGACGCCGGCGGCGTGAAAACCGGGCGCGCGCAAGTCGGCCATGTACCAGGTGTCGGGCACGCGGAGGGTCAGGTGCATGTCATTCGAGAGCAGAGGCTTGCCGCTTTTGGTGCGGCTGCCGGCCACGACCCAGTTGTTGGAGCCAACGGCGCAGTTTTCGCAACTGGCCTGCCCCTGCAGGGCCCGCATCGCGGCTGGATTCTCCGGCATGGCCGACGCGAACTGAGATAAAGCTCGGCTGGGCGCGATGCGCGCTTCGGAGTTTTCGTCGTCATCGTCGTCGTCATCCTTCTTAGAGGGCGGCGGCTGCGGTTGCGGAGCGCTGAGATCGACCTTGATGCCGGTGGGTGGATGATCGCGCCAGGAACCGACCGGATATAAATCAGCGATGAGCTGCGGATTGTTGAGGAGTTTGGCCTCAACATGGGCGCGGGAAAGCTTGGTGGTCATGCGCGAGTCGAGGGTTTCAACCATCATCAAGCCCACGCTGACGGAATCCGCGCCAGTCCATGGCTCGGGACGATAGCCGAGCAGCCGGAATTCGGGGGGAAGCGTATGGAATTTTTCGCACTGCGCAATGTAGAGGTTCACGCCGCGAGCGTAGGCGTCGAACACCGCGCGGTCGGCGGCGGGCAAATGATCGTAAACACGTTGGGCCGTGATGCGAATTTGCAACACGCGTTGCGTCTTGTCGTTTTGAACGAGCGTCGGGCCCAGAATCTCGGCCAGATCGCCGTTGGCGGCGCGGCGGGACATGTCCATCTGCCACAGGCGGTCCTGTGCGGTGACGTAGCCCTGGGCGACAAAGAGGTCATCCTGCGTGGCGGCTTCGAAGTGCGGCACGCCGTGGGCATCGCGGCGGACGATCACGGGCGCCGAGAGACCGGCAAGAGGTACGTCGCCATCGAGCTGCGGCAAAGCGGCTTTGGCTACGGAGCGGAACCAGAGCACGCCCACTCCTACGGCGATGAGCAAGAGGACCAGGAGGCCGGCGGCGGCGAAGAGCAGGATGCGCGGCCAGCGGGCTGTGCGGCGACGGTGCGGCGCGGTTCCTGGCGCAGATTTGGTGGTTGAAGACGAATCGGACATTGGCCAGATTCAGAATACGCTGGCCACGCGGCCGAGGATGGGCGCGTTTAAGGCGCCTGCTTGAAGAGCTCGCTTTTGCGTTTTCCGCCAAAATCGGCCGTGAGCCGGCATTGACGCAGTTTGCCGCTTTCGTACAAGTACACGCCGGGATCGGGGCCGGAAAGAGTGCTGAAGAAACCGCCGTGGCTGCACGGAACGCCTTGCACGGCCTGGTCGCTGGCCAAAAAACAAACCTTGAGTTTTCCGCTCGGATACAACGCAACCACCGGGCCCTCGCCTGTGCCAAGCAAACCGCCTCCCTGGCACTCGAGACCGAGCACGGGCGCATCGTGGGGCATCTGAACGATGTTGGGCTTGCCGTCCTTGGTGAGAGTGATCCAGGATCCGGCAGGGATGGTGATTTCACCGAAAGGCATTTCGCGCGTGACGGTGCACTTTTCGAGTTGGCCACTTGCGAAGAACCACGTGTAGTCTTTGGCGCAGGGAATGCCCTGAATCAGGGTGGGCTGGTGGAGGGTTTTGCGGGTGGTTTGGGGCTGCGTAGCGGACGACGCTACGCAGAGTGAAAGAAAAAAGAGAATTGCAAAACCAAAGGTCGTTCGCATGGCTATCTCCATTGTCGGAAGTCATCTTGCGCTCGCAGCTGCAGCAGTTGCCGGCGAAAGGCTCGGGCGCACCGTGTAGTTGCGAACCATATAGAAGGTTTGCACTTTTGCTTCGCTTGCCTTCCAGACCTCATCTTGCGAATTGGCCTGGCACGGCGCGGCCGCTGATGGGGCTGGCGCCGATCGCTGCGGCGCGGCCGTCCCCAGCAGTGGTAGAGTCTCTACCGTCATTTGCGTCGTTGGTGGGGCCGACGACGATGACGGCGATTGTGGCGTTGCTGACGTCTCCGGCGAAAGAGCCGTCGTAGATGGAATTGACACCGTTTGTATCTGCGACGGGACGCTTGGCCCCGGCTGCGTGGCTATGGCTCGGGGTTTGTGCAGGCTGTCGTGGATGCCGGTGGCGATTCCGACCGGAATGAGAACGATTGGCGCCGCAATCAGGATCGCCATTGCTGGAATTTGCAGCGGAACCATCGCCACTTCGATCGCCTTTTGCTTTGGCGTCTTCGGAGGATCTTTGGGCAAGTCGCTCTCGCGCCAGGCCTTCATCTTCATCTCCACGCCCAGGCCTGAAAGGACCACCGTGTCACTCACGGCGAACCAGCCATTGTGCAGATCCCGACAGAACTTCCCGGAGCCCGCGGAAACCACTGTGGTCACCTTCTGGTAGGCGGCGGTTCCAGCGGGTATCACCGTGACACCGCCGATTTTCACGTCGTCGACAACAACATATTGGATACGGTTTCCTTCATGAACCGTAGCCGAGCTGACGTCTTGATCCAGCCTGAGATGAATCGCGGTTTCCTTGGGCAGGAGCACACTGCCTGGATTCGTGGCGGATTGCTGCGCCACCAGCAGCGGGCAAAGGACGATACAGAGAACGGCTTGAACTGTCGGGCGGTTCACGGGAACTCCTTGTGGACTAACAGGAGCGATGCTAGGACAGCTGCACACGTGTGTGGAAAGCGATTGGGACAGTTTCGCAAGTGTCACAATGCCAGATGGGAAGGTGAGGCGGCGGGAACTCCTGTCATTTCTGCTGCTACTGCGCGATGTTGCGCGATGCAGGCCCGATCAATGCGCAAGACAGGCCGTCTTCGCGCAGGCGATGACACCGATGAAGACTCCTATTGCAATCACTGAGAGCGCGATCATGCCAGCCTTGGATTCGCCATTCGGGCCAACAAATGGTTCCGACGGAGCGCGAGCGCACCGGATTTTTTCAACCTCCACATAGTAGACATCGGCCGGCGTGGCGTCGCGCTGCTCGATTTGAAACACGCGCGGCCCGATGCTGGCGATTTGGCCGTTGAGTTTGACTCCACCTTGCTCGCGTACACTGACCCATTGACCGACGCCAAGTTTCAAGACATGCGCGCGCACGGCTTCAGGCGCCGAGTGTCGCGATTGCGCCGGCGCTGCTGTTGGGGCAAGGATGGCAAAGATCGCGATGATCGCAATCCAACGAGATGGCTTTTGGCTGAAAAGATTTACGTGTTTCATGCCCACAGATGCTAGCTACCTTGTTGTGAGGCTGTGTGGGCAAGGAGGACACTTCCTGAAGTGTCATATTGCCGGATGGGCGGCGTCCCGGAGGTTCGTTGCTTTAACCGACGCACGAATGCAGGTCCTTCGACTCGTCCCGGCAGGCCGGGACTCGCTCAGGATGACCGGCCGAATCCTGTTGCGAACTTCGGTGACGAGACCCTAGCCGGTCGAGGCGCCGGAAACCTCCGCTTCGAGGGCGCGGAGTTGCGCGATGGAGGCTTCGTCGAGCAGACGGAAGACGATGGGGAAGCATTTCTTCGGCAGTTGCTGCGCCGTCACGATGTCGCAGATGACGCCAGAGGTCGATTCCAGGCCGCGCTTCCAGCCGGGGCGGGTCGCGTCGCGCACCAGAAGATTCTCCGGCTTGAGGCCCGCGGCCACGATCATGGTGCGCCCGATGCGCTGGAATTCGCCCCAATGCGAGGCGATGCCGACGAGATCGGCCGAGTGCTCCGGCAGATAGCGCTGCAAATTGGCTTCGAGTGCGGAAGCGACCGGGTTGATCTGGAAGACGGTGAGCACGGTTCCGGCGGGAAGAAGCTTGCGCACCATGGCGGCCTTGCTGGGCAGACAGACGGGAATCGACCGGGCAATTTCGTTTGCCTGGCCGCACTCGTCGGGAGTGCAGGCGGCCACGGGCAGGGCCAGGCTCGATTCCATTTCGACGGTGACGATTTTGCGCAGCTCGGGGTCGGGCTCAATGACGAGCCAGCGCGCCAGCGGCGCCAGCGAAAGCCAGCGGCGGAGGCGCGAGCGCAGCAATGAGTCGGGCGCGCCGATTTTGCGCGCCCGTGCGGCCAGCTCACCGATGAGCTGGTCGACCGCCATCTCGGGGCTAAGAGGAGTGGAGGGACGCGCGTTGGCCACGAAGACGCCGCTGCCGTGACGGAACTCGAGCCAGCCGTCGTGCTCGAGCTCGCGATAGCAGGCGCTCGCGGTGTTGGGATGAATGCCGAAACGGCGCGCCAGCTCGCGCGTACTGGACAACTTCTGGCCGGGTAGAATCTCGCGCGTGAGGATGCCGAGCACAACCTGGGTGATCAACTGCTCACGAAGGGAGACCTCGGCGCTTCGGTTGAGCCAAAGGCGCATGTCAGGTTCCAGGTGTCACTTGTCAGTTTACAGTTCGTGGATCGTGGTTAGTGGTTAGTGATCGTTGATTCGCGGTTCACGGTCGGTGCTTCACGAATCACGAATCACGGCCCACGATTCACGACTTGCACTTTATACGGCGGCCGTAGCACTCTGCGCGCGGGCGCTCAAGCGGCCGTAGACCAGCACGATAACCAGAAGAAACAGAATTGCGGCCAGCACCAGCAGACTGCCTTCCGGCCCGACGGCGCCGCCGCTCCACAGGGGATTGCCGGCCGGATGGCTGGTGAGGTAGCAGCCTTGCGGAGTGAGCCCGCTATCGGCGGTTCCGTAGAAATAGGTCTCGCCCCAGTCCCATCCGGCATGGCAGCCGATGGCCCACCATGCCGAACCGGTAACGCGCACGCTCACGCAGAGGACGAAGCCGATGAAGGCGGCGGCAAAGATGCCGATCCAGGCTTCGTTGGGATTGCTGACATGCACATAGCCGAACAGGGTGGACGTGACCCACGCCGCGCACCAGAATCCGCCACTGCGTGGGGCAGCCATTCGGTCAAGAATGTAGCAAGGGATGAGGCCCAGCAAAGCGGCGACATACACGCCCCAGGCTGCGCCCCCGGGACGCCGCAACGCGAGGTCCCCGCAGAGCACCGCGACAATGCCCAGAGCCCACCAGAAGTTGATGCCGCGGGCAAGGGTGAAGAGCCCGAAGCAGCGAAACATCCCTTCTTCGACACAGCCCCCAAAGAGGAAAACGCAGCCCCACAACAGGCCGTAGCGGAAGATGGCCGCGCCGGATAGCGAAACGGGGCCGAAGTGCAGCCAGCCACCGGCTGCAAGCACTCCAACCAGCGCGGAAAGCGCAAGAAACCCGGCGGCAATGCCGAAGAGGAAATGTTGCGGGCGATGCGGGCCGGTGAGGTTGTAGGCCAGAATGCGCCGGCCCTCGATGAGACCGACGAGCACGATGGCGAGAATCACCGCGAGCAGGCCTCCCGCTTCACCGAAGAACGCAGTCCGAGGCACGAACTGATTCTGCGGGTCGATGAGGTGGAAATGAAGCAAAGCCAAGTCGATGGCGGTGTCGAAGGCGAAGAACAGGAGGACGAACACCAACACCGACCACCCGGCGCGCAGCCCTTGGGGACCGAAAAAAATCCAGTGAAAGCCGCGGTAGGGCTCGTCCTCTGTGGGGGGCTGCGCAAGGGGAACGGGTTCTGCAAGCCCTGGAGCCAGAACAGGCTCAGTGGGTTTTGCGGCAGGCGCTGCCGCCGGCAGGGGCTCGTTTTCCGGCTCCATGGAGTCTCCTCGTTGCAGGGAACTCGCGTGCTGCGTTGTTCCCGAAGGGCTTACATTGGCATTCTACGCAGGACGGAGCCATTTGGTTTCAAGGGTACCGAAGTCGATTCGTGAACCGTGGTTCGTGGTTCGTGAGGAGAGGAGTGCGTTGAAAGTGCGCGCACTCTATACGGTTTTCGAACCACGATTCACGAATCACGAGCCACAAGTCAAGAACCACGAATCACGGGTTTTTCTGCTTTTCGCCGGGCTCGTTGGCCACCTGCAGATAGTTCTTCACGCTGAAGACGCCGGGAACCCCGTTGGCGCGGATGAAAGCAACATTCTTGTCGGCCTCGGAATTCACCATGCCGTAGAGCTCCACATTGCCGTTCTGCACGGAGACGCGGATGGGCATTTCAGGATCGATGGCATAGCGGTTGAGCGACGGAGAGCTGTAGATGGCTCGGGCTACGTCCACACGGATGCGATCGTCCATCGGCGAAACCGGATCGACGCTGATCTCGTCGATGACGTCTTTGACGCCGGGGGTGGTGGCCACAACGCCTAGCGCGGAGTCGCGGTTGGGGTAATTGTGGGAGTGGCCGCCCAGCGTCACCACTCCGTTCCGCACCTGCAACGTGATCGCGTCGAAGACATTGCCGTAGCCGACGCGATCGTAGGCCAGCTTCTCTCCGAGGCTTTTCTCCAACTGGCTGTCGGGCACCGAGGGACCAGCGACTTCAATGTCGTTGCGCACGGCCGTGACGCCTTTCACCTTGTGCACGGTCTTGTCGGCATCGGCCTTGTATTCATAAAGGCCGACGGCGCCCGTCAGCGTGGCGATGCCGTTCGCGTCCACGGCGACCCGGACATCCTTGTACTGCGACTTGCCGAGCTTGGCTCGGACGGCTGCGGCCACATCCTGTGCTTGGGCTGCCGAGGCGCCCTGGGAGAGGGTGAGAAGAACTGCAAACAGCGCGGCAGCCGACACCAGAATTTTGCGAGAACCAATCGTTCTGTTCATACGGGGGAATCCTCCATTTTGACAATCTTTTCGCGCGCGGGAGATGCCGCTTCGTTGAGGACAAATCGTCCAGCCAATGACGGGCGGCGTATCCTCTGCCACGCCCATATATAGACACGGCAAGCAGCAATTTGGTTGCTGGAGCGTCTATCTTTTGCTGGGAATGCTGGACGCGAATGCTCGGAACCGGCGATGTGCGCGAGCCTAAAAAGATTCAGGCCAGTTGCGCGCACCGTGAAGGACGGCGAGAACGTGAATCGCGTCTTGCAGAACGCGATCGGCGACGAAATATGAGGTTCCGGGAACAACGATCTCCCGCGTGCCAGCCACGCGTCCGACTCTGCCGGCGTAGGGCATGCGCGCAGTTTGCCGGATTGCGTTGCGAATTCGTTCTACGGTGCGGATGGCGGCGTCGGGGCTATCGGCGGCAATATACTCGAAGATCTCCTGGAGATGATCGACGGCCGGAAGCGTCCACCGCAGCTTCACGATCTTGACCGGGCTTTCTTTTGCACCCCGGCCGGCTTTTTCTTAGCCCAGGATGCGATCCGATCTGCGAGTTCGCGGTCGTCAATCGTTTCCCCGTTCTTTGATGCGCACAATCCCTCCTTGACCATGGCGGCGAAGCGGCGCTGCTGGTCCAGATAAGATTCCACGGCTTCGTTGAGCAGGTGGCTGCGATCGCGATCCAGCGATTTGGCAATGGCGTCGAGTTCGGCGACTCTTTCGGGTTCGATGCGGAAGCTGATGATACGGGGCGAGCTCATATTCCTTGAGAATACAGCGTATTCCATTGTATTACAAGGTAAACGCTTCCCGTTTCCACGCAGCTCGCGGAGTCAAGCGGGATGAATTCGAACTATCGGAAGCGGCGCGTGGCCTTGATGACCATGGAGAAGACGCCCGACTCGTCGCGGGCTATGACGACCGAGACATGGCGATTGATGGCGACTTCGGCCTGGAGCAACTGCTGGCTGGTGGTGTTCACGTCTGTCGCGTAGGTGAGGGTGACGATGCGGCCGAATTGCTCCTGCACGGTGATGCGCGAGGTGGAGTTGCCGAAAGCGCCGAGGTAATTGGGGTCGACTTTCACGGAGCCCGCGCCGAAGAGCTTTTGCACGCGGCTGCTGACGGTGGCATTCAGGGCTCCGCCGAGTAAGGCGTCGGTGGGATTGGCGAGGGCCTGCTCCTGCTGTTGCGTGTAAAGGCGTTGCTGGCTGGCGGTGTGGCCAAGGGCCAACAGCGAGACCACGTCGGCTTCGGGCAGCGGAGGATCGCTGCGATAACTGACGGAGAGCTTTTGCGGCGCTCCGTGCAGGCCGAGGGAAATGTCGTAGTCTTCAACGTGCGCCGTGGCGCTGAGGTCGATGATGGGCTCGATGCGCACCGGATTGGTGAAGGTGACGTCGCCGCGCTCGAGGTCGTAGCGGGTTCCGGCGATCAGGGCGCTGCCTTCAGTGATAGAGACGCGGCCCAGAAGCGACGGCGAGGCCAGAGTGCCGCGAAGACGCAGGTCCACGTTGCCGGCCAGCTTGGCGAAGGCGTTCTGGAAGCTCAACTGCGGAGAAGAGACGATGTGCACGTCGAGGCGCACGTGATTCGATGGAGCCTCGGGCGGTGCGATGGTTTGCACCGAGGCGCCGGCCTGGAGGGCAAGCGCCGCCAGATCGAGATCGGGACTGACGGAAAAACGCGTGATGAGGACGTTGCCGCTCAGGAACAGATTGTCCTGAGCGCCCTGCAGGTGGAAGCTCGCGTCGGCGAGAGAGCTGACGCCCTCGGGATAGCGAATGTGCACCTGATTGCCGGTGACCGACAGGTCGGCATAGATGCCGTGCTGGTAAGCCAGATAACCGTTCACACTCAGCAGGCCGCCGCCGCTCATGGCGGTCAGGCTTCTCACTTCCAGGCGGTTCTGATTGAACTCGAGCGTGCCGTGCAGCTGGCTTAGGCCATTGGGCAGATCTTCAAGCGAGAGCGCTCCGTTCTCAAAATCAACGCTCCCCTGGAAGTTGGGATGCTCGAAGGGGCCGTGCGCCTCGACCTGGAACGTGGTTGAGCCACTCGCGGTCAAGTCGGGGTCGAGGGTCTCTGCCAGTTTCAGATTGATGGCGCCGCTGGCGGCGAGATCGAGCTGCCGGGAACCCTGGAGCAACAGATCGCCCTGCACGTGCAGGTCGGTATTCTCGCCGGTCACGTGCAGCGGATCGAGATGAATGCGGCTGTTGGCCAGCGTGGCATGCAATCCGCCTTCGCCCCGGAGCTGAACGCCGGAGACGGTGAACGCCAATTCGCGGAGTTGCGCCTCACCCCGAAGCTGGTCGGGCTGCGCGAGCGGACCGTCGACCGAAACCATGCCGGCCAACGCCGACTCGCCATTGAATGCTCCCATGTGCGCCATGCGGAGCAGCGTACCGAGGTTGAACCGGGAGAATTCGAGTTGAGCGTGCGTTCGATTGTCGCCGCGGAGCTCGGTCTGCCCGTGCAGAGTGAGTGCTGCCTGCTCCAATTGCGTGGTGACGGTGTATTCAAGGGTAGGACCCGCGGAATGCGCGGTGGCCTGGAGCACGCCGAACGGCTGCCCGCCAAAGGTGAGCGCGGTGACCGTTGCATGGCCCTCCAGGTCTGGGTCGCTCGATGTGCCGGATCCAGTAACGGCAAACGCGAGCTTGCCGGTTGCGTCAATGCCGCGGCTGCGAACGAAGTCGAGGCGCGCAATGTCGATCTTTTCAGCTCGCGCGTCAATCTGGAAACGACCGGGCTGGAAACGGCCTGACTGGAAGCGGCCGGCTTGGAAGCCATAACTTCCTGACGCGGAGAGGCTGCCGCCCGCCGCATTGAGCGTAGCCGACGACACCCGAAGCACCTGGCCGGCGAGCGCGCCTTGGACGCGAAGACCTGAGACCGGCTCGCCATAGAGGACGCCTCGCTCCATTTGCGCTGAACCGGAGGCTGACAGAGCGTGAAGCGGCCCGTCGGCATCGATGCGCGCGTCGAGCGCGCCGGCGAGCGGAGATTTCGGAATGCCCGCCGCGGTAAGGAAGGGTTGCATGTCGGCAACTTCGAGGTTGGCAGCGTCGAAGTGCGCATGAAGCACGGCGTTCGAATCGAACTCCGGCTGGCGGCCGGGCGCAGCGTCGAGCGTACCGCTGAGAACGACGCGCGTGGCGCCGCGTTGAAGCTGCGCATGCTGGATGGCGATTTGCGACGGCGAATACAGACCTGAGGCCGATATGGAATCGAAGCGCAGAAATTGCGGCGGATTGGAGTTGCCCGCCGCGGCGGGCATTTCGAGGGCGAGTTGCGTGGCTTGCAATGTGCCCGCGATGCGCGGCCGGGCGAGCGAGCCGGTCCATGTCCCGTGAAAATCGGCCTGCCCCGCTAGAGACACGGGCAGCGCCGCGGTTCCGGTTTTGCCGTTGCGATTCAAGCCGAGACTGCGCAACGCAGCATCGAGCTCGCCGAGATTGTGCGAGTGGAAATCGACGGTGAGCGCTGAGGAACTGGCGATCGGATAGGCGCCCAGCGCGCCATGTGCTTCAAGATCGCTTTCGGGCAGGTGCAGATCGAGCTTGCGCAACTGCACGGAGCCGTTGTGCTGTGCATAGGTGGCGTCGATCGCGCCCGTCGTGGGCACTTCGCCGGCCGGGGTCTGCTTTGAGGGGCTCAGGCCGAGCTGCGCTTCGACCGAGACAGTGTTGCCGTCGCCGCGCGTCCAGAGGGCCACCGCGGAACCATTCAGGCGCGCGTCCATACCGAGACGACGATACGATGGCGGACTGACCATATCGAGCACCGTGTCGAGCGCGACGTCTTTGAAATTGGCGATCACTCTGCCATTGACGGGGATGAACCAGGGCACGGCGGGGACGAGAGTATCGCGGTTGGCCCGAGACTCCTCAGCGCTTTGAACGGTTTCCTGCTTGGGCGCGGAGGCGTCCAGGGGAAGCCAGGGCTGAAGCGCAACCGATCCCTCAATTTGGCCGCCCTGGCGGAGGCGGGCCACGACTTGCGTGAAGAGCAACTGCTTGCCATCGGCGTGGACGCGGGTGTCGAGAGTGATGCCCGTCGCATAGATGCCCGCGCCCACGTACGACCCATCGTCAATGTGCACGCCGCCGTCGATCTGGAACACATCTTCCTGCCCGGCCGCGTAAAGATCGAGGCGGGCCAGACCCACGGGTGCGTCGGGATATCCGGTCAGGGGATCGATGAGCCGCATATCGAGATCCCCGAGCACACGCGCGTGCCAGTGGGGATGGTTAAAGTCCTCAAGATCCCCCGTAATCTCGACAGAGCGCTTTTCGCCGCCGCGCCTCTCGGCCGTGACCCGCAAGGAGCGCAGAAATACCTGCGCATGCTCCAGGTCGAGCGTGGCTTGCAGGGTCCCATGCACCGGCACGGCGTTGTGCGGAACGGTGCGGGCGAGATTGAGGTCGGTGACTCCGGCTTCAATGCGATACGACGCGGGGGTACGGAGCGTCGCGGGAACATAGCGCATGACGAGCGATGCATCGTTGGCGGAAAAATCGAGCGGCGCGTTGCGGTTTTGATAATCGAAGCCGGCGTTACGGGAGTCGTAGTGGAAGTTGCCCTGTTCGACCGCAATGCGTCCTGCGTGCAGTTCGAAAAGGGTGTCGATTGCCGGGTTCGACGGTTTTCGCGTCTCGCGCGGATGCGGCTGATTCGTGGATCCGTTGGGATAAACGATGAAATGCAGACTGGGTCGGTCAATCTCCAGGCTGCGCAGGCGAACGCTGGGGCTAAAGAGATTGCGCAAGCTCAACACAACGCGCAGGCGGTCGATTTTTGCGTAGGGCGCTTCGCCGGGATCTTCAAGACCGTGAATGACGACCCCATCGGCTTCCGCCTCAAAATGAAGCAAGCGCCAGTGGAAGGACGCAATTTCTGCCCGGCCGCCGGTGAGCTCTTCGATTGACGTAATGAGGCGCCTGCGCACCGCGTTTTCAAAGGCGGAAGAGCTGGCAATGAAATAGAGTCCGACTGCCGATATCGTCAGAAGGACAGCCACGAATGCAACGGCGAGCGGAAGATGAAGCAGGAAGAAGCGGCGCAGACGGCTGCGCACGCCGCGCCGCGGCGCTTGCGGCTCAGGTTTAACGGGCGTGTTGTCGGGCTCGCTCACGGGCTCCCCCTTTCCGAACCGCTCGAACTTGCCGGAGTTTGCGCGGCCGGCGCGGATTGCGGAGCAAGCGCCGGAGCAAGTTCCGGGGCGAGATCGGAATCCAGCACTTCCACATCTCCCTGCTGCCGCAAATTGGTCAGCCAGGCGTCGAATAGCATATTGACCTGTTGCTGCAGCAGGATTTCCTGGATGCGTGGCGCCACTTGCTCCAGCGGCGGAACGGATTCGCCGGACGCGTATTGCGGCACCAACTTCTCGTGGTAGTAGAGATCGATTTGCTGCGGGGAGATTTGAATGCCCTGCCGGAAGCGCTGCTCAATGAAGCGCAGTATCTCCAGCCGGTAGCTGAGATAGGCCTCGACGCGCTCCGCCGTGAGCCCATGCGCCGCCAGAAATACCTTCCATCCCGCATCGGAGACGCAGTTCTGGCGGACGCAGATGGGCAATTCCGCGCGGATTTCATGCAGGCGCGCATCGACCTCCTCTTGCGAGGGCACGACGGCCTGCATGTCTTGCTGGCGGATCTGCTGCTCGATCAAGGTCCGGCTGATCAACTGATCGAGCGCCTGCTGCCGCGTGAGCTCGACCTGGGGTACATTGTTGGGATCGAGAACGGAGAGGCGAATTTCATCTTCGATGTCGCTGGCCAGGATGACGTGCTTGTTGACGACCGCAACCGCGCGATCGAGAACCACGGGGCTGGGCGAGTCCGGTTGTTGTGCTGCAACCGTTGCCAATGCGGGAAGGAGCAGTGCAAGGACGAGAGATTTCGCCGCTCCGCTCAGGATGACAGCTATCCGGCGGGCGAAAGCGATTCGGATTGGAGCGCGCGTGGTCATCAGAAGGCCTGCCCCAAGCTGAAAAAGAAATTGATGTGCGGCGCCTGACCCACATACGGCGCGGAATAGGGACCGTTGGGCGTGGCAGGCGCTACCGGAATCGAATAGTTGATATTCACCGGGTAAATCGGTGGATTCAGGTTATAGCTGAAATCGAATCGAATGGGCCCGATCGGCGTGTGGTAGCGCAAACCCGTGCCGACGGCGTGCGAGAAATCGTTGAAGCTGCACAGGCCCTGCACGCCGGTTGAGGTGGTGGGACCGCCAGGCGTGTAGCCCTTGTAATTGGGGTCGGAATACTGAGACGGGTCGGCCAGCGTCCTGCACGCGGCGCCGTCGGGCTGGCGCACGCGCAAGGCGCTGGCCCACGCATCGCCGGCATTGGTAAACACGTTGCCCATATCGTGAAAAATGACGAAGCTCATCGTATTGCCGAACCATGGCAGGGTAGGCGGGGGCAAACGTAATTCGGTGCTGTTAGTCAGCGCTCCCGCGCCGCCGATCTGGTAGCCGGTTTCAGGGTCGCGAGGGCCGGCGGCGTTCTGTGAGAAACCGCGTAGCGAAACAGGACCGCCGGCATAGAGCCGCTCGGGCAGTGGAATCAGTTCGCTCGAGCCGTTGCCGAAGGTGCGAATTTGCCCGTAGCGCGTATTGCGGGCCACCACGAAGCGGTTCTTGTCGAAGCTGTAATAACTGGAATTCGAAATGTCGATGCGGTTGAACTCGGCCTGCGCGCCAAAAAGCCGGTCGGAGAGGAACTCCTGAAAGCTGGTGTAGGTGCCGCGGTGCGCATCCAGGGGTACGTCGCGCGTGTCTCGGATCCAGGTGAATGCAGGTCCTCCCACGCGCGTCGCCGTGGAGAGCTCGGAGATTGCGGCGGGATAGACCTGCAAGCTGCTGGCTTCCACTTTGACTCTGCGGAAGTCGATTTCGTAGATGAAGGTGTTGGCTCGGGAGAGCCACGAGCCGGGATGGTTGAAGTTTTCGGTCCCGCGGAATGCGCCTTCGAGGCGCGACGCAACGTACGTCGATACGTCTTCGCTGTTGGCATAGCCGCCGGAGAAGGTGACGCCAAAGTTCGGATTGCCTTCGATATGCGGAACTTGATAGAGCAACCCGACGCTCTGTTCGAGCAAGCCGTAGGTGCCGCGCAGCGAGGCCGATTGCTCACGGCCGAAGAGCCCGTTGCGCGTGATAGCGGCCAGCACGCGTGGGCTGACTCCGGTTTTTCCATTGGGGTTGCAGGCCACCCCGGCCGCGAACGCGCCCCGACAGTTGTTCTGCGGCTGGCCAGTCTGCGCCTCAAAGCCGAAGCCGTAGGTCAACGTCCAGCGCCGCGCCTCGATGGCCTGGATCAGCACGTCTTTTTCGGAAGCATCGCCGGCGGGATTCACGACCGCGGTGTCCACCTCATTGAAGAGTGCGAAAGCGTACAGGTTGCTTTGCGTGGCGGCGAGCGCGTTCTGGTCTAGCGGATCGCCGTCATGCACGGTGATGGCCCTCGCCACCGTCTGCGGGCGCGTATTTTCGAGGCCCGTCAATAGCACATTGCGGATAAAGGTCTGCGGTCCTTCGTCGATATGGAAGACAACATCGACCTTGCCGGAATCGGCGGACTCGGGCTGCTGGGTTACGGTCACGGCCGCCTGCTCAAAGCCGCGGCTCAAATACGCCGTGACTAATGCGTCGTGGTCGCCTGCCAGGTTGCGAGGCGAAAGCATCTGGCCCGTCGCGGTATTCAGCAACGCTGCCAAATCCGCCGTGGCGATGTGATTGTTGCCCTGCAACTGCAGGACGCCGACGCGAAGTTGCTGGCCCTCTGCGATGCGATAGACGACCTTGAGCGGCGCGGTGTGCTCGCCGGCCGGTTGCGGAGGCGCGGCGCCGGCCTGGGGTTCGTACGCGGTCTCGGGAGTACTGGTTTCGGGCGTGATCTTGACCTGAGAGAAACCGTTGTTGCGATACACGTTCTCCAGCGCGCTCACGTCGGCAGAAACCAGCGCCTGACTGTACAAGCCGTGATGGTCGACAACGTCAGCGGCGTGGACGCTGAGCAGGTCCGTGAGTGTGGATGTCGAAAAGTAATGATTTCCGGCGATGGCGACCTGTTCCACGCGACGCCGCGGCCCCAGCTCGACGTTGTAGACAATGGTGACTTCCTCGCTTCCCGCAGATCTCCGCTCGTGATCGACGCGCGCGTCAAAGTAGCCCAGGCGCTGATAGTAGTCGCGCAAGCGGCGATTGCCTTCGTTGAGCAAGTCTTCGTCGACGCTGCCCTCCTGATAAATAGGAATAATGTGTTTGACGTGTTCCGAGTCAATGCTGGCGCCGTGCACCTCAACGCGCACCACCGGGCCGCGACTGGCGGAAAAGTGATAGTCGACCGCCTTCGTGGAACGATCGTAGGCGGCTGATTCGAGTTTCACCTCGGCTTCGAGGCAATCTTGTTTCTGATAAGCGCGCAAGACGCCGTCAAGAGCGCGATTCACCGTGTCGTGATCGACGTGCGCGATCTTCCATAGATGAGCATGGGTGCGAAACTCGTCCACGGTCATGCCGGAATCGCCCGTAACCGCGACCTTACCCACACGCGCACGCGGCCCCGAGACCACGTGGAACGAGATGTCCGCGAGCTGCTGCCGGGGACGCGGGACGATGCTCTGAGCGATGACCGATTCGTAATAGCCGCTCTGCTCGAGCGTGGAACGCATCTGCTCGACAGCGCGAAGCATTTTTTCCTGGGTCAGGCGTGATCCGGCTTCGAGCTGGCTGGCGCGCTGCAGCTCCATGTTCATGGTGGCGCCGGTGGCTCCATCCACGCTCACGGTCGCGATAAACGTGCGCGGATTTCCCGCAAAGACCAGCGCCACGCCGCCGGCGAGGTGCGTGCCGCGGGCCTCGATGGTGTCGTAGAGGCCGGTCGAATACAACTGGCGCAAACTACGCTTCAGGTTTTCTTCGGTCAGCGGCGCACCTTCGGCCAAGGCCAGGTGGCCGGCGAGCGGTTGCAGTTGATCGGCGGGAACGCCTTCGAAAGAAATGCTCAGAACTGGCAGGCCCTCAAACTGGAGAGCGGAGTTGCGCGGGGGACCGGGAGACGAATGTGAAGAGGCCGGGTTGGCTACTGATCCCTGGCACCTTGCGCTGCGTGATCCACCGCTGGCAATCAGGAGGCCGAATGCGAGCAAAGCTCCGACCCACGCCAGACGATGGACCAGGCCTTGCCATTCCATTGGAGTTGGACAGAGCCTGCATCGGGGGACCGGGTCAGCACCGCATCTCTCTACCGGCTTTGTCCGCAAGATCATATTTAAAAAAGTGCCGGTCAACCGAATGCCAAATAAGGGCCAAAGTGGCTCACCATGCGAATTTGCAAAGTATCGGTTGCGGTCGAATTCTGTCGATGTGCCGCCGACACCAGATGCTTCCCCTTATACTAACGAGGAAAGAAGCCAGGGCAAAACCTGGGAAGTGAAGCCAGGTTCATTTCTCATCTCAGCCCCCGGGCCGGCGAGGTGAGAAGTGTGATTTTTTAGCCTGAACCGCGGCGCCGATCCAATGACGGAAGTGACCGGGAATCCATTTCCGGAACTGCGAATTGTCTCCCGGGGCCTGTGCTCGCTGGAACGCCAGTTTTTTCAAAGCGTGTCGGGATGAGGGACGCGGTTTCAGGAACGGCAATCTCCAGTATCGCGATCGTGCATCGAACCTGTTAGCAGTAGTCCCAAGGAAGCGCATGGCCGACGCCCCCAGTCCGACGCAAGCGCCCCACGGTGCCCGTGCAAACGGCGGCGGGGAAAAAGCGCCGGGAGCGGTAAGCAATGGGGCAACAGCCGGATCCGCCGGTTTCGCAGCCGCTGCAAAGCCCAATGCGGCCGACGCCGAGATCTTGGCGCGTGCCCAGTCCGGTGATCACCAGGCTTTTGCTCAGCTCTATGCCCTGCACAAACGGCGAATCTACTCCCTTTGCCTGCGCATGGTGGGCAACGTGACCGAGGCTGAGGATTTGACGCAGGAGGCATTCCTGCAACTGCATCGCAAGATTGCGACCTTCCGCGGCGACTCGGCCTTTTCGACCTGGCTGCATCGGCTGGCCGTCAATGTGGTCCTGATGCAATTGCGCAAAAAGGGCCTGTCGCTGATCTCACTCGACGAAGCCATGGAGCCGAATCCGGAGGAGGGTCCCGGCCGCAGCTTTGGCGCTCCCGATCTGACGCTTGCGGGAACCATCGACCGCCTGGTCCTGGAGCGTGCGATTGCCAATCTCCCAGCCGGCTACCGTCTTATCTTTATCCTTCACGACGTGGAAGGTTTTGAGCATAATGAGATTGCATCGATGCTCGACTGTTCGATTGGCAACAGCAAATCGCAATTGCACAAGGCGCGTCTGAAATTGCGCGACGCCCTGCGGGCCCAGAACCGCCAGGAGGCGCGGCCATGAACGCCGATCCCAGCAAAATGAGCTGTGCCGAATTTCAGGCGCAAATGGCCGAGTTGATCGGTTCGGGAGAAGATCTCAGTGCGCATCCGCACCTGAAGGACTGCAAGAACTGCCGGGCCCTGCTGGCCGATTTGCAGACCATCGCCGACACTGCTCGGCAGTTGCTTCCCAGCGTGGAACCGCCGGATGAGGTGTGGCAAAACATTGAGTCGGCCATCAGGCGGGAAAAAGAGACGACTTCGAGTGCGGGTTAGCCGCGCATCCTGATTGAGCGCCACTGCGGTCCGCCGCGACAGTTGGGCGGTCGCCGATCTGGTTCCCAAACCCAAACCAAACCCACTCGAATGCCGCAGCATGCGTATACCAGGCCGTATCCCTCACCTTCCCGGGTTTTCAGCCGATGGACCGGTGGAATGGCGGCCCGTAAAATGGCCGCATTAACCCGAGACCAGATGTGTTGAATCCGTTTGTTGAGGGGGTTCAGACGGCGTTTCTTGCGTTTGGCAACTCCTCTCGTTACAGCCAGTTGAGGGAGCAAGGAACCGCGGCAAGGGCGGGAACGTAGCATGAAGTCGCGGTGAACAGAGGAGACGCGTCAGGAAGCGATGAATTTGCAACTTTTCCCTTTCTGCGCTATCTAATGATAGAAAAGTTGATACGGGGACACTCAATGCCAAACCAGCCAGCCTCACCCTCCCACGAACCCACAGTGAAGAGCGCACCGGGAACGCGCATGATTCCCGTATTGCCGGTTCGCGATACGGTTCTGTTTCCTCACGCGGTTCTGCCTTTGACAGTCGGCCGCGAAAGCTCTATCCAACTGATCGAATCACTGGGCGAGGAGCGGGCGATTGTGGTGGCAACGCAATTGGATGCGCGCGTGGACGCGCCCAAGCCCTCTGACCTGCACGGAGTGGGGACTCTGGCCACGGTGCACAAGGTTGTGCGCATGCCCAACCAGAGCCGATTTGTGTTTACCGAAGGCGTGAGCCGGGTTCGGCTGGTGCGTTTTGTGCAATCCGAGCCGTTCATGGTGGCCGAGGTGGAGACGGCGGAGGATGTGGCGCCGGCAACTTCATCCGAATTCGAAGCGCTGGTGCGTAATGTGATCGGCCAGTTCCAGCAAATCGTTTCGGAGTCGCCTACGCTCTCCGATGAACTGCGGACCATTGCCGCGAATATCGAAGAGCCCACCCGGCTGATCGATTTTGTGGCCTCTTCCCTGCCCTTCCTGACCACGGATGACAAGCAACAGTTGCTGGAGACGGCGAGCGTCGTGGACCGGCTGGAGCAGTTGAATAAACTGCTGGCCAAGGAGATCGAGGTGCAGCAGTTGCGCGCCAAGATCCAGACCGAAGTGCAGGACCAGGTGCAGCAGTCGCAGCGCGACTACTATCTGCGCGAACAGATGAAGGCCATTCAGAAGGAGCTGGGCGAGCAGGATGAGGGCCAGCGCGACGTGGAGGATTTGCGCCAGAAAATTGAAGCCGCGGGCATGCCCGATGACGTCAAGAAAGAGGCTCTGAAGGAGCTGGCGCGGCTGCAGCGCATGTCGCCCATGGCTGCCGACTACGGGCTGACGCGCAACTACATCGAGTGGCTGGCGGTGCTGCCCTGGAACAAAAGCTCGGGCTCGAAGATCGATATCGGCAAGGCGAAGGAGATTCTGGACGAGGATCACTACGAGCTGACGAAGGTGAAGGACCGCATTCTCGACTACCTGAGCGTGCTGGAGCTGAAGCCAGACATGAAGGGGCCGATCCTCTGCTTTGTCGGGCCTCCCGGCGTGGGCAAAACCAGCCTTGGCCGGTCGATTGCGCGCGCGCTGGGCCGGAAATTTCAGCGCGTCTCGCTGGGCGGCATGCACGACGAGGCGGAGATCCGCGGCCATCGCCGCACCTACATCGGCGCCCTGCCGGGACAGATCATCCAGAGCATTCGCCGCGCGGAAACCAACGACCCGGTGATCATGCTGGACGAGGTGGACAAGCTGGGCCGCGACTTCAGGGGCGATCCGGCGTCGGCGCTGCTCGAGACGCTGGATCCGGAGCAGAACAACACGTTCCGCGACAATTATCTTGACGTGCCGTTCGATCTTTCGAAGGTGCTCTTCATCTGCACGGCGAACATGCTGGATACCGTGCCGCCTCCGTTGATCGACCGCATGGAGATCATCCCCCTGCAGGGTTACAGCGAAGAAGAGAAGGTGCACATTGCCAATCGCTATCTGATTCCGCGCCAGATCAAGGAAAACGGCATTACAGCGGAACAGATTGAGTTTCCCGAGGAAGCGGTGCGCCACATTATCCGCCACTACACGCGCGAGGCCGGCGTGCGCAAGCTGGAGCAGACCATCGGGACGGCTTGCCGCAAGGAAGCGCGACGCGTCGTGGAGGGGCATACGGAAAAGCTCAAGGTGACGCGCGAAATGCTCAAGGAATTCCTGGGCGGAATCCAGGTGCGCGTGGAAACCGAAGTCGCGGAGCGCGTGAAGCGGCCAGGCGTGGCCATCGGCCTGGCTTGGACGCCGGCCGGCGGCGACATCCTCTTCATCGAGGCCAACAAGATGAAGGGCAAGGGCGGCTTCACGATGACCGGCCAGATCGGCGAGGTGATGCAGGAATCGATGCAGGCCGCGCTGACTTGGGTGCGCTCGAACGCCCTGCGGTTGGGGCTTGCCGAGGACTTCACCAAGGAGCTCGACATTCACATCCACGTGCCTGCGGGCGCTATTCCCAAGGACGGACCTTCGGCGGGCGTCACCATGACGACGGTGCTGGTTTCGTTGCTGACCGATACACCTGTGCGGCCGCTGACGGCCATGACCGGCGAGATCACGCTCAGCGGCAACGTGCTGCCGGTGGGCGGCATCAAGGAGAAGTTTCTGGCGGCGCGCCGGTCCGGGGTGGACACAATCATCCTGCCCGCGGAAAACCGACAGAATGCGGAAGAAGACCTGACGCCGGAGATGATGGCGGGCGTGACCGTGCACTACGCCACTGAAATTGAAGACGTGCTGGCTGTGGCTCTGCCAAAACTGGCCATGCGGCCGCAGCCGCAACCTGTGGCCACCGAGCTGCCGGTGGGCGCGGCGGCATGAGCATCGTTTCTTATCGAAGAAGGGCCGGCGAAACTGCCGGCCTTTCTCTTTATAAGTGAAATCTAATTCGCGAACACTTTTGGGTCAGATTCCCACATTGGTCTCGGTTTGGGAATGGATCGCACTCAGCTTCGCGACGCGCGAAATTGGATGCGCGAGGTAGAGAAAGGCAGATGCCTGCCGATAGGCCGGGAAGAACCTGGTGTTCCATAACACCATCGTGGTTCCACAAGCGCCGTGCGCTGGAACTGCCAGTGCAAAGTGGCTTCTTCCTGCAATCGCCACGGCGCGTGTTCGAGAAGACTCGTAGTGCGTTGCAGAACCACGCGGAGAGCAGGAACATGGCGGCCACACACACAATCGCTCCTCTGCATCTCTCGGGAAACACAACCGAGATGCAGAATCAGCAGTTGCAGAGCTGTCTTGGCGAGGCCGTGCAAAATGCGTACCTCTCGGCGATCGAGCAACTCGACCGGCAAAGTGCGCAGTCCGTGCTCGAGGTGGAGCGCCAGGTCAAGTCGGAGATCGCCAAGGCAGTGGCGGAAATCGTTCACAGTCACACAGTGAGCAGCAAGTACGAGGATGAGCAGGTGGGTTCCGATCGCGGCTATCCGCCCACCTATCGTGTGCGGCCCGTGGAAGCGCAGGTGACAGAGCTCAGAAAGCTCTTCCCGGCGCTCGGCGCCTGCCATGAGAGGCTTGGCCGGCTTCCGCTCCCCGAAGAACCCGAAGCCTGGTTTGCCATTCCCCGCTGGGAGGCTGTGGCGCCTACCTACAACGAAGCGGCGGAAAAGATTCTTGAGGTCCTGGCCACAAGACGCCGCTTTTCAAACCGCATCGTCGGACGCCTGGGCAAGGAGTATCTGCGCCAGACCGAGCGCACCCGGCTCGCAGAGACGATTCTTGCCGATCAGCAGCAAGGGAACGACATTCTTGTGCTGGCTGCGCAGGCCGGCATGTTGCATCGCGGCTGTTCGGCCCGGCGCACGCGCGCCAGCCTGGCCGGAAATGAATTCTGCCTGGGCGTATTTGCCATCGCGAGCATCCTGCTCACCCATACCGAGCGCCTGTCGACGGGTGATGCCCTGATGATTGATTGCGGGGGCGACGAGTACTCTCCGCGGGCCGATTACAACTTCGACCGTGTCCCTCTCTTCGACTTCGATATCTCCGGGATCGAGTTCAGCATCTTCTACGAAGACCGCGCCCGCAACCTGTGGGGCACGCCAACCGGTTTCCTCTACAAGCTGTCCTGAGCCGTCGCCCCGCAAGCTCCAGATTCCCGCCTGCCGCGTCTAACGAACTAGCGGTATTCTTTTTCGAGTGATGCGTGTGCAAGTAATCCCATTTGGGGTGTTGAAGGATTGGCTGGGCTCCTCCGCCGTCACCGTGGAGCTGCCGGATGGCGCCTCAGTGGCCGGGCTGCTGGAGCGCCTGCGCACAACCCTACCTGCAGGCGCCGCGGCGGAGATTCTGGCCAGCATCGCGGTGAGTGTAAACGCCGAGTACGCCCAGGCGGCGCACATCCTGCACGATGGCGACGAGGTGGGACTGCTACCCCCGGTCTCCGGCGGCACTTCGCGTGCCGCGAATCCTCTGGACGAGAGTAGCGGAGGCGAAAACCTCACCGTCGCTTTGACTCGCGATCGCATCGATGCGGAAAAGATTGTGGCTGAGGCCAAGAGCGGCGAAGATGGCGCGGTGGTGGTCTTTGACGGCATTGTGCGCAATCACACGCGCGGGCGCCGGACCCTGCACCTGGATTACGAAGCCTATGAAGAAATGGCCGTTCGGCAGATGCGGGAGCTGGGGTTGAAGGCCCGCGAGCGGTTCGCTATCAGGCAAGTGGCGATGGTGCACCGGCTGGGGCGCCTCGAGATCGGCGATACCAGCGTGTTCATCGTGGTGGCTGCGGCCCATCGCAGCGCGGCCTTCGAGGCCTGCCGCTGGCTCATCGATACGCTCAAGCAAACGGTGCCCATCTGGAAGAAGGAGACCTTTGCCGATGGCGCAGTGTGGGCGCCGGGCGAGCCGTTCCCAGCGGAGATTGCCATAGCGTCAATAGAGTCGGGGGAGGCGCCGCATGAAAGCTAGCTGCGGTGGATTGGCGGGGGTTTGCGGCCGCGCGGGCCTGGGCACGCTGCTGGCGCTGGCGCCTCTTGCGCTCCAAGCACAGGAGCCCGCAGCTACCTTTCACGTGGACGTGAAGCTGGTAAGCATCTTCGTCAATGTGACCGATAAGAATGGCGCGATTGTGGGCGGCCTGACGCGGGATGATTTTGCGGTGTACGAGGATGGGCGCCCGCAGCAGATCGCCGTATTCGAGCGGCAGTCGGAGCTGCCGTTGAACCTGACGCTGGCCATCGACACCTCGGGAAGCGTGCGCAAGGACATGAGCGAGGAGGCGGGTGCGGCGCGGCGGTTCGCGCACGCCATTCTGCGCCCGCAGGACCA
>JBEKIE010000037.1:0-43741 GCA_050011915.1 Occallatibacter sp.
CTCGTCCATCACACTGCTCGTTTTCCAGGCCATGATGAGCTTGTAAATCCTCACCACCGCCCCGTCGCAGTGTCAGGTATGTCCCCGGTTCAATATGTCAGCTATGTCCCCGGTCCGTACCGGGGGGGTACCCCTATCCCCCCCCCGTCTCTGCAAGGAACTTGTTTGTTTTCAGCGCTTTAGTCAGAGTGTTTTGCGGCAAGTATCTTTATTTCAATCCACTTAGCCACAAGAATCAGACAGCAAAAGACTTAGAGACAGGAACCTAGGGACAGGGGCTAAAGACTGACCGCTGACACCTGGCCCTTCATCTCTGATCTCTGGTTTTATTGTGCGCCGGGAGGGGGAAATTATATGCAAATCGAGGTGGAGAAAGTTGGAAAAAAACACAAAAAGGCCGGGGGCACTTCTGATGCCACTCAGAAGCGCTCCAAGCCCTTTTGGATGTGCTAGATTCTGCCGGAATCCGGCCGATCGGGTTTAGAGAGGCTGTACGTCGGCAGCCTGCCAGCCCTTGGGACCCTTCACGACGTTGAATTGCACGGCTTGGCCTTCCTGCAAGCTCTTGAAACCGCTTGAGTTGATTGCAGAGTAATGCACGAAGACATCTTCGCCGTTCTGGCGCGAAATGAAGCCGAAGCCCTTCGCGTCATTGAACCACTTCACAGTACCTTGTTCCATTGTTGCGTATTTCCTGGGATTGAATTGCGCTGGAGGAAACGGAGCGACCACTGGCAGAATCTTGCTTTGGGCGAGTTGCTGCTCACGCCCGGTTCTACTAACGCTGACCACAGTGTATCATCTTCGTCAAATAAACATGCAGGAATCGTGTGACTTAGGTGATGGGGCCTATTTTTCATTCTGAAACGATTGAATCGTCATGGGTTAGCGGCGTTTTTCGGGGTGTGCCGGCGGCAGGGGGAGATGGACGGTCTTAAACCGCCGGTCCTGAGGGGCCGCGGAAAAAGGCCCGACACTGCAGCCGATCCGCAGAAGCCTGCTTTTCCGGGTTCGAGGGCTTCTCCGATTTTGCGCGACAGGTGCGAGGGTTGAAGAGGCTGCGGAAGAGGCATCTTTGCGGGGGCGGAGGGGCGCAGGGGCTGAAGCCCGACTCTCATTTTGCGCAGCTTACGGCGCGAGTAAACTCGCGCCCTGATACAGAGCTCCTTGCCAGACGAGTCTTTTCGCGGTCTGTGAGCCTCCGCCTCACTTTGTATGGCGCGTCAGGTTGCGTAAAGAACCGGGTGGGAGTTTCGTACAATACCATACTGGGGTACGGTATCTATCGATCCGCCCGATGCGCAAGAAGATTTGCCGGAAACTGGGCTTAATGGTTGCACTCGGAGCAGGGTGTGACGGGCGGGGATTCGGTGGCTGCGGAGAAAGACCGAAGCTGCGGTCGAATCGTGGAAAAACATCCCTCAGGGGCTCAAGCCCGCGCTCATTTTGCAATACGTGCGGCACGAATGAATTCGTGCCCTTTCAAAGCGGCAGTATCGACAGGGTTTTTCCGCAGGCTGTTCAGTTCGCCGGGGCGGATCTTACCCGATGGGCGGGCCGCCACGCGCGGGCGAATGTCGCAAGGCAAAGCGGGTTCAAACCGCGTCCAAAGTCGAGTCTTTTCGGGATTTCAGCGAAGGGGCGAATCGGCGGAAACACCCCGTCTGTCCCCAGGTTCGAAAGCGCTTCAGGGCGCTGGGCATCGCTCCGTCCTCGTTCGGCAACAATCTTGACCCGACTCCCGCTCATCGCAAAGGACGCGATGAACGGGGCACAGCTTCTATGGCTCTGCGCGATTTTCATGACCGGGCCACCTGCCCGAACGCCCGCTCATCGCAAAGGACGCGATGAATGGGGCACAGCTCCGCTCCGTCATTGTTTGGCCACAATCTTGACCCGACTCCCGCTCATCGCAAAGGACGCGATGAACGGGGCACAGCTCCGCTCCGTCATTGTTTGGCCACAATCTTAACCCGACTCCCGCTCATCGCAAAGGACGCGATGAACGGGGCACAGCTTCGCTCCGTCATTGTTTGGCCACAATCTTAACCCGACTCCCGCTCATCGCAAAGGACGCGATGAACGGGGCACAGCTTCTACGGCTCTGCGCGATTTTCGTGACCGGGCCACCTGCCCCTGATACAAGACTTCTTGCCGAGCGAGTTTGCCCGGAGTCGATCGAGACCGGCGGTACGGGTTGTGCTTGTGATAAGGTGGGTCGCGATGGCGCTTGATCCCATTCTCGAATTGCTGACGCGTGCCACTGAGGCGCTGGAGGCGGAGTTTGCCGACTTGCCAGAGTTCAAGGCGGAGCCAGGAGCGAGCGCGGAGGCGATGGCGCGGGTTCTCGAGGAGACGGCGCACCGGCTGGGCGACAACTATCCGTACTTCCATCCCCTGTATGCCGGGCAGATGCTGAAACCGCCGCATCCGGTGGCGCGGGCGGCCTACGCCCTGGCGATGAAGATCAATCCCAACAATCATGCGCGTGATGGGGGACGAGCGAGTTCCGCAATGGAGGTTGAAGCAGTGCGGGAGATCGCCGGGATGTTTGGGTGGAAGGAGTATTTGGGTCACCTGACGTCGAGCGGCACCTTTGCCAACCTGGAAGCGCTGTGGATGGCGGGGCAGTTGCGGCCGGGACGACGGATTGTCGGTTCGCAGCAGGCGCATTACACGCACCAGCGGATCAGCAGCGTTCTAAAGCTCGAGTTTGCGAGCGTGGCGGCGGACGGGCGCGGGCGGATGAGTCTGGAGGCGCTGGAAGACGAGTTGCGCAAGGGTGACGTGGGCACAGTGGTGGCGACGCTGGGCACGACCGCGATGGGCGCCGTCGATCCGCTCGATGAGATTCTGGCGCTGGCCGGGCGCTACGGCGCGCGGGTGCATGTGGATGCGGCGTATGGCGGGTACTTCGGGCTGATCGAAGAGAGTTTGGAGGAGCCGGCGCGGCGGGCGTATGCGGCGATCGGCGCGGCCGACTCGATTGTCGTCGATCCGCACAAGCATGGGCTGCAGCCGTACGGGTGCGGGTGCGTGCTGTTTCGCGATCCGGCGGTGGGGCGGTATTACAAGCACGATTCGCCGTACACTTACTTCACTTCGAAGCAATTGCATTTGGGCGAGATCAGCCTGGAATGCTCGCGCGCGGGCGCGGCTGCGGTGGCGCTATGGGCAACGCAGCGGCTGCTGCCGCTCACGAAGGACGGAGCGTTTGCCGAGGGGCTGAGGCGCGGACGGCGGGCGGCGCTGGAGCTGGACCGGCGGTTGCGAGGAGCTGAGCGGTTTGTGCCGCTGGCTGCCGGCAAGCCGGAACTGGACATTGTGGTGTGGGCAGTGCGCGCAGACTCAGCACACGAGGCTTCGGAGCGGGCGCGGAAGATTTTCGATGCATGCGCCAGGCGGGGACTGCATCTGGCCTTAGTACAATTGCCGGGGTCGTGGTTTGATGCGCGCAGCCGCGCGGAGAATGAAGGCGCGCTGACCTGCCTGCGCTCGGTGCTAATGAAACCGGAGCACGAGGCGTGGATGGGCGAGATCTGGGAACGGCTTAGCGCGGCGTGTGAAGAACAGGGATAAGGGAACAGAGAACAGAGAACAGAGAACAGAGAACAGAGAACAGGGATCGGAACCTCAACCTGGGCGTAGAGCGGGATTACATCGAAGTTCAGGCGCGCGAGGTTCGGATTTGAACAGGAAAAGAAAACGTTGTCGAAAAACAGTTCTTAGTTTGCAGTTCAGAGCGAGGTGGAAGAGTATGCACGATGCGAAGGCATTTCGTTCGATGCACAAGGAGCGGTTTGGGGCGGAGCCCAAGGTTTTTGTGGGGCCGGGGCGGGTGAACCTGATTGGCGAACACACCGATTACGCCGAGGGGTTTGTGATGCCGGCGGCGATCAACTTTGCCACATTGGCGGGGATTTCGCCGCGTGCCGATGGCAAGATTGCGATCTACTCCGAGAACCAGGGCGAGGAGAAGGTGTTCGACGGCGTGCAGGCGAAGGGGACCAAGCACTGGACCGACTACCCGATGGGGGTGACGGCGATTCTGGCCGGCGAGGGGCACAAGATTCCCGGGTTCAACCTGAGCATCTGGAGCGATGTGCCGCTGTCGTCCGGACTGTCGAGTTCGGCGGCGCTGGAAGTGGCCACGGCGCTGGCGGTTTTGTCGCTGGTGGGGGCCAGTTATCCGGGCCCGCAACTTGCGCGGCTGTGCCAGAGGGCGGAGAACGAGTTTGTGGGTGCGAACTGCGGCATTATGGATCAGTTCATCAGCCTCAATGCGCAAAAGGATCATGCGTTGCTGCTGGATTGCCGGGATTTGAGCTTCAAGCTGGCGCCGATTCCCGATCACGTGGCGCTGGTGATTGCCAACACGATGGTGAAGCACTCGGTGGCGGGCGGCGACTATCCAACGCGGCGGCGCGAGTCAGAAGCGGCGTGCGCGGTGATCGCAAGCCACCGGCCGGGCGTGCCGTTTTTGCGCGATGCGACGCTCGAGGATCTGGAAAAGTGGGGCAACGAGATGGAGCCCAAGAGCTACCTGCGGGCGAAACACGTGATCAGCGAGAACCTGCGCACGGTGGCGGCGTGTGAGGCGCTACTGAAGGGCAATATGAAGGAGCTGGGGCGGCTGATGGCCGAAGCGCACCGCAGTTACAGCCAGGACTTTGAAGGCAGTTGCGCGGAAGCGGATACGATGGTGGCGCTGGCTCAGGATTTGCCGGGGCTGATCGGAGCGCGACTGACGGGCGGCGGGTTTGGCGGCTGCACGATTAATCTCGTTGAACAGACCGAGGCCACAGCGTTTGCCGAAGCGCTGGGCGCGCGCTACGCGGAGCAGACGGGCATTGTTCCGCAGATTCACGTGTGCCATGCGTCGGGTGGGGCGCACGGGCTGGGGTGAGGCGGCGGAGTTAGCTGAGTTGGCGGAGCTAAGAAGCCGCGAACCGGCGAGGTGAATCGGGATTCGTGGTTCGTGGACAGCGAGTCGGCTTGCGCGGCGCGGAAAGATTCCGCCTTGGGACGGGTGCTGAGCCCGTCGAATATTTTTCACTACGCGCTTGAACTTCAGGCGCTCAAGTGTCAATCTGCTGCATACCGGACACAACGGCTCCCAGGCCGCTGCGCACCAAGTTTGGCTTCGCTGTGCAGCGGGCGCACGTGGAGGTGTGCCGAAAGGGCGACTGAAATCACAGGATTTCGACATTACAGGTCTTCGAAATCACGGATCTTTAAGGAGTCATTCATGCTTACGGTTGGAGAGAGATTCCCGGCATTTGAGTTGACCGCAACGGTCGATGTGGACGTGCACAAAGCGTTTCAGACGGTGACGGAGCAGAGCTACCCCCGAAAGTGGAAGGTGTTCTTCTTCTGGCCGAAGGACTTCACGTTTGTTTGCCCTACGGAGATTGCGGCCTTCGGCAATATGAACCGGGAGTTTGAAGAGCGCGGGGCGCAGATTCTCGGCTGTAGCACGGATTCAGAGTTCGCCCACCTTGCGTGGCGCAATCAGCACGCGGCGCTAAAGAATTTGCCATTTCCCATGCTCTCCGACATCAAACGCGCCCTCTCGGAGCAGTTGGGCATTCTGGATCTCAAGGCGGGGGTGTGCCTGCGAGCCACGTTCATCGTCGATCCCGACGGGGTAATCCGCTTCGTTTCTGTGAATGACCTGTCGGTGGGCCGCAATCCGCAGGAGGTTTTGAGGGTGCTGGACGCGCTCGAGACCGACGCGTTGTGCCCCTGCAACTGGCACAAGGGCGAAAAGACGATCCATGTGTAAAGACAGCGGAGTTAGCGGAGTTGGCGGGGCTAGCGGAGCTAGAGAACTTCCGCGCCGGCGCTTCCGCATTTTTCGCAAAGAGCGCGAAAAGGATGGGGCACGGGGGGTTCCTGTTCAAGTGGTCGGAGGACTACTTCCGCTAGACCCGTTCACCGCGCTAGCCCCGCTTTTTCTGTCTGTCCCACGAAATGGCCATTCCGCGTCCGGCGAAGAATCATGCCGGGAAGGGTTTCCTTGCTAAACTTGGAAGGTATTTGCCCCGATGAAGGCATCGGGGGACCGTGTGCTCAAGCCCGAAGGGCCGAAAGTTCTGCGGGTTGAAGCGTTACGGAAAAGAAAATCTATATGGAATCAGCTACCTCGACACCATTTGCTTACGAAACCCTTCCCGATTCAGGCCATGTGGCCTATTTTTCGATGGAGATCGCGATCCAGCCATCGATGCCGACCTACTCGGGCGGCCTGGGCGTGCTGGCCGGAGACACGCTGCGCGCGGCGGCCGACCTGGGCGTGCCGCTGGCGGCGTTTTCGCTGATTCACCGCAAGGGATATTTTGAGCAGCACCTGAGCGCGACGGGCGTGCAGACCGAGGATGTGCAGCCGTGGAACCCGGCGGACTTTTGCACGGAGGAGACGGCGAGGGTTACGGTGCAAATCGAGAACCGGGTGGTGACGGTTCGGGCGTGGCGCTACGACCTCAAGGGGCACTCGGGCCACGTGGTGCCGATTTATCTGCTGGACACGGATCTTGAAGGGAATTCGGGATGGGACCGGGGACTGACGGATCACTTGTACGGTGGCGATACGAACTACCGGTTGCAGCAAGAGATTGTGCTGGGGATGGGCGGCGTGCGCATGGCGCATGCGCTTGGCCTGCGCGTGAACGTGTACCACATGAACGAAGGACACGCGGCGCTGCTGACGCTGGCGCTGCTGGAAAGCGAACTGGGCGGTGGGCCGCAGAACGCGGCGACCGACACGGACATCGAACGGGTGCGGCGCAAGTGCGTGTTCACGACGCACACGCCGGTGCCGGCGGGGCACGATCGGTTTTCGACCGAGCAGGTCATTCGCATTCTGGGCAGCGACCGCACGGCGCGCCTGGAAAAGCTGGGCTGCTTCCGCGACGGACTGCTGAACATGACACTGCTGGCGCTGAGATTTTCGCGCTACGCAAATGGCGTGGCCATGCAGCACGGCAAGGTGTCGCAGGCCATGTTTCCGGAGTTCAGGATCGACTCGATCACCAACGGCGTGCATGCGACGACGTGGATCAGCGAGCCGGTGCAGCGCATGCTGGACGAGCACGTTCCCTCGTGGCGGCGCGACAATTTGTATCTGCGCAACACGATCGACGTGCCCGAGGCGGCGATGCTGGCGGCGCACGCCAGCGCCAAGGAAGAGCTGCTGGCCGAGGTGGGAACGCGAACCGGATTGGTGCTGGAACCCAAAGTGCTGACGCTGGGCTTTGCGCGGCGCGCGGCCACCTACAAGCGGGCCACTTTGCTGTTCAGCGATCCCGAGCGGCTGAAGGAGATAGCCGCCAAGGCGGGGGGATTGCAGATTCTCTATGCGGGCAAGGCGCATCCGCAGGACGAGCCGGGAAAGGCGCTGATCAGGCAGGTGGTGGAGGAAGCGGCGAAGCTCTCAAACAACACGCTGCGGATTGTGTATCTGGAAAACTACGCGTGGGACCTGGGCGCGCGGCTGACGGCGGGCGTGGATGTGTGGGTGAACACGCCGAAGCGGCCGTATGAAGCGTCAGGCACGAGCGGCATGAAGGCGGCCATGAACGGCGTGCCCAGCCTGTCGATTCTGGATGGATGGTGGATCGAGGGCTGCATTGAAGGCTTTACCGGATGGGCGATTGAAGACGGCGCCAACGATGGAGAGGAGGCGCATTCACTCTACACGAAGCTGGAGAACGCGGTGGTTCCGCTCTACCGCGACGCGCAGGACAAATGGGCGCGGCTGATGAAGACGACGCTCGCATTCAACGGCTCGTATTTCAATACCAATCGCATGGTGAAGCAATACGTGCGCAACGCGTATTACCCGGAAAAGCTGAACGAGACAGCGAACGTGGAAGAAGCGGCGTACGCGGATTGAAGGCCAGGGGGCAGGTTTCGGGGGTCAGTTGAGAGTTTGCAGCCGTGAGCGGCCGCAATAAGCGTTCTGTCCTTCCAGATTTCATCATTGGTTCCAGCGTTCGACTTGACCCCAATTTGCCGCCGAGCGCCCGTTGCCGGCACGCACTGCCTGCTGACCCCTAAAACCTGACACCTGAAACCTGCTTCACAGTTTGTGGCGCAGGTACTCGAAGATCACGAAGCCGATGAGGGCGCTGACGAGCCCAATGAGGAAGTTCGTCGGCGTGACGATGTCGTGGAGCGCGAAGGCGAGGGTCTTGCCCTGACCGTTGACGCCGGTGAACTCACCCATGAGCAGGTTCGCGTAAAAGAGGAAGATGATAAAGGCGGCCTCGATCACTACGCGCCAGATGGGCTTAAGACGGGGTGGTGGGGTGAGCGGCGACATGGAGCGATGATAGCGGCGCAGACGCGAGCGGCCAAGCGAAATCGGACGCGCACGGGCTCCGAGCCTTTCGCCCCATCGTGCTTCGTGGATTCCCGCATTTCAAAAGCGAGATGCCGGCGCCCGGCCTTGGGATCACCAAAGAGGCTCACCCTTTGCAAAGAGGACCGCCAGGAATGCCGCGGTGCAGCCGATGACCCATGCAATGATGATCCACCAGTGTGTCTCGGCAAACAATGGAATCAGAATCGCAACGCCTCCGGTGTCCAAGATGAAAAAGATCAGGGTGGCGATCCAGCCCTCGCGCGAGGCTGGCACATAGCTCCCACCTTTGCCAGGCCTTCTTTTGCGAAACCAATAATGGTTTTCAGACATAGCGGCCCCTTCCTTTTCGGTGGGCAAGTTGGCGTCAAACTATGACTAGCCGTCCAAACGCGACTCGATAGCTGATAGAACCTGGATGGATTGATGGCAATTCTAGCACCGAGGTTTGCGGCGTGAAGGAAGGGACGGCCCGCGCCGATGAAAGCGCTAGAGCCTATAATCGACCTGTTGTGATGCCGGGAAATCGAGTGCGATTGGGGCAGTTGCGGCGGGTACGGCGAACTCTGGCCGGCGCGGTGCTGGCGGTTTTGTGTGCGTTGGCGGCAAGAGCCGGGGCGCAGGAGCAGCGGAGCGCTGCGGCGGGCGACGGCGCAGGAGCCGGGCCTTCGGCGGGCGGGCGCGTGCTGCTGGTGCTCCCCTTTGACAACCGGACGGGACAGCCGAATCTGGAGTGGATACGCGAAGCGGCGGCAGAGATTTTGAGCATGCGCTTTGCTTCAGCGGGGTTCCAGCCGACGAGCCGGGCGGACCGTACGTATGCGCTGGATCATCTGGGACTGCCGCAGGGGTTTCATCCGTCGCGGGCGAGCGCACTGAAGCTGGCGCAGACGCTGGACGCGGATTCGATCGTGGTTGGCAGCTACACCATCGATGGAACCAGCATTGTGGCCGAGGCGTCGCTGGTGGATGTGCCGAACCTGCGCATGATGCCGGCGGTGAGCGTGCGCGGGGAGATGCGCGACCTGATGGGCGTCTACAGCGCATTGGCGTGGCGGCTGACGCGGGAGCTCGATCCCACGTTCAGTGGGGCCGAGGAGACGTTTATCGCCGCGGGGAGAGAGATCCGGCTGGATGCGTTCGAGCAGTACATTCGCGGCATCACGGAGCCGGATCAGGCAGAACGGCAGCGGCACCTGGAGCAGGCGGTGAAGCTGAGCCCGGGTTTCAGTCCGGCGTGGATGGCGCTGGGCCGCGAGGACTACAACCAGCAGCAGTACAAGGAAGCGGCCGAGGCCTTTGCGAAGGTGGATCGCAACGGCGCGGATGGGTTGGAAGCGGGATTTTACCGCGGGCTTTCGCTGCTGTTTTCCGGCGACTACGCACCAGCCGCACAGGCGTTTGCCGATGTGGCGCGGGTGTTGCCGCTGGCTGAGGTGGTGAACAACGAGGGCGTGGCCGTGAGCCGGCAGGGGAAAGACGGCACGTCGCTGTTTATTCAGGCGGCCGCGGCGGACCCAAATGCGGCGGACTACCATTTCAACCTGGCGGTGAGCCTGAAACGGCACGGGAATGTGCAGGGCGCGACGAATGAGTTGGCGGAGTGCCTGAAGCTGCGGCCAGGCGACAGCGAGGCGCAATCTCTGGAGGTGGCGTGGAAAGCTCCTGTGGGAGCCGCGGCCAGTTCCGACTCGCTGGAACGGATTGTGCGGACCTTCGATGCCGCGGCGTTTAAGCAAGCGGCTGCAGTTCTAGACCAGATGGACGCCGGGCGGCTGGCGGTGCTGACACCGCGCGATCGGGCGCGGGCGCTGTGCGCGCAGGCGAAAGGCTATCTGGATCGCGGTTTGCTGCTTGAGGCTGAGAGGTTGTATCAGGCGGCGGTGTCCGCGGATGGAAAGAGCGCCGAGGCGCACGCAGGTCTGGCCGAGGTGCGCCAGCGCAGCGGCGACGCCGATGCGGCGCGCAAAGAAGCGCAGACGTCCCTGGAACTGGGGCCCTCAGCCAACGCGTACCTTGTACTGGCGCAACTAGATCTGGCGGCCAGCAACCTGGGCACGGCGAATACCGATGCCGATAAGGCGCTGAAACTGGATCCGGCGAATCGGGCGGCTCAGGACATTCTGCGGCAGATTCTGGCGAAAACGGGACAGAAGTGAGCAGACAGCGGAGTTAGCGGAGCTAGCGGGGTTGGCGGAGTTAGAAGGCAGCGAGTCAGCAAGCCAGCGGGGGAACGCAGTCAGAGGGCCCCTGATACCAAGCGGCCAGAGACCTAGCTCCGCTGGTTTGAAAGAGGCGAGCCATGAGACAGGCGATTAGGAAGCGTTGGACCAATGCCGGGCTGATTGCAGCAGGCTTGTGGACCGTGCTGGGGTTGGGCGTCTGCGCGCAGGCGCGCGCGCAGCAGCAGGCGCCCACGCAGCCCACTGTCGACAAGCTGGTTCTGGACGACACGATACAGCCGGTGAGCGCGGATGAAGTGACGCGGGCATTGGCGCGCGCCAACTCGGATGGAGCGCAGGCGCTGCTGATCGAAATGAATACTCCGGGCGGGCTGCTGGACTCGATGCGCGACATGGTGGGCGCGATTCTGCGCTCTCGCGTGCCGGTCATCGTGTACGTGGCTCCATCGGGATCGCGCGCGGGCTCGGCGGGGTTCTTCCTGCTCGAGTCGGCCGACGTGGCGGCGATGGCGCCGGGCACCGAGGCGGGCGCGGCGCACGTGGTCTTTGAAGGCGGCAAGCCCGATGACGTGGAGATGCAGAAGGTGGAGAACGACGCAGAAGCCTTCATGCGTTCGTATGTGACCAAGCGCGGGCGCAGCGCGGACGCAGCGCAGGAAGCGGAGAAATCGTCGCACTCGTACACAGCAGAGGAGGCGCTGAACCAGCACCTGATCGACCTGATCGCAAACAGCGACGCCGACCTGCTGAAGTCGATTGACGGACGGACGGTGACGCGCATGGACGGCTCGACGTCGACGTTGCACGTGGCGGGCGCGCGCATCGTGCCCATCCAACTCACGCTGCGCGATGAGCTGCTGGGCTGGCTGGTGGATCCCAATATCGCATTGCTGTTTCTGGTGGGGGGAGCGCTGCTGATTTATCTGGAATTCAATTCGCCGGGGACGATTGTGCCGGGAGCGCTGGGAACGTTGATGGTGCTGCTGGCGGTTTTTGCGCTGGATTTGCTGCCGATTCGCTACACGGCGGTGCTGCTGCTGATCGCGGCCATGGTGCTGCTCATTCTGGAGGCGAAGTTTGGCGGGCATGGGGCACTGGCGATTGCGGGTATCGTGTGCCTGACCTTCGGTACTCTGACGCTGGTGGCCGCGCCGGTGCCGGAGATGGGCGTGAGCCCGTGGGTAGCGATCAGTGTAAGCGCGGCGTTCGGCGGGATTACGTGGTTTCTGGTGCGGCTCGCGGTGCGGGCACGCAAGCGCAAGGCACGGATCGGCGCGGAGGCGATGGTGGGATCGACGGCAACGGCGATGGAAGCCCTGGCCCCGCAGGGACATGTGCTGGTGGAGGGTGAGATCTGGCAGGCGGAGGCAAATGCGCCAGTGGCGGCCGGGACCGCGTTGCGCGTGGTGGGGCACGAGCATTTGCTGCTGAGGGTGGAACCGGAAGTGCAGCGAGTCAGCAAATAGGCGAGTTAGCGGGTTGGCAAGGGAACGAGGGAGCGAGTCGGCCCGCCGTTACCCGGGACTGCAAGACGCTCAAAAACCGGTTTCCCCGCAGCTTTGCCTGCATTTGTGCAGCATTGGAGTAGAATCCTGCTGAGTGAGGAAAGGAATGTTTCATGTCCATCGGTGATCTTTCGCTGCCTGTACTGATTGTTATTGGGATTGTTGTCCTCTACCTGCTGAACTCGATCAAGATCCTGCGCGAGTATGAGCGCGGCGTCATCTTCAGGCTGGGCCGCGTTCTGGGATCGCCCAAGGGCCCCGGTATCATCCTGGTTTTCCGGCCTATCGATCAGATGGTGCGCCTCAGCTTGCGGCAGGAGGTGCTGGAGGTTCCGGCGCAGGACATTATCACGCGCGACAACGTTACGCTGAAGGTGAATGCGGTGGTGACGATGTACGTGGTGAATCCCAACGACGCCGCCATCAAGGTGGCCAACTATGTTTACCAGACCTCGCAATTCGCGCAGACCACATTGCGCTCGGTTTTGGGCGAGGTGGAGCTGGACGAACTGCTGAGCCATCGCGACAAGCTCAATTTGCGCATCCAAAGCATTATTGACCAGCGCACGGAGCCTTTTGGCGTGAAAGTGGTCAGCGTGGAAGTGAAGCAGGTGGATCTGCCCGAGCAGATGCTGCGCGCCATCGCCAAACAGGCGGAAGCGGAGCGCGAGAAGCGGTCGAAGATCATTCACGCCGAGGGCGAATTCGCCGCCGCGCAAAGGCTGGTGGATGCGGCTGCGCTGATGGCCACGCAACCCATGACGCTGCAGTTGCGCTACCTGCAGACGCTGGCCGACATCGGAGTGGAGAAGAACACCACCATCGTTTTCCCGCTGCCGATCGAGTTCATGACGCTGTTGAACAAGCTGGCCGGTACGGAAAAGACGGATGGGAAGGCGAGCTGAGAACTAGCTCTCAGCCTTCAGCTATCAGCTTCGGACTGCGAGAGCCAGCGGGAGCGGACTGGCGCGAAAAAGCTGAAAGCTGAGAGCTAAAAGCTAAGAGCTGCTCTTATGCGCGGATACTTCGATGAAGATGAACCGGAGGCTGAGCGGCCGCGACGCGATACCGAGCTGACACTCGGCACGGGCGCACTGCTCGGTCTTGTCTTTGCGTTGTTGCTCGTCTGCGGGCTGTGCTTCGCAGCGGGATACGCCTTGGGGCATCATGGTTCCGCGTCCTCCGCTGCCAATGCGCCCACCCCCGCTCCCGACCAGGAACCACTGCAAGGCAACAACGCCATTCCCAAGCCCTCAGCTTCGGAGCAAACGGCAGTGCCCGCGCCGCCGACGGGTGAATCACCGACGACTCCCGAAGCGGGGACGCCCGCGGCGGGCACGAACCCAACTACAACGCAGAAGGGTCCGGGTGCGAGCGGGCAGGGCGGATCGGGACAGGGAGCAACGACAGGGGCGGCTCCGAGTGCTGGGCAGCCGGTGCGGCCCGCGTTGCCGGCAGGCAACTCGTCCCCGGCGGCGCAGGGAGGGGCAACGCCCAATGTTCATGCGGCTTTGCCGGCTCAGGGGCAGTGGATGGTGCAGATTGCCGCAGTGGCCGATTCCGAGGACGCCGATGTGCTGGTGACGGCGCTGCGCAAGCGCGGTTATTCGGTGACAGCGATGCGCGAGCCCGCCGATGGACTGATCCACGTGAAGATCGGACCCTTCAACAGCCGCGACGAGGCGAACCGCTGGCGCGACAAGCTGCTCGATGACGGGTACAACGCGGTGGTGCAGCCGTAAAAGCAGCTTCTAGCCGCTAGCTTCTAGCTACTAGCTTCCACATCTTGATCGCGCATCCACAGTGGGAGGGCGGAGGCGATTGCGGCGCGGACGGCTTCCGACAAGTCGTCGCGTGTGGCGAAATCGGCGGGATCGAGCGGCGGGTGGAAGACGATGTGCGCGACGCCGGGATGGATGCGATTGCTGCCCCAGGGAATGATCTGCTCGGCTCCATAGATGGAGACGGGAATGCAGGGCGCGCGGGAATCTTTCGCGAGATAAAACGCGCCTTTCTTGAAGGGCTGCATGCGGCCGTCGAGCGAGCGTCCGCCCTCAACAAAGGTTGTGATGTGCAGCCCGCTCAAGAGAGCGCGCTTCGCGCCGGCAACGGCTGCCTGCGCGCTCTCGGCGCTGCCGGTGCGGCCGACTGGAATGAATTTGGCCAGCTTGAACGCGTAGCCGACGATGGGAAGCTTCAACAGCGAGCGCTTGAGAAATACCACAGTGCGGCCGGGAAGATGCGACATCAGCGCCGGCGCATCGAGGTTGGAGACGTGGTTGGCCATGAAGATGCATGCGCGACCGGGCGGGATGTTTTCGCGGCCCTCGATGCGCACGCGGATGCCGGCCACGAACATGGCGACACGAGCGATCCCCGAGCCAGCGGCGTAAAGCGGACCTACATTGCCGGTGAGAAGCGTGAAGGGAAAGAGGACCAGCGCCGTAGGAACGACGAGTACGACGATGGTGACGAAGACGAGGAGAGAGACGATCATGCGGCGTATGTGTGGGCGTTCATGGAGAGTATCGCATTCGCGCGATCAGATGCGCATCCACTCCGGCAGGCCGGAGGCGATGGCGGCGCGGACGGCTTGCGTGAGCTCATCGCGCGTGGTGAAGGCGGCGGGATCAATGGGCGAGTGGAAGATGACGTGCGCATCGCCGGGATGGATGCGGAAACTTCCCTTGCACAGCATGGTTTCTGTTCCATAAATCGAAACCGGGATGCAGAGCGCGCCGGAGGCTTTGGCGAGAAAGAACGGCCCTTTTTTGAAGGGCAGCATGCGGCCGTCGGGCGAGCGCGTGCCTTCGACAAAGGTGGTGATGTGCGTGCCCTTGGCGAGCACGCGTTGCGCTTCGGCTACGCTACGCTGCGCATCGCCGCGGCTGCCACTGCGGTCGACGGCGATGAACTCGCCCTGGCGAAAACCGGTGCCGAGGATTGGCAGGTTCATGAGCGAGCGCTTCATGAAGGCCGAGGTACGGCCGGGAATGAGCGAGATGAGCGCGGGCGGATCGAGATTGGAGACGTGGTTCGACATGAAGATGCAAGCGCGGTCGCGGGGAATTCGCTCAAGGCCTTCAGGGCGCAAGCGCACGCCTGCGACACGGCAACTGGAAGAAAGCATGAAGCGCGTGGCTTTGTAGAGCGGCAGCACGTTGCCTGTGAGCCAGCACCAGGGAATGAAAAGCAGGGCCGAGGGAATGCCCCAGACGACCATGTTGGCGAGAAAGAGAAGAGAGCGGATCATGCGTGCCTATTAGAATTATGCGCCAGTTGCTCCGGGATCGAGCTCGCGCAGACGCGCGGGGAGTTTGAGGTAGATGCCGTCGAAGCCGCCGTTGGAGAGGATGGCGACGACGTCGCCGGGAGCAAGCTGTGGCGCGAGAGCGACGACGATCAAGTCGGCGTTGGGGTGTAGCTCGGCGGGCGTTCCCGTGGCGTTGAGGGCGCGGACGATTTCTTCGGGATCGAGACGCTCGGCCTCGGGAATGCGCTCCTGCTGGTAGACGCCTGCGAGGACAACGCGATCGGCGAGACGGAGACTGGCGACGAGCTCGGGCGCGAGAACTTTGCGGCGCAGCGTGTTGGAGCGGGGTTCGAGCACGGCCCAGAGACGTGCCTGCGGATAAACGGAGCGGAGCGCACGAAGAGTTTCGCGAATGGCGGTGGGATGGTGCGCGAAGTCCTCAATGAGCGTGATGCCGTGGATCTGGTCGCGCACTTCGAGGCGGCGCTTGACGCTTTTGAAGGTGGCGAGGGCCGCGGCGATGGATTCTTTTGGGATGCCCTGGCCGACGGCGAGGGCGGCGGCGGCCGTGGCGTTCAGGACGTTGTGCTCGCCGGCAAGATTCATGGTGAACTCGGCCCAGAGAGAGCCGTCGTGGTGCACTTCCCACTGCGATTGGCCGTTCACATGACGGAGATTGCGGATGCGCCAGTCGGCGGCCTCGCTGAAGCCATAGCGCTCGACGCGGCAGAAGGCGTGGCTGACGCAGTCGGTCACGTTTTCGCTGCCATCGTACGCGACGATGAGGCCGCGGCGGGGAACCAGGTTCACGAGGCGCTTGAAGGCGGTCTTGACGGCGTCGAGATCGGCGTAGATGTCGGCGTGGTCGAATTCGACGTGGGTGAGGATGAGCGCGTCAGGAAAGTAGTGGAGAAATTTGGGGCCTTTGTCGAAGAAGGCGGTGTCGTACTCGTCGCCTTCCACGATGAAGGCGCGCGTGGGGCGAAGCTGGAAGCTGGTGCCGAAGTTTTCCGCGACACCTCCGATGAGAAAAGAGGGTTCGAGTGCGGGATTTTCCTGCGCGGCGGCCTGATAAATCCACGCGAGCATGCTGGTGGTGGTGGTTTTGCCGTGGGTTCCGGCGACGACGAGAGGCGAGCGGCTGCGGAGAAACTCTTGGCGAAGCAGCGCAGCCATGGAGGTGAAGGGAATGTGCTCGTCGAGGACGCGTTCGATTTCAGGGTTGCCACGCGAGAGCGCGTTGCCGATGACGACGAGATCGGGCGCGGGCGAGAGATTCGATTCGGCGTAGGGCTCAAGGATGGGAATGCCGAGCGAGCGGAGGAGATCGCTCATGGGCGGATAGGCCGCCTTGTCAGAGCCGGTGATGTGGTGGCCCTGCAACTGAAGGAGACCTGCGAGCGAGGCCATGGCTGTGCCGCAGATGCCGATGAGATGGATGTGGCGGGGAGACGAGGTCACCTGGCCACCGCCGGTTCGAGGAGGGTGAGCGTGGGTTCATCGGAGACGGTGAGCTCGGCGGGGACGCCGAAGGTGAGCGTGACGTTGCGGCGCGAAACGTGGCCCGAGCGCAGGCCGATGGCGATGGGAATGTCGAGGCCGTCGAGGGCGCTGAGGATGGCGCGATCGAGGAGATCAGGCGCGGCACCAGACTCGATCATTTCGCCGAAGACGATGCCGCATACGCCCGCGAGTTTGCCGGTCGCGCGCAACTGCCACAACATGCGGTCGATCTGGTAGGGCTTGACGCCAGTGTCTTCGAGAAAAAGCAGCTTGTTCTCCGTCACGGGCTCCCAGGGCGTGCCGATGAGCGAGACGAGAATGCTGAGGCAGCCGCCGTAGAGCGTGCCGGTGACGGATTTGCGCGCGAAGGGCTTGAGGATGCGGAGGCCTTCCGCGGGGCCGACTGTGTAAGGCTGTCCGGCGAGCGCGGCGCGAAAACTCTCGAGATGCACGCCGTCCTCGAGAGAAAAATCGGCGGCGAGCATGGGGCCGTGGAAGGCGGGAAGGCCCAGCTTGTCGAGAAGATGGAGCTGAATTCCGGTGAGATCGCTGTAAGCGAAGAATGGCTTGGGATGGGCGGCGATGATGGCGAGGTCGAGGCCGCCGAGGAGATAGCTTGAGCCGTAGCCGCCGCGGAGGGCCATGATGGCGCCGGTGGCCGGATCGGAAAATGCGGCGTGGAGATCGGCGAGACGCTCGGCAGCAGTTCCGGCGAAGTAGAGCGGTTCGCGGAGGATCGCGTTGGGGCCCAGTTTAGACGCGAAGCCGAGATCATGCAGAGCCGCGAGGCCGCGCTCGACTCGCTCGGGCTGCGCGGAAGACGCGGGGGCGACGATGGCGATGGCCGAACCCGGCGCGACCGCGGGCGGTTTGATCAGGCGCGCCATGTTACCAGGCCTCTCCGCGGGCGATGAGCGTGGCCGAACCAGTGAGGAAAAGCTCTTCGCCTGGACCGCGCCATGCAACGGTTTGCGCGCCGCCGGGAGCGGCGACGGTGAGCGGCGAAACGCAACGGCGCAGAGCCAGCGCGGCCGTGGCGGAGGCGGAGCTGCCCGTGCCGGAGGAGGTGGTGGGCCCCACGCCGCGCTCGAAGATGCGAATCTCGATCTCGTTCTCGCTCACAATGCGCACAAACTCCACATTGGTCTGGTGAGGAAAGTCGCGGTGCGCGCAGATTTCTGCGCCGATGGTTTGCCAGGGTTTGGCGGCAACGGTGAAGGCAGCATTATCGACCAGGATGACGAAGTGAGGGTTGCCGGTAACCACTTCGACGCCGACGATCTCAGCGCCGCCCGGGAGCTGAAGTGTACGCGGCACGAAACGCGGCACGCCCATGCCGGTGGTGACGTCGACGGTGAAGACGCCGCCCGAGTGCACGCTGTCGATGCGGCAGATGCGCGGACCGGCGTCGGTGAGAATTTCGAGTCGGTCTCCGGCATGCGAGCCGAGGTTTTCGGCCATCCACGCGGCGACACAGCGCGTGCCGTTGCCGCTGAGCTCGGCGATGGAGCCATCGGCGTTGTGCAGACGGACGCGGCCGGAGTTGGGGCTGGGCGAATTGGGGTTGGTCGATTTTGGGCCTGACCAGGCGAAGAATTCGATGCCGTCGGCGCCGATGCCGGTGTTGCGCTGGCAAAGGCGGCGCGTGAGCTCGGCGCGATCGAGATCTCCCGCGGCGTCTTCCGTAACGATCAGAAAATCGTTGCCGCAGGCGTGGGCTTTGGTGAAGGGGATCAATCTTCCTCCCAACTGCATGATATAGGGGTCAGGTTTCGAGTGTCAGGGAACAGGGAACAGGGAAGAGGGAACAGAGAACAGAGAACAGAGAGCAGGAGTCAGGGAGTTATAGAGTTGACATCTGGGGTTGGGGTGGTGGCAGGAGGATTGCTGGTGCGATGGAAGTCCGCTGTCGAGAAATAGACCGTGGCCGACGGCTGGTTTTCGACGGGAAAGTGGCCGGCAACTGCGAGTCCCTCCGGATGGGCCTTGACGGCGCGATCGACATCGTCGCCTTCCCAGGCGACCACGATGGCCGCGTGGCTGGAAGGCGCGGTGAGGGCAGCGCGCCAGATTTCGAGATCGCTCTCATTGATGGTTTCGCGCAGGGGAATGCCGGTGAACGCGACGATTTCGGGATACATGGACGTGTTCATCAACACGGTGGCGTGGGGAAATGTGTGGAGCAGGTCTTTGAGGAGCGGAGGAATGGCCTGGTCATAGGGCAGTCGCGCGTCGAGATTGGCTTTGCTTTCCGCGTAGACGATCGGTTGCTGACGCAGCAGACCCAAAACATTGACTCCCGCGAGAACAAAGAGGAGCGCGAAGGCGATGTCGGGCAGGAACTGCGCAATGCGAGGCGGGTTCCAGCGTTCGACCGCCGCAACGGCAAACTTTGCCGCGAAGCCGACACCGAGAGCGAGAGCGGGGAGGAGTTCGAGTCCATAGCGCGTGTTGTAAAAGGTGAAGGGCCACCACGCGGGAAAGAAGATCGGCACTGAACCGTAGGCGATCGACCAGGTGTAAAAGGGCACGGGCAGCCAGAGAAGCAGAGCCCAGGCGAGAGCGCGGCGGTGCGACGTGGCTTTCTCCGCGAACCATGCAGCGACCGAGCCGAGCACGGCGAGCGCGAGAACGGCATTGCCCCAGAGACTGCCCAGGGCGGGCGCAAGAACGGAGTCAAGCTCCGAGACTTTGAGATAGAAAAGCAGCGCGACCAAGGGATTGTGCCAGCCGGGATGCGGCGGGCCAGCGCCTGCTGTGGAGGTGCGCATCTCGATGGCTTTGGCAGAATAAGGACCGCGTGCGAAGAAAAGCCAATCGCCGAAGCCTGCGGAGTTGTAGATGAACCAGGCGAGCGGCGCAACGATGACGGCGGCGCTGGCCAGCCAGAAATACGGCGAGCGGCGCAGGCGGCCACGCCGGAGCAGTGCAACGCCGATGCCGGTCCAGGCGATGAAAGCAATGATCCAGCCGTCGTAGCGCGTGAAGATGGCCGCGACGAGGGCCGCAGCGATCAGGCACTGCAGGCGGCTGGCCTGCGCAGGATCTTCGTCAAGGCAAAGACGCCACTCCGCGAGCCAGACCACGATCCAGATGACTTCGCAGAGGAAGAGCGGCTCGGTCATGGCCGTGGTTTGCAGGTAGAGCAGATTGGGATTGAGGACGAAGAAGGCGAGCGTGAGCGCGGAAGGCGCGGGATTGAGCCAGTGCCGCGCGAGGCGATAAATGCCGGCGCAGGAGGCGATCCAGGCCAATGCCGAGGGAATGACGCCGGCAAGACCGTCGGCCCACCAGGCGTAGTTCTGCACGAAGGGGATGAGGAGAATGTGCGGAAGCGGGAGCCACACGGAGCCGAGCTCGGCGAAGCGCGCGGTGCGGGAGTCGAAGACGCGGCGTGCAATATGAAGATGGGCGACAGCGTCGCCGTAGTTGAGCATCGCACCGTGATTCCAACTCCAGATGATGGCGGTAAATGAGGCTGCCATGGCGAAGGCGAGGACGTACCAGCCTTCGCGGCTGGAGATGCTGCGGTCAGTCAAGGTGCGAGATCTCGCGAAAGTGATTGAAGCGCGCATCGATTTCAGAGCGTGAGAGCTGCTGCAGGCGCTCCGTGCCGAAGCGCTCGCAGGCATAAGAGCCCATCACGCCGCCGTAAAACATGGCGTGGCGCCAGGAGGCGGGGGTGAGCTCGGGCTGCGAGGCCAGAAAGCCGAAAAAGCCGCCGGCAAAACTGTCGCCCGCGCCGGTGGGGTCGATGACCTCCTGGAGCGGGAGGGCCGGAGCTTTGAATGTGCGAAGCTCCGCTTTCTTACCTTTTGGAGTGGATTCGTGGAATAAAGTTGCGCCGTACTCGCCGTGCTTGACCACCAGAGCGCGAGGGCCGAGAGCGATGACGGCGCGGGCGGCCTGCACGAGGTTGTTGTTGCCGGCCAGCATGCGGGCTTCCGTGTCGTTGATAAGGAGTACGTCGAGGCCCTTCAACACTTCAAGCAGCGCCGGGCGATGGTCCTTGATCCAGTAGTTCATGGTGTCGCCGGCGACGAGCTTGACGGCGGGCATGGCATCGCGCACGCGGCGCTGGAGGATGGGGTCAATGTTGGCGAGGAAGAGGAAGTCGGAGTCGCGGTAGGCGTCGGGGATTTTGGGCTCGAAAGAGGCGAAGACGTTGAGCTCGGTGTTATGCGTTTTGGCTTCGTTCAGGTTTTCGAGGTAGGAGCCTTCCCAGAAGAAGCTCTTGCCGGCGGTGTGCTCGATGCCGCGCGTGTCAATGTTGCGGGCCGCGAAGACGGCTTCCTGCTCGGGGCCGAAGTCTTCGCCGACGACGGCGATGACGCGCACATCGGTGAAGAAGCTGGCGGCGAGCGAAAAGTAAGTAGCAGCGCCGCCCAGGCAGCGCTCGCGGCGGCCGGCGGGAGTTTCAATGGAATCGTAAGCTACGCTGCCGACGACGGTGATTGCCATGCTTCTCCTCAAACGCTGAGCTTGCGCCTCTTCGGCTCAGGGCGTATAGATGCGTCCATCGATTTTTACCACCGAGCACCAGAAACAGAATCGCACGCATTTTTGAGCTGCGATCTCTGCCGTGTTGAGCGAGCGCCAACGATGCAAACCCAATTTGCAGAACACGCCACTGAAAGAGGGCGCCTCGTGTTCACGATGCGGCCATACCTTTGCCAGACTTGAAGCAAGCTGCTGATCGGTCGATGGCGCGGATTGTGATGTCGAAGTCATTGCATTTTCCGAATCAGCTTTGTAGTTTACCAGCCGTGGTACTTGCCGAAGAGCAGTTTCAGCTTCTCTTTGGCCGCAGCGGGAATTGCGTCGGGTTGCGTGAGCACGGCAAATCTTGCAGCCGAGGCGCAGGCGCATGTGCGGGCGACTTCCGACGTGGGCGGCAGGGCAGCGACAGCGGCCTTCACCACCTTGCAGGCGTTGTCGGCGTTTTTGTGCAGCACCGCGACAATTTCTTCAATCGTCACGGCGTCGTGGCCCTCGCGCCAGCAGTCGTAATCGGTGACCATGGCGACGGTGGCGTAGCAGATTTCGGCTTCGCGGGCGAGCTTGGCCTCTTGCAGATTGGTCATGCCGATGACGTCTGCGCCCCAACTGCGGTAGAGGTGCGACTCGGCCTTTGTGGAGAACTGCGGGCCCTCCATGCAGACGTAGGTGCCGCCGAGCTTGCCGACGACGCCGACCGCCTTGCATGCAGCAGCTGCGGCTTTGGCCACAGTCGCACAAACGGGATCGCCGAAGGCTACGTGGCCCACAATGCCGTCGCCGAAGAAGGTGGAGACGCGGTGGAAGGTGCGGTCGATGAACTGGTCGGGCATGACGAAGTCGGTGGGCTTGTGTTCTTCTTTCAGGGATCCTACGGCGGAAACGGAAAGGATGCGCTCGACGCCGAGCTTCTTGAATGCATAAATGTTGGCGCGGAAGTTTAGCTCGGAGGGGAGAATGCGATGGCCGCGGCCGTGGCGCGCGAGAAAGGCGACCTTGCGGCCCTCGAGCTCGCCGAGAACGAAGACGTCGGAGGGTGAGCCGAAGGGCGTTTCGACGCGCTCCTCGTGGACGTTGGTGAATCCGGGCATGGAGTAGAGCCCGCTGCCGCCGATGATGCCGATTTCTGCGCTTGACACGTGTTTCTCCTTCACCGTTGGTCGATCAGGCGAATCGTCTCCATGAACACATCGCCGTCGATCATCAAACTGTGCGCGCTGATCTTATCCATCGTATCCTGCGCGGTGTGGTGATAGCTGTTGTTGGGCCCATAGTCGAGGTCGATGATGTCAATCGACGGCACGCCGCGTTCGACAAAGGGCAGGTGATCGTCCTCGACGTCCATCTCCTGCTTGAAGAAGTATTGCTGGTAACCGAATTTCTTTACCGCGTCGGCGACGAGCGCATAGAGCCACGCGGTGGAGTGCGTCTCGTGCTGGATGTCGAGATCCTTGTCGCCGATCATGTCGGCGAGCAGGAAGGCTTTGATCTGGTTGAGAGTGCCGTCGCGGCCCCACTTGGCGGCAAGATGGCGGCTGCCGTAGGTGGAGTCGGAGCGCGACCATTGCTGGATGGCCTCCTCGCCATCGAAGAAGACGAGCCAGACGGAGTAGCCGTCGAGTTTCTTTGCGGGCGAGCGGGCGGCCTGGGTACGGAGCTGATCGGCGATGGTCATCAACAGGCCGGTTGTGGAAGCGCCGTCGTTGGCGCCGACGAAGTTGATGGTACGCAGCGGGTAGTTGGTTTCGTAGTGCGTGCCGAGCACGATAACGCCGGGCTTCTTGCCGGGGAAACGCGCGATGAAGTTGCACATGGGCACGGGGCCGATGGGCGTCGAGGCGGTGAAGGTGTCTTCTTCAAGCTGGTCGTGGGCGTTGCGGAAGTGCGAGCGGAGGAGGTCTTCGGCTTTGACGTGGCCGGGGCCGGTGGGCCAGCGCGGACCGATGGCGGCGAATTGGCGCGCGTATTCGTAGGCCTTGGCACCGTCGAAGTGTTGGGCGGACGCGGCGAGAGGGGCGAGGAGGAGCAGAACTGCCGCGGCTCTCGTCCAAAACCAGGAAAAAGAAAACATCAACCCGCGGCCTCCTTTTTCCTTTTGCGTGCGGGGTGCACCCAGCAGGCGACGCCGATGCCGACCAGGTAGAGGGCCAGCATGGGGATGGCGTAGATGCACATCGTCCACGGATCGGGGCTGGGACAGATGATGGCGGCGACGATGAAGACGGCCAGGATGGCGTAACGGATGTTCTTCCAGAGGAAGCGCGGGCTGACAATGCCGAAGAGGGCCAGGAAAAAGATGAGGATAGGCAGCTCAAAGCTGATGCCGAGACCGAGGATGATGGAAAGAAAGAACCCGGTGTACTCCTCGATGGTCACCATGGGGTTGAATTCCCTGCCGAACTGCAGGATGAGGATCTTGAGCGCGCCGGGCAAAACGAAGAAGTAACCGAAGCAGGCACCTGCGAGGAACAGGCTCACGGTGGCGGCCATGAAGGGAATGACGAGGCGCTTCTCTTTTTGATAAAGACCGGGCGCGATGAAGAGCCACACCTGATAGAGGATGAAGGGCGAGGTGAGAATGGCGCCCCCGATGAGCGCAACCTGCAAGTAGAGGTTGAGCGGGTCCATGGGGTGGGTGTAGTTGAGCTTGATGCCGAGCCTGGTGAGCGGGGCTTGCACAATTCCGTAGAGACGCTCGTGGAAGATGTAGGCGACGACGAAGCCGATGACGAGATAGATGGCGGAGTGAACGATGCGCTTACGGAGTTCGTCGAGATGCTCCATGAGGCTCATGCCGGGCAGTTCGGCGCGCTCGGTCACGGCCTTGCGGGCTTTCTCGATGGCTTCCTGCGGATCAACCATGGTGGGTGGCCTGCTCCGATCGATTCGCATCATTGGCGGCTTCATTGGCGCCGCTCACGTTGTCGTTCGCGGGGACTGGGGCGGCGGGTTCGGATGGTGTTTCGAAGAGTTCAGCTTGCTGCGGGAGCCGGCCCGGTGGATTGGCGGCGACAACTTCGCCTGTGGACGGCGGCAGAATGCGCGGCTCGATATTTGGCTCGATGCGCAGACGCGCGGCCTCGACGGCAGATGCAGTGGTGTCTTCGATGCTTTCTTCAGGCCGCGTGCCTTCGGCGGCGAGATCGGGAACCGTCGATTCGCTCGGATAGGGGCTTTCTGCGGGCGACTCGGGGGACAATGCAGTTGACTCAGGCGTCGCGGGCGCGTCCAGTTGCGGAGTGGGCGGTGCCGCGGCCAGGGCTTTTTGCCGCTCAACTTCTTCTTTTTTACGGCGGTCGGCCTCCTCCGACTGGCGTAACTCCTCTTCCATCTGGAATTTGAAGTCGTTGGAGGCCTTGCGGAACTCGTACATCAGTTTGCCAATCTGGCGGCCGATCTGCGGCAGGCGGCGGGGGCCGAAGACCACCAGCGCCAGCACCATGAGAATAATCGTGTCGGCCATGCTGATGTTGGCGATCTCAATTGGCGGAGGCGTGACCATGAAGGATCATGATAAATGGCGGCAAGTGGCGCTCACAAACGACTATGCGTGGCGGCGATGGATTTGAGCCGCGTTACAATGAAGGTAGATGGGACGGCGTGGGCCGGGAGCGCCTCTGCAACCGGCGAAATTCTCGCGCATCCCATAAGGAACGGGCTGCAACAACCCCGTGGGTGGTCTTCTTCTGGTTTTGGACGAGATCCTGACCAGGCGAAACGCACTCACTGCAGCCGAATAGAAAGCTTTCAACATCCCCGTCCGTCAAATCTAGTATTTGGACGGACTGAAGGCGGAGTATTGTGACTCTGATTCTTGACGAAGCAACCGCTGCCTCTGCGGAGGCAACTGCAACCTGTTCTCTTGAAAACTACCTGGCGCTGCCCGACCACTCGATGGACGGGCGGATTGCAGCGGCGCGCGCGAAACTGGGCGCGACGACGGTGATTCTGGGCCACCACTACCAGCGCGACGAGGTGGTGCGCTTTGCCGACTTCACCGGCGACAGCTACAAGCTGTCGCAGACAGCCGCCGCGACAGGCGCGCGATACGTCGTGTTTTGCGGCGTGCACTTTATGGCGGAGAGCGCGGATATTCTGGCTGAAAACGGCCAGCAGGTGATTCTGCCCGACCTGAACGCGGGCTGCTCGATGGCCGATATGGCGGAGATTTCTCAAGTTGAGGATTGCTGGGATGCGCTGGAACGCGCCGGGATCGCCGACGAGACGATTCCGGTGACGTACATTAATTCGACGGCGGCGATCAAGGCGTTTTGCGGCGAGCGCGGCGGATTGGTGTGCACTTCGTCGAGCGCGCGCAAGGCTCTGGAGTGGGCGTTTGCGCGCGGCAAACGCGTTCTATTCCTGCCGGATCAGCATTTAGGCCGGAATACGGGGCATTCCATGGATATTCCTTTGGACGAGATGGTGGTCTGGGATCCGTGGGCGGCGCAGATTGGATCGTTCTGGGGCGGGCAAACGAAGGAACGGCTCGCCGCGAGCCGCATGCTGCTGTGGAAGGGCCACTGCGCCGTGCATCAGCGCTTTCTGCCCTCGCATGTCGACCAGGTGCGGGCGAAATATCCCGGCATCGAAGTCATCGTGCATCCCGAGTGCCGCTACGAGGTGTGCCAGAAGGCGGACGCGCTGGGCTCGACCGAGCAGTTGATTGCGCGCGTAGAGCGGGCGCCTGCTGGATCGATGTTCGCCATCGGGACGGAGATTCACCTGGTGAACCGGCTGGCCAAGCGATTTGCGCCGGAGGGCAAGAAAATCGTCACGCTCGACGACACCGGGTGCCTGTGCACCACGATGTATCGCATCAGCCCGCAGCACCTGGCGTGGGCGCTGGAGAATCTTGTCGAAGGGCGCGTGGTGAACCGCGTGCAAGTGAAACCCCAGGTGAAGCACTGGGCGCGGGTGGCGCTGGACAGAATGCTGGGGTGAGGCAGGGACTGCGGGGCTGTGTGCATAAGAGAGCAGCGGCAGCGGGCCAAATTCGCATAGAATAAAGACGAAATCGCTCCTTCCCTTTCATTCCGTTCCCAGGGTGGAGTTTCGTTCGGCTTTATGACGATACGCACGAACTGCCTTCGCGCTCTCGCGTTGATCCTCCTGCTTTTGCCGGGCGTTTGGCCCAGGCAAGCGGGCGCGTATTCGCTGCTGACACATGAGCAACTGATCGACCTCACCTGGGAGGACTCGATCGTGCCGCTGCTCAAGAGCCGCTATCCCAACCTGACGCCGGAGGAGCTAGACAAGGCGCGCGCTTACGCCTACGGCGGATGCGTGATCCAGGACATCGGCTATTATCCGTTTGGCGACGAGTTTTTCTCGGATCTAACCCACTATGTGCGCACGGGCGACTTCGTGCTGGCGCTGTTTCGCAACGCGCACAACGCCAACGAGTTGGCATTCGCCGTGGGCGCGCTGTCGCATTACATCGGAGATTCGTACGGCCACTCGCAGGCGACCAACCGCGCCGTCCCTCTCGAGTTTCCGAAGCTGGAAAAGCGCTTCGGGCACATTGTGAATTACGCCCAGGGCCGGCATGAACACGTGCGGACTGAGTTCGCTTTCGACATTGATCAAATCGCGCATCACCGCCTTGCGCCGCTCGGCTATTTGCGCCACATTGGGATCAAGGTTCCCGTGCATCAACTGGCGCTGGCGTTTTATGAGACCTATGGGCTGACCGAAGATTTCAACGTGAGGAGTGGCCGGAAGATCAACCTGCAGGCCTACCAGTTTGCAACGCGCACGCTGATTCCCCGCGTGGCTTATGCGGTAACGATTCTGCATCGCAAGCAGGAGCCAGTAGAGCCGGACACGCCCGATGCCATCGAAATTGAGAAAGAGTCTGCCGCGGCGGCCAAGCTGTATGACTGGGCGGCGTACTACAAGAAGGCCCCAGTGGAGACGCACCTTCTGGCCGGGGTGCTGTGGATTCTGCCCAAGGTTGGGCCGCTGGAGATGGTGGCCGTGAAAGGGCCGTCCGCGGCCGCGGAGGCCGATTACATGCACAGCGTGGTTTCGGCCACCACGGTGCTGCATGAGCGGCTGGCGCTTTTCACGCCGGTCGAAGCGCGGCGGGAGCGAGTATTGACGGCGACCACCTCAACGGAGACGCTGGGCCCGGCCGATCCCAAACGTCCCTTGCCGAATCGCGATCTGGACACGGGTGCGGTGACCAAGCCGGGCGGCTATCCGCTCACCGATACGACGTATGCCGAGCTGCTGGACCGACTGACGCGCACACCCACGCAGGCGATTCCGCCGGGCATCAAGAGCGACGTGGAGGCGTATTATGCCGATCCCAATGCGCCGATCGTGACCAAGCAGCATCCCGGCGAGTGGAAGAAGGTGCAGGAGGAGTTGAAGACGCTGGAAGCCATGCCGACCAGCACCGAGGCTGCGCCGTATCCGACGTATGGGGAGTTGAAGCGGGCGAAGAAGTAGGCGGGCCAATGATGAATTCGGATGCTCGCTGATCTTCAATCCGACGAAATGCCTTCACGGGATGAAACGGATACGTGAGTCATCGAAATCCCCGGTTGTGTAGGGGTGCTGCGTCCGGCGTTGCCCGATTCGGACGGGCTTGCCGTCTCGAAGCTCATATTCCGTGATCCGATAGGCGGTTTCGCAAGCGTTACATCCGCCTTCGTTCAGATTGTCCCAAATCCTGAGGTGAAACGGGTCGGCCGCGGAAACATCCACAACGCCGCCGCCGAACATCGGAAGCGCGGAGACTTCATATCCCTGTGCTGAAGGAACCAATGTGAAGACAAGGGCTGGGCTGATTTCGTCGCCCATATACTTCATCGTAACGAAGTAGACTAGACGTCCGCTCGCACAAGCGCGGGTCACGTAAAGCGTGGTGAAAAAGTCCGAAAACTCAGAGTTCTGACCCTGAAGCTCCGGCAGTTTCCGCAGAGTCACGCTCTGGAGCGTCTTACCGTCGCGTTGGATTACAAAGCCAAGATCGTACGGTCCAATCGACGTTTCGGTGTCTTCGTGCGACCGAATTAGGAGTGAGTCCTTGGCAGAAAGGAAGTATCTGAAACGAATAAAATTCCGAGATTTGTCAGCTGCCTTCAGATCGGAGAGGGGCAGCGGAGTGCTCTGGTTCTTACACTGAGAGCGAGCAAGCAACGCAGGCCAAGAGACGGAAATCAGAATGAGCGCAACAAGAAATCTGGATCTGTCAGACATAGCCTCGCACCCAACCTACATATCCTGCATGGTAACGCCGATCTGCCCCCTGAAGCTCCTAAGGAGTGCTCACGCAAACAGCTTTGAGGTCGCGTCCAGATCGGTCTTACGCCCGCTGAAGCGGGCTGATGAGGCATGATCGGGCATTTTCTCCCCAGGCTTGCGCCGTGGGGCTAGCGTCTTTCGCCCGCTACGCGGGCAAAATATCGGTTGCGAGACCGGCAGAGCTGGCTGCGTCCACGCCTCGAGGAGAAATGTGTGCGTCTTGAGACCCACGCGACAGCCGGTCTGGAGACCGGCGCTGCAAGACTACGTTGTTCCGCCTTGTTTGCCGTCGGAGAATTGGGGCCGTAGGGCGGCGACTGCCTGCGGTGGCCGCGTGGCTGTGCTGGCAGGGGCGCGCGTGGGTTGGGGCCGCCCGGCAGACGACTGATGAATGGTGACGATGATGGCTTCAGCGGGCTTTGCGCTCCCGCAACGATAGGAGTGGGGCGTGCCTGCGTCGAAGTAGACGGCGTCGCCGGCGGCGAGGGTCGCTTCCTGGTCGCCGTGGCGCACGATGAGTTCGCCGGCCAGCACATAGAGAAACTCGAAGCCGGCGTGCAGGTGCGATTTGGGCTCGACCTGCGCGGGCAGGGGAATAAACTCCGCGAAGTAGGGGTCCATGGAGCGGTCGGGCACCATGTAGCCCAGGCTCTCAAAGGTATAGGTGGGCGGCTCCACGCCGGTTTGCGGCATGCGCACGCGGTCCTTCCTGCGATGCACGCGGAAGACGGCGGCGGGCTCGGACTCGAAGAAATAAGAGAGGTCTTTGGAGAAGACCATGGCAATACGGGCCAGGTTGCGCAGGGTGGGCACCACGCGGCCGGTTTCAAGCTGCGAAAGAAAGCTGGCGGAAAGGCCGGTGTGGCGGCCCAGCTCCACCAGACCCATGGATTTTTTGAGGCGCAGGCGGCGGATGCGCTCGCCCAGCCGCTTCTCCGTGATGAATCGCTCGGCGGCATCGGGGTCCGCCTGGGTTTTGTGCATCTCTTCGCCGCCCACTTCGAGCTGATCGGTCACTGATGCTCCTTTGCTCACGCGGACCCTCCTTTTCCTTAGGATGCGCTTTTGAGGCATTTGTCGTCTAGATCAAAATAATTTGCTGTGACACGAAATTGGAGTGACAGGGAGCAAGGGAGCGAGGGAGCAAGGGAGCGAGGGAGCGAGGGAGCAAGGGAGCGAGGGAGCAAGGGAGCAAGGGAGCAAGTGACGACGGCTGTGCACCGTTATCGGCCATGCGCGCTATTCTGGAACGTTCGGCGTGGCCGTGCTGCGCCGTACAGAAAGCTCATACCACATGCCTGAAGAAATCGCATCTGCTGCTTCTGAATCCGCCAAGACCGCCGCGCCTGTCGCCACCATTGCCGAGATCGGCAAGCATGACGGGCAATCCGTGACGCTGAAGGGATGGCTCTACAACTTGCGCGAGAGCGGAAAGCTGGTGTTTCCCATCTTTCGCGACGGGACGGGGTCGATCCAGGGCGTGGCGCACGTGAAGAGCGTGACGCCGGAGGTGTTTGAGACGCTGAAACACCTGACCCAGGAGTCGAGCGTGATTGTGACGGGGAAGGTGCGGGCCGACAAGCGCGCGCCAGGAGGGTACGAGCTGGACGTTGAAGATGTGCAGGTGGTGCATCGCGTGCCGGAATCGGACCCGTACCCGATCACGCTCAAGGAACATGGCGTGGATTTTCTGCAGGAGCGGCGGCATTTATGGGTACGCAGCCCGCGGCAGTCGGCCATTTTGCGCATTCGCGCGGAGATTATGCGCGCGGCGGCCGAATACTTCGATATGAATGGGTACGTTCGCACCGATCCGCCGATTCTGACGCCGGCGGCGTGCGAAGGCACGTCGACACTGTTTCCGGTGGACTACTTCGGCGATCCTGCTTACCTGACGCAAAGCGGGCAGCTTTATGTGGAAGCGACGGCGCTGGCGCTGGGCAAGGTATACAGCTTTGGGCCGACCTTTCGCGCGGAGAAGTCGAAGACCCGGCGGCATCTGACGGAGTTCTGGATGGTGGAGCCGGAGGTTGCCTTCATGGACCTCGACGGGCTGATGGAACTTGCCGAGAACTACATCTCGCACATTGTCGGGAGCGTGGTGAAGAATCGCGCCGCGGAGTTGCAGGTGATTGGGCGCGATGTTGCCAAGCTTGAAGCGGTGAAAGCGCCGTTTCCGCGGCTGCGTTACGACGAGGCGGTGGAACTGCTGAACCAGGCGCACAAGAATGGGCAGTTGGAGCAGGCGTTCGAGTACGGGAACGATTTTGGCTCGCCCGACGAGACGTGGCTGAGCTCCCAGCACGACCGGCCGGTGATGGTGCACCGCTATCCGGCGGATGTGAAGGCGTTTTACATGGAGCCCGATCCGAAGGATTCGCGCTACGCGCTGTGCGTGGACGTGCTGGCGCCGGAGGGTTACGGCGAGATCATCGGCGGGTCGCAACGCGTGTCGAGCTACGAGCTGCTGAGCGAGCGGATTGAACAACATAAATTACCGCGCGAGGCGTTTGAGTGGTACCTCGACCTGCGACGCTACGGCAGTGTGCCTCACGCGGGCTTCGGCATGGGCATTGAGCGCGTAGTGTCGTGGGTGTGCGCTCTCGATCATGTGCGCGAGACGATTCCCTTCCCGCGCACGCTCAACCGGATGTATCCGTAAGGCAGGGACCAAGGGGACAAGGGAACAAGGGACCGAGAAAGCGCCGTCGCGACCGGCGTCCGCGTTAGAGTGGAGTTTGGAGGCGGGCCTCTTGAACTCCACGAGATCACGGGATTTGAATTCCACGAAATCAAAGAATTCGAACTCAACCAAATCAAAAAAGCATACAAGTGCAGGAAAGGTGAGCCGAAGAGCCGTGCCGAAGCGACGCGGGCGGCTGGGTTGGCTAGGACGCAGCGTTCTAGCGTGCGCAGCGGTGGTTGTGGGGCTGGTGGTATGGGCGGCCGCAGAGCGGGCGCTGGCGCCGAAGGGAAATACCTCACAGAACAGCTTCGATGTGCTCATCGTTCTGGGCAACCCGGCGGATAGGGACGGAAATCCCAGCCCGACGCAACTGGCGCGCGTGACCGAGGCGGTTCACGAGTATGAGCGGGGAGTGGCGCCGCGGATCATCGTGACCGGAGGCGCGGTGGGCAACCGGTTTGTGGAAGCTCAGGTAATGGCGAGGACCGCCGAAGCGCAGGGGATTCCGGTATCGGCGATGCTGGAAGATCCGAATGCGCGGAGCACGATTGAGAATACCTGCAACGCCCTGCGCATCATGCGCAGCCATGGATGGGAGTCGGCGGAGGTGATTTCGAGCCCCAGCCACCTGCCGCGCGCGGGACTGATCCTGAGCCGGCTGCCGATGAAGTGGCGGGTGCACGCGGCCCCGGCGCTGGGACGCGTGGGAGCGTTGTCAACGGCGGCACAGACTTCGATGGAGATCCTGAAGACTGCATATTACCTGGTGTGGACGCGGCAGACGGAGCCGTGCGAGGTGATGGACTAGGGCCGGGCGGCGCGGGACGAATGGAGTCAGGGCCCGTCTAAACAGAATGCTCTGCGAAATGGCCGACAAAATGATCGGGGGGCGCGTTGTCCCGGATCGGGGGGGTCTTGTAAGCTTGTTGGTGATGCATCTCCAAGCAAGGTTAACCCCTCTTTTTGCCGTTGTTCTCGCTCTGGGTGTGTGTGCGGGCGTCCGCATGCAGGCACAGAACGCGGGCTCCCAGCCCCCACCCGCTCAGCCGCAAAGCTCCAGCAGCCAGAGCCAGCCGACGCAGGGGTCCACACCGCAGGGACCGGACGCGCAGAACTCGAATTATGGCGTCTATATCTCGGTCGATCCGCTGGCCAACGTGCGCTACGACAACCGGTTCGACGTGTCGCTGGGAATGGCGTACGACCACATGAAGGCAGGGCCGTCGCTGCTGCAGGGCTCGAACCTCGGCGGACTGGACGGGGATGCCTCATATTGGCTCACGCGGCACTGGGGCCTTGAGGGCTCGGGCCGCGCGTATGTGGGCACCAGCGGCACCTTTGTGAACGACAAAAGCGCTGGCGGCGGGGATCTCGAAGGGCCGATGGTGAAGCAGTATTTCTTCGTGGGCGGTTTAGAGGCGCTGGGACCGCACAACAAGCACGGGGCGATCACGGCGCATGCCATGTTCGGCGGGGTGTATGGCAATTTTCAAAAAGATCTTCTGGGCCAGGCGCCGGGGTATTTTCATTTTTACTATAACCAGATGGCGCCGGCGGCGATTATTGGCGGAAGTATCGACCTGAATCGGTCGGAACACTGGGTCTTTCGCATTACGCCCGATGCGGTGATGACCCACTACAACTACCAACCGGCGCCGCCGCCCCCTGTTTTATCGCCGTATTCCCAATACGACGTGAACTTCGCCATCTCCGTGGGGCTGGAATACAAGTTCACGAAGGCCAAACGGTCGACGAAAAAGGGGAATTGGGTCTCCGGCTGGTAGAAGGCGAGCGGAGCTTGCGGGGTTGGCGGAGTGAGCGGAGCTAGAGCGATTCCCAGTCGTTTTGCTTTTCCACCCTTTTCGCAAAGAGCGCGATCCTTCGAATTCGCTCAGGAGGATGGGGCACGGAGGCGAGCGGAGCTAACATTTCTCTCGGCGAGAGCGGGTGACGACGGGGTATATTCCGCCATCGCGCTCGAAGGCAGCGGCGCCGCGCTCCGTGCTTTCGGGCGACCCTGCGTGCTATTTGCGCAAGCGCAGCTTTCCATCGATCTCCTCAGCCCAAATCGTAGGCTGCACCCCGCGCGCACCTTCAGTCGGGTTGCGCGTTCCAGGACCTTGTCATGGTTTCTTCATGGGGCGGGACTGCCAAGTGCATTGGTCTGTATGATATCCTCCTGCGTTCAGTGGCGGTTCTCACCGAGTGCCGTCTGTAAAAATGCTGTTCCGGATAGCGGCACTCCCCAGCCGTGCCGGATGGATGGGCCAGCGACACATCCGGCTGTTGGAGCCTTATGGATATGAAGGACACTCTGGGAGTTTTACTTGCGGGCGGAGCAGGAGAGCGGCTGTTTCCACTGACGCGGGACCGCGCCAAGCCGGCCGTTCCTTTTGGCGGGCACTACCGCATCATCGATATCACGCTTTCCAACTGCATCAATTCGGGCCTGAGGCGCGTGTACATCCTCACGCAATACAAAGCGCTGAGCCTCAACCGGCACATCCGCGAAGGGTGGACGGGCATCGTGGCGCAGGAGCTTGGAGAGTTCTTTGAGCTGATGCCGCCGATGCAGCGCACCGGCGCCAACTGGTACATGGGCACGGCGGACGCGGTGTACCAGAACATTTATTCGATCGGCAGCGAGCAGCCCGGGCACGTCATCGTTCTCGGGGGCGACCACATCTACAAGATGGATTACAGCCGGATGCTGGCCTACCACAAGGAGACCAAAGCCGACATTACGTTGGCCACATTGCCGATTCCGCCGGAGGAGGTGTCGCGATTCGGCGTGGTGGAAGTAGCGCAGAACGGCGAGATCATGGGCTTCCAGGAGAAGCCGGCTTCGACGAGCTTCCGCTCGCCGTTCAATCCCAACGCTTGCGATGCGTCGATGGGCATTTACATCTTCAACACCGAGACACTGCTGAAAGCGTTGATCTCGGACGCCGACGACACGGACTCAAAGCACGATTTCGGGCACAACATCCTGCCCAACCTGCTGGGCAAGAAAAAGATGATGGCCTATAGCTTTGTGGACGAGAACAAGAAGGAGGCGCTTTACTGGCGCGACGTGGGCACGCTGGACGCATACTACGAAGCCAACATGGACTTGTGCGCGGTGTCGCCGGTGTTCAACCTCTACGACAAGAGCTGGCCGATCCGCACGCGAGTGCGGCAGTACCCGCCGGCCAAGTTCGTCTTCGGCGAGCCGGGACGTTCGGGCATGGCGGTGAATTCGATCATTACGGCAGGCGTGATCATTTCGGGCGCGTCGGTGTATAACTCGGTGCTGTCGCAGGACGTGCGCGTCAACTCCTACTCCGACGTGGACGCGAGCATTATTTTTTCGCACGTGAACATCGGGCGGCATTGCCGCATCCGGAGAGCGATCATCGACCGCGACGTGCACATTCCCGAGGGCACGGTGATCGGCTACGATCCTGTGGAGGACAAGCGGCGGTATTTCGTGACGCCGTCGGGACTGACGATTGTGACGCGCGACGCGTCGTTGTTCGAGAACCCGGTTGATCCGGCCTTCGGGGACCAATACTGGGCCGGGGAACAGGGATTAGAAAGACAGGGAACGTAATCGGAGTTCACAGTTAGGGCCGGAGACTATCGGCCGCTCCGCGGTCTGTGAACTGTGAACCAAGAACTGGCATCTTCACGACGGGAAGCCGAGGATGTTACGGGCGGGCCCGGTCAGAGGCGGGCGCTCGCTGGGCGGCAGCGCACTGTTGAAAAGCGTGTAGCCCAGATCGCGCAGAAGGCGGGACTCTTCGTCCCAATTCCGCGGTGTCAGCTCGAAAATGAGGATGGGGCGCTTCGTCCTGAGCAGTTGCCGCGCGCCGCGAAAGACGGTCAGCTCAGCGCCTTCCACGTCGATCTTCAAGACGTCGGGCGGGGGAAGGCTTCGGCTGAACCAATCGAGAGAAACCGTCAATACGGTTTGCATTTCGCGAACCCCGCCGATCTGGCTCAACCCAAATCCTTCAAGAGCATTTGAGGCGCGGCTGCGCTGGGCGATTTGGAAATGCGCCAGCGCGAGATCCTCGGCGACGGCGCAGGGGATGACATCAACGGGAGCGGCCTGCGGGTTGAGCCGCGCGGAGCGCCGCAGGAGCCGGGCCATCACGGCATCGGGCTCGAAGGCATAGACGCGGCCGTTTGAGCCTGCCAATCCCGCGGCGGCAAACGAGAAGAGCCCCATGTTGGCGCCCACATCCCACACCACGCTTCCCGGTTTTACTGTTTCCGCCGCGTTCTTCAGCAGGGTTTCGTCGGCTTTGATGCCCCGGCTGGGAATCCAGTAGCGCAGGCCGGATTCAGGAGTGAGATAAAAGCGGCACCCGCCGTAGATTTGAGGCAGGCGGTAACGAAACGACCGGCCGCGGCTCAGTCGCTCAGCGACGGTTCTTAACGTGCCCACGACTCATTTTTGCACATGAAAGATTGCACCCGAAGATTACGCCAGAGGTGGCCGCTCTTTGAGCGATTTTCGGCAATCTTCGACTCGCCAGAGTCTGCCGTTTACTTCGAAAGATCGATGGGCGGATCCGGGTGCTGCTTCAGGTAATCGTCCGACGTCTCAAACGGCTTGTCCTCAGGGGACAGGACGCTCTCATTCCATGCAGCGTAAACCTTCATTCGCCGCTTTACCATTTTGCACTCCAGGTAGACATTGCCGAGAACGCTCGCATATTCGTCGAGCTCGGTCGCCGTCATTTTCCTCACATCTGGCTTTGCTGAAACTGCACCGCCTTCAAATCGGAGCTCGAACTTATCCAGTTCGGCCCACTTATCGCTCAGCCCGGTCATGGCGTTCGCAGCAAGATCGGCCTCGCGATAGACTTCGTTGTAATTGCGCGCGCGGTCTGTCGGTAATAACTGGATCAGGTCGCTCTCTTTCGCCGAAGCCCATACCGTCACTGCAGGCAGCCGCGCCTGTGAGCGATTGGGATTGGTAGGATAGATTTCCAACTGTTCCGGATAGACAAAACTATTGCGCGATGACCCCTCGCGCAGCGCGGTCACGTCACGCCGCAACCGCAGCAGCCAGGCCATCTCCTTATCCAAGACAGTTTCGTTATATTCGATCCGATCTCGATTGAGCTTGGCCTCATTTTGCAGGTCCGCGGTCAGCTGATACCCCTCCCGCAAATGATGCAATTTCTCGATCCCCTGCTCCAGCCCGATAGCGATGAGCAGACCAACCGTGATTGTTCCAAGGTGAATCCAGAAATCCTTCCACGTATGCGTCTCGTGCGGTATGTGCACATCAAGCATGGGTTGATTCTCCTTCGCGGTCTCTGGCGCGGTTGTTGCCTCCGGCGACTCGCATACAGGCGCGGACGCCGTCGCATCGGCGGCCACCGCCGCTGATTCGGTGAGCGAGAGTTCTTCTGGTGTGTCGGGCATAGGCTCTCCTGGGGACGGGAGCGAACTGTGCTATTGCGGCAGGACGAAGCCGGGCTGCAGGTAGGGCTTGAGATCGGACCATGGAATGGTAAGAGGGTTGGGCGTGCAGGCGTAGCAGGCAACCTGATAGGGCTGAAAAAAGATCGAGAAACCGGCGGGCTCGAGCTTCCAGTCTCCAGGATTTGTGACGATCCCCTGCAGTGCCGTGGCCGCGCCGCCCTGCGGGAACCAGCTTTGGTAGTTACCGCTGGATTGGGAGTCGAGGGCCTGATGCAGATAGCTGTCGAGGCGCTTCTCCATCCAGGTGTCCCAGCCGGAATGGGGCAGAAAAACATCTTCCGGCTTGAGCGCGCGTTGGCCGCCGAGCATCCAGTAGAACTCAGTGAAATTCTCCCCGGGGTGGGCGCCGTGGCCGTCGTAGAAGTCGTCGATGGAAGCTGAAACCCATTGCGCGTTGGCGCGTTCGACAGTGAGGGTGAGGCCGCGATCGACGCCGGGTTGCACAAGACCACTCCAATCGTGGGCAGAGGAACTTTCGTCTGCATTTGCGGCCTGGATGACGGCTGGCACGATGGCGCTGCTCCATGCGATCCATTGTGGCGAGGTGGAAGAAGCCTGCGGCCAGGAGGCCTGCAGCGTGCCGAAGCCGGGCGTGACTTCAGTGGCGCCGGCGGGGGGAGCGGAGTCCGGCGTGTCACGCGCGGTCAGCGTGAGCGCCTGCGAAATAAATGTCGTGCCGGCGATGTGTTGCACCATCCCCTGCAGCTCATCGATGCGCTCTTTATAGAGGTCGCTCAAGCAGGACGCGATGGAACTGCCGGCGCCGCCTGCGGGGCAACTCGCGTCGCGAAACCGCAGCCAGACAATTTGGTTTTCGCGAATCCCGGCAGCCCAACTCGGCTGCGCCGCGGCAAGCCATGCTTTGTAGGCGGCGGCCATCTGGTCGTCGGCCGCGCTCAGTTGCGGCGAGGCGCAAATAGCCTTTTCCGAGGCGGTTTTGGCCTTGGTGCAGTCGAAGCTGGCCGCGTGGGCCAGCGTGCACAGCAAAAACGGAATTGAGAGAGCCAGTGGGGTCTTGCGCATGGGGAAATACTCCTTGGGACTTCAGCATACCTGAGTTACTAGTAAGGCTGTGGCGGAGGCGAATGGATCGGCAGCGGGTAGGCGATTATGTGCGGGCCAGGAGACCCGCGCAACCGCCGGCCTGGACAGGCTGCGGAAAAAGTCCGAACGAAAAGCGAATCCGGCAAAGGATGGGTTGGCAGGGGCTGAAGCCCGACTCATTCTGCTGACTTTATCGGCCCGGCTAAAGCCGTGCCCTTGTTACATGAGGCATTCCGTCAGAGCGCCCATCAGGGTCTCGGCCCATCCACAGGGCTGGAATTTCATGCGCTTCTGATTCAGCTCAATATCCGCCACGGCAAAAAACTTCATGTCGGTGGTTTTTGCGGTGGCGAATTCTTTGACCGTAATGCGCGCTTCCACCTCGCCGTGCGCGTGCTTCTTCTTGATGGAGAAGAAATGCAGTTTGGCGAGCGCTTCAGAGGGGTCCTGCTGGGTGAACTTCCAATCTTCCACGGTGCGACCTCCATTGATGCTCAGTTTACGGTGAATTGGGGTAGATCTGCGGCGAATTAAAGATCGACGGGCGGGATTCGAGAGGTACGCGGGATTTCTCCCAATTTCGGTTCCGGCCGCACGAGTTGGTCAGGGAACCGGCGGGACCCATTCTGCGTATTCAATCTCCATGCAGTACGTGGGTACATTAAGCTGGGGCATGGCGGCGGCACCTGCGGTGCGGCGAACCTTCGGACGGGCCAAATTGCAGGAGACCGCAATGGCTGCCGCGGCGCGACGCGATGGGACCAGGTGCGCTGCGATTTCGATGGGTGCGGCCACGTTGGAGGCGGCTCCCGCGAAACACGCGGGGCGCACGGAGGTGAGAGCTCTGGAGCAGGACTGGACGCAAATTGTCCGCCGCTCGATGAACGGCGACTCCGGCGCATGGGCCGAAATGGTCCGGTCACACCAGAAGCGTGTGTATGGGCTGTGCTACCGCTTTACGGGCAACGCTGCGGACGCCGAGGACCTGACGCAGGACGTTTTCCTGAAGATTTACATGAATCTGGGTAGTTTTGACGCCACGCGCGGCAGCCTGCCGGTGTGGATTACCACCATGACGCGGAATCTGCTGGTGGACAACTTCAGGCGGACGCGAAACCTGCGCGCGACAGGCTCATTGGACGAGGGTTGGGACCAGACGGAAGAGCTGAGGCCGATAGACAGGCTGGCTGACGCCGGACCTTCCCCGCATGAGTCGGCGGCGCGGAACGAGCTGAAAAAGATGGTGCAGAAGGCGCTCTTGAAAGTGAGCGTCGAATTGCGCGAGGCCGTGATTTTGAGAGATTTGCAAGACCTTGATTATAAAGAGATTGCACAAGTTTTAGGGATTCCTGAGGGGACCGTGAAGTCACGCATCAGCCGGGGGCGGGCGGAACTGGCGCGGTTCCTTGAACGTAGCAAGAGGGAGGTGATGTAGCCATGGCAGAGGGCACACATATTCCGAGCACACCAGCATGCGGCGAGTGGGAGACGTTGCTGGCAGATGCACTGGACGGGCTGCTGAAGCCCGAAGAGGAGGCGCGGTTTCTCGCGCACAAGGCCGGCTGCCCGGCTTGCGCAGCGCTTTATGAGGAGGCGCGCAAGGGCCGTGAGTGGCTGGAGTTTTTGTCGCCCGAACCGGAGCCGCCCGAGTGGCTGCTCGACAAGATTCTGGCGACGACGGGACCGGGTAAGGGCCACGCGGTAAGTGGGCTTCCGTCGCCGGCCGGGGTAGGCGACGTTCCGGGGTTTGTTCCTCCAGTCTGGCAGCAGCCGGGATTCCTGGCGCGGATGCGGGCGAGCGTGCAGCCACGGCTGCTGATGACGGCGGCGATGGCGTTCTTTTCCATCGCGCTCACGCTGAACCTGACGGGCGTGCGGTTGTCGGACCTGCGTCTGGCCGATCTGAGACCACGCGCGATGCGTTCGTACATGGAGCGGCAACTCACTATGGCTTCGGTGCCGATCGTGCGCTATTACGACCATCTGCGGTTCGTGTACGAGGTGGAATCGCGCGTGCGCGAGCTGCGCGGCGAGAACGAGGGCGAAGACAACGGCAACGAACAACAGCAGAAGCAAACACAACCGGTAACGCCGGGTGAGACGCGGCAGAGTCCGGAAAAGACCCCCGGCAGCCATGATGGAGGGTTGCGCGCGGGCCCTCGGCAGCAGCCGGACGCACGGCAAACGGAACCGGCAAGCGGCAATGATTACCTGGAAACTTCACTTAGGTTTTCGAACAGGGCAACGCACACCAGTGAGCAGTCCAGAGGCTACGTGGTGCAAACGTTGGAAAGGAGCACACCATGGATTGCGTAAATCATAGCGGCGTGAACGCGACGGCGTACTGCCAGAGCTGCGGCAAGGCACTGTGCGAGGCATGCGTGCGCAGAGGATCGGGCGGACAGATCTTCTGCGAGCCGTGCTGGATGGCGTGGCAGGGTTCGCAGCGGCCCTATGTGCCGCCTTCCGTAGGCGAACCGAGCCCTGGCCTGGCGGCTCTGCTGGGATTCATTCCCGGCGTGGGCGCGATGTACAACGGCCAATTCGTCAAGGGCATGGTGCACCTGGTGATCTTCGCAGTGCTGGTGAGCGCGGCTCACGTGTACGGCGTGTTCGGCCTTTTCGTGATGGGGTGGGTCTTCTACCAGGTGTTCGAGGCCTATCAGACGGCGAAGGCGCGGCGCGACGGAGATCCGCTGCCCGATCCGCTGGGACTGAATGAGTTGAGCAATTCTATTGTCGGGGGCATGCGGCCGCCGCAAGGTCCGCCACAAGGCCCTCCACCGGGAGCGGGAGCGACGGGTGTGAATCAGGCCGCGGATCAGGCGGCGAGTCAGTCTTCGTATGGGGCGCCGTACCAGGCCCCCTATCAGGCTCCGTATCAATCCGCATATCAGGGGCCGGGCATTCCGCCGATCCCACCGTTTCCTCCGGTGCATTGGCGGCGCAGAGAGCCGATTGGCGCCGTGATTTTGATTGCTCTGGGCGTGTTATTTCTGCTGGGGCAATTCGATTGGTTTTCGTGGCGGATCTTCCACTTTAGCTGGCCGCTGGTTCTGATCGGCCTGGGCGTGTGGCTGTTCGTGCGGCGACTACAGTGCTCGCATTTGGGACCCCAGGCGAACCCGCCAGCGGGACCGCAGGATCACTCGCAAGGAGAGCAAAAATGAGCCACTACATTTTGATTCGTAGATTGCGCGGGCCGGCGATTCTGCTGCTGATTGGAACCTTGGCTCTGCTGCACCAGATGGGCGCGATTCCGCATTTCTGGAAGCTGTTTTGGCCGCTGCTGCTGATCATGCTGGGCGTGTTGATGCTGGCCGAGCGGGCGGCGCTGGCATCGGAGGGCTATCCGATTTTTCCCGGCGCGCCATGGCACGACGCATCGCAGGGAATGAATTCGGGCGCAGGACAAGGCGCGGCAAGCTCCGGCACAATCACGGGTACAGCAATTGCGCCCTTACATCCGCACGACTTTGAGAATGACAGAGAGGGAGAGCAACAATGAGCAGCATGCCTCCGAATATGCCTCCAAGTATGCCACCGGGGGGAGGCGGCGCACCGCCGCCGTACGATCCGCAGGCGCAATGGCGCACGTATCGTGAACAGCAAAAAGCCGCGTGGCGCGCGCAACGCGATGCCTGGCGCGCGCAACGTCACGCATGGAAAGCGAACTACGTTGGCATGTACGGCCCGCGCGTGCCCTCCATGGTCGGCCCGATCATTCTGGTGTCTGTTGGAGTGATCGCGCTGCTGGTGATGAGCGGACATCTGGACGCGGGCGCGTTCTGGTCGTGGTACGGCCGGTGGTGGCCGCTGCTGCTGATCGGCGCGGGACTGGCGCTGCTGGGCGAGTGGGCGCTGGACATGCGCCGGCAAACTCCTGTGCGGCGCAGCGGCAGCTTCATCGGAATTCTGATCTTTCTGGCGTTTCTGGGCGCAATTTCCGCGGCGCACAACCACTTCTGGGGCCCGTTCCACGGGGACTTCGGCGATGACGGTTTCTTCAGCACCTTCGGCATGCCGGAGCACGACAGCGATCAGCCGGTGGACAACAGGCAGATTCCGGCCAATGCGTCGATTGAAATCAGGGTTCCACGCGGCGACGTGAGCGTTACGGCGAGCGACCAGCAGAACCTGGAAGTGCGGGCGCAGGAAGTGGCCTATGCCAACTCGGACTCGGGCGCGAAGAAGATCTTCGACGCAGAGGCCGCGCACGTAACGGTGAACGGCAGTGCAGTGCTGATCGAGGCCCACAGCAACGACAGGGGACGGGTGAATCTAACAATTGCCGTGCCGAAGACGGCGCACGTGACGGTGAACGCGCAGTGGGATAGCGTGACGGCAAGCGGCCTGGGTTCGGGCATCGACATTACCGCGCGGGGCGACATTCATCTCAGCTCGATTACTGGGCCGGTGGTGGCGCACTTCGTCAATGGGAAGCACGACGTCTTCGCCGCGCAGGATGTCCAGGGTGACGTGACCCTGGAAGGGAACGTGAACGACATCACCGTGTCCGATATCAAAGGCGGGATCTCGCAGAACGGCGACATCCCGGGTGATGTGTCGATGGAGAACGTGACCGGGCCGGTACACCTGCGCACTTCAGTGACCACGGTCGATACAGCGGAGCTGACCGGCGAGCTGACCCTGAACGACGATGACCTGCGGATCGTCGGCGCCAAGGGAGAAGTGCACGTGACGACGCATTCAAAGGACGTGGATCTGAGCCAGGTCGCGGGCGACAGTCACGTGGAAGACCGCGACGGCAACATCCGCATCGAGCTGGCGGGCGCGTACAGTGTGGAAGCGACGAACAGAAAAGGCGACGTGGAGATCACTCTGCCGCCCAATGCCTCGGCCACGGTGAACGGGCACACGCACAACGGCGAAGTGGTGACGGATTTCGGATTGACGGTAAGCGGCGACGAAGACAAGACGGTCAGTGGACGCATCGGTTCGGGTGCGGCGCACATTGTGCTGAGCGCGGACAACGGCGATCTGCACATCAAGAAGGGATCGGCGGTTCCGGCCGCGGGGCCGGCGGCTGCGACCGCTCCGGCCGCTCCGAACGCGCCCAACGGACGCCACTTGAAGAGTTCGAAGACGCTGCCGGCGCAACCGGTTACGCAATAATCACACTGGGCGATTGCCTCCCAAGCAGAGTTTCTTCCCCGACTGGCTCCGCGTTACGGCGGGGCCATGGACGTTGCGTACCAAAAATGATACACTCTTCATAGATGGCCGAGCCCAAACGTCTGCCCGCCCGATTCTACCGCTCGAACGCTGGAAACGAGCCGGTGCGCGAGTGGCTGAAGAGCCTTGATCCGGAAGATCGGCGGGTGATCGGCGAAGAGATCAAGGATGTGGAGTTTTCATGGCTGATCGGGCTGCCGTTGGTTCGATCGCTCGGCCGGGAGTTGTAGGAAGTTCGCAGCAGCCTGCCGCGAGGCCGCATTGCGCGGGTCATTTTTTGTATTGCCGAAAAGCAACTTGTTTCGCTTCACGGTTTTGTCAAGAAGACACAGAAAACCCCACGATTCGAAATCGATTTGGCGCTGAAGCGCAAGAAGGAGGGCGTATGAAGAAGAGCAATATCGGTTCGTCGTTCGATAACTGGCTTCGCGAGGAAGGCCTCTACGAAGAAGTGACGGCGACCGCTATCAAGCGCGTGCTTGCGCGGCAATTGGAAGCTGCCATGAAGGAGAAGCAGCTGAGCAAAGTTGAAATGGCGCGGCGGATGCGTACCAGCCGGGCGGCTCTTGACCGGCTGCTCGATCCGGAGTACGACGCAGTGACCCTGAGTACATTGCGTAAAGCCGCGCTGGCCGTAGGGCGTCAGGTTCGCCTAGAACTCATCTAGCGATGTTTCATTTTCTACGGAAGGCGTTGTATGCTCCAGCGCAGGGGGTCATTCAGGATCATGGTGCATGCGCCGGTCAGGGTCATCACCGTGGAGCGTGAGTACGGCTC
>JBEKIE010000038.1:0-36302 GCA_050011915.1 Occallatibacter sp.
GCCATGCCGATGCCGCAGTTGGGATGGCATCCGCAGGAGAGCTGGCCCCACTCGGCGTTGGGCCCGTGCACGAGATCGGCCCAGTCAGAGAAGGTGGACATGAACGAAATCGGGAACCAGTCGCGCGCCGGCTCGCCGATGCCGACCTGCGCTTTGACGTCGTGCGCCATGTGCGAGAGCGTGTAGCGCTGCGCCACGCGGCGCTCGTCGGTGATGTCTTCGTCGCGGCCCGTGAAACTGACCGGCTGGAAGCTGAGGAAGCTGATCTTCTTGGGATTGTCGAGGGCAAATTCAATAATTCTGCCCACCTGCTCGTTGTTGATGCCGTTGACGATGGTGGTGACGGGCACGATTTCGACGCCGGCTTCGTGCAGATTGTTGATGGCCTGCAGCTTGACGTCGAAGAGATTGCCGACCTTGCGATGCGAGTTGGCGGCGTTGCCGATGCCGTCGAATTGGAGATAGACGTAACGGAGGCCGGCCTCGGCAGAGGCGCGGCAAAGCTCCTTGCTCTTGGCGAATTCAATGCCGTTCGACGCGGCCTGCACGGAGTTGAAGCCAACCTTGCGCGAGTAGGCGACCGCGTCAAGGAAGTAAGGCGAGAGCGTAGGCTCGCCACCGCTGAACTGCACGCTCATCTGCCGCTTGGGCTTCATGGTGATGGCGTTGTCGAGCATGGTCTTGATTTCTTCCCACGTGAGCTCGTGGACGAAGCCAACCTGGTTGGCGTCCATGAAGCAGGGATCGCACATCATATTGCAGCGGTTGGTCAGGTCGATGGTGAGCACCGAGCCGCGGCCGTGAGTGACGGTCGACGTGCCGTGGTGATGCAGATTTTTGTCGCCGTCGCCGTGGGCGCGCATGTCGCGGCCAGGGAAGGTCTCTTCAAGGTGCTTGAAGAAGGCCGGGTCGATGGACATCACGTCTTCAAAGTGGCCGTGCTTGGGGCAGTCCTTGACCATCAGGATTTTGCCGTCGCGCTCAATGATCTGGGCCTTGATCTCGCCGACTTTCTCGTTGAGCAGAACTTCGTGCGGCAGCTTGCCGTCGAGAATCTGCTTGCGAATCTCGGGAACGCACTTGGGACAGAGCGAGTCCGTGGTGCGCGGCCAGCCGAGGGGCGGCTTTTCCTTCTGCCACGACTTCTGCAGGGGCTTGTCGGACCACTTTGGGGTGAAGGAGACGTTGGGGCTGATGCGGTTGAGGCGCTCATAGACAACCCAGGCACCCTTGGCGGCGTAAACGGCGGCCTTCTCGGCGTACTTAACGGCTTTGGACATGATTGCGGTCTCCTTCGGTGCAGGAATCGATTCAGGAAAGAACCGCCGGGAGTTGCATTTGGCCCGGCTTGTTGCTTAGGATTCGGGGCCTCGCGGTTTCCGGGTGGGGGATTCCGGAGGCTGATAAGTCATTACGAGGGTAATGCGGTTACCCGACAAGCCCAAGAAGCGTGCAGTGAATGGCGGAAACGGGGGGTGAATGGGGATTTGGGGGCGATGAGCGGGAGGCGGATGCGAAGGCCGTCGTTCGGGGCAAATCGCAGATCAGACGGAAGTTAGAGTCAGTGGGCGCCGGGGCCGGCGAAATCTCTGGTAGCATAAGGACCGTCGCATAGCCAGGCCATCATTCGAGGAGGATGAATGAGGAATCACTCGCAATCGCTCTCACGGCCAGCGTCAATCCCGTTCCTGATGCTCACGCTGGTTTTGAGCGTCGCCTGCCTTGCCCCGCACAACAATCAGTTTGCCGCGGCGGCGCAAAGTGCCAGCGCCGGATCGTGCGCGCCCGCTCCCGACGGCAACATTTCGCAGGCCCAGGTTGCCCAGTTCGAAAGTGTGGAAGCCGGCCTCAAGGATGATGAAGCGCAGGCCAACCACGATTACGCGAACGCTAAGCTGCGCTGCAAAGTCGATCCCACGCCGGGCGCCTGCATGGATAGGGCGCAGAAGTTATTTCAAAACGCAGAGATAACCGTCCAGAAAGGCCGTGACGAGAATGACGCCAATCGCCAGAAGGCCGAGATCGCCGCAGGCGCGGCCAGGGACCAATGCAATGTGACGGGTCAAACGCCCGCGGAAAAACAAGAGAACCTTCGCCACTTCCAGGCGCTTATCGCTCTCAAGCTGAAAAACGTCGACGTGCAAACCAATTACACCATCGCCAAACTCGATTGTCAGATGTACACGGCGTCAGCGCCTCGCGCCCAAAGCGGAGGTGCGAAATCCACGGACAAACGTCCCGACACCGAATACCACCCTCTGGCTCAGCCGGCGGGTTGTACGAGCGAGGCCGAGAAGGACTACCAGGCAGCCCAGGTCAACCTACAGGTCGCTACCAACGACGAAAACTTTCTTCATACAAAGAACATGGCCGCAATCCAGAAGTAGCAGGGTGCGCGCAGGTCTTCGTTCTCAGGGTTGGGGTCCGAATTCCCGCCGCCCAGATGTGTCCTAGTTTGCCTTCTTGTAAAACACATCCCCATCCACTGTAATGGTCGTCTGGTTAACCCAGATGACGCTCCAGCGAATGTGCCCCGGCGCAAGCGGCATTGGGTATTGCAGGTCCAGAATCCCGCCTTTTGCCGAGGGCGTCTCCCACTTGCAGGTTCCGGAGTAGCGGACCTGGCCGTTGAGGAGGAAGCCGCAGGTTCCGTTCTGCTCAACCACCAAACCTTCCGTCTTGTTGGCCCAGTTGCCGATGGGAGGGGGCGCGGCCTGCGCCCTGGCGATCTGGTTGCTCATCACGCCCAGCAGCATGCATGCAAAAGCCAGGCTAAGCGCACTCAAAGAAAAGGACCTGCGAATGCTTTTCATTTTCTCGTACGACCTCCGCTGCGCTAGAAGAAACCAGTATTGATGAAACCTGTATGGGTTGGAACCTAAAACAATGGGGGCCGGGAACTTGTGATGTGAATGTACCACGACAAGGCGGCAGAACGACAAGCATGAGCTGCCGCGCCGCCGGCGGAATGTCAGTTCACCGTGAGCGAGAACGAGGTAGAGTGCGCGAGCGAGCCCGAGGTTGCGTTGACGGTGATGGTATACGTGGCCGATTGCGGAGGAGATGAACCGCCGCCGGAATTCTCGCCGCTGCATCCGTTGAGACCGCCGAACGTGATCGCGCAGACAACGATTAGCGGAAGGATTGGGAACAGCCGACGTTTCTTCCAACCTATGCAGCAAGCCAGAGCTGCAAGCGCGCCGACTGGAAACAGCGGACCTGCGGGACGCTGGATCGCTGCCATCGATACGTCGGTGGTGACATTCAGCGTGGTGGAGGCCACACCGGCCGACGGCGTCACGGTTTGCGGAGAGAAGATGCAGGTAGCCCCGCTAGGCAGCCCCGAGCAACTGAAGGAGACCGTGGAATTAAAACCATTCGCGGGCGTGACTGAGATGGAAGTGGTCCCGAATTGCCCGGCAGTTACGGTGGAAGATGCCGGAGTTGCAGCCAGGGAGAAGTCAGGCACTGGGAATGTTGCTGAGGACGGCTGATAGATCCAGAGATCGTTTAGCGATCCCCAGGCGTGAGTGGAATCGAAGCCATATCCACCAAAGAGCCAGAAACGGCCGTCGCTGCCTGTCCAGGTCATCGACGAATCGCGGCTGCCGGGGAGATTTGCGGCAGAGGGCGTGCCCTGGATGCCGTAGACGCCCGACCAGCCCGATTGCCCTTCACCGTCATAGGCGCCAATGGTGCTGCTGCCGCCCATCCACACCCATTCATTCAGCGAGGCATCGAACTCCCAGAGATCGTTTAGCACGCCGGTGTTGGAGAGCGAGTCCCATCCCCAGCCGCCAAACAGCCAGGCATGACCGCTTTGGTCGGTCCAAGCGGAATCGCTGTCGCGGCTTCCGGGCAGATTGTTGCTGCTGAATGTGCCGAGGGAGCCATACACACCCGCATGGCGGCCGTTTGTCCCGATCGTGTTGTATCCTCCCCACCACGTCCACTCATTGGTTGCGGGACTGAACTGCCAGATATCGTCGAAGTCGCCCCAGGCGCCAGTGTCGTCGTACCCGTCACCAAAGGCCAGCCAAAGGTTGCCTGCTCCGTCGATCCAAGTCGCCGGATTGATCCGGCTGCCGGGGATGTTGCCTGCAGATGGCGTGCCCATTGTGCCGTAGACCCCAACATAGCCGCAAAACTCGCCGTTCACACAGTAAGTGCCGACCGCACTGTTCCCACCCAACCAAGTCCACTCATTCGTCGAAGGGTCGAATCGCCAGAGGTCGTTGAGCTCCCCCAAGACCGCATTTGAGTCGTAGCCGTAGCCGCCGAAGAGCCATAGACGCCCGCTGCTGTCGATCCAGCTGGCCGCTTCATAAAGGCCGCCGGGCTTGTTTGCCGGCGCGGGAACGCCAAGCGTGCCGAAGACGGCCGGCTGATTGACAAACGTGTTTCCGCTCACCCACTTCCATTGGCCGAGGGAAGGATCGAACTCCCACAGATCGCTGAGAGCGCTGTACTCTCCGTGCCCGTCCATGCCCCAGCCGCCGAAAAGCCAAAAGCGTCCATTGGCGTCGGTCCAGGTTACCGCGCATTCGCGCGCCCCGGGCACGCTGGCCGCCGCGGCCACGCCGATGGTTTCGTAAACGCCAGTCTGGTTCACCAGATTGCTGCCGCCCACCCAGGTCCATTCATTGCTCGCGGGGTCGAACTTCCACAGATCGTTGAGGAAGAAGTTATTGCCGGCAGAATCGAAGCCGCCTCCGCCGAAGAGCCAGAGTTTGCCGCTATTGTCAGTCCACGCCGCTCCGGAATAGCGCCCGCCGGGATTGTTACCTCCAGAGGGCGTTCCCAATGTGCCGTAGATTCCTGGACGACCACAAAAGACGCCTTGGGTGCAGACGTCGCCGATCATGTTGTTACCACCCATCCAGGTCCACTCGTTGGGGGCGGTTGTCTGTGCGCGAGCGGTCGGAGAAGTGATGGCAAACGCAAATACGAGTCCACACAACAGTCCCGGCAGCAGATAAAGCTTTCTGGTTCGCATTGGCGTGCCTTTAGCGCTGATTTTGCGACCCATGATACTCCTGGTTGGCAGGATGTCGCTGTGACCGTTTGTATGCCGTCGCAGCGGAAATATGCGTGACGAAGCAGAAAGACGAGCGTGTCACTGCGCGGTGTTATCCGTGCGCGCCACCTGGTTGATGATGCGCTGGATGATGACGACCTGGATGTGAACATGGCGGGCTACGTCGGGCAGGAACTCGGTTACAAAATTATCGATAGGCGCGGTGGCCAGTCCGATGGCGTAGCGTTCGGTGGTGGCGCTCACCCGCGTCTGCTGACCGGGGACATAGAGATTGCCGATGGCGTCGTCGATGGCGAAGCCGCCGAGATCGGCGTAGTTGATCATGCCGCGGCCGTTGTCGCCCTGCGTCCAGGCGATTTGCGCGATGCAATGGAGGACGCGGCGCGGAATGCCGGCGTTGGGCATGCGGTGATAATGCGGGTCCTGGTGGACGATGGAGGGGATGAGAAAGGTGCCGAAGAACTCGCCGGTCATGTCCTGCGTAAAGCTGACGCCGACGTAGCGGGCCCAGCCGGGAATGCCGGGTCCGTAGGGCGAGTGCGAGTTGGCGGCGACGGAGATGCCGGCTTCACCGCCGATGGTGAGCAGGTTGAAGGGGTCGAGCAGGTTGTGTCCCGCGAGCAATGCCTTTTCCGCGGGCGTGAGGGGTTTGACTTCAGGTCCGTTGAGGAAGCGGGCGTACCAGTAACTCATGGGCAGGAAAGGAACGCAGACCTTGGTTTCGACGGCGTTTGCGCCCGCGGAGGGATCGACCCCGGTCATTCCGTAAACTACCATGGCGCGCATGGAGGCGGTGGCGATCATGGTTGCGCCGGTGTTCTTAATCAGGCAGGGTTCTGCGATTTGCTCGGCAAGTTGGTGCAGAGCCGCGGCTGGATTCGGCGCAGAGGAAGTTTGCGGCGTGGCTTGCGCAGTGGCGGAGTGAGTCGCGGCCATGGCAAGCGACAAGCCAGGCGTCAACAGCAGAAGGGCACAGGAATACCGCATGCTCTGTTTTTTAGGACGCAAATCGATGGTAAAGGTTGCATCGCGGAGTTGTTACGCGTCGGCTACGGCGGATTCACGGCCACCTGGTTGATGACGCGCTGCACAAAGACCACGTGGGTGTGGATGTGGCTGGCGATCGAGGGCACGAATTCGGTGATGAAGTTGTCAATGGGCGCGGTGGCGAGGCCGACGACGTATCGCTCGGCATCGGCGCTGAAGTGCGTCTGCAGGCCGGGCACATAAAGATTCGAGATGCCGATGTCGAAGACGGGAGCGACGATCTCGGAGTAGTTGAAGGTCTCGCCGCCATTATCGTCGCGCTGCCAGACGATCTGGTCGATGCAATGCCAAATGCGGTGCGGGATGCTGAGGTCGGGGCGGCGGTGATAATGCGGATCGGTGCGGGTGATGGAGGGAATGAGGAAGGTGCCGAAGAACTGGTCCGTCATGTCCTGCGTGAGGTTGGTGCCCGACATCTTGGCCCAGCCGTCGACGCCCGGACCGTAGGGCGTGTGCGAGTTGACCCCAACTTCGAAGCCGGCTTCACCCACGATGGTGCCGAGGTTGAAGGGGTTGATGATGTTGGTCACGGCGAGGCGAAACTTTTGCTCAGGCGAGAAGCGCATCACGTCGGGACCGCTAACGAAGCGGTCGTACCAGTTGATGGCCTTGAAACGGCTGCAGACCGTGGACTCCACCGCGGAGGCGCCGGCGGTGCGGTCGGTTTCTCCCACGCCGAGCACGGAGACCGCGCGCAAGCCGCCGGTGTCGACCATGGACGCGCCGGAGTTCTTGATGTCGCACGGGCCAAGCGGCTTTGGCGGTTTGGCCGGCTTGCTTGACGCAGGAGCCGAGGCGGCGGGTTGCGCCGGTTCGACGGAGGGGGTGGGCGCGGGCGCGGTTTGTCCGGCTGCGAATTTGCCCGCGCCAAGGGCGAGCCCAAGGACGAGCATCGTGCCGATTAGAAGCCGGCCGAAGCCAGGCCCCCGGCGTACCCACGAGCCGCATCGAATGGAGTAGGACGCTTGGTCTTTCACTGGATCCGGGACCTCGCTGATGGAACGTATGTTCGTGCGTTTACTCACGACAGAACAGCGGCCCACCGCTCTAGAGGCCGAACAAATACTGGTTCGAGCGGTGATTCGTCTGCTTTGAAAGGGCACGGCTTTGGCCGTGCCAACAGCGAGACAAACAGGGAATTGGGCGCTAGCCCCTGAGGGAAGGCGGTCTCAATGAAACGTATTCCCCCGGCGGCTAAAGCCGGACCCCATTTTTTCCCTTCTACGGCACGGCTAAAGCCGTGCCCTTTCAAAGCCGCGAGTTTTTTACAGGCTCTAGCCAATCATGCGGAATGGACCCGGTTGCGTCAATAGTAATTTTTGCGGTTCCCCGGTTTGGGCCGGGCCATTGACGCGGAATGCCGAAGCGAGCGACTTTTAAGAAGGTACCGGGTTTGAAGTTACCGGCGACGAGGCGGAGCCATGAGCACAAACAACGCACCGAACCAGGGCGGGGCCAGCATCGGCCAGCGCATCGACGAGGCGATCGAATTGATCCAGATGGAGCTTCGCCATGCCATTGCGTACGTGAATGACGCGGTGATCCCGCAGGTGCGGCGAGAATCCATCCAGGGCCTGCGCACGGCCGCCGACACATTGCGTAGCCTGGCCGACCAGTTTGAACGGCAGAACAATGCAGCCGCCGGGCAACGCAGCAACCCAACGGAAGAGGGTCCCCCGAAAACTTCCGGAGAACCGCGCAGTTGAAGAATGTCACGCCTCGATGGAAGCGACCCCGCGTTCCGGCCGGATGGGCGGCGCTGGCCCCGGTGTTGCTGGGCTTATCGTTTCCTATATTGACCGGCTGCCACCACAAGAACACGGCGCAGATTGCGCCGCCTCAAACGCTACCGCCTCGAGCGCAGCGGGCTCCGGGCGAGCAGCCGCCCCCACCCGCGGCCAACCAGCCCAGCGCAAAGATTCCCATCACGCCGGTGCCGCCGGGCGGAGTGAGCGAAGAGGATCTCCAATTTGTGGCGACGCACCGTCCCATCCTGAGCGAAGTGGGCTTAGCCACGTGGTATACCGCTCCCTACAAGGGCCGCCAAGCCGCCAACGGCCAGGTCTTCGACGACAACGCGCTGACGGCGGCGCATCGCACCCTGCCCATGGGCTCCCTGGTGGTGGTGACGAATTTGAAGACGGGCCAGTCGAGCGCCATGCGCATCAGCGATCGCGGGCCGTTTGCGGCTGGTCGCATGATCGACCTGACGACGGCATCGGCAAAAGCCACGGGGGTTTACCAGGCCGGCCTGGCGCGCGTGCGCCTGGATGTGTACCAGACGCCCAAGCCGATCTACACCGGCGGGCGATGGTGCGTGCAGATCGGCGCCTTCCACAACGAGCGCGATGCCATCGAACTGAAGGAACAACTGATCGAGCTTTATCCGAACGCGAATGTGATTGAGTTTCCGGGCGAGAACAGCTATTGGGTGCGCATCCGGCCGCAGGGCGACGATCGCGCCATGGCCACTTACATTGCGCGGCAGGTGAAGCCGGTGGAAGGCGATGCGTATCTGACGAGGCTGGATTAGAGCAGCGGAGTTAGTTGAAGCCGCCGAATGGAACTTAGCTCAGAGTCGACTTTCGACCTTGACCGGGCCGCTGTTGGGTCCGATGAGGTTTCCAGTTTGATAGCTATGCTCTGGCCACCGAGCGCGGGAACCGGTTATCCCGCAGGGTTCGCAGATGCAGCCGAAAGAGAATCCGCACACAGCGCAGCACGAGGGTAAACGATCGGTGGTGTTCTCTTCGTTGGTTTAACAAATCCTTCAATGTTCTATCTCCAGCGAGGCGAGCATTGAAGAAGGCAACTTCATCGTCGAGGGAAGCCGTCTTCATTTTGTAGCAGAAATAGCAACTGTGCAACGAGTGCTTCAGGGTACTCATCGCATAACCTGTTGCGTCGGAAAGCACCGGGAACGCGGCAGCACAAAACAGGATAAAGGCCGTCGATCGGAAAAGTGACTTGAGGACGTCGAGGCGACGCAGACAAGGCAAAGGTACGAGGCTCAGCAGGTCTTCGCCCCAGAAAGTCCTTGCGGACACAATCACGTTCGCAAGCAACATCCGCTCAACGAAAATCTGTTCGGCTCCCCGAAGGCCGAAGATCCGGGCTACGTCTCCCGAAATGAGGTCGTCTCGGGTGCAGATGAAGGGGGCGTGTGCGTGTCCCGCGGCGCGCTCAGCGAACACTTCCAGAGGATTCATGGGTCTGCTCAGAGGCGGTCGAAAGCCGTGCCTGATTTCGAGGGTTACCACCGCAGCGCGAAGGATGCATCTCTCTTGCGTGGAGGTTTCAGCGGGGACGACGATGATCAGATCGACATCGGATGACTGCGTAAAGGCGCCGGTCGCCGCGCTCCCAAACAGAATCACGCTCACAAGAGAGTTCGCACTGTTGGGGCGCAATTGCGCGACTCCATCGAGGTATTGTTGAACGCGATCGTCCATCTTTCGCCGGCACCTCGTGTTCAATACGTGGGCCGGCGTGGGCAGCACAAACGGCAACGTGTTCGCGCTTCACGCATTCGCACCATGATCATACGGATGATCATACATTCGAGGGATTCCATCGCAAGGAGTTCGTAGCAATCGCACAATCTGAAGTCAGGCGCCCGCCGGCTCGCTATCTCAACAGCTCCGAGGCCGCCCACAGTACCGGTTCCTGGCCGTGGAAATCGCCGGTTCTGCGCTTGCGCAGCAAATAATAATCCAGGCTGTTGAGCTTGTTCGTGCCCTCGCAGATGCTGGTCACGTCGTTGTTCTGGTCGATCATGCCGGTGAGGGCGATCCAGGCCTTGCGCGCGGCGGGGCCGTAGGTGGGCGCGTCGAGCCAGCCGCTCTTGACGCCGGTAATGAGCGCGAAGGTGAACATGCCGGTGCTCGACGACTCTTCCCACGCTTCGTCATGGTCAATGAGTTGACGCCACATGCCGTCGGCGCCCTGGTATTTGAGCAGGGCGGCCATCATCAGCTTGTAACCTGCCATGATGCGCGCGCGTTGTGGATGATCGGCGGGAAGCGTGCGCAGCATTTCCGTCATGCCGGCGGCCACCCATCCGTCACCGCGGCCCCAGAAGAAGGGCACATCGGGCGCATGGTAGAAGAGGCCGTTGGGCTGCTGCAACTTGTCGAGATAGGCCACCATCTCGTTGGCGTCGCGGTCGAGGTAATTCTTGTCGCCGGTAGCGCGGTAGGCCTGGAGTTGCAGGATGGTGAGCATGTACATGTCGTCGATCCAGTAGCGCGTCTCGTGCGAGAGGCCGTCGGGCTGGGGATCGACCCACTGCCGGTCAGCGAAGGAGAGCCCGTAGTCGAGATACTTCTTGTCTTTGATCTGGATGGCGATTTCGAGGGGCACGATGCCAAAGATAGAGTCGTCGACGTGATCGCGCCTGGGGATCAGCGCCTCTTCTGCGCCGCCGGGGAAGAGCGGATCGAATTTCTTGATGAGCTTATCGCGGAGATCGGTGTCGTGCGTGAGCTGGGCGAAGGTGAGCGCGCCGTACCAGGTTCCGACTTCGCCGTAGAAAATGGTGCCCGGGCTGTGCTGGTGCGGACTGGTGACGAAGTGCTCGGCCAGCGCCTTGCCAACCTCCTGCGGAGAGCGGCCCGCGGGCCAGTTGCTGAAGTAGTTTTCTTGTGCGGGGATGGCCGCGGCCGGCAGGAGCAGAAACAAGAGTGCAAATTTCACAACGGCTTTCATGGGCATTCCTCGAGATTTGGGTGGTGAGTTGAAGCTCAAAAATCGTGCATGAGGATGATAGCGCCAAGGGGCGTGGCTCTGAATGGGAAAGATGCACCCGCGGCGTGGTTTCCCAGGTCCCCAAATGCGAGGGATCTCCACCCCACGGACCAAGACCTGTCCGTGGGGACCCCGAACCTGGGGCACCGACATTACGTCACATTGAAAACACAGAAGTTATTGATTTTATTAAGTGCTGGAAGTGCAGCTGGTGCAGGATGTGCGGGTCGTTAGCACAATTTAGCACAAAAAATATGCCTCTCTACCGCGACGGGCCAGTCATGCGCTTCGCCATGTTCCTCTGAGATCGGCGGTGTGAAACGGGCCTTCGTATGTGATTCGCGTCCAGTCGGGCCACAGCGATCTAAAGAAATCTGCGAGCCATCCAGCAACCGCAATAGAGGACTCATGCGAGCTATAAATAAGCCACTCGAAATCGCTTGTGATGAATGTCTCATTTCCCTGATAGGTTGGGTCAACCAGAGCGCGATCAAGTTCATAATCCGACGGGCCTTCGAGAAGGGCATAGCACCTGGCGATTCCTCGCTCCTCCAGCGCTTTAAGCAGCATCTCGGTTCCACGTCGCTGTCCCCACAACTCTGCGTGGAAGGCGATTACATTCATGCCGGAGTCGAGTTGTGAAAGGGGGTACCAATGGCCGCCCACACCCCAACGAGCTGCAAGCTTTTGCCTCAGTTGTCTGCTCTCGGGTTCCGAGAGAACTCGTCGATATGGCAGTGGCTCGATCATTTCGAGTTGAGGAGTACCTAGAGCTGATATGTATTTGTCGAATGCGTTCCATTCCTCGCTCAGCGCAATAAGAGCGTCAGAGTGCTTATCGAACTCCCGGGCCAGCAAATTGTGTGCCTGGCGACCAGCTTCAAGGATCACGACGCGACACTCTTCCAAGGATGCGAGATTCTTAACGCTTATCTTTTCAACCCAAATCTGAATGGCGTCATCGAGTCTATAGCGAGGAAACGTCCGATAGGCTGCGGGGGTATAGCCCGCTCCCACCCGATCTCCGCCAGATTCCATCAACCGCGAGTATTCAACGGACCAACGATAGTGTTGATCCGCGCAGAACCTTCGAGCAGCAGTATGCAGAGCGAGAAGGAAATCCATTCCGTTAAAGGCCAGCTTACAGCAAATGCCTATGTGGTCGGCATCGGGTAGTCGCTTCGCAGTGGACAAGACAATCGCGCACGCACTCAAACACAGAATTAGCACAATAATCCGGGCGTGATTTTCACAGTGCTCACCCTATTGAACTTGCGTCGCATGCGGGAAGTGGGGCACCCAGGTTCTTTCTTCCGCCGCGAGCCTTCAAGGTTGCGCGGCGACGTAGGCTGGATCAATCGAAGCGCGCATGGCAGCGGAAAAGCCTTCCCAGGTGCAGGAAAGATCCTGACGGCCGCAGCCGGGAACGAAGATGGGCGCGACGGCGGGCGGGTTTGCGGGGGTCAGCGCCTGCGAATTGCGCATCTGCTCCAGGGTTTGCGCGATGTATTCCAGACGCACAAAGGGTTTGCCGCCGTCACGCGGACGCCAGAGCTCGAAGAGCAATGCGCCGCCGGGCGGCGTGTCGTCGGCGCGGCCGTCGAATACCCAGTCGATGTGTAAGGCTCCGGCGATGGCGACGATGTTGGTGTCGTGGCCCACCAGGATCACGAGGCGGTCGCCTGGCTTGCCAAGCGCGCCGGGAACGGCTGCGCCGGTAGCGCTTTGCTGCATGGTTTTCAGGATGCGGTCGAGAAGAGTGGAGGCAAAGATGCGCGCGACGACCGGCGTCCGCTTGCCGTAGTCCCAGGATGCGCTGTTGACCTGCATGATGGTGCGCAAGGTAGCGCCGTCGAGGCAACCCCAGCCCGTGTCGGCCTGGCTCATGCCCTGCGTGTATTCGAGGAGAAGATTTTCGGCGATGGTTGCAGCGGTGGTGACCGGAGCGCGCAGAGCGGCGGGGCTGTCGCCGGCGCCGGGCGCGAGCGTGGCGGGAATTGCGAAAATCGAGGTGCGCGTGGCGTTGGCTGGCGCGTGGCCGCAACCTGCCAACACGCCGTCGAGCAGCGTCAACTGGGAGCGATAGAGCTCGGTGAGATTGTTGGGGTTGCCGCCGATGCGGCCTGCGACCGCCGCGGTGGCCAAAGCCGTGTCAGGATGGACGCCGCCTGACTCGATGGGCCGAAAAAGCGGATCGGTTGAGCCTTCAGGCTGCGCGTGCACCGCGATCGCGCAGCCGGGAAACATACCTTCGGAAAGGGCTTTGCCGGTTTCGCGCGTGCGCTGATCGGAATCGGCAACAATGCTGACGTGGGCGGCATCGGCGCATCCGGTGGTGGCAAAAAGGTTCTCGCTCGCGAACTGGGTGCGGTCCCAGCCTCCGAAGAGCTTCATCAGCTGATAGCCGTGCGCGGTGAGATAACCCGGGGGCACATCCCACGTGGGCCAGGGCGCGGCGGCATACTTGCCGTACAAGTCGCCCGCGCCGATGGGCGCACGAACGCCGTGGCGGCTGAGCATGACGACAAGTTGCAGGTCGGCATCGCGGCTTGCGGCCGGGGCGACAGAGGACTGTGCCACAGCGAGCGAGGAGAGCGTGAAAGAAAGCAGAGCGAAGAGGAAAACCTGAACGGTGGCGCGCATGTGATGTTGGGCAGCTCCCAGAAAAAGTGTAGCGGGCGCAGGCGGGTATTGGATGGCGGCGGGATGAAAATCTCGCGAGGCATGACCCGCGCCTCCCTCGTTGCGAGAGCGGAGGTAATGCCAATGAATTCTTGCACCGAACTGGAGGAAGAATAGTGCCGGGTCACCGACAATTGCGGTTGCTATCGATCACACACAGCGATTCAGTAGTGGGTCAGTTTGAAATAAACCATCCCTCAGGGGCTAAAGCCCCCTTTCATTTTCGGGCCTTTGCGGCACCCTTCGACTTCGCTCTGGGCAGGCTAGAAGTCGTGCCCTTTCAAAACAGATTCAAATTGACCCACTACCGAAAATGGCGGACGAATGCAACAGGGAGTATATTGATCTGGGGTCGAAAAACAAAAGGAAAATTGCTTTGAAAATGATATCCGCCAAGCCATCTAGCCTAATTCTGTCTTTATTTGCCACCATCTCCATCCTGGGATGCGGAGGAGCGAGCAATTCGCCGCTCACAACTACTGCTTCGACGTTCACCGGTGTCAAATTGAGCGGCCAGGTGCAGAGTATCCAGCAGTCGAGCGTCCAGCAGCAGAGTACCGAGCAGCCCACTGTCCAGCAGCCGATATCGGGCGCCACGATTCAGCTTTACCAGGTGGGAACGACTGGTGACGGCTCCAGCGCCACGGCTTTGGGCACGTCGACCATGACCGGTCCAACGGGCGGGTTCACCCTCACCGGCGATTACACGTGTCCCGAGTCGAATCCGCTGGTCTATCTGTTGGCAACCGGAGGCAATCCCGGCCTTGCGAGCGGAACGAACAATCTCGCAATCACCCTGATTGCGGCGCTGGGATCATGCAGCTCGCTGACTCCGACCACTGCCATCAGTCTGAATGAGGTGACCACGGTCGCAGCGGTAGCGGCGCTCTCGCCGTATATGACTTCGCAGACGTGCTTGACTGCGCCGACCTGCATTGGATCGGGCGCGTCGGATGCGACTGCACTGACGGCCGCGTTCACGCTGGCTTCGCAATATGCAAACACGGCGACCGGCACGTCGCCTGGCACTGGAGCACCGGCCGGCGATGCGGTTCCGAGCACTCTGATCAATTCGCTGGCGGGCATTGTGTCGGCGTGTGTGAACACCAAGGGAGGCAGTGCCGGCGATGGATCGAACTGCGGCACGCTGTTCACGAATGCCACGCCCTCGGGCGGCGTGGCTCCGACGGACGTTACCACAGCGTTGTTGAATATACTGAACAATCCAACCAGCAATCTAACCCCGCTTTTCGCCTTACTATCACTGCCGACACCACTGCCGTTCACGCCAGTCTTGAGTGCAGCGCCGTCGTCGTGGGCGGTCGGCCTTGTGACCACACCCACCGGAGGGGCGCTGGCGGACTTTGGCACACAGGAACAGATCATTCGCGGCTTCGGCGCATCGGAAGTGTTCTTCGGGGTGCTGCCAACTTCCCAGTGGGATGAATTGTACGGGCAGGCCATACCAGCGCCCACGCAGGTTAACCCAGGGTCCCAGCCGGTTTACCCACAGCTCGGACTGACCATCATGCGCATTCAAATCGCTCCCGCCACCTGGAACACAACCACGGCGAGCGTCGTCTCCGGCGGCACCAGTGCGTGGACCGCTGAGCTTACCAATGCCCAGTACGCGCAGCAAACCTACGGGGCGCTCGTCTTCGCCACCCCCTGGACTCCGCCCGCCAGCATGAAGAGCAACGACAACACGATCGGGGGCAGTCTGCTTTCCCAGTATTATGGCCAATACGCGACCTATCTTGAGGACTTCGTCAATTATGCGACCGCCGGCCAATTTGGGAGCAACACTCCGGTGAACCTCTACGCGGTCTCCGTGCAGAACGAGCCGGACTTCAATGCTTCCTATGTATCCTGCCTCTGGACCGGAGCGCAGCTCGACACATGGATCGCGGGTAACGGCACGGTGCTCACCACGGGCGCCAACCCGGTCAAGTTGATGATGCCGGAATCGGATAGCTTCAATGTGGGCGAATCTGACCCTGCGCTGGACGATCCCAACGCCGTTGGCGACATCTCGATCATTGGCGGGCACCTGTATGGGGCGTCGCCCTTCTATTACACGAATGCCGAGAACAAGGGCAAGGATGTGTGGATGACCGAACACTACCTCGTCCCCGCCTCAAATGGAACCGTCACCGCCATGGTCGACGCCATTTCCATGGCAGAGGAGATTCACAACTCCATGACGGTGGCCGACTACAACGCGTACGTCTGGTGGGAGGGTCCCAACACGAATGCGAACATAAGCCCACAAGAACACCTGATTACTTCCGTTGGCGTCCCCACCTACTTCGGTTTAGCCATGTCACAGTTCTCTCGCTACATACGTCCGGGGTATTACCGTTACAACGCCACGGCGACTCCGGTCACCGGTGTCTATCTTTCGGCATATAGCGGAAACGGACACGAAGTGATCGTGGTCATCAACTCCAAAAGTTCCGCGGTGACGCTGCCTATCCAGATTGCAAACCAGACCGTGACATCGATGACGCCTTACCAAACCACTTCCACTTCTTCGGGAGCTCAGCTGAGCCCGGTGACAGTGACGAACAATGCGTTCAGCGCCACACTGCCCGCCATGAGCATCACCACCTACGTGCAGTAACCGGGACGCCCAGCGCTCTATGCCCGATAATGGGCGCATTGCTTCAGCGATGGGGGTATTCTCGTTGAGAGGCCTCTGAAATGAGGCCTCTTAAACCGCTTCGCTCTGACTTATCTATTCTGAAGTAAGGCGGCGAGAATACAAAGAGCGTGTTTCGTCAATGGCCAGATTGGCCAGTTCGAGTCCCTCAGGAGTTAGAACCCCTCGGTCCTACCGCCCTATTCGGCACGACTGACATCGCCCTTTGACGAAAGCATTTATAAAACACGCTTTACGCGCCACCAGTGTCTATAACCGATAACATTCCACCCGGGGTGTTTGAGATCGAATACACATATCTACCCTTTGGCTCCAGGAATATCGGATAAGAGGTTGCCGGAAGAGATATGTATCCATCCACGCTTGGAGAAGCTGGATTGGACACATCCACTACGGCCACCGATGAATTCTTATAACATGCCACATACGCTGTGGTTCCTTCCACGGAAACGTCTTGCGGCTTGCATGTTCCGACCAGTGAGGCCGCGCCCACCAGAGAAAGGGATGATGGATTGGATATGTCATAAATGACCAACGAGTTCTGGTCAAACAACGTCTCATACCAGTAATTTCCTTCGACATCCAAGCCTTGCGGACTGTGCGCCACCGGCAAACCGCTGAGCAAATACGGCGATGCGGGATTGGAGACGTCAAATACAAGTAACTCGGACTGCCCGTCGCTCTGCCCTGCCACATAAGCGTAGTTTCCAACTACTTTGATGTCGGCGACATTCAGACCGGCGGTTCCCGTATTGGTCGATCCCACGATCGCCGGCGATTCAGGATTGGAAACGTCAACAACATCTAATGTGCTTATGGAAGACACGCCCACATACGATATAACATAGGCGTACTGCCCAGACACCCAAAGACCAAATCCATACAGTGGAATTTGAACGCTGCCGACAAACGCAGGAGCGTAAGGATTCGATACATCGTAGATTTGCAATAGATTTGTACTCGCCGTTCCTGTAGAAGATACGAGGTAGACGTATTGCCCCAGCACTCTTATCCCGGCCTGCCCGTAGTAGATGAATCCAGTGATTGACGTCGCGCTGACGATGGCCATGCTTGCGGGATTCGCGAAATCCACCACGTAGAATTGCGCAGCCGAGGACCCTGACCCTTGATTGCCGTTGTCTCCCAGAATGTAAGCGTAATTGCCTTGAATGTCGAAAGCGTCGAGTTCGTAAGAAGAGCCAGGCACTACGCTGCCTACGACAGTGGAATTCTGAGCTTCTCCGTAGATTTGTAAACTGACTGGAGACGAAGCTCCGCCGCCGGGTACGGGATTGACAACTACTACCGGATAGCTGCCGAGTGCATATAGATCAGACGCAGTCAGATTGATAGTCAGTTGGCTGGCGCCGATGTAAGTCACGGCATGGGCAATGCCGTTGTAAGTTACTGTTGAAGAGGCGAGGAAGTTAGCGCCATTGATCGTGAGCGTCTGCGCCGCACTTCCTACCGTCAGCGAAGCGGGAGAGAGGCTGGATATGCCGGGCAGGGGATTGGTGACGGAAGCTGTGTTGGCCGGTGCGCCGCATCCGGCAAGGAGCAGCGCTGCGCATGACAATCCGACTTTGCAGGCGGCGAGAGAAGCGGCCCGAAGCGTAACTCTCATGGTCTAACTCTTCTGCCGGAATCCTCGTCCAGCGTTTGCAAGCCCCTCGTGGCGGGCGAACTTGAGCAAAAACATCGGGGGCGATGGAGGATGAATCAGGCCGAATTCGACCCTCGCAACGCCCGAATGGTATTTGGGCAGCTATGGCGTCATTTCCCGGTAATTTCAATCGTAACCGGATTACTTCGGATCATAATAGTATTCACCCATTTGCGGTTCCTTCTCGTCTTTCGAAAAACCACTGCCTGAGCAGCTTTCGAACCGGAATTTCCGATTTGCCTTTAGGCTGTGAACCAATATACCCACATTCGCCTCCGCTCGCGATCTTACCTGCATCCGATTCCATCCCAAAGCCACAGGCGTGCCCAGCAAGACCTTTGCCGGGACCCAGAAACCATCATTTGCCCTTTTTCGAAGCGATTTCACGGACACCCCTTCCTCAACTCCTCCACGCCGTCCAAATTGGTTTAGCGTGGCTGCCGAGCCAGTCCCGAGACGTTCCCATCTTCGGCCAACATCTTCGCCTCAAAAGCTTTGCAACCGGGAGGGCAGGGGTGCGCCGCGATCCCCAATGTTCTCCGATTCGCTTTGCGGCAGCTTCTCCGGGGCTGCCGCATTTGTTTATGCGCGGAACCCAGCGGCATCACGGAGTGCGAGAAAGCGCAGCCAAACGCCCGCCGCGCCGGATATATTGGTTGCTGAACAGGTTGCGAAAGGCCGCGCGCCGGAAAAACCGGGGGCGCGAGCGGCATGCAACAAAGCACCTTCGGAAAACGTTTCATTTCAGGGGGTCAAACGAAATAGGAAGCCGCTCATCATGCATGGAACTGACCAGCGCGTAACGGACAAGTCGACTCGACACCGCCGCGCTGTGGCCTCCAGCGAAACTGCGCGCGAGATCAACCGCGACATTCTTCTGCACGCCATCCACTTGCACCAGCCAGTGAGCCGGGCCGATCTGGCGCGGCTGACCGGGCTGCAACCCAGCACGGTTTCGGAGATCATCGGCCAATTGATCGATGAAGGCTGGGTGTTGCCGGGCACGCTGGGCCGGTTGCCGCGCGGGCGCCGGCCAACCTATATGACGCTCAACGACCGGCAGGTGACGCTGGCCATCGACCTGCGGCCAGGAAAGGCGAACCTGGCCGTCGTGGACATAAACGGCAAGCTTCTGGGCCGGGACACGGCTTTCTACGAGCTCAGGGCCGGCTCCACGGCCGAAGAGGCCAGGACGGCCATTGCGCATATCGCCCAGGCGGCGCATGCGCTCAAGGCAGCCTTCGGGGACCGCATCTTCCAGGGGCTGGGGGTGAGTGTTTCAGGCCGCGTGGACCAGAAGACGCATCGATTGCTGTTTTCGCCGAATGCGCCGTGGGGCAAGATCGATCTGCACGCAGAGTTGCAGAAGGTTCTGGGATCCTCGATCGAGATGGAGAACGCAGCCAACGCCTGCTTGTTCTCGGAGCGCTGGTTTGGGAACTTCTACGATGCCGCCAACATGCTCGTGGTTTCCGTTTCAGAGGGCATCGGCACAGGAATGCTGGTGGACGGGAGCGTGGTGCGGGGCCGGGACGACATGGCAGGCGAGTTCGGCCACATGACGCTGGAGGAGCAAGGGCCCCCGTGCGGCTGCGGCAACCTGGGCTGCTGGGAGGTCTTCGCTTCAAACGGCGCCGGGCTGCGCTACTACCATGAGCTGGCGCCGGAAAGCACGATTACCACGTTTCAGGAGCTGCTGAATCTGGCCCTGGCCGACGACCTGCGCGCGCTGCGTTCCATCGATAAGATGATGACCTACCTGGCGCGGGGACTTGCCGTGCTGGTTGCCGGCCTGTCTCCTGAAGTGATCATCATTGTGGGCGACTGCACGGCGATGTGGCCAAGGATCAGACCACTTCTGGAGAGCCAATTGATTGCCAAGTCGTTTACGCCGCACACGCCACTCGTGGCGGCGGCCATGGATGGCGATGCCGCGCGCCTGCGCGGCGCCGCGGCCCTGGTGCTGCACAAGGTTCTCTTCGGGCGAGCCGACTTCGCGCCCGGCAATGTTCGCGGCGACGCGCATGCGAAGACAGAAGCCGAGCCAGTGCACGCGTAGTTTCCGCGGGCCCGTACGATACGGGTTGAGGCTCATGCGGGAGAGAGGCAACCATGAGGGTGGGAGTGATCGGGACAGGCGCCATTGCCTGGAAGCACGCGCAGGCCTACAAGAACATCGGCTACCGGATTACGGCATGCACCGACCGCACAGAAGAGAAGGGGCGGAAGTTCGCCGAAGCGTGGGGCGCCGAATTCGTGGCCACGCCGGAGCGGCTGAGCGAGCGCGCGGACGTGGATTTTCTCGATCTTTGCACCTTTCCCGGCTACCGGCTGGCCGCGGTCGAGCTGGGAGCGAAGTACGGCAAGCACGTGCTGGTGCAGAAGCCGATGGCCGTGGACCTGGAGACGGCGGCGCCCATGATCGCAGTGGCGCGCGCGGCGGGCATTCAACTGGGCGTGGTGAGCCAGCACCGCTTTGACGATTCGACACTGTTTCTGAAGCGCGCGCTCGCCGCGGGACGGTTGGGAACGATTTTGCAAGCCGACGCCTACGTGAAGTGGTACCGCACCGACGAGTACTACGCGCGGCCGGTGAAGGGAAGCTGGGCAGGCGAGGGCGGCGGCGCGCTGATCAGCCAGGCCATCCACCAGGTGGATGTGCTGCTGCATTTGATGGGCGCGGTCGACGAGGTCTTTGGCTACTGGCGGCTGGGGGCGATCCACAAAATCGAATCGGAAGACCTGGTGTGCGCCGTGATGCATTACGCTTCGGGAGCACTGGGCGTGATTCAGGCCGCGACCGCACTGTGGCCGGGCTACCCGGAGCGGATCGAGATCCACGGAACCAAAGGAAGCGCGATCGTAACCGGCGACCAACTGACGACGTGGGATGTGCGGGACGACGAGGGTGAGCCGGCGCCAATCGCGCAACAGGCAAAATCGGGCGCGTCCGATCCGATGGCGATTTCGCTCACTCCCTTCGAACGGCAGCTTGCCGATTTTGGCCAGGCGTGCAAGACGGGCCGCGCGTCGGCTTCGTCGGGCATTGATGGATACCGCGCGCTGCAACTGGTGCGGAGCATTTATACGTCCTGCGCCGAGGGAAGAAAGGTGAAGGTTCCGGCGGTCGAGCTGTAGTTTGGCAACAAATCACTGGGGTCCGCACGGACGGGCCTTTGTTCGTGGAGCGGAGGACCCGGTTCCCGGACGAAAGAAAGCACGAAACCAAACGCATTCGGCCGGAGATTCCCCGTCGGCGGCGGACGATCTCGGGTTTTTAGACGAATTCGATAAAAGTACCATAATACGGTATTTATGAGTTGACAATTTAACATTCATTTCCATAACATCCCTTTGTTTTTATTCGGGACGCGAAATTTATCGCGTAATGGGCCGTCGCGGAGCTTCGTCGTGCTTCGTCACATCGGTTCTGTGTTTGCTCAACCCATTTGTTTCTTGCACTGCGAGTTGGAGGTCGCGCCCGATTAAATCTGTCTGGGACATGAAGGTTTGCATCGCATCAAATCTGTATTTTTCTGCTTCGCGCCGCTTGTTGAGTGGCCTGAAGCGGATCGCCAATCACGTTTGATCAGTCATTGAGAATCACGGCTGATCGATGAAGACGCAAACAAACGCAACCGACGGCAAATCGGCGCCGCTGCACTGGGGCAACGAGGCAGAGTCGGTTTGGAGGATTTTATGAAGAAAAAGCAAGTGACGCATGAAGAAGAGCGCCTAACGGCAGTTAAAGGGAGTGAGCGGGCGGTTTCGCGAATCGCCACCAGGATTCTGGGTGCGATTTCAATCTTTGCAATGCTTGTGCTGCTGCCCGCAGCCACGCAGGCGCAATTGCTGTATGGAACGCTGGTCGGCAACGTAACCGACCAGACGGGGGCCGCGGTGGTGGGCGCCACCGTAGCGGCGACGGACGCCGGTACCGGGATCTCGCACAATGCGACGACCGACGGCAACGGGATCTATCGCATTAACGACCTCGATGCTGGGACGTACACGGTTGCAATCTCGGCGAAGTCGTTTGCCGGGGCCACTGGGAAGGGAATCCTGATTGAAGCCAATGTGGAGCGGCGCTTCGACGTTCAGCTTCGCCCAGCGGCCGTGGGGCAGACCGTCACGGTAACCACCGCGCCTCCCGAATTGCAGACGGATAACGCGACTGTGGCCAACGAACTGGAATCGGCGCAGGTTCAGAATCTGCTTACAACGGCGGGATACAACATGCGCAACTTCCAGAGTCTGTTCCAGGTTCTACCCGGTTTTTCGCCGCCCGGAGAGCAGCATTCAGAGGCCGGCAACCCCGGCGACACTTATGATGTTCAACGCCAATGGCGTGTCGGGCAGCAATAACACCACCCGCGTTGACGGCGTCAGCGATATCTATGCCTGGCTGCCGGAGATTACCGCGTATATCCCCTCGACCGAGGCTATCGGCTCAATCAATGTGACGACCAACAGCATGAACGCCGAGCAGGGATTCGCCTCCGGCGCCGCGGTCAGTGTGACCACTAAATCCGGAACCAACAATTTCCACGGCACGGCCTGGGAATACAACATGATCAGCGCCCTGATGGCAAAGCCCTATTTCACGCCATCGACGACCAGGATTCCGAAATACGTCCTGAACCAGTTTGGGGCCAACTTCGGAGGGCCCATCCTGAGGAATAAGGCCTTTTTCTTCGGAAACTTCGAAGGCACCCGACGGGCGCAAGCGTCCAGCGGCAATCAGACAGTTCCATCCGCAGCCATGCTTACCGGCAACTTCACCGGCGTCACCACCAATGGCACAACGCCTGTGGTCATCTATGATCCGGCCACTGGCAACGCCGATGGAACCGGACGCACGGGATTCCCGAACAACGTGATTCCCGCGAACCGCATCTCGAATGCCGCGAGCCAGATGATCCTGCTACTTCAGGCGAATAGCAATGCCGATGCGCCCAATGTCACAACCGCGAACTTGCTTTCGGCCAGCGGAATTGGCAATGACTTCTATGGTGCTGCGGACAGCCAGTACACCCGTAACAATGTCGATTCGCGCGTCGATTTCAACCTGACGTCCAAGAGCACGCTCTTCGGGAGATACGGAATCCAGGACACCAACATCTTTGCCCCCCAGGCTCTGGGCGCGGCGGGAGGCAGCACCTTCCCCGTGAATGGCTCCAATCCTCAGCCGGGCAATGCGCCAAGCATCATTCAGTCCATTGGAATTGGCGGCACCTACACGTTTCGGTCCAACCTGCTCCTCGATGCCAACGTTGGGTATCTGCGCCAAGGCATGGGGGCCAAGAACACAGATCTCGGAAAGGACTGGGGCACTGCGTACTTCGGCATTCCCGGAACCAACGGAACCTGTAGCCTGTGCGGGGGCATGCCCGGCTTTAACTTCACCACCATCTCGGGTATGGGCAATACAGCCAACTCCAATCCATTCCAGTTCCGGGATAACACCTACGTCTCGGCCGCCAATCTCAGTTGGATCAAGGGAAAGCACTCCACTCGATACGGCATGGAGTTCGACCGCTTTGACATCAATCACTTCCAGCCCCAGAATACCTACGGTCCCCGCGGCGGATTCAACTTCACGGGTGGGCTGACCTCGCTGACCGGCGGGGCGGCTCCGGATGTCTTTAACTCCTGGGCGGACTTTTTGCTCGGTCTCCCCTTTGAACTTCAAAAGGACACGCAATACCTGAATCCAGCCACCAATCGCGAGAGCGTGTGGGCATTCTATGCGCAGGACCAATGGCAGGCAACGGCGAAGTTCACGGTCAACTATGGCGTCCGGTACGAGGTTTATCCGATCGCTACCCGTGATCACTCAGGCCTTGACATCTTCAACCCCGCCGACGGAAACCTTTACGTGGAGGGCTCCGCGGGCGTTCCCGCAAGCGCCCACGTCAGCGTGGGAAATGGCTTTATTTCGCCGCGCCTCGGCTTGGCCTACCGTATCGATCCCAAGACCGTCGCCCGCGCCGGCTTCGGTTTGTCTGCAAATCCAGATAGCTACCGCAATGTGCTGACAACCTATCCCTCGGTGGTTTCGCAGACGATCATAGGAAACACGGCGAATGTCTCGCCGGTCGTCAACGGATTGCCAGATACCATAGGCGAAGGGTCGGCGATTCCGGCCAGTTCGTATTATGACGGCATTCCGACTTTGACTCCCCCGACACTGAGTCCGAGTTCACCCTCAGTTGCCCTCGGCACTCTTGGCAACCCCGCAGGGTCTCTCGGAGCAACCACTCTGCCGCTGAATTACCGGCGTGGTTACTACGAGAGTTACAACCTGGCGTTGGAGCACGAGTTCCCGGGCACGATCACTTTGAACGCCACGTACGTCGGTGAGCAAGTCAGGCGCGAAGTTCCCAACGGCTTCAACATCAATGCAAACCAGGCGCCCGGCCAAACCGCCGCCCAGGAGCCCATGAGAGCCCTGTACGGCATCACGGCTGGAGTTACTTCGTTAACACCAAAGGGCACCGGAAACTACAACGCCCTGCAAGCACAGGCAAAGAAGAGTTTCTCGGCCAACAGCTTCGTCCAAGTCAACTACACATGGTCCCGTTCAATTAATGACTACGGCGATCAGTCCGACGGCGAGGGGGGGCCGTTCACCGACATGGTCGCTTATTGGCGCCTCAATCGTGGGGTGGCTGGTTTCGACCGGACGCATAACATTGAAATCTACGGAAACTATATGCTTCCCTTCGGAAAGGGTCAGGCCTATCTCCAGCAGGGACCCGCAGGATACATTCTCGGGGGCTGGTCTTTGAGCGGTTCGCTGAGCCGTGAAAGCGGCACTCCCTTTACGGTTACAGGCAGCGGCAGCTCACTCGGTCCGAGCACTACAGGCAGCTCGCAATTTGCCGACGTGCTCTCAAAATCGAATATGATCTTGGGCGGTCATAACGCTTCCGCGCCATACTTCAACCCTGCGAACTTCGCGGACCCGTCTGTCGCCCAAAAGGCTCAGTCGGGATCGAGTTGCTCGACATCGAATCTCACCGTCTGCCGGTTCGGAACCGCAGGATTCCACTCGCTTCGCGGACCCGGACTCATTAACCCGAGTGTAAGCGTGGCACGAATCTTCACGATTACAGAACGGTTCAGCACGGAATTGCGCGCCGAGGCATTCAACTTTGCGAATACGCCTCAATTCAGTAATCCGAACGCGAGCGTAACCGGCGGTAATTTCGGATACATCACGGCCACAACAGGCAACTCGAACCGCGAATTGCGTTTCTCGGGTCGAGTTAATTTCTAACGGACCTATCGCATTAACCGCAACCTTCGGGCCGGCCTCAGTTCATGAGGCCGGCCCGAATACATTAACGCGGAATTCCAATTCCTGTGCGTCATCCTGCTCCACATTCAGGCTGTGTTACTCTACCGGCAGCACGAGCCGGGCACCTGCCTCGCTGGGAACCGATGGATATCGCCGACTGCAACCGATGCGGAGCATTTGCACGTCTTGCGCTGAGCGGAAAAGGGTGAGGATTCCGGAAGCCGAGCTGCAGGCGCCGGGCTGTTACCTTACGCCGCTGGACGAGAATCCGCCGTCGGTGGCGATGAGTGCGTTGATTTCCAATTCAATTCCAAAGGCAAATCAAGGTGTCGATCATTCCCGGGCCTCATCTCTTCCGGTCCTCCAGGGTCTATGTCAGGAGTCACTGCTCGCTCCGAGCGGAGGTGATTTGCGCAAGGCACAAGTGCAATCCTTACAGTGAAATGCCGCTTTTCCTGAGGCGTGCCGAGCTCGAAGCTGATATAATTCGAGATACAAACAAAATATGAATAGCTCAGCCATTGCCACCCATCCCGACCTGACACAAGACACCTTTGTCGTCAGGAATCCGGACCTGGGCCTCAGCCCGATGACAGGAATGACCAGGAAGCACTACATCGAGTGCGCTCAGTATGTCCTCGGACGGGCATTCCGGCACGTGAAGTCTTTTGACTCACCGATTGTTTTTCCTCTCGTGCCGGGTAAATCCTATCCGCATTCGGGCGACCCGGAATGGCGCTTTCGCTCGTACGAATTCGAGGCGTTGGAGCGGACGTTCAATCTTGCGGCGCCACTGATCCACGTCGATCCCGAAATGTCGATCGGCAACATCAAATTGCGGGATTACTATTGCCATCATTTCTACAACGCGCTCACGCCGGGACACGCGAATAGCCTGCCGATGCCTGAGGATCTGCCCGACGCGACCTATCAGTTCACTTGCGAGTTTGGCGGGCTGACGAAGACGCTCCTGCTGATGCCCGATGTGCTGTGGCCACACCTGACTCAACAGCAGCGCGACGCGATGGCCGTTACCATCTCCAAGTGGGCGCATCACCGGACCACGCAGAACAACTGGCGGCTCTTTAATATTTGTGCGCTCTCGTTCCTCAAGAAACACGGCTACGCCATTGACGACGATCTGCTCAAGAGCCACCTGATGTGGATCGCGTCCTACCACGCAGGCAACGGCTGGTATCTGGAGCAAAGTTACAACTACTACACGATCAGTCTTTTTGTGGTCTACGGTACCATCTGGAGCCGGGCTTTCGGCCGGGAGCACTATCCGGAGATCGCCAGGGTGCTCGAAAAGAGTTTCGAAGAACTGTTTCAGACCTACACCAATTTTTTCGGGCGCAACGGCTTCATTAACATGTGGGCAAGAAGCATCTGCTACCGCCTCTGGATTTCTGGCGGCTTCCCCGCGTCTTTTCTGCTCGCGTCCAAACCGCCGCTCGATCCCGGATGGGCGCGGCGCTTGTGTTCCGGATCGATCCTGCAGTTCACCGGCCGGGAAGACTTTTACCAAAACGACATCCCCAGCCTGGGCTTTTACGGCCATCGGGAATTCGCGATCCAGAGCTACAGTTGCCCGGCAAGTCCGTTCATCATGTTTTTGCCGTTCATCTGCCTGGCCTTGCCGGAAGACGCGCCTTTCTGGACGGCGAAAGAGAACGACGGCATGTGGGTTGAGCTGGGCAGGAAGTCAAAGAGAACGGTTCTGGAAAAACCGGGCATTGTTCTGGTGAACCATGGCAGCAGCGGAAGCTCCGAGATCGTCTCCGGCAAGGTGTACGACGACGATCACAACTATTCCAAGCTGGTGTTCAATACGCATTTCCCCTGGGAGGACCACAATCCCAAGGGCGGCACATCGCAGGAGTACAGCTTCCGCAGCCTTGACCCGCGCGATCTGCGCGGCGCCGACATTAATTTTTACCTGACTGGCCGCACCGTCGATAATGCGGCAGCGAAGAGCGGCGCGTACGTGACTTCGCAAAGCATGCTCTTCAATGGCGTCCGCAATGGAGTGCTCTACCGGCAGTCGATCCTGCGCAAGCCGCCGAACAATGGTGTCGGGTACCTCATCGACCTGGCCGAGATCACGGTGCCGGGCGGCGTGGTGCGCGTGGACCGCTGCCGGCTCGCCTTCGAGCACGAGCTTACGCTTGGCCATTACGGCCTGCCCCACATGGGCGGAGAAAGCGCCGTAGTGCGCGCCTTCGAGACAGGCAGTGAGCGAGGCATCACAGCCTCCATTCCCGGCCGCCAGGTGGCGCTCATCGCTTACTCCGGTTGGGACCGGGTGGAAAGCCAGGTGCATCGCGGGTTCAACGCGGAGGCGGACGAGAGCACGGTGTTGTACGTTTACCGAAAGCGCAAGGCCAAGAATCCGGCGATGGAGTTGATGATCACCGCCATGCTGCACAAGACGGACGACACGGCCTGGACGCCAGAGGAACTGAGCCCAGTCAAGGATGTCCGGATCATCGACGTCGCTCCATCGGGGTCGGTTCTTGGAGCCGAGATCACGTTGGCCGGTGACACCGTTTACGTGGTGGACTTCAAGGATGTCGACGGATTGAAGAATTTCTGACGGCTCACGAGCCGGCTCAGTGACTCGCTGTCCGATCCGGCAGAACCGTCCAGATGCCTGGATCCTCCTGACCAAGCGACCACGAGCAAAAACCCTCGAGACCTCGATCCGCCGCCAATTGATAGCGGTCGCGAAACGTGCGCTGATCGGTATAGAAGACCCACTCGCGCAACTGATCGCGGTAAAACCAAAAGAAAGCCGCATGGTCGGTCGCATCCCAGTCGAGCTTGGCGGCAAACTCGGAGGCCAGTTGCAGGGCATCTGCCGCTTTGATGGATTCGCCGGTCAAATTGGGCCGCTCATCGCCGGTGGTTTTATCCGTGATGGGCGCGCCCGTGTACCAGTGGTATCCGTAGAGCGGAATTCCGAGCGAAAGCTTTTCTTTGGGCACGAACTGGAGCGCGTAATCCAGATTGTCGACGGTCCATTGCCAGCCGGCAACCGGGCCGGGCATGGTCCAGCGCGTGTGCTGGTCGTAGGTCATCAGGCAAATCAGGTCCACGGATTTGGCGAGGGCGGCCAGATCGTAGGCGCCGCGCCAGTCCGTGTACATCCACTTGGAGAATCCGCCGTTGCCTGGATAGCCGGGCGCATTGGGCACGGTGGCGATGGTGAGCTTGAGGCCCGCGCCGTGCAGCGCCTCGGCGGAGCGCGCGACCAACGCCGTCAATAAATCGCGGTCAAGATAATCGATATGCTCGAAATCGATCTGGAAGCCGACGTAGCCCTGCAGCTTTGCGTCGCGGAGCAGAGCATCGTTCATGCGCTTTTGTGCTTCCTCGTTGCCGGCCAGATCGTGAAAATTCTTTTTTCCGAAGAGCGCGACGATCGGCATTACCGGCAGCCCCTGGCTTTGCGCCGCTGCGAGAACCGTTTTGTTGGGGGCGCCGGCGACTAGCCCGTTTTCATCCACGTTGTACCAGGCAGGCACAAGCAAATCGATCTTGCCCGCGTGGGCGAGGAACGAGCGGACGGAATCGGGTGTATCGGTCATGTAAAAGAGAGCCGAGGGCGCGGCGCAGAACGCATGACTGGCAAAAAGGCAGAGCCATCCAGAGAGAATGAAGCGACGCATAAGGAACTACCTCACAGAAATCCGCGCGTGGGACCGATTACGTGACGTTGATTGACACTATAGTCGAATGGCACGGTGGCTCGTCCCGTACGCTTGCACTCGATTGCATGGGCCGGAGCGCTTTTCGGCGAGCTCATGCCGGCGGCGCCGTTGAGTTAGGGCGTTGCGCCGGTCAGCGATTTGAGCGGCGTCGAATCCTGGCTCAGGTCGTCCGTGCCATTCAGCGGATCGCTCGCCGTGAGCCGCGGCTGCAAGGCACGCTCGAGATCGGGAATGTCGTAGTGGAGCAGTACGCCGGGAATCACATCCTCGGGCGCACCGGTCGGCAGCGGCGCATCGAGAAGACTGCGATAGCTTATGAGCACGTGATCGACTTCGATGGGTCGAATGCGGCGATCGAGCACGCCCGCATGCAGCAGCACAAGCCCCATGTGCCCGCTTGCCTGAGCCGATATGTGCGCGGGATCGACGTCGGCGCGGCTGGAAAGATAGTCGATCGCCCGGATCACGTCGTCCACACGCAGGCCCACCAGCGTGCGGCCCACCAGATCGGCACGAAGGCTGAGCAGATAGAAGGGCCCGAGCAAGGGCGCCTTCATATCGTCCGTCCCCGGTGGCGAGGGACGCGGCGTGATGGCAAGGACCACGTTGCCCTCAGCAGCGAGCGCATCGAATTTGGCGCGCGCTCTCGCATCCGTCCCGTGAATCGAATGGGGAACCACGAGCAGGACCGCCGGATGCTTACCTGCGCTCGAGGGAACGTAGAGATCGGCCTCGAGGTGCAGACCGCCCTCCGAAGGAAAGGCGATCGGTCCGCTTTTCGCGCTCAGCAGATCTGCGTCAAACTTTGCGGCACCGGGATTGGCGGCCGCGCCGGTGGCTTCGCGAATCATGGATCCGAGTGCTGCAAATCCGATGATGGGCCGGTGCGCGGGAACGATGTGCGCCGCGCGCTTCTTATTCAGCGTGAACACGGTGGCGCAGTCCGGAAAGCTCGTGGCTACCTGGCCCGTCGTTGTCACCTGGAACGCGTTTTTGGGAAGGCTCGCGATCCACGCCGGGACTGTGCGTGGATTGCCGCCTGCGGGAACAATAGGATGGTCCGCGTCAGCGCCGGGCTGCAAGTTGCGAAGGAAGAAGCTGACGATGTTGCCCATGATGGGCTGCAGCGCGCCGTGGCCGCCGGGGCCGGTGATCCACTGCAACTTTGCGTCAAGAGAAATGTGGTTCGTGGTATCGGTGTTGAGTGCCGGCACGGTTGGCGTTGGCGGAACGGATGGAGCCGCGCCGCCCACGGACGTGCCGGTGCTTGCCGGATCGAAGAGTGAGTAAAAGCGGCGAGCCTCAATCACCGATTCGCGCGCGCCCGCAAAAGGAAACATGTCGGCGTAGGTGGAGAGCACGGCGTAAGCACGCGGCGCGTCCAGCTCAATCCAATCGGGAAATCCCAGACCCGAGGAGATGAAGCGCGGCGTCGATTGTTCTGCGTCCTGCGGGCCTAGCGCGGGCAGCAAGGCGTCGAACGAGGTGATGTAGCATGCCGTGCCGGTAGCCGCGATGCGCGTATCGAGAGCGCTGGTAAGCGCGGTGACCGTACCTCCTCCCGAGCAGCCGACAGCGCCGATGCGATGCGGATCGACTTCAGGAAGCGAGGCCAAATAGTCCACGCCGCGCATGGCATCCCAGATCTCGTACTTGGCGAAGGTTTCGCCAATGAGCATGGGCTGCAAGCTGGCTTCGCCGTGTTCGCCGGTGGCAGCCCTGGCCAGTGTGGCTCCGGGCTTGCGGGGATCGGGGTACTGCAGCCGCTCGCCCTGGCCAATGGGGTCGTAAGAAAGCACAATGAATCCGTTGCGCGCAAAGGTTGCGGCCATGGGTGCATCGCCGGCTTTCCCTGAAGGACCGTGCCCGGGAGTCATGATGATCGCGGCGCGTTTACCGCCGGGTGCGTCGCCATCGGGAACGTAGAGCAACGCGGTTACAAAGAAATTGGGCTGGCTTTCAAGAAGCACTTTGCGAATGCGAAAGCCCTCGGCCCCGTTTTCGCCTGCCACTTTCGTTTCGCCCACCACTTTCGCGTGGAGAGGCGTACGCTCGGGAAACGCGCCGATGAGCGAGAGAATCAGGCTGCGCACTTTCACCTGGCGCGCCTGGGCCTGTTCCCGCGTGTGGATGGCGGCGACTGCGGCCGCACGGCTGGCGGCATATTGCGCCGCGATGCCGTCGAGGTACTGGTCGAGCTGCACACGGCCTTGATTGGCCGGGCCGGCAGCCCTGCTGCGTGGCGCGGGCGTTGGGCTTTGGGCTGGAGCGGCTGCCGAGTTTTGGACTGGAACAGCTTGCGCGGCTGGCGGTGTGGCTTGCGCGGCGGCCAATCCGGTTGATGCGATTGCAGACAGGGCAAAAAGCACAGCAAAATTGGTTCGAATCATGACTCTGCCTTGATACTCCTTTGGCGCTTGCGGGTCAACTGCTTTGCGGAGGAAAGTCGCCCGCGATCATTGTGACAGAGAGATGTCTGGCCGGTATTCTGATCGAGACATGAATTGGCGCAAAATCGTCGACCTCTTCCGATGGCTGTTTGACTCGCGCCGTGGCCCGCGAGGACGGCTGGTTCCGCGATGGATTGTTTTGCGTTCGCTCGCCCTCATATACTTCTCCGCGTTTTATTCGCTGTTGTTTCAAATCAAGGGTCTCATCGGTCCCGAGGGAATTCTTCCCGCAGGGCAGTATCTGGCTGCGATCGCACAACAGCTCGGCGTGTCGCGCTTCTGGTATGCGCCATCGCTCTACTGGATTTCGACGAGCTCGGCGATGCTCATGGCGGTCACGTGGACCGGAATGCTGGCAGCGATTGCCGCCTTCTTCAACCTGTGGCCGCGTCTCAGTTTCTTCATCTGCTTCATCTGCTTTCTCTCGTTTGTCGGCGCGTCCCAGGTGTTTTCGGGCTATCAATCGGATGGCATGCTGCTCGAAGCCGGATTTCTCGCGCTGTTCTTTGCGCCGCCGGGGCTGATGCCGGGATGGGGCGCGAGCTGTCCGCCCACGCGCGCCAGCTGGTTCCTTCTGCAATGGGAGTGGTTCCGCATTTATTTCGAATCGGGCATGGTGAAGCTGGCGAGCGGCGACTCGCAGTGGCGCAACTTCACGGCCATGGACGAGTACTACCAGAACGGACCGCTTCCCACGTGGGTCGGCTGGTACGCCGAGCATTTGCCGCACTGGTTCCATGCGGCCACGGCCGCCGGTACACTGGCGCTGGAATTGGGAATTGTTTTCATGCTGTTCTTTCCGCGGCGCGTGCGGCTGATCTGCTTCTGCATCGTGACGCCGTGGGAGATCGGCGTAATTCTCACCGCCAACTACACATTCTTGAACTACCTGGTGCTTGCGCTCGGCTTTCTGCTGCTCGACGACAAGTTCCTGCTGCGCCTCGTGCCCGCGCGCTTCCGCCCGAGCGAGCCGGAAGCACTGCCGGAGCCGCGCATGGAAACGAGCGACGATCAGCCGATCACCCTGTTCACGGTGGACGAGCCTGACGCGGCAGCAGGGATAGCCTCGGCGCATGAAGGCAGGAATCTGCGACCTTCAACGCAGAGCCGGCCCGCTTTTTATTGGTGGATTACGCGATTGTCGGTGACGGCATTACTGCTCACGTGGATCGCCTACGTGACCACCGCGGAGATGATCGCGATTCCGTTTCGCCACGTGCATCTGCCCGTCCAACCCATCGAGGCGCTCGAGCCATTCCGTATCGCCAATCAGTACGGCCTCTTCGCCGTGATGACGCGCGGCCGCTATGAGATCGAATTCCAGGGCTCGAACGACGGCGTCAACTGGATTGCTTACGAGTTCCGAAACAAGCCGCAGGCGCTCAACGAAGCGCCGCGCATCTACGCGCCCTACCAGCCGCGCTTCGACTGGAACCTTTGGTTCGCGTCGCTGGGCGAATGGCGCGAGAACGAGATTGTTCCCATCACCGAGGAGCGGCTGCTCCTTGGCGACAACGAAGTGCTGGGGTTGTTCCGCGGCAATCCGTTTCCGCAGATGCCGCCGCGTTACGTGCGTGCGGTGCTGTGGCAGTACTGGTTTACATCGATGGATGAAAAGCGCAATACCGGCGACTGGTGGCGGCGCGAATCGCTCGGCCTCTATGCGCCGGAGCTGACGATCACCGCTGACGGCCGCTTTGCTGCGGTGGAGTGGCCGGAGGAGTTGCCGCCGCACGATTAGACAGCGAGTCAGCAAGCCAGCGGGCGAGGAGAATGACACGGAGTACGATGAGACGATGAGCCGCGCCTGCGTAATCGGATCGGGCCCGAACGGGCTGGCCGCCGCGATTGTGCTCGCACAGGCCGGGCGGCGCGTGGATGTCTACGAGGCCGAAGCCGAGCCGGGCGGCGCAACGCGCACAATGCCGCTCACGCTGCCGGGATTTCTGCATGACTTTGGCTCGGCCGTGCATCCCTTCGCGGCAGGGTCGCCGTTTTTCAGTACGCTTCCGCTCGCGGAGTTTGGATTGGAGTGGATCCACGGCGAAGCGCCGCTCGCGCATCCGCTTGACGATGGAACCGCAGTCGTTCTGGAGCGCGACCTGGATGCAACTGAGCGCGCGCTGGGCGAAGACGGCAAGGCGTGGCGGCGTTTGATGCAGCCCGCGGCGGACAATTGGCAGGAATTTGCCGAGGATGCGTTGGGGCCGCTCCTGCGCATGCCGCGTCATCCGCTACGCATGATGCGATTCGGATTGAGCGCGCTCCAATCCGCGCAAGGCTTTGCGAAGAGTCACTTTTCGAACGAGCGAACGCGCGCAGTCTTTGCGGGATTGGCGGGCCACTCCTGCCTGAGCTTCGACGAGCCGTTGAGCGCGACGGTCGGTTGGATGTTCGGCATCCTGATTCATGCGGTGGGTTGGCCGATACCGCGCGGCGGCGCACGGGCCATTGCACAGGCGCTGGCCGGAACCCTCGAATCGCTGGGAGGCACGGTGCATACGTCGCGCCGCATCGACGCGGCGGCGTTCAAAGAGCTCGAAACAGACAGCGAGCTGGTGTTCTTCGACACTGCGCCGCGGCAACTGCTGGCGATTGCCGGCGACCGGCTCGCGAACGGCTATCGGCGCGCGCTCGAGCGATTCCGGCATGGGCCGGGCGCATTCAAGATCGACTACGCGCTTGCGGAGCCGGTCCCGTGGCGCGCTCAGGAATGCCGGAGAGCCATTACGGTGCATCTTGGCGGAACGTTCGAAGAGATTGCCGCATCCGAGTGCGCCGTCGCGCAGGGCCGGTACGCGGAACAGCCGTTCGTGCTGGCTGCACAACCCACGCTTTTCGATGGCACGCGCGCGCCCGAGGGCAAACATGTGCTGTGGGCCTATTGCCACGTGCCGATCGGGTCGACGTTCGATAGGGCGGAGCGCGCCAAGATGGAAAACCGCATCGACGCGCAGATCGAGCGCTTCGCGCCCGGTTTCCGCGATTGCATTCTGGCGCGCCACGTTTCCACGCCGGCCACTCTCGAAAGTATGGACGCGAATCTTCTGGGCGGCGACATCGCCGGCGGCATATTGTCGCTGCGCCAGATGATTTTCCACCCCACCCTGCGCAATTACGCGACGAGCGCGCCGAATCTGTATCTATGTTCCGCGTCAACGCCTCCCGGCGGCGGCGTGCACGGTATGTGCGGCTATCACGCGGCACAGTTGGCATTGCGGAAACACAGCTTCCAGCTGCCAGCTACCAGCTCTAGAACCTGAATGCTTCCTCTGATTTCGGGGTTTCGATGAAGAACGACAGGCCCTCCATCTCCGTGATCGTTCCCGCCTTCAACGAAGAGGGCTATCTGCCTGCCACGCTCCAGGCCGTTGAGCGCTCGGCGTTGCATCTCCGTGCGCGAGAGGTCGCGAACACCGAAGTGATCGTCGTCGACAACAACAGCACCGATGCGACAGCAATGGTCGCGCGTTCGCTCGGGGCAAACGTGGTTGCAGAATCGGAGCACAATATTGCGCGCGTGCGGAACCGCGGGGCGGCAGCCGCGCAGGGAAGGGCGCTGGTTTTTCTCGATGCGGATACTCACATGCCCGAGGAGCTGCTGCAGCGCATTCACCAGGCGTGCGCCGCTCCGGGTTGTGTGGGAGGCGCCGTGGACACCGAATACCGGCCAAAGAAACGAAGTGTCCGCGTTTATTTAGGAATGTGGCGAGTGATGGGCAGGTCCCTTGGCATGGCTCAAGGCGCAGCACAATTCTGCCTTCGGGACATATTCACCGCACTGGGCGGCTATGACGAATCGCTGTTCATGGCTGAAGATGTGGATTTCTACGCGCGGATGCGCAAACACGCCCGCCACGCCGGAGGCAGCGTGCGCTTCATCGATGAACTCAGGGTGAGCCCCTCGTGCCGCCGCTTCGATCAGTGGGCTCTTTGGCGCACTCTGCTGTGGACGAACCCACTGGTGATCGCCCCATTGCGTCACGCGCGTTCCATGTGGCGCGGATGGTACGACGACCCGCTCCGCTAGATGCCTTTCGCAAAAAAAAATAGGCCGCTCACCGATTCTGCGCTACGCTTTCCAACAGTGCACAGATCCGGCAAACGGCCAGCTTAATTGTCTTTCCTCGGAGATTGAAATCTACGGTTCTACCCGCGCGCGTAGCTTTCCAGAGCCACGCGGCTGGGGATGGTCAGCGTGCATCCGTGCTGAGCCACCAGGTGATGGTTCTTGAATGAGCTCAAGGTGCGCGTCACGGTTTCGCGCGAAGCGCCGATGAACTCGCCGATCTGCTCGTGCGTGAGCGAGAGGCGGCAACGCGACGCCCGCTCAGGCTTCTGACCGGGTACGTCGCTCCAAACCAGCAGCAGCCGCGCCAGGCGCTCGGGCACCGAAGTCGACAGACCCACCATGCGCAGTTGCTCGCAGGCGGTGTGGTAGGTGCGGACCATCTCGCGAGCCACCGACTGATAGACGGCGGGATGACGGGAGAGAAACTGCAGAAAGACCGCTTGCGAAATGTGCGCGATTTTTGCCGGATACATTGTGTCCGCGGTCATTTCGTAGGCGCCGCCGGAGAGCGCGGAGGAAAGGCCCAGCACTTCGCCCGCCTTGGCGATGCGGAAACTCAGGCGGCGGCCGTCAGGCGAGTTGATGGAAAGCTTGACCTCGCCTTCGAGAACCACGTAAATGCCGGAGGCCGGTTGCGTCTCGCAGAAGAGAACCATGCCAGTGGGATAATTTGAAGGCGCGAACAGGTGTTCGAGATCGGCCAGAGCTTCGGCCGGCAACGCTTTGAAGAATTCGCCCTTCAGGTAGGAAGGAAAACTCGCTTGGTTCGCGGTTTCGTATGTTGTGTGCATTTCAGACCTCCGTGCCCGCTGGTTGTGAGTTCTTGCTTGCCACTTCTTCCGCAAGATACTGGGTCCATGGTGTGCCGCTGAGGATTGCGGCTCCGGTTTGCGAATAAATTGCTTTCAAAATGCGAATTCCGTCGG
>JBEKIE010000039.1:0-34999 GCA_050011915.1 Occallatibacter sp.
TGCACGCAGCGCATTTCGAGCTCCGCGGTCTGCGGGTACTCGTCCTTGTCGATCATGTTTTTGTCGAAGGTCTCGGCCATCAGCTTGTGCGCCTCAGGCTCCATCCATGTGCTGCAGAAGGTGGCCAGGTTGAAGCGCGAACTGCCGTCGAGAATCAACTCGTCGTGGATGAGGTTGTAGGCGGTTGAGGGGGACATGCCGTCCACGGGGATGGAGTGGCGCGGCGTTGGCCCCAACAGCGAGTGGCGCGCGTACATGGGGCGCACCTTGTCGGAGTCGTGGTGCTTGCGGATCGGGGGTGGCAAAGGCGGGTTCGGCTGGCTCATGCGATGACCTCTTCGGATGAACTATGGTAGCTGGCTACAAGGGAACCGTGCGTCCATCGTATCCGAAATGTGCTGGACCGCGCGCTGAGGGGGCGAACCCTCGCCTGGACTTCAATGGCAGTCGGACCCTTAGGGACGGTGTGAGCGCGGCAACCGGGGTTAAAATAAGGGGGAGGTTAGGAGAATGGCTGTCCTCGACTGGTCCCAATGCCCGGCTGTCGAAAGCGTCCCTGAAAGGCGGAGCGGCGAATGGGTCTTTCGCAACACCCGTATGCCCGTCGCCACCGTATTCGAGAATCTTGAAGCGGGTTCGAGCATCGACGAGATCGTCGAGCAGTTCCATGTGACGCCGGAACAGATTCAGGCCGTACTCGAGTTTGCCGCCCGCAGCCTCGACGGGCAGCCAGTTTCCCCGGTCCCCGAAAGAATGCCCCATGCGCATTCTGTTTGACCACGGCACCCCAAGCGGCATCGCCGCAGCTCTCTCGGTCCATGAAGTCACGGAGGCAAGAGATCGCGGCTGGGATGTAATTTCCAACGGCGACCTGCTCAAGGCAGCCGAGGACGACGGGTTCGACCTTCTGCTCACCACCGACAAGAGAATCCGCTACCAGCAGAATTTGAGCGCACGAAGGATCGCCATCGCGGTCCTCGGAAACTCAACCTGGCGCGTCGTCCGCCTGCATCTGGATAAGGTTGCTGCCGCCGTCAACGCAAGCACGCCAGGAAGCTATACCGAAATTGAGATTCCGCTCAATTAGCTCGCCACATAGAGCCGGCTGCGCTCACCCCTTCCCCGGCGCCTTCAGCCCCAATTCCTTCATCGCAATTTGCAAATCGGCCCAGGCTTCCTTCTTCTGGCGCGGGTCGCGCAGCAGAAACGCCGGATGATAGGTGACGATGAGGCTCATGCCGCGAAAGGCGTGCACGCGGCCGCGCAGCCCGGCCAACGGCTGGCGCGCCCCCAGCAAATAAGTGGCCGCTGTCGCTCCCAGCGCCACCAGCACCTGCGGACGCACCACGTCGATCTGCCGGAAGAGAAACGGCGTGCAAGTGTTGGCCTCCTCGGGCTCGGGCGTGCGATTGCCCGGCGGACGGCACTTGACCACGTTGGCGATGTAGCACTCCTCGCGCTTCAGTCCCATAGCGGAGATCATGTTGTTGAGCAGTTGCCCGGCGCGGCCCACAAAGGGCAATCCCTGCGCGTCCTCGTCGGCGCCCGGCCCCTCGCCCACAAACATCAGGCGCGCCGCCGGCGAGCCATCGGCAAATACGATCGAGTGCCGGCCCTTGTGCAGAGCGCAGCGCGTACAGTCGCCAATCTCTTCGCGAATCGCCTTGAGCGCGGCAGCGCGCTCCTCCGCGGGAACAACGGCGCCGATTTCCGGGGCGTGAAATGTCTTGCGGGCCTTGATCGTGGTTTCCTCTCCGAAAAAGTTTGGTTGCTCCACTGGAGTCTCAGCCGCAGGTTGCGCCGCGGCCTCAATGGCAGCTTGCAAAAGCCCCTCGCGCTCCGCCAGTTCCTCAGCCACGCTCCGGCTCAGCTTCGGATCATCGATTGCGGCGGCAGGTTCCACATCTCTGCGATAAAAATCCGTCAGGCCGAGGTCGCGATAGAAGCGCAGCCGTTCGGCAAGAGCTTCGCGAGTGGCGGGATTGAGCGTGCGCGCCAAAGGTCCATCCTCGAAGGAAAGCAGAGTTCAGATTGCGCGTCCCCGCGCCTTAGCAAGACTGCCTTGCCTTCATTCACAAACAGCCTAATACCCAAAATGCTCTTCGATCGGCTGGCCGTTAAAGGTTACGATGTAACGGTTGCGGCGGAAACCAGCAAAGAGAAACGGCCTCTTCTTTGTAATGCAAACGTGGCGCGGCGAAGAACCGGGCAGCGAGAACTGGTAATTGCAAGTGAGAGAAAAAGAAATCTGGCTCGACGGATTGAATGCACTTTTGCTAAAGACCTTTTGGCCGTTGGCTTTGATCCAAACCCCTCCCCAAAGAGCGCTTCGATAAAACTCGATAACAGTCGCTTCAGGGTCGGGCAATGTGAAGGTAAATTTCATGGTCCCTACTCCACGATCAGTTGGCCGCGGCCAGCGCCCACCGGAAGGCTCTCGCTCAACACGCGGTCCTGAGCGGTTCGCGCATCTTCGTGCTCATTGACCTCGACCACCACGGACCGAGGGCGACGGAGCGTGAGAATCTCGTCGAGAATACGGTCGGCGAGCTGGCGCTTGAGCATCTCGGGCAACTCAACGGATGTAGTACGCGTAAGAAATGTCGCCGCATTGGTGTCGGCATCTATACCCATTCCCTCACTGGCCACATCGTTGACCACGATCGCATCGGCGCCTTTCCCGAGCAATTTGGCGCGGCCGTTTTCCATACGGTTTTCGGTTTCGGCTGCAAATCCCACGATGAGCTGCCCCGGCCGGCGGCGGCGCACCACCTCGGCCAGAATGTCCTCGGTCGGCGTAAGCTCCAGAGTCAGTGGGCCGGTGCGTTTGAGCTTCTGCGCGGAGGCGGCAACCGGCCGATAATCCGCCACGGCCGCGGACTTGATGACCAGCGTGGCCTCGTTCATGCGCTCGAGCACGGCGTTGCGCATTTCGTCGGCGGTCGTGATCCTCACCAGTTCGCAGTGCGCCGGCGCGTGCAGCGCCGAGGGTCCGCTGATCAAAATCACTTTTGCGCCGCGGCTCCGCGCAGCCTCGGCCAGCGCGTAACCCATCTTCCCGCTGGAGCGGTTGCCGATAAAGCGCACCGGGTCGAGCGCCTCGCGCGTGCCACCCGCGGTAACCAGCACCACCTCACCCCGCAGATCGTGACGGCCGCCGAGCGTCTTCAAAACCGCTTCGGCGATCGCCTCCGGCTCTGCCATGCGCCCCGCGCCGACCATGCCGCAGGCCAGGTCGCCGGTTCCCGGCTCCACGATGCCTACGCCGCGCTGGCGCAAAATCTCCAGGTTCGCCTGCGTGGCGGGATGGTTCCACATGTTCACGTTCATCGCCGGCGCAACCAGCACCGGCGCGGCGGTGGCGAGATACATGGTTGAGAGAAAATCGTCGGCGAGACCGTGCGCAAACTTGGCCAGAATGTTCGCCGTGGCGGGAGCGACCACGAGCGCATCGGCCCATTGCGCCTCGACGATGTGGTCGATGCCGTTCTGCTCCGCGGCATCTTCCGCGTCCCAGTCTTCCCAGAGACTGGTGATCACTTTGTGCCCGGTGAGCGCCGCGAATGTAAGCGGCTGGACGAACTTCTGCGCTCCTGCGGTCATGACGACATGCACTTCCACCGTCTGGCGTTGCAGCGCGCGCACCAGCTCCGCCGCTTTGTATGCGGCAATTCCGCCGGAGACGCCTACCGTCACTCTCATGATGTCGATTGTAGTTCAGCGGACAGTTCGCAGCTCACAGTTCATGGTTCGCGTTTCTCGGCCCTGTGCGATCGGCCGCCGCAAGCTGTGAACTGCGAACTAAGAACTGCTCAGCTGAGCAGAATGGGAATAGCCGGACCTTCAACAAGCGGCTTGGTCACTTCCGCCTCGTTGTTCTTCACGTAAGAAATCTTCCCGGCGTTGATCTCGTCCTGGGCAATGCGGCAGGCCTTGGTGGAATGCGTGGGGACCAGGGCATGGGCCCCGCTCTGGATTTGGCGGGCACGGCGAGCCGCGACCAGAACCTTGCGGTAATTGGAATCGAAACTGGTCTCAATCGTCATCGGAGTCTCCTCCAAAAAGTAGCTGCTGCTGGTCGGGGCCTCCATCGATGCCAAAGGCCTCCAGCACAGGTTTGAGCCGCTCCTGCGAATTCGACAGCAGGCAGGCCGCGGCGACCTCCAACACACGGCGGGAACGGTAGGCAATGGGTTCGCCATTGCGATAGTAGCGTTCAGCCAGCACAATGGCTTCCAGTTGCGCTACCGCCCTGTCGAGAACGTCATTGATGAGAATATAGCCGTACTGGCGATAATTCTCAATCTCCTTGCGCGCCTGGCCGAGACGGCGAAACAGTTCGTCCTCAACCACTACGCCCTCGGCGCGGCTGCGGTTGCGCAAACGCGTGCGCAGGACCTTGGGATTTGGCGGCAATACAAAAATGCCCACCTCTTCCGGCATCCGGGAGCGCACCTGTGCGGCGCCCTGCACGTCGATGTCGAGCATCAGATCGTGCCCCGCCGCGAGCGCTTCGTCGAGCGACTGGCGCGACGTGCCATACAAGTTCCCGAAGACCTCCGCGTGCTCCAGAAACATCCCGGCATCCACCATGCGCAGAAACTCTTCGCGCGTGGTGAAGTGGTATTCGCGGCCGTTCTCCTCCGATCCACGCGGTGCGCGCGTGGTCCAGGACACCGCGAAGTCGACGCCGCTCACCTGCTTGCGCAGTTCGCTCACTAACGTGCTCTTGCCGGAGCCTGACGGCGCCGAGATGATGAAAAGAATGCCTGCCAAAGTTCGTCGATCCCTTTCTTGAGGGGTCAGGTTTCAGGGGTCAGGTTTCAGGCCCGGATATTCATCGAGCTGTAAGTCGTTCCCTGACCCCTGATCCCTGCTCCCTGCCTCACTCCACATTCTGAATCTGTTCGCGCGCCTTCTCAATCTCCGCCTTCATGGCCAGTCCAAGCTCGGTAATGCGCATTCCCTTCCCGCTCACGCCGCCGGTCTTCGAAAGCAGCGTGTTGGCCTCGCGGTTCATCTCCTGCAGCAGGAAATCGAGTTTCTTGCCGGCTTCACCGCCGGCGCTGAGCAATTCGCGAAAATGTTCGATGTGCGCGGCCATGCGCGCCAGTTCTTCGCTGATATCGCTGCGCTCGACAAGCACAGCCACTTCCTCGAGCACTCTCTGCTGGTTGAATTCCGGTCCAGTAACCGCGGAAAGCCGCTGCGCCAGCCGCTCCTGGTAGCGCTGCTCAATCTCCGGGCGCAGCTCGGCGACGCTTGCGGTGGCTGCGGCGAGCCGGTCCAGTGTGCCGATTAAAATCGTCTCCAGGGCTTCGCCTTCGCGGGCGCGCATGGCTTTCAACTGCTCCACAAGCGGAACCATTTGATCCATGACACTCGCGGTGAGCGCGGCCAGATCGTCGTCTTTGCGATCCTCGCCTTGCAGGGCTCCCGGAAGGCGCAGCGCTGCGTTCAGATCCGGTGCGCCCTCGACCCCGTGCTCGCGCCGCGCCGCGTCGAAAGCGGCGAGATAACCCGCAATCAGCTCGCGATTGAATCCAGCCTTGGCCTGGGCGTTGCGCTCTAGAGAGAGATTCACATCCACGTGTCCGCGGACGAGGTTCTCCTTCAGCACCTTGCGCAACTCCACTTCCAAAGCGTCCAGGCCCGACGGAAGCCGCAATTGAAGATCGAGAAAGCGGTGATTCACGCTCTTGAGGGTGAGTGTGTAGCTGAGCTGATCCTCATCGCCGGTAGGCACGCGAACCTGCACGCGCGCAAATCCGGTCATCGAATAAATTGCCATTCTTACTCCTGTGCCTCCCGAACCAGCACCGCCTCGTGCGACCAGCCGTTCCCTGTCTGGTTGTCGGGCATATCGATGAACTGTAACTGATAGAGCTTCTGATAAGTCGGCGACGCGGTGAGCAGTTCTTCGTGCGATCCGGTCGCGGTAATGCGGCCTTCCTCAAGCACGGCAATGCGGTTGGCGCGGCGGATGGTCGAAAGCCGGTGTGCGATCACAACCACGGTACGGCTCTGCATCAGGTTGGCCAGCGCCGCCTGCACCAGCGACTCGCTCTCCGAGTCGAGCGCCGACGTGGCTTCGTCGAGGATAAGGATGGGCGCATCCTTCAGGATGGCCCGGGCGATGGCAATGCGCTGCTTCTCGCCGCCCGACAGGCGAAATCCCTTTTCGCCAATGACCGTCGCATAGCCCTGCGGCAACTTCAGGATGAAGTCATGTGCCAGAGCGTTTTGCGCCGCCTGCTCCACCAAAGACGCCTTTGTATCCGGCTTGCCGTAGGCGATATTGTTGTGCACGGTGTCGTTGAAGAGGATCGTCTCCTGCGTCACCTGTGCAACCTGGCGTCGCAGCGAAGCCAGAGTCAACTCGCGCACGTCATGACCGTCGATGAGAATGCGCCCTGAAGTTACATCGAAGAAGCGCGGAATCAAATTGACCAGCGTGGACTTGCCTGCGCCGCTGGGTCCGACCAATGCAAGCACTTCGCCTGCGTTCACCTCGAGATCCACGTTGTGCAGAATCTGGTGCTCGCCCTCGTCGCTCGAGTAGGAGAATCCCACGTTCTCGAACTTGATCGCCTGGCGGAAGCGCGTGAAGGTGGACGCATGCGGGCGCTCCTTCACGTCGTCCTCGGCGTCAAGGAAAGAGAAGATCGACACGGATGCACCCATGGCCTGCTGAAAGCTGTTGTAGAAAAACGCGAAGCGGCGCAACGGATCGTAGAGCTTGAAGAGCAGAAAAATGAAAGCGCCAAAGGCGCCGATCGACATGGCGTTACTCTTGATCTCGTTGCGCCCGATCCAGAGCAATACCGCCATGGCGATCGCGCCCACAGTATCCATCAGCGGCGAGCTGATGGACTGGACCCGCACGCTGCGCAAATTGGCGCGGAAAAGCCTCTTGGCAGCTTTTTTGAAGCGTAGAATCTCCCACAGCTCGGTATTGAACGCCTTCACAATGCGATTGCCGGTCACGGTCTCGTGCAGAATGTTCTGCACCTCAGCCAGCTTGTCCTGGCCGGTGCGCGTGCGCGTGCGCACCGCCCCGCCTATCTTGCGCACCGAGGTGATGACGACGGGAATAAAGAGAACCAGCACCCAGCTCAGGTAGCCGCCGAGGTGAATCACCCAAGCCATCGCCACTACAAACGTGAAAAACTGCTGCAGAAAATCGCCCAGCACCGAACTCAGCGCGGTCTGCACGCGATCTACATCATTGATCAGCGTGGAAAGGATGGTGCCGGTCGGATGCTTGTGAAAGAAACTCGAAGAGCGGCGCAGCGTGGCCTCGTAGAGATGATTGCGCAAATCCGTAATCGTGCCAAAGCCGGCATAATTCACCAGGTAGTTGCCCAGATAGTCGCAAAGGCCCTTCAGAACGGTAGTCACGACCAAAGCAAAGGCCACCACGGTCCATGCATTGTGCATATGCAGACGGCCAAAGTGAGGAACGAGGGTGCGTAGATCGAAGTGCCAATCTGATTTGGGAAGGCCGATCATGATCGGGCCTTCCGGCGCACGCGGGTCCAGCACACGATCGAAAATTGGCTCCAGCAACAGGATGCGGAAGACGTCCAGCGCGCCCACCAGCGCCGACAGCACGACCCCGGGCAGCCATTCGAGCGTATACGGCAGCCCATAGCGCAACAGGCGCAGGAAATTCCTCATGCCGGAAGAACCGCCTCGCGCAGGTCGTTGCGCCGCGTGGGCCCGGGAATGCGTTCAAAATGGGTGCGAAAGTCCATCCCCGTATTGTATCCGGGCTGCCCCGGCGATGGGCTCAGATCACTGTCGCTCTGGCAGAGCTGGGCGGACACATTGCTATCATGACAAAATGATCCGTTCCACAAATCGGGCATGGGCCGCGGGCCTGCGCACGGTATTTCTCGACCGCGACGGCATTCTGAACGAAAAAATGCCGGAGCACCGGTACGTGACGCGTTGGGAGGAGTTTCGCGTGCTGCCCGGCGTGCCCGAGGCGGTGCGGCGGCTGAATGATGCGGGTTTGCGCGTCGTGGTGGTCTCAAATCAGCGCGGCATCGCGAAGGGCCTGTATACAGCGGCAGACCTGGATGCGATCCACGCGAAATTTCAGCGCCTGCTCGAACTTGAGGGCGCGCGCATCGATGCATTCTTCATCTGCCCGCACGAAGCGGACCAATGCAACTGCCGCAAGCCATTGCCGGGACTCTTCGAGCAAGCGGTTGCGCGGTTTCCTGAGATTACTGCGGCAACGAGCGTGATGATCGGCGACTCGAATGTGGATATCGAATTCGGCCATCGCCTGGGAATGAAGACAATCTTTATCGAAGGCTATGCGGAACGCCGCAAACCGGGTGGTGAAGAAGCCGCGAAGCTTGCGGATCTGCGCTTCGCTTCCCTGCCTGAGGCTGTGAATGCGTTGTTGGCCGGCGACTGAGCGCGGCCGCGCCGTCAATACCTCTTCAAATCCACAATCGCCTTCAGAATCGTCTCCGGCTGAGGAAGGATTGCGTCTTCGAGCTTCGGCTGGTAGGCCACAAAGGTATCCATCGCGCCGACGCGCCGCACCGGAGCGTCGAGATCGTCGAAAAGCTCATCGGCAATGCGCGCCGCAATCTCCGCGCCGTAACCCCAGCTCAGCATGTCCTCGTGCGCCACAATCACGCGGTTGGTCTTGCGCACCGAGGTGGCAATCGCCTCCCAGTCAAAGGGACTGAGCGTACGCAGATCGACAATCTCCACATCGATCCCATGCAGCCGCTCGGCCTGAGCCGCGGCCTGCAATGCGCGCGGCACCAGTGCTCCGTAGGTGACGAGGGTGATGTGCGTGCCGGGCCGCACGATCTTCGCCTTCCCGAACGGAATCGCAAAATCCGGTCCCGGATACGCCGCCCGTCCATAGGTCTCGCGATAGAGCCGCTTGTGCTCGAGGAAAAGAACCGGGTCGTCGCAGCGGATTGCCGTGCGCAGCAGGCCGTTGGCGTCGAGCGCGTTGGAGGGAAACACGACGCGCAGCCCCGGGATGTGCGTGAAGATGCTTTCGCCGGATTGCGAATGGTATATAGAGCCGCCGGTGAGGTAGCCGCCAATGGGCGCGCGAATGACCGCAGGCGCGCACCAGGCTCCGTTGGAGCGCCAGCGCAACAAGGCTAACTCATTGCGAATCTGGTGCATGGCTGGCCAAATGTAATCAAAGAATTGAATTTCTACCACCGGCTTCATGCCGCGCAACGCATAGCCCACGGCCCTGCCCACAATGTTGGCTTCAGCCAGCGGCGAGTTGAAAACGCGCTCCGAGCCAAATTCGGTTTGCAGGCCGGCGGTCAGTTTAAAGACACCGCCCTTGCCTTTTGCCTCGTTGAGCGCCTCCTTGCGGCTGGCGTCGGCCACGTCTTCGCCATAGATCACGATGCGCTCGTCGCGGCGCATCTCGTCGCGCAGGCAATGATTGATCAGGTCGGCCATGGTGTGCGCCGCGGCCTTTTGCCCCACATCTTCGGGGGCGAAATCCGGCTGCTCCGTGGCAAACGCGGCGCGCGTAGGATCGAGATCCTCAGAGTAGACGTGCGTGGTGATGCTCTCCACGGCCGGCAACGGCGCGTGCAGCGCGCGCTCGGCGGCCTCGGCGGCTTCATGTCCAAGCTCGTGTTCCAGTGCGTCTAATTCCGCGGTCGTCTGGATTCCGTCCGCAATCAGGCGCGTGCGCATTCTGGCGATGGGATCGCAAAGCGCATCGGCCTCGCGCTCGGCCGCGGAGCGATAGTTTTTGTCATCGTCAGACAGCGAATGCGAGTAAAGCCGCACGCAGTGGCCATGCACCAGCGCCGGACCGCGGCCCGCCCGGCAGTGCGCCGCCGCCTGCTCGAAGGCGCGCAAGCTCGCCACGGGATCGTTGCCGTCGATCTCGGCAAAATGGAAGTTGGGAAAATTGGCGACCAGCCGCGAGATGTTTCCACCCGGCGTATTTACCTCGACGGGAACGCTGATGGCGTAGCCGTTGTCCTCCACCATGAAGATCACAGGCAGTTTCTCGTTCGACGCCGTGTTCATCGCCTCCCAGAACTCGCCCTGCGAAGTCGAGCCTTCGCCCACCGTGGCCAGAGCCACCTCGTCGCCGTGAAATTCGACGTCGCGAAACTCGCGGTAGTCGCCCGGATCTTTGACGGCCGCTTCGGGATGGCGGCTGAAATAGCGGCCCGCCTCGGCGCAGCCCACGGCGTGAAGCAACTGCGTGGCTGTAGAAGAAGAACCGTTGACAATGTGCAGGGAACGGCTGCTCCAGTGCGTCGGCATCTGACGCCCTCCACTGGCCGGATCGTCGGCCGAGCCCACGGCCTGCAACATCATGTCGTAGGGCGTGACGCCCAGCGCCAGGCAAAGTGCGCGGTCGCGATAGTAGGGAAAGAACCAGTCGTAACCGGGACGCAAAGCCAGCGCCGCGCCCACCTGCAGGGCTTCATGACCGGCGGCTGAAATCTGGAAGAAGATCTTTTGCTGGCGTTTGAGAAGGATCTCGCGGTCGTCCACCGCGCGGGAGAGAAACATCAGACGATAGATTTCGACCAGTTGTTGTGCGGATGGCTCGTCTGGCGCGGGGCTCACCCCCGCTCGACGAGACCTGGAAATAGCCACTTCCATTCCGGTTGACCCCCATCGCAAAACCAGACTTGCCCCTTTTCCGAATTCTATACACTCAAGTCGACGCGACCAACAGGGAGCGGCGGCATTGCACAAAACGAAAGATGGACCTAAGAAGTCTGGTCTTACCGAGAACCGCTTTCCAGATTCTGCTCAATCTGATTGTACCAACGCGCAAGACGCAAGCGCCTGCCAAACCGTCTGCCGAAGCAAATCGAGGCCTCAAGGCATTCAATGATTGAGATAGATGATCGGCGGCGGTATGGTCGACTGAGGCTCGCCCGCGCCATCGGTCATCATTTGCCTCACATTGCGCGCCAGTTTCTCAATGTCTGCGATTTTACGCATCTCGGCGGATGTCAATGTGCCCGTATTTTGAGCGGCGACCTCTTCATTCAGCTCCTTGGCGAGCTTCAACAGCTTATCGGTGTCGGAGACCATTTGCTTCTGGCGCTCGATATTGAGTGCGCGCATCCGCCTCTGGGCCGTCACAGAATCAACATCGACATCGGAACTGGAATCCAATTGCGGAAAGTGGGGACGCATGTTTCCCTGACCCTGCCCACCGTTGGATCCTGACGTTTGGGAACGGCCCGTCAAGCCAAACACCAGCGCAAGCAGAACCGCCAATCCCAATCCTGCGCAAAGGCGCATGCGGACGCTGAAAATTCCGCGGTTCCGAATTGTGCGCCAAATCCTATGCATGGTAAACCGTCCTGGCCTCAATTCGCATGGCTTGCCTCAACCCTGGGGGCTCCAGTCCTCACCTTGTGGGCCAATTGCTCAATTTCGCTGGCTTTGCGCACAACTGCTACGGAAAGCGTGTCCTTGGTGCTCTTGTCGACCTCCGCCTTCAAATCCTGCGCCATCTTGAACAGATCGGCACATTCGCTCGTAATCTCTTGTTTGCGCGCCTCCTCAGCGGTATTCCCCACTGGTGGCGTTGGCTGCTGGCCGGTGGCGGGCGGGGGTGCGCTGGCGGTCTGCACGGGAGCCGTCGGGGCAGGGGCCGGCGCAGACTGCGCATGGCTGCAAAGCAAACCAGCAGCCGCCACAACGGCGAGCACGGCGCTACACGCCAGCCCACAGAGTTGCCCGCCGCGGCTGCGAAGCCAGCCACGGGGCCTCTCTCGACCAGCGAAACGCCAGCTTTGCATTGACCTCGGCATGGGACAAGAAGTGCGCCGGAGGAGCGGGGCAGCATTCCGGCCATTCCTGCGCTCAGTCTAGCCTAGATGGAGAAGTTTTGGCATGTTTCTTTGTCCCGCAAATGTAACTTTTTTACTGGCAAAGGGCTGGCGCCTGTTCCGGGAAGACCGATTCCTGGGCAAAGTGCTGGACGCACGGATTGCCGACAGCCAGGAATTCGTCAACACCAAGCTGCCCCGGGCCGGTTGTGATTGCGATGATTGCCTTGATGTTCAGCCGCTTGTCACGCCTGGTCACTTTCCACAGGCCTCGCATAGCCGAGCAACGTGCGGCCCGGCTGTAGCGCCGATCTCCAGGCCGGGGTCGCGCAGCGAGAGGTGAGTGATCTTTGCTCGCTGGGGTGGGAGACCCGCACCCATCCGAGAATCAATACGAATTCACGCTGTCAGGGCCCTGGACTTCCTCTTCCAACGCCTTCAACAACTCTTCGCTATCGGTTATCGGCGGCAGGCAGGTACGTCCGTGACAAACCATCGCCCATGCCGCCGGGGACCCCACGGAAAGGTCTTCGTCCGTGGAGTGGCATGCCTCGGCAACGCCCGGCGGCGGAACCTGCAAAAGTGTTTCTCCCAGCGCCTCGGGAATCTCGCCGGCTACGAGTTGCGCCGGCTCAATGCGCAGCACGGTTTTGTTTACGGCGAAGCGCGCCATGGCCAGCGCCTCAAGGCGCGATGCCTCCGGCCCTGAACCCAGAATGACAACCTGCACTGGATCAAGCAGCAGCCGCTCAACCGCCAGTCCATAGCTGCCGGCGTAGAGGCCGAAATGCTCCACGATTCCCGCGAAACAAACCAGCGTGTCTTCGGCGATGTCACGATATTGCTGGTTGCCGCCCAGCGATTCAAGGCGTAGCAGCGCCGCAACGGCCGTAGGATTGCCTGCCGGCGTAGGCGCATCCTGCAGAGGCTTGCGCCGTGCAGTCAATGCGCCGAGCGAAGTCTCGCTGGGCGCGGCGGCATCGAAGAACCCTCCGCCAGTCGCATCGTGAAAGCGCGCAATCATTGCGTCGGCCAGCTTGATGGCCGCACGGTAAAAACTCATCTCGCCGCTCGCCATCCACGCATCGATGCAGGCATGAATCGTGAACGCATAATCGTCGAGCGTGCCGGGAATCTTTTCGGTGGGCTGCTGCTGCTCCGGCCTGTCGGCATAGGCAACCACGTGATTGAGCACGGCCTCGCCGTCCCATGCCTCTTGCAGTAGCCGGTTGAGCGTCAGCAGCGCGAACTCCTTCGCCGCATCCATGCGCAGCACGCGCGCGGTTTCCAGATACGCCGTTACCGCCATCGCATTCCAGCCCGTGTAGAGCGTGCGGTCAATGAACGGCGTGGGGCGCAATGCGCGCGCGGCAAGCAATTTCGCGCGCGCCGAATCCCGCAAGGCGCGCAGCGATTCGTACGCCGCGCCCGTTTCCCTTGCCATCTCGCCCAGCGATTGCCTCACGTGCAGCACATTCTTTTGGGGATTGTGATGCATCTCGCCCAGTTCGCCGATGTCCCAATACTTCGCGGCAAATTCCAGTTCCGCGGGATCGAGAACGGCGCGGGCCTCATCGAGCGTCCATGTAAAGTAGTCGCCATCGTCCTCCAGACCCACATCGGCGTCTTGCGAGGCGAAAAATCCGCCGCGCGCGCGGTCGGTCATCGTCGAGTCGAGCCAGCCAATAATCTCTTGCGCCGTTTCAAGGAAGTCCTCGCGGACATAGCTCTGGAAGCCATGCACGTAGTTCCGCAGAAGCTCGGTGTTGTCGTAAAGCATCTTCTCAAAGTGCGGCACCACCCAGTGCTCGTCGACACTGTAGCGATGAAAGCCTCCAGCAAGTTGATCGTAGACGCCGCCGCGCGCCATTTTTTCGAGCGTCGTGGTGAAAGCCTCGCGCGCGTGCTCATTGTTGCGGCTCATGGCAATCTCGAGCAGCAAATCGAGTGCCGCCGGATGCGGGAATTTGGGTTGCGAGCCAAAGCCTCCGTTGCGCGCATCGAATTGGCCGATGATTGACCCCGCGATTTTCTCAACCAAAGCCAGAGAACAACCACCGCGCGCGGAAAAGCTCTCGTTCTGCTCGATGGCGGCCATCACGCTCGCAGCGGTTTCCAACGCTTCGTCGCGGCGCTCGCGCCACACCTGCGCCATGGCCATCAAGACACGCCCCATCCCCGGCCGGCCATAGCGATCGTCGCGGGGAATGTACGTGCCGCCGAAGTAAGGGCGGCCGTCGGGCGTGAGAAATGCGGTCAGCGGCCATCCGCCCTGGCCGCTAATCGCCGACACCGCGGCCTGGTACCGCGCATCCACGTCGGGGCGTTCGTCGCGATCCACTTTGACGGCGACAAATAATCGATTAATAAGAGCCGCAACCTCAGGATCTTCGTACGACTCGCCGTCCATCACATGGCACCAGTGGCACCACACCGCGCCAATGTCGAGCAGGATGGGCTTGTCCTCGGCCTGGGCGCGCGCAAACGCAGCCTCGCCCCACGAATGCCAGTGGACGGGCTGGTGCCGCGCCGAACGCAGATACGCCGACGCTGCGTGCTCAAGCTGATTGCCGGCAGATGGGGAAGTAGCCTCCTGCATGGGCTGAGAATACATCAACAAGCGGCTGTTAGCTTTTCTTGAGCTCGCTCTCAATGGCCGCAATCAGCTCCGGAGCGTCGGGCGCGGTGTTGGGCGCGAAGCGCGCCACGACGCCGCCGCTGCGGCTAACGACAAACTTCTCAAAGTTCCACTGGATCTCGGGCGCAGGGTTGGCGTCGATATTGTGCTTCTTGAGGACCGCGGCCCATCCGGCCGGGTCGCCTTTGGCCGTGGGCTGCGCCGCAATCAACGCCTCATAGAGCGGATGCTTCCCTGCGCCCGTCACGGCGATCTTGCCAAACATCGGAAACTTGACGCCGTAATTCAATGTGCAGAAGCTCTGAATCTCGTCATTCGTGCCCGGCTCCTGGCCCTTGAAGTCGTTGGCGGGAAAGCCCGCGACCACCAGTCCCTGGCCGCGCAACCGCTCGTAAAGATTTTCCAGGGCCTCGTACTGCGGCGTGAGGCCGCACTTTGACGCGACGTTCACTAGAAGCAGCACCTTGCCTTTGAATTCGCCCAGCGACGCAGCTTCGCCGGTAATTCTTGTAACGGGGATGTCGTAGATGGATGAGCTCAAATGAAGCCTCCTGTGAAATCATCGTAACCCGGCCGGAAGGGACGACGGGACTTGGGAGCTGCGGGGCCTGACACCCGAAACCTGACACCTGAAACCTGTTCTCTTCACTGCACCAGCAAAATCGACGCCCTCCAGAAGGCCGCCTTCTGCGTCGACGGATCGATCACCGTCACCTGGCAGTCGTAGGAGCCGCGCGGCAAACTGTCGACGCCGAGATCGAAGCTCAACCCCATCGTTCCCAACCGGCTCGTCGTGCTCGGCGTGATGGACTGCGGCGGCGTCTCATACAGTTTTTTGCCGCCTTGATACAGCGCCACAAACGCAAAGACCGGTTGCGTGTTCGGGCCCGGCGGCGCGCTCGGCGCGGGCGTCGCCGTATTCGGCTCCGCCGGCTTGTACGCCTGGAAGAAGACGTGGATCTGGTGGCCGGTACTGAAGACGCGCGTCACGCTAGGAATCAGCTTCTTTCCGTCCTGCACCAGCGGATTCACGGCTTCGCTCTTGGCGCGGTCCTTGGCCTTCGCGGCGTCGAAAATCGCGTCGTGCAAATCGACACGCTGGCTGCTCAACACCACGGCGCTGATGGCGATGCGCTTCAGCTCCTTGTTCAGGTTGGGAATCACAAAAGTAGTCTGAAAAGTCCCAATTCTGCCCGTCTCATCGTCGCGCGCCAGGAACTTGATCGAGTATTTTCCGGGCAGCAGCGTAAATCCGGTGTCGTATTCGATCGGCCGGTGCGCCAGCTCGGCGGCCGTCGCATCGGATAGCTTGATACTCACGTTGTCGCGCACATTCGACACCGTCGTCCCCCCGATGAGGTCCTTGATTTCGCCTACAAAATCGATACGCGTGTATTCAGCCCCGCCACGCTTGGCCAGCGCCAGCTCCCGTCCGGGAATCTTCACAATGATGGGTACGAAATATTCTGCGCGATTGAGTTGGAAGTAATCGATCTCCATCGCGATGGTGAGATCGGTGATGGGGTCTTCGAGCATCAGTGCGTCTTCAAGCTGGCGTTCGCGATCCACGTCGTTGAACTTGTTGAATTCCTTGTTCGCGTAGTAGCCCTGGCGATAGTCGAGCTTGGCTTCCTGATTGTTCGCAAGCGAAATGCGAATGCGCCGGAATTTTCCGTTGGGCTCCGTGTTGGTGGTGTAGTAGCCGAGAATGTAGTAATCCGAAATCGATTCCTGCGCCTGCACAATGCCGCGCGAGAGGTCGTTGTTGTCGAGGAATGCCTTGCCGCCTGTATCGCCGGCCAGCGCGTAGAGCGTGTCCTGCGACTGCTGGAAGTTGGTGGTCACCGCCTGCGCGGAAGCGCCGGTATACATCGACTGCCCGCCCTGCGAGCCTTGCGAGGCGTCGCCCATGGGTGCGCTGGCTACAAGTCCGCGCGCATCGATGGTAAAAATGGTGACGCCGGCTTTGATTGCCGTATCGGCCGTGGCGTGCATCTGCGCCTGGTTGTCGATGCCGTTCAGCCGCAATCCGCTGGCAAAGTAAAGCAGCGATTTCTTTTCGTTCACATTGCCCAGCATTCGGGTCGCGGTTTGCAGCGCGGCCAGTTGCCGGTCGGTGTTGAAGACATTGAACTCGGGGTCGTCCTGTCCGAAGGCCGCGCCGGTATCGGCGCTGCTGGCATCGTCCGTTGTACCCTCCAGTCCCTGGCCTTCTCCAACAACCATGGTCTCCAGAATGCTCAGCAGCCGGTTGCGGTCGGCGGTAAAGTCCTGCAGGATGTCGACCGATCCGCCGTCGTAACGCATGATCGACACCAGATCCACCGTGGTCATCTGCGTGCGAACGAACTTCTGAGCGGCGTCCAAAGCGCGCAACTGGTCGGCCGGCGGCAAGGCCGACATGTCGAAATACAGCGCCAGCAACCGGCGATTTTTGTAGCGCTGGTTGTCCATGGTTTCGGGCGCGATGGCCTCACGCGCCAGTTTGTTGTAAATCGTTACGTCCTCGGTGGCAGAGGTCATGGCAGGCAAGGGCTTGGCAGTTTCAGACAGGTCCTGGTGCTCGCAGTAACGAATAGTCTGCGGAACGCCATCTTCGGTCAGCACAAAATCCTTCTCGGTGAGCCCGTGAATAAAGTTGCCCTGCTTGTCCTTCACCTCAACGGCCTCAACCACCAGATTCGACTGCACCTTGAACGTCGCCACCTGCGGCTCGTCCGCGTTCTTGTTCTGGCCCACCTGTTGCGGACGCGAGCCCGCGACGGACCCCATAAGAAGCGCAAAGATTGTCAGTTTCCCGATCATTGCCACCTCAGGTAGAGCGTGGTTTGCAGGCTGCGCATGGCGCCGGCCGACGAGGGAAGTCCGAACTGATCGCTGGTGACATAGCTATTCCAGCCTGTGAAAGCCGCGTGGTTGAGAGTGTTGGTGGAATTCACACTCACGTCGAGATACCACTTGCCGTGCGGCCGGAAGGTGCGCGCCAGCGAAGAATTGAAGGTGAATTGATCGGGCCCGGTGATGGAATTCCTGCCCGCCGTTCCCCATCCGCCAACCGGTTCCGAGTAGGCCGCCGCGTTCAGGTGCGCTGCCGTGCCCGTGTTATAAATCGACGCGCCGGTCAGATCGGGCCGGATGATGTTGGAGTCGCCCGTGCCCGGAACGATCGCCGGATACACTGGCGTCTCCGGAAATCCCGTGCCGAAGGTCATGTTGCCGAGCACCGTCCATTCCTTGAGCACCCGGCCGCGCCAGCCGCCCATCAAGGTGCCGCCACCAAGACCCTCGCCGCTGGTGTATTGCGCCGTCAGATTCACAAGTTGGCGCTGATCGAAGCTGGAGAGCGAGCGCTCGGCCCGCGGATTGAGCCAGTTTTGCGCGATGGCCCCGGAGGGAACCGACAACGACGCCGCCTGCGCCGAGCCTCCGCTACTTGCGATTTGGTGACCCGCGCCGCCAAGATAGGCATCGTCGTCGATCGACTTTGAAAAGGTGTATGTGAGCGTGGAGGTAAAGCCGCTGCGCAACCTGCGACGCAATTGGAACTGCCCTTCCTCCCGAATCGAGCTCCCATTCGACGCTTCATAGACGAATCCAGAGGAGCAGCTCGGGCAGGGGTTCGCCGTGCCCAGCGGATAGCTGTTGGGCAGAATCTCCTGCGGACCGTGCGTGCCCTTATAGCCACGGTAAGTCGCCGTTGCCTGCAGCGCAAAGGGCATATCGCGCTGCACCGATAAGTACCAGGCTTGCAGGTAGCCGATGCGGAAGTTGGGATCGATGCCGAAGGAATCCTCCGCGGCCGAAGCACAGGAAGACGTCGTCGGAAATCCAGATTGGAGCGTCAGCGGACACGTCGCGTTCGACGCCGTCGCGCTGGTCGACGTCGGCGCCTGCTGCGCCATGCTCAGAACGATGTTCTGATACACCGAGAGGTCGGAAGAGATCCCGTATCCAGCCTTGATCACCACGGTCGAAGCGGGAATCGGTCGCCAGGTCGCGCCGATGCGCGGCTCAATCATGCGCCGTTCCGGCTCCATCAGCGCAGCAGGATAATGATTGCCGGTTACGGTTCCCACGTCAGCCACAGCTCCCACGCCGCCCGCCGCCGCCATAATATTCTTTGCTGCAACATACCCCACCTGCGTGAAGCCGTTCGCCACGTCGAGATTCACCAGATTCCCGTTGAGCTCCGTGATCGGCGCGCTGTACTCCCAGCGCAGGCCCGCGTCGATGGTGAGGATCGGCATCACGCGCCAGTCGTCGTTGACATACGCGCTGTAGACCGGCTCGCGAAAATACTTGTCCGCGTTGCCGTAGGCGATGGCGCTGGCATCGGGAATGCCGATGAGAAAGTCGGCAAGATCGGAGCCGCTGGCCGAGCCGCCTGCCGTTCCTGCGGTGGCCGTACCGTTAAAGGTAAACGTGCCCCGCGGATTCTGCTGGAAGAAATCGTTGTACTCCCGCTTGTTCAGCTCGGCGCCCGCGCTGATGTTGTGCTTGCCGCGATAGATGAGCGTCGAAACCGAGACATCGTCATTGCGGGTGCGGTTGAAGGAGCTGTTGGCGTCGCTCAACCCGGCAAAACCACTGGAAAAGCCCAGCGCCGGCGGACCCCAGTCGGCCGGATCCTGAAGGTTGCCGCTGATGTTTGCGCCATTCGGCCCCGACACGTTTTCACGATTTGCAAAGTAGGGCGTCATCTCCGTGCGCAGACGGCTGAAGGTGAAGCTGGTAAAGAGAAAAACGCGCGGCTTGAGCCGGTGCGACCATTGGACATTGGTGTTGATGCCCAGTTGGCCGGTCTCATCGACAAATCCGAAGAGGTTTACGTTGTCCAGGCGCGTGCTTTGAAAGGCAAGCCTTCCGTTGAATTGGTCTTTACGCCCCACGTTCCTGTTGAATCGCGACTGCATCGCATCTGTATGCGTGTTGTCGAGCACCGCAGTCTGGTAGTTGTAGGCTGATGAGCCGGTCACATTCGGAGTCAGCTTCGCGTAGAACTGCGACAACAAATACGCCGCCTGCGGCGAGAGCGACTCGCGGGCCGGCCCAGTGACCGGAATGATGTTTGTAATGGGACCACTGCAAGTGTAGCCAGAACCACTGGCCTTCGCCGTTTGACCAAATCCGCAACCGGTCACGGGATCGTAGATGTCTACCGGCTGCCCCCCCGCATTCGTCAGCTTGGAAAGATCGCCGCCCTGCTCGGCCTGCGTCGGCACCAGGCCGGTCAGGATCGGCGCGCTGGTGTTGCGCGTCCACTGGTAGGAGACAGAGAAGGTCGGACCGTGCGGCAGAAGGCGGGGAATATTGATGGGGCCCTGCAGCGTGGCCGAGCCGGTGAACACGTTCCAGGAGGGCTTGGAGGTCGGCTGGCCGCTCAGTGCATACGACTGCGCATTGAGCGCGGAGTTGCTCTCGTTCACTTGAAAGCCGCCCGTGTAGAGAGCCTTGCTGCCGGAACGCGTGTTGCCGAAGGCAGGATTGGTGGCGTACTGCGAGGTCGCCGCGTTGTTCACGCTGCCCTGCACCAGAAATCCGTCGGCGCTCTGCTCGTTTTCCTCGGGCGCCTTGGGGATCTCCTGCGGGACCGCCTGTGCATTGCTCTGCGCCGGCTTCTTCCCCTGTGGCTGCTGCGGCTGCTGGGCTTGCGCTACCGCAGGCTGCTGCTGGTTCTGCGCAGTTGCGGGCGTGGGCGCCGGTGCTTCCACCGCAGGCTTCGCCGTCTGTGCGCTCGCCTGGATCTGATCCAGGCTCAGGAGTTTCAGCTCATACGCCGCGGCGGGCAGATTGGGCGCAATCGTCACGTCGGCATGAACCGGCGCGAAGGTTTGCATCTGGATGTCGATGGTCCATTTGCCGTCGGCTAGATCGTCAAACTGAAACGCGCCGCTGTCATCGGAGACGGCGGTTTCTGTCTTCGTCCCCTGTGTGGCCGTGACCGTCGCTCCCGGCAACGGCAACCCGCCAAAAGTCACCACGCCGCGATACGTCGACGCCAAGGCATTTGCGGCGTCAGCAGGCGCGGCAGCCTGAGCAGCGGGCGTAGCCGGAGGTGTGGGATTCGTCGTCTGAGGTGCGGCCGCTCCCGCCTGGGCCAAAGCGCAACGCGCCAGCAGGAATGCGCTCACCGCCATCACCAAAGCGAGTCCGCAGATTCGTTCTCTTGGGCGCGGTACGGCTTCGCTCATCGTCGCTTGCACTCCGTTTCGAGATTCGCCGCGCCCTACGATTCGCCGGAAGACAACCGAGGCACACCGACGTGCACGCCTTGCTTCAGGGGGATGTCAACAATAAGACGTTGCAATCCCCCAATTGGTTCGACCGGTCTTGAACTTTTTCAAACCCGCGCCACGGTTCTTGCGTTCGAATCAAGGCGCGCCGCACCGCCGCCCTGGCTTCTGTTCCCTGTTCCCTGTTCCCTGCTTTTCTCAGTTCGGCGACGGTTTCTCCACATGGTCGATCACAATCACATCCACTTGAGTCTTTTCTGCAGTGAGCTTCAGCCCGAGCTGCTCCTGAAACGCCTCGTACAAGCTGGGTGCGGCGGCAGCGTCTGCCGGGGCCGCGCCATCGGCGGCGCCCGGTATGCGCGGCGGATGCCCATTGAATTGCGAATCATCCGGCGTGAACGTGCATTTGATATCGTATCTGGCGGTAAGTCCGGTGCGGTCCACTACCGGCCGGTCCAAAACAATCACCTGCAGAAAGCCGGTAAGATCTCCCATGGTTGCGTTCATCGCGCGCAAAGAAATTCCGCCCTGACCGGGCCCGAATCCGAGACCGGGCAACTGTCCTTTGCTCTCATTCACGGTCATCTTCGGGCCGCTTTTTCCGACTTCCAGTACATACGCCTCCATCTCCCGCTGCTCGTGATGAAAGGTGAGCTTGAAGCGGTCGGCCAGCAGCTTTTGGATCATGACCCTGATCTGCTGCGTGTTCGGAACTCCCTCGGCGTCAGGCACTGCGTCGATATCGAAACGGTCGCTGCCAATCCACGCCGGGCCGTTCACAATCTGCTTCGACTGCACGTTGTACGCAAACGAGAGCAGGTCCTGGACGGATGACGCGCGCGTCATGAAGTTGCGCCCGCGTATGACGAGCGCCTGCATCTGTGTTGCCCCGGAATTATTCGGCTTGATGGTCGCAACCTCAAACGAAGGATTGGCGTCCGCCGCCATCGGCTTGAGCGGCTCGGGAATCGGCCACGCCGCGTCCGGATTCGTGCGCGTTAGCACCAGTGCCAGCGGGTTTGGCCCCTGCGTCCACGTTCCCGTAATCGTCTTGCCGTCGGCACTCATCTTGCCCTCGTACTTGCCGCCAATCGCATCCATCGTGAAGGTCAACGTGCCATCCTGAAACGTCGTCTTCGACGCCGCAAGCGGCTGTCCGCCCTGGTCGATGCTATAGAAAGTGACCTTGTACTCACCGGCGGCGGCTTGCGTAATCTTCAACTCCGTCCGCAAATCGCGATTCGCCTGCGCAATGTGCAGCGTTCCCTGCCAGATTCCCAGCACATCTTTTGGCGAAGCCGGCGTGAGTGCCGTCGATGGCGTCTGCCCGGCCGGCGCGGCCGTTTGCGCTGCGGGTGCTGGACTCTGCGCCGCGGCTCGATTCGCCTGGGACCCCATCGCCAAAGCGACGGCCAGGGCCGCGCATCCCGCCAGAGATGACAACGCCTTCCAGCCAGACCGCATGGTGCGGCTCTCAACTCTCGTTTTCATTGCAAACATTCCCTTTCTGCTCCCCCAGGGGCAATTACAAAGCAAGCCTACTGCTGATTTTCATGTACTCAGAAGCATACAGCGGTAATACGGATATACGCTTGGATTGTTTCCGGCGTTCCACAAATTCTTGTGACTCGTCCCCCGCGCTTGCTCCCTCGCTCCCTTGCTCCCCTGCTCCTAGTTCGCCGACGGCTGCTCCGCATGATCGATCACCAGCACCTCCACTGGCCCCTTCTGCGGCTCCAGTTTCAACCCCAGTTGATTCTTCAGCGCTTCGCGAAAGGTCCCGCCGCTCTCGTGGTTGTCCACGTCGCTGGTGTCCTCAGGCGTCCAATCAAGCCAGAAATCGTAGCCGCCCTTCAACCCCGTTTCATCGACCACCGGCCGCGGCACGACCACTAACCCGGTTTGCGCTGGCATCGACGTGCCCAGCATCGCCAACGTTACATCGCGCCCGCCAAAGCGGCGCGCGCCCGGATCGCTCGGGGACAAATGCGCGATGACGCCGCACGGAATCGGCAACGTCGAGAGAGACTGCGACCCGGACTGTGCTCCTGCCGCGCCTTTACTGGAGTCTGTAGGAAACGCCGTCGCACTGCAGTCGTCGCTCGCCGCATGCGGCTTGAGCTGCGGACCCAGCTTTCCCGGCGTTGCCAGCACCAGCGCAAACACCGGCGCCTGCCGCGTCTCCCAGTGCACGGCCAGCTTGAAGCGCTCAGCCAGCAGGCTTTGCATCATCAGCCGCATCTGGTCCTTGGTTGCAGGCTGCGGCGTGCGCGCCTCAATATCGTAGCGGTCGCCCTTCACCCAATCGGGAGTGTGCAGCTCCAGCCCCTGGTAGTAGTCGAAGCGCAGCGCCAGCTCCTGCGTCCCGCTCAGTTTGTACGCGAAGATGATGTACCGCATCAGCGTCTGATACTTTGCGGAAAACAGTGTCCCGTTCGGAGCCATCGCATCGTTCTTGCTCACTGTGAAGTACGCATTCCCGTTGTCGAGCGAAAAATTGCTGTATGACCGGCCTTCCCCCGTGTCTTGCCGCACACTCGCGACATCGAACTCCTGTTTTCCGCCGGCAGCTTTCTCCCAATTCGCCTCATCCGCCGCACTCTGCGCCAACCCAAGAACCACCGGCACAATCGCCGCCATCAAAACCGCAATCGCCAGCAGCGTCTTCTTGCGCCAGCTGAGTCGGAAGGCTCCGTGCGCCGTCATGATCCGCACAATCCGCTTCTTCAAGTCCGCGCCCGTCACGCCCGCAACGCATGCCACCGGCGATTCCACATAGAACTTGCACACATTCAAAATTCCCTCGGCATACGTCTGCGCCGCGCCGCCCGTCTGCACCACCGCCTCGTCGCACGCTCGCTCCCGCTCCTCCACCAGCCGCGCACCAATCCACCAAACCGCGGGATGAAACCAGAACAGCGTCTCCACAACCATGTGCACCGCAAACGTCAGATTGTCGCGCCGCCGCGCGTGGCACATCTCGTGCGCAACAATCGCCCCCAGCTGCTCGGGCGACAACCGCTCCAGAATCCCTTCTGGCAACAACAGCACAGGACGGAAGATTCCAAAGATCCCCGGCTCAATCGAAGAAGACGAAACAAGTACCGGCACATCCGCCGCAATAATGCTCTTGTCACCGCGCGCGAATAAAAATAGCTTGTCATCCTGAGCGGAGCCTGGCGCGTGCACCGGGGTCCCCAACGGGCGATTTGTGCCCGTTGGGGTGATTGGGCGCCAGGCGGAGTCGAAGGACCTGTGGTTGCTTGTTCTTCGCGTCGCCCGCGCCACGGAATACACCCTCCACCATCCCCGCCCAAAACGCCCCGCAACAACCATCACTCCACTGGCCCACACCATCAGCAGCGTCGCTAGCCATCCACTCACCCCCAACGGCAACCCGTGATGAACTACGGCCACCGAAGCCGTCGTGTTAAAGAACTGTGTTCCTGCAAACGGCTGCGCAATCTGCTCCGCCACATTCGCAACCGCGGGCGGGGCGGCCGCCGTCGCAGGCATGAATGTCCGTATCCACTCGCCCGCCGCGATCAGAATCGAAAACGGCAGCAGAAACTTCACGCTCGCCGCCATCCACACCCAGTACCGCGTCTTTGCATGATTCTTCCTGAGCGCCAGCGTCAGCATCCATGCCATCGCCACCACCACCGTCGACTGCCAAAGGTGATTCACCAAAGCCGAAATGAACTCATCTGTGATCATTCCCTCGCTCCGTTGCTCCCTTGCTCCCTTGCTCCCTCGCTCCCTGCTACTCTCAGCTCGCGCAACAGTTTCTCCGCGTCTTGCACGTCCTCGAGAGTCAACTTGCCCGTCTCCACCAAATGCGCCATCACCGGCTGCGGGCGGCCGCCGAACATCGCCAGCAAATCATCGATCATGCGGTGCTGCGCTTGGTCACGCGAGATCGAGGCCGCGAAGAGGTGGAAGTTTCCCACTTTTCGCGTGCGCTTTACGATGCCCTTTGTCTCCATGCGGTAAATCGTGGTCTGGATGGTCGTGTACGCCGGCTTGCGCTTGCCTGGCAGCGAATCTAGAATCTCCCGAATCGACAGTTCGCGCCGCTCCGCGTCACCCTTCCCCCACAGCGCCTCCATCACCTGGAATTCAAGTTTGGTCAATCTCGGCGCAGCCATCTTCGCCTCCTATCCGTGTAGGCATAATTACTACACGTGTAGGTGATTGTCAAGAGCCGAGTAGCTGGGCCTCGGGGAAGCATTCCCGCCACGACTACAGCGGTTTCGGAAATGGCGTATCCGCATTCGAGCCAGCCAAGTCGTCACGACCCCAAGGAGCGACGACCTTGAGTGTCACTTTGACCAGGCAAAGTATTTCCGAAACCGCTCTAGGCGCGCCCCACTTCGCGGATGCGCGCCAGGTTCAACAAGATGAATGCCATAAAGATCACGCGCTTGGATTTTGTGCTGATTCTGAGGGTGCAGTCGGGGGCAATTCCGTTGACCGCCAGGTAACTGCCGAATCGGCGGCAATTCTCTCCATGCGGCAACTCTCTCCATATGGAGCCGGCCACTGTGCCTGGAGCGCATTCGCAGTCAGTTGGGCGTCGGCGGGTCGATGTGGTCGATGATGACGACCGGCGTTGGCACTTTCTTTGAGACAAATTTGAAGCCGGCATGTTCCGCCGCCGCAATGTAGTCGGTGCCGACCTCTTCCTCGGCGCCTCCATCCCCGGTGCCTTGCATCGCAGCCGGAGGCAGGCGCAGCGTGATGTCGTAGGTGCCTGTCAGGCCGGTCTCGTCGACGATCTGCTTGACGCGGTACCGGTCCATCAGGATTTTTAGAAACGCCGGCATGTCGACTCCCGAAAGATGGAGCACCACATCGCCGCCCTCCTGCCGGAAAATCATACCGCCGTGGGCATTGAAATTGGGGTCGCTGGGAGTTGGGCGCGTGCCTTTGGGATCGAGCGTCATCACCAGCACAGGAAAGTCCTGCGTTCCGGTGTGGCACGCCAGGTGGAACCGCTCGCTAAGCAGCTTGCGGATCATGACTCGGCTCTGGTCGTCGGTGGGCACTCCCGGAGTGTCGGGTTTGGCGGTGATGTCGAACTTGTCGGATTCCACCCAGGGCGGCGCGTTGATGATCTGGCGGCCGCGGATCTTGTAGACCATTTTGATCAGCTCTGCGGCGTTGGTGCCGGTGGCGTGGAACTCCGGAGTCTCCAGATTCCAGATGGGGTGTTGCTCCTCGGGCAGGGCAGGCTTGATGACTGCGACCTCGTAGGAGGGATCCGCGTCGGCTGCCATGGGCGGCGGCCCGGCCTGCTTCCAGAGAGTGTCTGGAGTGGCAAGCGCGAGGGTCAGGGGCAAAGTTCGGTCGCCCTGGGACCAGGTACCGATGATGGACTGGCCATCGGCGCTGAGCTTGCCGTGATAGGCCATGCTGATCATCGATTGCGTCACGGCCAGGTCCGGAGCCGAGAAAGTGACTGAAGAAAGCACGAGCCCCGCGTTGCCGTCAACATACTTGATGCCGCCGTGGAGCGATCCGTCAGGGTTTTTCGCGATGGCGAAGGCGACGCGCACCGAGTTGCCGTTGGGCAGCGCGAGTGCGCCCTGCCAGGTGCCGGCGATCGTCGGGATGCTCGTTTGAGCGTGGACGATGAGGCCGGCAAGGGCCACGCAGAGGCCGGCGGCGGCAATTCGGATTCGAGAGAGGATCCCATAGTTCATGACGTTCTCCATGGTTGACACCTTGGGCTGCTGAGAGATGGACGCGGGGAGGAGATTTTTGTTCTCTCTTTAATTATAGGAGCGCGCGATCGCTGCTGGTGACGGGGAAGAGAGCGAACATCGTTCCATGGATGATGCGGGTTTTTGAATCGCTGAATATCGTTGCCGCCTTGTTAAGTTTGTACTATTTCGTATGGAGAATTGAAATCCACTTGGGAAGAGGTCCCGGCAATCCAACAAGCAAGAGCAGGCGGTATTTTTCACGATCGGTGCGCCAGGTCCGCCACGAAATCGATTGACACTCCGATCCTGGTTTCTTTTGCCGTAAGATGCGAGCGTGACTGCAATTTACGAGTTTGGCGATGCCATGGATGGCCCTCTCGGTGGAGTCGGCGTGGATCGTTGGCAGGGATTCCGCGTGGATGCATTCGGAGATCGAGCAACTTTCGCATTTCGATAGGTCATCCGCCAAGGGTGAAAATGACGTTGATCGTTGTTTCAACTTCTACAGGCCTGTTATTGAGCATGTACGGCTTGTAGCGCCACTTCCGCACGGCATCGGCGGCGGCCTGCCGCAACATGACCGGCCCGCTCACAGCGTGCAAATCCTTAATCGTTCCGTTTGTCGAAATAGTGGCGTGCACCTCCACAGTGCCAGAGACGCGGGCTGTTTTAGCGATGGTCGGATAATCGGGCGGCGTCTTCTGAATCAGCATTCCAATCGCGACGCCAGATGAAATTGCAATCGGTTTGGAAGGCGCAATTTTAGCGACGGTCTGTGCGTGTCCTTTGAAGATGCCGGCATTTGCGCTGCCGCCGCCAAGACCATCCGCACCGGCCATGCCAAAGCTCGCGGGGGCTGGCTCATTTTCCGCAACTTGCTTCGGAATCCGTGTTGGCGCGGTCAGTTGATCGCTCATCGTATTCGTCTGCGTCTGTGCCGAGTTCGCTCCGTGCTCGTCGTTGGCCGGCTGGTTGTCCGTTGCCGGTTGCTTTTCGACCGTTGCCTGCGGCTTGCCCTGAGCGGACGGTTTACTGGCCGGCGGGTCCGGCGTGTTCGTCTTCAGTTGAGTATTGGTTGCTCCCGGAAGTGGCTGAACAGAGTGTTTCGCCACGGGCTTCGCTCCATGATGGAACAGCGGGATCATGAGGATGAGCGGAAGCAGAATCGACCCGGCGCTAGCGGCAGCAACGATCATCCACTTCTTTCCCGCCGTCTTCTGCTCTTTCTTAGCTTTAACATTCTTCGGTGAAAACAGCTGGAAGATAGCCTCGTCAGCTTCGTGTCTCGTTTTCGCCGTAGGTTCGGGTGATTTACGCAACCCATCCACCGCAGCGTCGTTTGGCAAACCCCGCGCCACGGGAACTTCAATCGTCGTAGGTCGAGCCTCTAGCTTGTGCGAAGCACGGCTGGGCAATCCATCTGCCAACTCGTTCGTCAACTCATGCTGCTTAACAATGACTCGCGCGTACGAGGCTGAACCCGAATCGCGGGGCCCGTCCTCCACGGGCGACGGGGATGCCTCACGGTCGGCGGATTGCTCAAGAGGCTTTGCAGTCTTGCCAAACGAAGGAGCGGCGTCCCACGCTTCCCATGCCGTACGGTTAACGGGCCAGGGCGCAGCGGAAGCTTCGCTATCCCAATCGATGAAATCCGTTTGCTGCTTAACAAAGACCGGCGCGGATGACACTGAACCCGAAACACGCGCTCTGTTCACCAGGGACGCCAGAACAGCTTCACGGTCAGCGGATTGCCAAAGCGGCTCTGGCGTCTCTCCAGGAGAATGAGCGGCTTCCCATGCTTCCCTTTCAGCAGAGTGAACAGACAAATGCGCAGGAGAAGCTTCGCTATCCCATTCGCCGAAATCCTCGGGAAGCGTTTCAGGTAGCAACGGAGCTAATTCTTTTGGAGATGCCATTGACCGTCCTCTCGTTTCTCGTAGATTGCACCTTTGTACATGCGCGTTTCGCGCGCGTATGTCTTGCTGGCAGTGCGTTCGCCTGTTGCTTCCGCCGGCGCCAAATCTCCATGGGCAGATTTGGTTACTGTGAAGGTCCGCGCGGACTGCGTCTCACTGGCTGCGGTTGGCAATGAAGCAATTTGAGGCGATCCTTCCACCTCAAGCACGACCGCGGCTTGCGCCGTCGCGTATTTTTCAATCTCCGATGGAGTGAACGATGCGCGGAGGGTATATCTCCCCGGAGCGAGTACGAGTCCCGCGGAAGGAGTGTAGATAAATGTTCCCTCAACCGATGCCGTGGCATTCAACTGCATGATGCTGAGCGCGGTGCCGTAGGAAATCGCAGAGGGGTTCGGCCAGGTAATGAAGGTTGGCAACTTCTCGGTAACAGTGAGCGACACAGCCGCGCGCACCGTTGTGTAATTCAAAGTGTCGGTCGGAGTGAAGGTGACTGAGAGATCGTGCATTCCCGGCGTGAGTACTTCGCCCGCGGCAGGTCTATAGGCAAATGATCCCGGTACCGTTGCCGTGGCATTGAGCTGAGTGGCGCTGAGAACGGCGCCGCAGGCAACTGGATCCGGCGTCGGCCACGTGATGGCGGGAGTTGCCTTGGCCACAGTCAGCGAAACGGAACTCTGCGATGAAGCGTAGGCCAGCGCATCTGCAGGAGTGAAAACCACCGACAGCTTATGCTCTCCAGCTGCAAGCACCGCTCCTAAGCCAGGGTTGTATTCGAATGTTCCCGGAACCGGCGCCTCGGCGCAGAGTTGCGTGACGCTGAGCTGCGTGCCGTACGTAATCGGATCGGGTGTCGGCCACTGGATGGCAGCCGCTGCCCTGGCCACAGTAAGCGACACCGTGGCCTGTGCTGCGGTGTAGTTCGTGCTCTCCGCGGGGGTGAAGGTTACCGTGAGCGTATGCCTTCCCGGAGGCAGCACCTCGCCCGCCGCGGGAGAGTACTCGAATCCTCCAAATACCGGCGTCGCGGCATTCAGCTGAGCATCGTCCAAAGCGGCGCCGTAGACGATCTCGGCAGGTTCCGGCCAGGTCAGAGCCGGTGTTGCCTTGGTCACAACAATTGAAACTGCGGCCTGCAGCGGAGAGTAGCCGGAATCCGCCGGAGTGAATGTGACCCATAGCGTGTGCGTTCCCACCGGCAGCACATAGCCTGGGCTCGGTGTGTACAGAAAAGTTCCCTCCACCGTTGCTCTGGCATTGAACTGGGCGACGTCGAGCTCTTGCCCGTAAGGAATCGGGTCGGGTGTCGGCCATGTAATGCGCGGAGCCGTAGGCTCGCTGGCCGGATTCGGCGCTGGAGCCCTCGGCGGTTCCTCGTTGCCGGTGTTCACGCGCGCAATTTCTCCACCGGGACCTTGATGGTCAAGATCCCTGTTTCTTTCTGGTGGAACGGGGCGTCCCGTGATCGAGCTGGCCATCTCCATGCTGATGCGCGAAAGGCGCGTTTCTCGAGCCCCGATGTCACCGGACTGCTGCGCCCGCGCTGCGCCCTGATCGTTGGGAATCTTCCACCGTATCGGCCTGCCGAGGGCCTTGACGATCACTTCTTCGTTCACCGTCTCGTGGAAGCGTGAATCAAACCGGTTGATCACGATTTCCAGGTTCGGACCCTCTTCGGCGAAGCACTGTGAGATAAGGCGATTGGAATTGCGCAGTTCCGAGATGCCGGTCTGGGTCACCAGATACGCGGTCGACGCAACTTCGAACAGGGCCTTGGCCGCCACATCGATCCGCGATCCCACATCCACAATCACTTCGTCGAATGCGCGCCGCGCGACGGCGATCAGCTTGTCGATGGCGGTTTTGGAAACTTCAACCTCGGAAATTTTGGTGGGAGCCGCCAGCACGAATACTCCTGACCGATGCCTGACCAGGAGACTTTGAAGAAGATTCGCATCCATGCGGTTGATACTCCGGAAGGCGTCCTCCGTCGAGTAACCCGCGGAAATCCCCAGGCACAGCGCCGCGTCTCCAATGGGAAGAGCCAGGTCGATCAGCAGGACGCGTTGGTCTGCAGTCTGGGCCAGAGCGATCGCCACGTTGCACGCCACCGTCGTAACTCCCGATCCCCCCTTGGAGCCGGTAAAGACGAGCACCTGTCCCAGAGTCTTCCTTGCTGGTTGAGCTCTGTCACGAAGAATGGTTGTGGTCCGAGCCAGAGCCTCGGTCACTGCGCCTTGCTCGAGAGGCAGAAGCAGGTACTCACGAGCTCCGGCACGCATGGCGCTGATTGCAACCTTCGGTTCAGGCCTCGCGGAGTAGACCATGGTGATCGCCGCGTCGCTGGCGCGCGTTCTTTTCACCAGTTCCAGTGCAAGATCCGGGTTGCTGTCCAGGTCAAAAATGATCACGTCGAACGACGCCAGCAATCTTTGCATCCGATCGAATTCCGGGGGGTAGTCATCGAACTCCCGGACAACTGCCCGGCGAGTTTCAGCAAGAGCCTTGGCCACTGCCGAGCGTCTCTCCGCGTCTGGGCCAATCAGGGCAACCGACAACTGCTCGGCTCCAATGGCGCCGGCGCGTCTCGTGTCGAGATTTGGTGATCCGTCTGCTGAACTTGCAGTATTGGGCGCTTTGTCAGTTGAAGTGCTCATTCAGACACCAGCCGTCTTTCCGCTCAAATCTCAAGCAAACAGGTCGTCCGGAAGCCGAACTCGCAGGTTTCTTCCGTCCTCGACGAACAAAGACGGTGCAATTCTGGGGAGAGGCTTCAATGCGAGCGTCAACTTACCGCGGCCTGCCCAACAACACGCTGTGGGACGATGGTAATCACTTTTGAGTCCTATATGGAACTAAGATAACCATTAATAGATTACGAAAGTTCTATCAATTCTTTACGAGCAGCGCTTTCCTCCATCCCGGCGCGGTGTTGACTCTCCGACCTCTGACCCGTGACCTGTCAATCCCTGCATTCCTCAAATCGAACCGTCTGTCTCACCTTAACTCGTTCCTTTTCTGATCCCTGACCCCTGATCCCTGTTCCCTGTCTTTTTGCAGATAATTCCCCCCTCCCGGCGCATACTATTCCCATGAGTGCCCAGCCAGACCCACGGTCCACGGTGCAGGATTTTCTAGTCCCTAAGTCCCGCGAGTGGTCCCTGTCTTTTGCACATCCAGAGCGCACTCGCACTCACACTCGCCACACTCACACTCGCGACGCCCACACGCACACTTCACACTGTTCACCCTTCCCGGCAGCTATTTACCACTTTCTCACTCCCCCACCCCCGGGTGCGGGTTGGAAGCTGGCAGCCGGAAGCCGGCCTTCTCAGTCCCGTGTTCCCTGTTTTCTTGTTCCCTTGGTTTCTCGTTCCCTTGCTCCCTTGCTCCCTCGCTCCCTTGCTCCCTTGCTCCCTGCCTCATCTGCCCCGGGCACACTCACACATCACACTCACACTCACACGTCACACTCACACTTCACACTGTCCACTGTTTCCTGGCGGCTCCTCCTCCAGGAAACCGGGTTGTGAAACTGTGAAGCCAGCAAGTAGGCGCAACATCAATCACTTACGCCAAAAAGTAGCGCATTCTCACAGTTTCTGTGATTCTCTGAGGCTGGGTCGCAAACGCGCATCGCTTTTTCGGGTGGAGGGTTTGCTTTTTCTGTTGCGAACGACGGATGAACGAAGAACTTCGGTGCGAGCGCTGGCTCGCCGGCGCGCTCACCGGCCTGCAACCGGATCCGAGCTTCCTCTTCGGCGGCTGGAGCCACAACGTACGGAAAGGCTTCGAAGCTCGCAACCATGCATCCCGGTATCATATAGAGGAAAGCGAAAATGACAGCCGAAACAAGTCCACCGGCCCTCGACAGCGCCGAAAACAGAAATCCCATCGTCATTGGCGTCCTCGCCCTGCAAGGCGACTACGAGGCGCACGCGCGCGCCTTCGCCAATGCCGGAGCGCGCACGATGCTGGTGCGCAAGCCTGAGGAGCTGAAAGGCCTCGATGGCTTGGTTCTGCCGGGCGGCGAATCCACCACCATGCTCAAGTTTCTTGAGAAGCATGGATTTTTCGACGCGCTGGGCAAATTCATTTCCACCACTCCCTGTTTTGCCACATGCGCGGGTTGCATTTTGGTTGCGCGCGAGGTGCTTCATCCCAAACAGCGCAGCCTGGGCGCGCTCGACGCGACAGTGGAGCGCAACGCATACGGCCGACAGATTGACTCCACCATCCTCACGCTGCCCACCGAACTGCCGGGCGGCCCGCTGGAGATGGTCTTCATCCGCTCGCCGCGCATCTCTCGCGTAGGACCCGGTGTCAAGGTTCTTGCTCAGCGCGACGGCTTCCCTGTCCTCGTGCGCCAGGGACATCTGCTCGTGGCCACGTTCCACCCAGAGATGACCAGCGACACGCGCGTGCAACAACTCTTCCTCGAAATGGTGCGCCGCCACAAGAAGCGCAGCCGGCAGAACATCGAGACGCCGTAACCCGTCTCGATACATACCGGAACACAGCCATGAGCAAGAAAAATGCACAATCATGCTATACTGAGTTTGCGCTCAGTGATTTGGTCGTGAGCGGCACTTTGCCCCTGAAGGCAACTCTGCCTTGCACAGATTTCCCCAAGCCCCTACAGCGTAGCCCTTGAGTTTCCGTCCCGGAGGCTTATCTCCTGGTCCGAGCCCCTCGTCTGAGAGACGACCAGGAATTTCCGCTTGCTTCTCCACTGCAAAGTGGGTTGGCAGCAACTTCGAGACAGCGCATGAGTGCGCGGCCAAGGGAGCCGATCGGCAGTGTGCCGCTTGGCGATTCGTCGTGCGTGGGTCAGTTCCGGGCCGCGGGCATTCTTTCAATGCTTGCCGCCAGTCCCAGGGACGTTTTTGGTTCTTCCTTACGCGTATCGATTGATGAAGGCTCGCGCCCGTTGACGGGTCTGCGCGCCTCTTGTGTCCGGCTCCGTTTGCAGGCCTCTCTGAAATCGAGGCTCCCGGAGCTCATAGGATGATTGTCTATTTTGACGACTCAGTTTTCACAGTTTTCACTTTCCCCTGCTTTGATGTCCCGACTCGAAGCCAACCAATTCAAGATTCCCACGCCGGTGCAGGCTGCGGCGATTCCTCCCGCGCTTGAAGGCCGCGACGTGCTGGCCACGGCGCAAACCGGAACCGGCAAGACCCTCAGTTTCCTCATTCCCATCGTGGAAAGCCTGCAAAGAACCGATGGCCGCGATGCGTTCGCTCTCATCGTTCTGCCTACGCGCGAATTGGCCATGCAGATCGAAAAATCCTTCCGAGCCATCCGCACCAGCCAGGCGCAAACCGTTGCGCTGGTGGTGGGCGGAATGTCGGAACGGGATCAACTGGAGACGATCCGCCGCGGCGCGCGATTGATCGTGGCCACTCCGGGGCGGCTCGAAGATTTTCTCAAGCGCAAGCTGGTTCGGCTCAACGGAGTCAGGATCCTGGTGCTCGACGAGGTCGATCGCATGCTCGATATGGGCTTCGAACCGGCCATTCGCCGCATTGCGTCCATGATCCCCAAGGAGCGCCAGACTCTGTGCTACTCGGCCACACTGGAAGGCACGGTCAAGGAAGTGTCGCGCGACTATCTCAAGAACCCGGTTCGCGTCGAGATCGGCTCGATCATGAAGCCGGCCGAGAACGTCGAGCTGCGCGCTTTCAGCGTGGATGCAGACAAGAAGCAGGAGCTTCTGGAGCATTTGCTGAACGCCGAGACGGGCAGTTTCCTGGTCTTTGTGCGCACCAAGCACGGGGCCGACCGGGTCGCGAAGCGGTTAGCTCGCTCCGGCCATGCGGCTATCCAGATTCACGGCGACCGTTCGCAGTCGCAGCGTAACTCGGCGCTGCGTAACTTTTCCGAGGGCCGGCACCGTGTGCTTGTGGCCACCGATGTCGCTGCCCGCGGCATCGACGTAGCCAATGTCGCTCACGTGGTCAACTTCGATCTGCCCAAGGTGGCGGAGGATTTTGTGCATCGCGTCGGCCGCACCGGCCGCGCTTCGGCCCGCGGCATCGCTTCCACCTTTGCCGGACCAGCCGAGCGCAACGATCTGCGCAAGATCGAGCGCGCGCTTTCGATCCGGATGGCGCACTTCCGCGTGAGCAGCGTGAATCCGAGCGCAGTACGCGAGAACGCGGCATAGACCGCGTTTCACGGTCAGTTCTTTTCCATCAAAAAACCGCTGTTTCGTTCAGGTCCTCTGCGCCAGATTTGGTGCATTGGGCCTGAAGGAGCTGAAGCTGTACAGGATTACAGCGCTACACGGGAATTACGGCGTTTTGCCGACCCGAAGGTAAGTCTTTGTTTATGTTTACGTTAGCTGGTGTTGTACAGTTGCACAGGGGCTGTAACGGGGCCGCTGAGTGGCTGCAAGCTGCTGAATCTTCGTGGGTTGGATAGGACGGTACAGCCTCACAGCCGGTTTTGGCGGCGGCTTCGCCGCCAGTGGTCAGTGAACGGTTTTCAGTGGTCAGAGGACCGCAGCCCGGAGCCTGCTCCTGGCTCCCACCCGGGGAGGGGGGGAGGGGGTGGGGGGAGGGTACGGACCGGGGACATAGCTGACATATTGAACCGGGGACATACCTGACACTGCGACGGGGCGGTGGTGAGGATTTACAAGCTCATCATGGCCTGGAAAACGAGCAGTGTGATGGACGAG
>JBEKIE010000040.1:0-40512 GCA_050011915.1 Occallatibacter sp.
CGCGAAGGGCAGCAGAAACACGGCTTCCACGTCGAAGATGAGAAAAATGATTCCGTAAAGGTAGTAGGCCGAGCGGAACTGCACCCAGGCGTCGCCCTTTGACACCAGGCCGCACTCGTAAATTGCGTTCTTGATGGGGTTTGGCTTGGGCGGCGAAAACACCCGCGCCCAAAGCCATGCCAGTCCCAGCAGCGCAAGCCCAAACCCGAGCGCCGCGACGAACAAAACTGCCAAGGAAAAGTATGGACTGGAAGCCATTGCGGGAAAGAAAGTCCTTCTAGTCCAAGCTACCAGTTTGGGGCCGGTTTTGGCGATGGAGTCAGGGCGGTTCCCTGCCGCTCAGGCCCGGTTTTCCACCATTCATCCCATCCTGTGAACCGTTGGCTGAGGAACTTGAAAAACCGCCGATTGCCTGCTCCGGCGCCGTGTTCACAAGCGGAGCAATGCCCGCCCCGAAAGATCCTCGTCCACGCGGGCTGGTTTCCGCGGAGTTGACCTTATGCCGCGACGCGCTTTTCCTCCTTCAGCACATACTCGTAGGCTGGCAGAGTCAAAAACTCAGTGAACTGCGGCGCCAGCACCAGGTCGCGCATCAGGTTCGCGGCTTTTTCGTAGGCGGCGTAGCGCACCTCATCCACCGCGCTCTTCTGCGCGCTCAACTCGCTGGCAATTGTGCTCTCCACCAGCGGAGCATCCACGACTCTTCCATCGCTCAGCTTCACGCCGTTATGCACCCACTGCCAAAGCTGCGCGCGGCTGATCTCCGCAGTGGCTGCATCTTCCATCAGATTGAAGAGCGGGACGCAGCCAATACCCCGCAGCCATGCCTCCAGGTAGCCAAGTCCCACCGCAACATTCTGCTTCAGCCCAGCCTCCGTAATTCTGCTTCAGCCCAGCCTCCGTAATCTGCCCATCGGGAATCTCGAGCAGATCCGCGGCGGTCGCATGAAAATCGGGAAGCAGCTTCGCAATCTGATTCGGCTCAGGCATCAGCCGGTCGAATACCTCCATCGCCACCGGCACCAGTCCCGGATGCGCCACCCAGGTGCCATCGTGCCCGTCGCCTGCTTCCCGCTCTTTATCGGCGCGCACCTGCGCGATGGCTTTTTCATTGGCCACCGGGTCGGTCTTCACTGGAATATACGCTGACATGCCTCCCATCGCATGCGCGTTGCGCCGGTGGCATGTTTTGATCGCGAGCTTCGAATAGCTGCGCAGGAAATGCGTGGTCATGGTGACCTGCGCGCGGTCCGGCAGCACGGCATGGGGATCCACCGAAAATTTCTTGATGAAGCTGAAGATGTAATCCCACCGGCCGCAGTTCAACCCCGCCGAGTGCTCGCGCAACTCATACAGGATCTCATCCATCTCAAATGCGGCCAGGATGGTCTCAATCAGAACTGTCGCCTTGATCGTGCCCTTCGGCAAGCCGATCTTCTCCTCTGCGCGGAGGAAGATGTCGTTCCACAGTCGCGCCTCCATGTGGCTCTCCATCTTCGGCAAATAAAAATATGGGCCGCTGCCGCGCGCCACGAGCTCGCTGGCATTGTGGAAGAAGTAAAGGCCGAAATCGAAGATCGAGCCCGACATCGGCTCGCCGTCGACGAGCATGTGGCGTTCTTCCAGGTGCCAGCCTCTCGGTCTCACGAAGAGCACGGCCACCTCGTCATTCAGCTTGTACTGCTTTTTTGAGGCCGGGTCGGAAAAAGTGATTGTCCGCCGGATCGCATCGCGCAGGTTGATTTGGCCGTCGATCAGGTTGCTCCACAGTGGCGTATTCGAGTCCTCAAAATCCGCCATGAACACCTTGGCGCCGGAGTTGAGGGCATTGATGATCATTTTGCGATCGACTGGTCCGGTAATCTCCACGCGGCGGTCGAGTATATCCTTGGGCAGCGGCGCCACCGTCCACACGGCTTCGCGAACCTGCCTGGTTTCCTCGAGAAAATCCGGCTTCTCCCCCGCATCGAGCCTCTTCTGCCGCTCGTGCCGCGCAGCGAGCAGGGATTTGCGCCGTGCATTGAAGCTGCGTTGCAGATCGACGATGAACGCGATCGCATCGGGCGTCAGAATTTCCTCATCGCGTTCGTCCGCCGGCGTCAGAAATTCGACGCCTGAAAGATTCTTGAATTGGCTCATTGGGGAAATGACTTCCTCTCAGCAAATCTGACCATGACACTGGTTGCATGAATCGGGCTTTGAAAGGGCACGGCTTTAGCCGTGCCATGAAAGACGCATTAACAGAGGGGCTTTAGCCGCTGAGGGACGTCTTTCAGTCGGCCCCGAAGGATTTCGCAACCGACCCAACTAGGATATAGGCCCCGCACAAAGTCCGCTATCGCTTCGATGCGAGAAATCGCCGAAAGAACAACTCGCCGCTCAGCACGCCTGCTGAAATCCAATCCTCATCAGCGCCGCCATCTTGCGCAACGTGGCCGTCACCCCGCTAATCGTCGTCGTCCGCGGCGGATTTCTTCGCGCGCGCCTTCAGCATCGCCGGCACCGGCGCGTTGCCCATCGCATCCCTCCACAGAATCACGTTGAGCTTCTCCGTGGGTGCGCGATCTTCGTGACTGAAGTCCATCTTCATGCTCGCCTTTGCGCCTACCGCATTTTTCGGGTTAGCCGTGTAGATCAGGCCGTTGTCGCGGTTGGTGGTATCGGCGTCGTAGGGCGGCTGATCGCCGGGCCCCGTGAACAGCGAGGAAATGAGCGGCGAGAATGCGTCGTTGTTGTTCATAGGCGGCAAGCCGAGCAGCGACTCCATCGTGCGGACGACGCTGACCGTCGAATAAAAACGAGAATCGACGAATGCTTTCCCGTTTGGCCCGTGCGGCGCGTACTTGCTGATGACGAATGCGATGCTGCGGTGCGCGTCCACGTGGTCGGCGCCGTTCTGCGCATCGTCTTCGAGGATGAAGAAGGCGGTATCGTCCCAGTACGGCGAGTGCGAAACCGCTTCGACGGCGCGGCCGACGGCAAGATCGTTATCGGCGACAGAAGATCGGGGCGCAGGACCGCCCGGCCGCGTTCCCGCGGTGTGATCGTCGGGCAGGCGAAGGGTGATGAAGCTGGGCATGGTGTCGTCGCCCTGTTCGCGATCGGCAATCCACTGCTTGAGATGGCGCAAAAAGACCTCGACACGGATCTGGTCGGGCACGGCCAGGTTGAAGTCCGGCATCTCCGGCGCGAAGTGGCCCACCAGTTCCGCCTTGGTGGCCGTGTTGCTGGCGATGAGCGGAATGGGCCAGGGAAATTTGTTCACGCCGCCGCCCCACTCCGCGGGTAACGAGTCGCCCGGAGCGATGATCGCGCGCGCGCAGCTTGGCCCGGCCATCATGGCGCCCTGCGAGGCATCGGCGACCGCGGCCTGACCGCAAAACTTCGTCGAAATGTACTCGCCAAAGTGATAGTAGGTCTTGCCATGCGTGGCGAGATTTCCCCAGAGATAGCCGCTGGCCGGCTCTTCCACGTCGGGAATCTTCTGCAGCAGCGGATAGCCGTCTGCCACCACGCCTTCATAGTCGTAGGTGCGTTGCGCGCTGCGGTAGTTGTGCGGCCACGTCTTCTCAAGATAATCCGTGCCGATGGCCGCATTCGACCAGACATGGCCGTCGCCTGAAACTTCGCCGGAGTCGAAGAAATTATCGAGCACGCCGAATTGCAACGCCAGCGCGTGCTGGTTGGGCGTGATGGATGCGCCGTACATCGCCCACTTCGGATCGCCGTTGCCCACTGGTTTCCCGTCCTGTGCGAGGTCGCCGAGAACCTGGTCGTAGGTGCGATTTTCCTTGATGATGTAGATGACGTGCCGAATGCGATTGTTGCCGCGGTTGCCTGTGCCTCCGGCGAAGACAATCTTTTCCTGCGCAGCCTTGATGCGATTCGAAGCCAGCACGATCGCGGTCCAGTCGGCCAGATGGCTTGCGATCTCCTTCTCGTCGAGGGTGGCCAGCGAACCGTACAGCAGCGAGGCAATGTAGGCGTTGGCCCGCGCGTTGATGCTGGGCGCGGTTTCAACACGGCGCGGAAGAAAATCATTCGGCCCGGTTCCCTTGCCCTTGGCGGTTGCCAGGTAGAGCTTGCCACCCGCGGGTGATGAAAGGAACGCCATCGACATCGGCATCCACTCCGTGGGGATGAAACCGTCCGGCTCGACCATGCCGTTCTTCGCGGCCCTCGGCGTCAGCTTGCTCGTGTCGAACACGGCAACCGAATCCGTGCCCATGTTCGCCACGTAGAGTCGGCTGCCATTGCCGTTGACGGTGAGAGCCACCGGCTCCGCGCCAAAGTAGCTCTGCCCCGGCAGGCGCGTATCGAAATAGCCCTTCACCGTAAACTGGCCGGCGCTTAAGTTGACGGCGGCAACGGTGTCGCGATTGGCGAGCGCCACGTAGAGCGTCTTGCCGTCCGGCGAAAAAGCAAAGGCGCATGGATGACTGCCCGGCGCAATGGGGCTGGAGGGCCTGAGCAGGGCCAGCTTGCGCGATACCGTGCCTCGCACCAGATCGAGTTCCACAATCTCCGACGCGTTCCACAGGGCGACGAAGGCGCGCTTTTCGTCTTTTGTTGCGTCAATCGCGATGGGGTAGGTCGCGGGCACAGCATCGCTTTCCGAAAGATCGAAGCGCTTTTCGATGGCTCCTGTCGCGGTGTCAAGAAGCACTGCGTCGTCGGAGAGATTTTCGGCAACCAGCAGCTTCTCGTGGCCGGCCACGCCAAGAACCGCAATCGCTGCCGGGTACGGCACGCCCTGATCGCTTTCCGATCCTCCGGGCAGGCGGGTCTTTCGCCCAGCAGGCAGTTGTGCGACGGGCAGAGGAATCAACCGCTCGTGCGAAATCCTGCCCTCCTTGAAGCTGTAAACAAGAATTCCGCTGCCCGTGTTGCCCGGACCTTCACCCTTGGGATCTGACATCGAAGCCAGGCTGGCGTAGATGTGACTGCCATCGCGGCTGAATGCGAGGCCGGAGTAGAGCGTCTGCTTGTTGCGCGGCGCGGTGCGCGGGTCGGGGAAATCCGCGAGCACGCCGGTCTGCGTGTCGAGGACCGAGAGCGATTGATCGTACTGCGACTCGAAGGTTCCGTAGCCGGCATTCACCGTCACCACATAGCGGCCGTCGGGTGAAATCGCCATCGTAATCGGTAAACCATTAACGCGCCGCGGCGCGCCTGGCGCTTCACCGATCAATTGCTTGCTCGAAGGCAGGTCGATGATTGGCGTGGGTACTTGCGCCGGAATCGGTGCGGGAGTTTGTGCGGAAAGAAGTGCGGCAGAAAGGCAGATCGAAGCGGCGAACAGAATGGATGCAAACCTGGCAGACATGAACAGCGGCCCTCAGACCCAAAGACCCATTGAACAACGCGCCGATGAATCGACAATAAAAACCGCCAGCGACGCATGCGGCCCAGGCCCATCTGAATTGTACAAGCGAGTCGAGACACTTGCGCCCCACCCTTCACGCGCAATGCGGAAAGGGCAGGGCGTAAGGATGACGAGCCCGGACTACGGGTAGATCCCGCGAATCTGCACAGCCTCGGCCACGCGGCCGATGCCGAGCATATTGGCGGCAATGCGCATGGGCACTTTGCGCTCAACATGGATCTTGAGCACATCGCTGAACGCGGTCTTCATTACCCGCTCCAGGCGGTTGTAGATGTCCTGCGCTTCCCAGAACAGGTGCTGCTCGTCCTGCACCCACTCGAAGTACGACACCGTGACGCCGCCGGCGTTGCACAGAATGTCGGGGATGACGAAGACGCCTTTGCTCTCCAGGATCCGGTCCGCGGCCGGCGTAACCGGACCGTTGGCCGCTTCCGCTATGATGCGCGCGCGCACCGCTCCCGCATTCTCTTGAACGATGGTCGTGCGGCAGGATCGGCTCGCTTTCAGGGAACCCGTCCACGTGACCGCAGAGGGTCTTCATGTGGATCAGCTCGGGAACGTTCAGGCCGTCGCGGTTGTAGATGCAACCCGTGGAATCGCTGACTGCGATGATCTTCGCGCCGGCCTCATGCAGCAGTTGCGCGGCGATGGAGCCGGCATTGCCGAAGCCCTGCACGGCGACCGTTGCGCCCTGGAGCGGCAGGTGCAGATGCTCGCAGGCGCGCTCGATGGTGTTGAACACGCCGCGGCCGGTGGCTTCGTTGCGTCCCAGCGATCCGCCCAGGCTGATGGGCTTGCCCGTGACCACGCCGGGAATGGCATAGCCCTTGGTCATGCTGTAGGTATCCATGATCCAGGCCATGGTTTGCGAATTGGTGTAGACATCGGGCGCGGGAATGTCCTGTTCCGGTCCGATGAGCGGCAGAATGGCGCTGGTGTAGCGCCGCGTCATCCGTTCCAGCTCGCCCTGCGACATCTTTTTCGGATCGCAGGTGATGCCGCCCTTGGCGCCGCCGAAGGGAATGTTCACCACCGCGCACTTCCACGTCATCCACGTGGCCAACGCCTTCACTTCGTCGAGCGTCACCTGGGGATGGAAGCGGATGCCGCCTTTGCCAGGTCCACGCACCGAGCTGTGCTGCACGCGAAAGCCCTCGAAGCGGTGAATGTGACCGTCGTCCATGCGTACCGGCACGCCGACCGAGAGCACGCGCTCCGGCCGCTTGATCATTTCCCGCGTATTGTTATCCAGGCCGATGGCGTCCGCCGCGGTGTCGAAGTTCTCCATGGCAACGTCATAGGCATTTGTTTGAATTACTGTTGTTGGCATTCGGATTTTCCTCCTTGCCCGGGCCTCGATCGCCGGCACGGTTGCCCCATCCTTTCCGCATCCTCTTCTCATTCGCAATGTGATGTCTCATTGCGGAAAGGGTGGAAACCGCGAACGCCGGCATGGGCTCAGGCCAAGCTCGTTTCCTTCAACGCTGCCTCATTGCACTCCGGCAGCGGATTCCTGCGATAGACCGGCAGCAGCCATTTGCGATAAGCGGGCATGCGTCCGTGCGTCGCATCCACATACAACTGGCGCAGGCTGCGCGTGACCACGCCGATCGATCCATCGCCCACGGGATGATGATCGACACATGTGACCGGGGCTATGCCCACCGCTGTTCCGGTCAGGAACAACTCGTCGCAGACGTAGAGTTCGCTGCGGTCAATGGGCCGCTCAAGAATCTCAACTCCTAGCTCGCGGCGTGCGAGCTCCATGATTGTGTCGCGCGTGATGCCTTCGAGCACATTCTCGGTCACGGCCGGCGTGATGAGCCGTCCCTTGCGAACCATGAAGAGGTTACAGGTGGCGCCCTCGGTCACGTGGCCGCTTTCGTTTAGAAAAATGGCTTCATCGAATCCGCAACGGCGCGCCTCGTCGCTGGCCAGGGCGCTGTTGGCGTAGGCGCCGCAGATCTTGGCGCGCGGCGGAATCGCGTTGTCGTCGATGCGCCGCCAGGAGCTGACTCCTGCATGAATCCCGTCATCGCTGTGCAGATACTCGCCGAAAGGCAGCGCCACGATGAAGAATGCGTCCTGATCGTCCATGGCCACGCCGACGCGCTCGGCGCACTTGTAGGCCAGGGGGCGAATGTAGAGATCGGTGCGGAACGCATTGCGCCGCGCCAGTTCCACCGTGATGTCGCACAACTGGTCGGCCGTCAGCGGCACATCGATGTGCAGGATGCCGCCATTCTGCTTCCAGCGCACGTAGTGGTCGCGGGGCCGCACCACAAATAGTTCCTGCTCCGCCGCATCCCAGTAGGCGCGAATGCCTTCAAAAACGCCGCTGCCGTAGTGCAGAGCATGGGTCAGGATTCCGACGTGCGCATCGCGCAAGTGCATGTACTGCCCATCGAAATAGACGATGAGATTGGGATCGGCATCCGCTTTCATGTCACACCTCCGCGAGCGACTCCCTCAGCAATTCCCTTCCTCGCGCCAGGGCGCGCTCGTCCAGCTCCACCCAGCGCGAATTCTTCACCAGGCGGCGCAGGGCCGCGTCGATGCTGGCTTGCGGCAACACACCCGCAGCCTCCAGCACCGCGCCCAGCATCACCATGTTGGCCGCACGCTTGTCGCCCATGGCATCGGCCAGTTCGGTGAAGGGCCGTGCCAGCACATGCACGCCCTCGCGCCGGCAATCGGCGGGAAACTCGTCGCCGTTGTAGATCACCCATCCGCCGGGGCGCACGCTCTTATCGAACTTGCGCAGCGAGGGCTCATTCATGGCCACCAGCACGTTGGGCGTTGTCACCAGCGGCGAGTCGATGGTCTCGCGCGAAAGGCGCACGTGGCAGTTCGATGTGCCGGAGCGCATTTCCGGCCCGTACGATGGCAGCCACGAAACCTCCAGCCCCGCGTCAAGGCCGGCTTCGGCCAGCACTTCGCCGAGCAGCAGCACGCCTTGTCCGCCAAAGCCCGCAATGCGTACCTGCAGGTCGATCGCCTGCTCCGCCGTCATCGCATGGGCATTACCTTCCGGCAAATCTTCTTCGGCCACGCCCAGAATGCGCGGCAGCTCGCCGAGCGCAGGAGCGGGCGCGGATTGCGCAACCGGTGCAGCCAACCGTTCTTTCGTGCGGTCGCAGAACACGCCCAGCGGGAAGGTCTTCTCCATCACATCGCGCACCCAGTGCTGCGCATCCACCGGCGTCATCTTCCAGATGGTCGGGCAGGGCGAAAGCACTTCGATGAGCGAAAAGCCCAATCCGCGCACCTGATTCTCGAGCGCGCGCTTGATGGCGCGAGATGCCTGCGCAACCTGTTTGTTATCGCCCAGGCCCACGCGCTCAATGTAGGCCGGCGCCTGAAGCGTAGAAAGCAATTCGCTCACATGCAGCGGATAACCTTCGGTGGCGGCGCTGCGGCCGTTCGGCGTGGTGGTGGACTTTTGGCCAAGGAGAGTGGTCGGCGCAGCTTGGCCGCCGGTCATGCTGTAAATGGCGTTATTGACGAAGATCACCGTGATGTTTTCGCCGCGATTGGCGGTGTGCAGAATCTCCGCTGAGCCGATGGCCGAGAGATCGCCGTCGCCCTGATAGCTGATGACGATGCTTTCCGGACGGCTGCGCCGCATCGCGGTGGCCACGGCGGGCGCGCGCCCGTGCGCGGCCTGCACGTTGCCCACGTCGAAATAGTAATAGGTGAAGACGCCGCAACCCACGGGACCGACCATAATGGTGCGATCCTGCACGCCCAGCTCGTCGATGGCCGCAGCGAGCATCTTGTGTACCGTCCCGTGGCCGCAGCCGGGGCAGAAGTGCGTCTGGTGCTGCAGCTCTTCCTTGCGCTCGTAGCGCTCGTAGAACGATTTGGCCTTGCCGCGCGAGACGGCGTACTCCGCAATCGGTTGATCGGCCGTCATCGACTGCGTCCGGCAGAGGTGGTCTAACCCCGCCAACTCCGCTAACTCTGCTAACCCCGCTTGCCTCTCTTCAGACATTCGCCATCCGCTCCTCCCCCAGAGTTTGTTTATCGCCAGTTTGCTTCGTCAGGCCCTCGCGCCGCGCCAGCTCATGCACAAAGCGGAGCACCTCCTCGTGCGAGGGCACATTGCCGCCCATGCGATTCAGGAACTCCACGGGCCGCGAGCCGTTGAGCGCCAGCTTCACGTCTTCCAGCATCTGGCCGTTGCTCATCTCCACCACCACGAAGAGGCGCGCATTGAAGGCCAGGCGCTGGAACTGCACCACCGGGAAGGGATACAACGTGATGGGCCGAAGCACGCCCACTTTGAGCCCTGCCGCGCGAGCCTCGGCGGTCACGGCCTTTAGAATGCGGCCCACAATGCCGTAACCCACCAGCACAATCTCCGCATCGCCCGTCGACCATTCTTCCGCGCGCGCTTCGCGTTGCTCGGCCACTTTGTACTTGGCCTCGAGATCGCGGTTGTGCTTCTCCAGCTCGTCGCAATCGAGATGCAGCGACGTGATGAGATTGGGGCGCGAGGCCGCGGTTCCGGCCACCGCCCACGCGGGCAGATGCGGCGGCGTGGCCGATTGCGGAAACTCCACCGGCTCCATCATCTGGCCTATGAATCCGTCGGCCATCAGCACCACAGGGTTGCGATAGCGATCGGCCAAATCGAAGGCCAGCGCGGTCAGGTCCGCCATCTCCTGCACGGAGTGCGGCGCCAGCACGATGGTGCGGTAGTTGCCGTGACCTCCGCCCTTCACCACCTGGTGATAATCGCTTTGCTCGGCGGCAATATTGCCCAGGCCGGGGCCGCCACGGGTGATGTCGGCGATCACGCAGGGCAACTCTGCGCCGGCCATATAGCTCATGCCCTCCTGCATCAGGCTTATGCCGGGACCGCTCGACGCCGTCATGGCGCGCACGCCCGCCGACGCCGCGCCGTAGAGCATGTTGATGGCCGCAACCTCGCTCTCCGCCTGCACGTACACGCCTCCGGTTTTGGGCATGAACTCCGCCGCAGCCTCCGCAATTTCGCTCGCCGGAGTGATGGGATAGCCGTAGAAGGCGCGGCATCCGGCCAGGATGGCGCTTTTGACGATGGCCTCGTTGCCTTTCATCAGTTGTTTTTTCATGCGGCCGCTCCCCCCACTACGCCGGTCGCGCGCACCTCGCCGGCGATAGGGCTCACCAAACGCAACACGGTAATCGCTCCCGGCTCCGGACACACCATGAAGCAGATGCCGCATGCCGTGCAGCCGTCGCCCCTGTACAACGCCGTGCGATAGCCAAAGTGATTAAGCCGCTCGCTGAGCGCGATCACCTTGGGCGGACACGCCTCGATGCACAGGCTGCAGCCCTTGCACTCTTCTTCGTCGATCCGCAACTGCCCGCGATCCGGCTTCGGTTCGGGCTTCTTCGCGTCGCTCATGCCGTTTCTTTCCTCCACCAAGCGCAATTCACACCAGCACCGCGGCCGGTTTCCGCTCCAAATAATGCGCACGCACCGCAAAATCCTCCAACTCCGCCTGAAAGCCCGGATCGGCGATGGCAATCAGCGCCTCGGCGCGCTCACGCAACGTCTTTCCATGCAGAGATGCGATGCCGTGCTCGGTCACAACGTAATGCACGTCGGCGCGCGAAGTAACCACGCCCGCGCCCGGCTCCAGCACCGGCACAATACGCGACACCGTGCCGCCCCGCGCCGTTGAGGGCAGCGCAATAATCGGCACGCCGCCTTTGGAGCGCGCGGCGCCGCGAATGAAATCCACTTGTCCGCCAAAGCCGCTATACGGCCGCGTGCCCAGCGAATCGGCGCACACCTGCCCGGTCATATCCACTTGCAGCGCGCCGTTGATGGCCACCATGCGCTCGTTTTGCGCCACCACAAACGGATCGTTGGTGTAGCTGATCAGGCGAAACTCGAATGCGGGATTCTCATGGATGTAATCGAAGAGGCGTTGCGTGCCCAGCACGAACGACACCACAGCCTTGCCGCGGTGCAGCGTCTTGCGCGCGCCGTTGATCACGCCGGACTCCATCAGATCGATCACGCCGTCGGGAACCATCTCCGTGTGAATGCCCAGGTCGCGCTTGTCCGTCAGGCAGTGCAGAACCGCCTCGGAAATTCCGCCGATGCCCGTCTGCAACGTAGCGCCGTCGGGGATGAGCGCGGCCACGTTGCGCGCCACGCGCATGTGCAGCTCGGTCGCAGGCTCAGCTTCGAGTTCGAGCAGCGGCCGGTCGGTCTCAACTATGGCCGAAATGCGGCTCACATGAACGGCCGTGTCGCCATGCGTGCGCGGCATTTGCCGGTTCACTTCGGCAATGACGATGGGAGCGCAGCGCAATGCCGTCTGCGTACAGTCCACCGTGGTGCCCAGGGTCACGAATCCGTGCGCATCCGGCGGCGACACCTGCATCAACACCACATCGAGCGGCAGCGCGCCGCTCTCGAAGAGGCCCTCGATTTCACTCAGAAAGATAGGCGTGTAGTCGGCCCTGCCGTCGCACACCGCCGCGCGCACATTCTCGCCCAGAAACAGGCCGCGATGGCGGAAGTGGCCTTCGTACTCGGGCCGCGTGTAATCGGCGGCGCCGAGGGTCTTCATATGGATGATTTCGACGTCGCGAAGTTCGGCCGCCCGGGCCACCAGTGCTTCGACAAGAGGAGAAGGTGTTCCGCAGCCTGACTGAATCCAGACGCGAGCGCCGGAATGTACAGCTTCCAGCGCCTGCGCGGCGCTCATGCGCTTGCGCTGGTAACCATCCGTCCAGGTCATCTTGAGCCGCCTCCGCACACCCGCTTTGAAGCTTGCATCGGCGCCTGTTTTCGCCTCACAAATTGAGCCTCCCGGTACTCAGTCTGCTCCTCTAAGCCCGGGTTATTCTGCACCTTGGCAGGTGGACCCGCAGTGACGGGTGTCACCCGTTCCCTTGCACGTTCGGGGCAAAATTTGGGGGCCAAATTGGCGTATCTGCCGAAAAACCCCTTTTCTTTGGTTGATTTACGCTCATTTTATGATTTTTCGCACAAATTAGTCACAAGGCCCGCTTTTTCCGCAGCGGGATGCACGGAAATTGCGAGAGCGCTGGGGCAAACGAGGGCGGCCTGGAGGAGACCGAAGGCTGCAGGAATGGAAAAATGCGGGCGGAAAACCGCCCGCAATCAACAAGTTAGCCTGAACGGCCGGAATCGGACCGTCAGCCCCGAGATCTCGGTGGTCAACCAAGGCCGTTCAGTCGCCGCCCAGCCGAAGCGGATTCGTGTTGCGATCGCACAGCCCTTCGCGCTACGGCTTCCCTGCATCCGGCGGCGGAACCGCCCCGGGATACAAATCCGGAAGCGGTGCGCGCAGCTTTTCATCCTGGTCGGGCTGCGGCAGCGGCTTGCGCGGTAGCATCTGGTCGCGCTGCGCTGCGTTGTACACAAAGATCGCTTCCACGGTTGCAATCTGCTTCAAGTCCGCGGGCTGCAGCCGCTCGTACACGTCGTTGTTCGAGTGATGCGTCTGCGATTCGTAGTCCAGCATGTCCTGGATGAACTGGAACCCGGGAATGCCCACGGCATCGAAGCTCAGGTGATCGGTGCCCCCGGTGTTGCGCATCGTAACTGTCGTCACACCGAGGTCCCTGAGCGGCGCAATCCACTGCGCAAAGATGGGCGCAATGGCTGCATTGCCCTGCGTGTAAATGCCGCGAATCCTGCCCGTCCCATTGTCCACGTTGAAGTAGGCGCTGATGAGCTTCTGCTCCGGCTTGACCTCGAGCGGCCCGGTTGCGCGCCGCATGTACTCCGGCAGATTCACCTGGTCGGGCGCCGTGGAAAGCTTGGCCGCGCCAAAGTGATCGCGGCAATATCCACGCGAGCCGTAGATCCCCTCCTCCTCGCCCGTCCACAGCGCGATGCGGATCGTACGCCGCGGCTTGACGCCGAGCGCCATGAGGATGCGCACTGCTTCGAGAGCCACAATCGTTCCCGCGCCGTTATCGGTCGCGCCCGTGCCGGCAATCCAGCTATCCAGGTGCCCGCCCAGCATCACCACCTGCGCCTTGAGCGTCGGATCGGTACCGGGGATCTCGGCAACGGTGTTGTAGGCGTGCTCGTGTTCGCCGCTAACCTTGGTGTCGATGTTGATCTCAACACTCACCGGCACGTGGTCCTGCGTCAGCCGGTACAGGCGCCCGTAGCTCTCAATCGCCGCCACGGCAACCGGAATCTTTACTCGCTTGTCGGCCACGTAGGGCGTCCGGCTCAGCGTCGCGCCATTATCGTCAAACAGCAGGCCGCCCGATCCGCCGCCGTTGCTTCCATCGCGGCTGGGCTCAATCACCGCGGCTACCTTTTCGTCGGTGAAGAACTGGGCAACCAGGTCCAGCAGCCTCGTCCGCTCCTGATAGGTCCTCATGCGGGCCTGCCTGTCCGGTGAACCCGCCGCTGCACCCGGACCACCGGGCGTCATCGGATATTCCGCAAGGTCCTCGAGATCCTTGTCGCTGTAGCGCTCGAAGAGCGCCTTCTCCTCGGGCGGAACATCGCGCATCGCCCCAAAGAGAACAATCTTTCCCGCCAGCTTGCCTTTGTACTGTTCCAGGTCCTTCTCCGTTTGGATATTGACGAAGACCACGTCGCCCGTCACCGGGCCCGGCGTGGAAGGCGACCACGGCGTAGCTTGCACGATCAGCACGGCCGTGTCGGGCGTGACCATGCGTGCCCACGAGTTCAGTTGCTGCCATCCCAGCCCAAACTCGCCCCAGTCCTCAAGGTGCGCGTTTGCCAGGCCCAGTTTGGTCAGCGTATCGCGAACCCACTCGTTCGCTTTTTTCGCGTTGGGCGAACCCGTCAGCCGTGCTCCAATGTCGTCCGTCAGCGCGCCGGCAAATTCCATCACATGCGAATCGTTCAGCCCCTCGTTGCGAATCCGCTGATACATGTTGAGATCGAGCGATTCCGTAGCGGGCTGAACCTCGGCATACGGATCCACCTGCGGCGGAGGCGGAGGCGCCTGCGCAGGCTTGGGCTTGTTTGCTGCGTAGAGAGGCAGCGCCACGGCCAGCACGGCGGCGGGTAGGAAACGATAGATCTTCGTAGGCATCGGTTTGGGCTCCTGATTTGGAGGTGTGATTGCAACGCCTGCGATTATAGGTCAAGCGCGCCGGAGCCCGCCGTCGGCGTTCGTCACCCTCGCCGTATCGGCCCTAATTGCTCTTGCCCGAACCCTCCGTCACAACGGACGGCAGATCGAGCGCCACGAGCGCGAATCTGGTCTGGCCGTTCTCAGGAGTTTCGAAACCCACAATGTGCTGGTGGCGCTCCGAGCCGGCCTTCAGTTCCAGGCCCCCGTTTCCGGATTTGTAGCTGCCCGTGTCCACTTTCACATTGCCATGGTGCCCGTCGTCGGCGCAGGTCAGGCCTTCGGCCGTCTCCGTGGGGGTGCCCACCGGAGCGTTGTCCTCGCAGGTAATCACGTCGCCAAAACGGCCCAGAGCCTTCTTGTAAAAGGCGACGACCTGGTCCTTCTTGTCCGGCGTTTCATAGGAGACGGCGCGCACGCGCAGTTCCCACTCGCCAAAGCCCAGGTGCACGTCCGCCGAATCGTGGTCGTCCTTGTTCTTCACCAGTTGGGCGCCGGGATACGCTGGCAGACCGAGATCCTCCGCCGTAGTCTGGTCGGTGTTCACGTGCACCCCGCCAAAGGGAGTGTCTACCTGAACGTTCTTTTCCTTGCCGTTGGCGTCCTTGTCCACGTGGATTCTGCATCCGGCCACTCCGGCCGCCAGCGCCAGGCAGGCAAGCAAGCCGGCCGCGTTCGCAATCGGGGCTCTCTTCATGGCAATCAACCTCTGGCCACGTTATACGCCGTCCGAGGGGAAAAAGTTCCGCAAATGTGCCGCCTCAGTGCGCCGAGGGCTTGTCTTCCTTGCTGCTGGTCGCGAACAGAATCGACGCAATAAACACCGCGAGGATGACAGAAACGACGAAATACGGGGAAGAAATGTGCATCGCGCAGGGCTCCTTGATGCTTTTCAGATTACCAAATCGGGCCGTCAGTTTTCTTGTTCCCTTGCTCCCTCGTAACCGTTTCCTGCTTACTCGCTCCCTCGCTCCCTTGCTCCCTAGTTCCCTTGGTCCCTTGGTCCCTTGTTCCCTGTTTCTGGATAGTCCACCCGTATCGTCAAAATCTCATACGGCTTGATCGCCACTTTCACCACATCGCCCTCCACCTTAAGCGGATCGCCCTCGGGCTGCTCCATCAAATTCGTTACCGTCGCTCCCGTCGCGCCCGGCGGCACATGGAACTCCGCAGTCGTCTCCTTGCCCGCCCATTCATACACGCGGAAGATCAAACCGTTCGCGTCTTCCGCTTTCTTGACGGCAGTCAGCACCACGTTCTCCGGCGAGACCGAGGCGAAGGAATGTTCCGCCGGCAGCGATCCCGCGTGCGCCGTGGTCACCACCGCCTGCAGCGGATAGTCGTACTCCCAGCCGTGGCGCACGGTCAGCGCGTCCTTCCACGTGCCCGCGTGCGGATAGAGCGCGTAGTGGAAGTGGTGATGCCCCTGGTCGGCATCGGGATCGGGCCATGTGGGCGAGCGCAGCAGCGTCAGCCGCAGCACGTTGCCCACGGCGTCGTACCCATACTTGTCCTGGTTGAGCAGGCTCAGGCCGTAGGCTTTGCCATCCGCCCCTGTGCCCGAAAGATCGGCCCAGCGCATGGCCGGAACCTCGAACTGCGCCTTTTCCCAGCTATTATTGCGCGTGGTCGGCCGCTCGATCGCCCCGTAAGGAATCTCATAGGTAGCAAAATCGCTCTTCACGCTGAGCGGAAACGCGGCTTTCAGCAAAACGTGCTTCTCGTGCCAGTCAATGTCGTTCTCGATGTCGACGATGTCTCCTTTGAGCCGAATGGTCTGCACGAACTTCGAGCTTTGCCAGTGTGAGGTTACGCGGATCGCATCGGTGCCTACTGATTCTACGGAGTCCACTTTATCGATAGTCGTCGGCACAGCGTCAAGCGTGCCGGGATCGATGTTCCACGCGTCGTAATCCTTCGGTGTGTCTTTGAAGAACTGAAGCTCGTTGCCGCACGCGTCCTTCGAGAGAGACTCAAGATTCGCATGTTTGTCAAAGAGATTTGTAATGCAGCCAGTGGCCTTGCTAACGACAATTCGAAGTCGGTCATTTTCAACGGTAACTTCCGCTGCCTTGTCTGTGATGTTTTCGTAATTTAAATCAACGCGCATCGTCGCGGAGTCAATCCATAGGAGTTTGTAACCAAGCGGAGGTACATCCTTCACAGGAATCCTCAGTGTAACGACCCCGGAGTCCTGATCTCGGCCTAGCACTTCGGCAAGGCTATCGTCTGGTGACTTTCCGTTCTCTTGACCTTCAATTCGATAATAGGTGTCGTCTCGCCCAGCCGGCATCTGTACCCGAGCCGTCACGAACCCGGACCTCTGCCAACCCAAGGGATTAAATGCGACAACCGGTGTGAATGGGTTCTGGCCCTCTCGCTCGCTCTTTGTATCGATCCTCTCCGCCACCGTCTCCAGCGCCCCGCTCGAAATCTCCTCCGTCGACATGCGCACCCAGTCGTAATCCTTTTGCGCATCCTTATAGATCACGCCAATGCCCGACCCCGCCGCCAGATCGTGAAACTGGTTGAACAAAACTTTCTTCCAATCTTCCGTCAGCTCGTCCGCCGGATACTTCGCGCCAAACAACCAGGCCAATGATGAAAACTTCTCCGCGTTCAGCACCTCTTCCTCGCTGTCGCGCATGTTTTTCTTGTGGTTGGCCTGCGTGGTGTAAACGCCGCGGTGGTATTCGAGATACAACTCGGAATCCCACGTGGGAATCGAGACCTTCCCCGCCACCGCCGTCGGCGCCTCATAACGCGGAATCGATCTGTAATCCCACACCGGACTCTCGGTCGCAATCTCCTGCTCGACGGTCGAGAAAAAGCTCTGCGCGGTGCCGAACTGGTACTTCGGCGTCACCGGCTCGCCGCCATTCGAAGCAACTGCGGCCGCGGAGGGCGCGGCCCAACGGAATCCCTCGTCCAGCATGGCGCGCGTGGGTCCGCCGCCATGATCGCCCACGCCGTAAAGGTCCATCATCTCCGTCATGCCCGGCGAGAACTTGCGCGCCGTCGCCAGATCGTCGCTCAACCGCACCGGACCCAGGTTCAGATTCACGTAGTCGTGCGGAAAATACGTGAGCACCTTCGATCCATCCGGCGACTCCCACCAGAACAGCTTGAAGGGCAGCTTGTTGGTGTCGTTCCAGGTCATCTTTTGCGTAACGAAGTAGTCGATGCCGCTCTTCTTGTAGATCTGTGGCAACTGCCACGTATACCCAAACGAATCGGGATTCCAGCCGATCCTCACGTCCACGCCGTAAGCCTGCTTGAACCAGCGCTTGCCCACCAGAATCTGCCGCACCAAACTTTCGCCATCCGGCATGTTCAGGTCCGGCTCGACCCACATGCCGCCCACAATCTCCCACCGGCCCTCTTTGATGCGCTGCTTGATCTCGCTGTTCACCGCCGGATACTTCTGCGCCATCCACTCGTTGTAGGCCGCGGCCGATTGCGTGTAAGTGTATGCGGGATACTCGTTCATCAACTGCAACGCGGTGCCAAACGTGCGGTGCACCACGTCGACGGTTTCGGTCCACGGCCACAGCCACGCCGCGTCGATGTGCGCGTTGCCGGTGAGACTGAAGGTCGCGGTCTCGAGCAATGGGCGCAGCGCTTCAAGCTGCAGTTGCGCGGCCTTCAAACTGGCGTCGAACTTCGCTGCATCGTGCGCGTCAAGCGCGGTCAAATCCACGGCGGCGATGGCGCTGTTCAAGGTGTCGGTCTTTGTGCCGTCGCCGGGGGCGAGCGATGGCAGCAGCAGCGCAGCCGAAAGAAACTCCTCCGCCAGGTCCTGCGGATTGGGACGGTTCTCAGGGAAATCCACGCGCAGTGTCGCGCCGTGGAAGGTCTTCACGTCGATGGTCTCGAGCATCTTGACCGCGACCACTATCTTGTCGCCCGGCTTCGCATCGTCGAACAGCACCTCCGGCTCCAGGTCCTCGCCCAGCGCCACGCGGCGGCCGTTGAAGTAGAGAATCACAGGAATGGATCCGTTGGCGTCGGCGTGAAACTGGAACCAGATGCGCGCGCCGCTCAGGTCGTAACCGTTCAGTGTCGCCGGCAGCTCAATCGTCTGGCGAAACCACACGGCGCTCTTGGAATATCGCGCACCCACAGCCGCATCCTGCCATCCGCTCGTATCAAGACTGACGGATTCGCCATGCGGCAGGTCGCCCTCGTGCATCTTCCACGTGCCGGCAGGCAACTGCGAGAGGCTCAGCAAGCGGTTTACAACTTTCTGTGATTGGGCCGGCAGCAACGCCATGGCCCGGCCCACTTCGCCGCCGCGTTGCGCCGAAGTAGGCGCCGCGGCCATCACCGCTCCCAAAAATAGGAGCGCCAAAATACGGCAATGAAATTTCAAAGAAGCGTTCATGGCGAATCAACCCTCTGCCGCATTGTAGGACATCGCGCGGTGCGCTCGGGGAAGCGGTCTCCGATGAGATAGGTGACGCCAAGGTCGCAAATGAACTGCAATACGAGCGCGGCGATGGCCGCGCAAACCCTCTTGCGATCCCGGCATTTCCGACCGGCCGGGTGAGTCGCAACACCGAAGCCGGGCACAGTGATCGGAGACGAGTGACGCAGACCACCGACAGGCGGCATAGAGGCCGGCCCCAATTACCACTATGCGGTATTTCGAACCGCCTTTTGGCTGCGCCCCACCGGCCTCGTGTGCGCGGTCACATCCCCCCTAATGGCCGCGCCTTCAACATGAAGGCATGGATGCCCCCACCCTCATATTGATGGCGCCATGCTCGCTCGTGCTGGGCGCAGTGCTGCAGATTCTTGTTGGCCGGCTCTGCTCCGCCCGCGCAAAAGGCATTCTGGCTTTCCTCACCTGTTTACCCGCCGTCTTTGCCGTGGTTGGTCTGGCTCCCGCGGTGCGCGGCGGTCAGTCCATCGACTTCAAACCGCTGCCTTGGGACGGCCCGCTGGCCTTCGTCCTCCATGTCGATGCGCTCAGCGTGCTCTTCGCGTTCATGGGCGCCGTCATCGGTGGCCTGGTGCTGCTCTATTCCATCGGCTACATGGCGCACGACAAATCCGCCACCCGCTTCTACGCCATCATGCTGCTCTTCATCGGCGGCTTCATCACGCTGGTGTCGAGCGCCAACCTGTTCATCTTCTATCTCTGCTGGGAAGTGGTCGGCCTGTGCTCGTTCGGCTTGGTAGGCTTCTGGTACACCAATCGCGAGGCCGTAAACGGCGCGCGCAAGGTGCTGTTGATGACGCACATCGCGGGCTATGGTTTGCTGGCAGCAATCATCGTTCTCTACCACCGCGCCGGCAGCGCCATGTGGACCGATCCCGTGGTGGCGCACAACTTCTCGGGCGGCCTCTTCGCGCTGATGCTCGTGGCGCTCGTAGCCAAAAGCGTACAGGTCCCGCTGCACACCTGGATTCCCGAAGCCATGGCCGCACCCACTCCGGTGAGTGCGCTGCTGCACTCGGCTTGTTATGTCACGTCTGGCGTCTATCTCGCCGCGCGCATGCACAGCTTTGGCGCATGGCCCGCTGCGTGGGGCCAGAGCCTGATGTGGATCGGCACGGTCACGATGGCCGTCGGCGTGATGTACGCCATGGTGCAAACCGATTTGAAGCGCATGCTGGCCTTCTCCACCGTAAGCCAGATCGGCTACATGATGATGGGCATTGGCATCGGCACCCCGCTGGCAATTACCGCCGGCCTGCTGCATTGCCTGAATCACGGCTTCTTCAAGGGCGGGTTGTTTTTGACCGCCGGCTCCGTGCAGCACGCCGCCGGTACGCGCGACATGAATAAACTCGGCGGCCTCGCCGGAAAGATGCCGCAGACCACGCTCTCGTGGCTCATCGGCGTGGGCAGCATGATGGGCATTCCGCTGATGAGCGGTTTTGCCAGCAAGTGGATGCTCTACGCCGCGGCGCTCCAGGCTGGATGGGCCGTGCCCGCCATGGTGGCGTGGGCGGCGAGTCTGGGCACGGTGTTCCTTGGCGTCAAGGCCACCAGCGCGGTCTTCCTCGGACCCACCACCGAGAACACCAAAGACGCGCACGAATCTCCGCCCACGATGATCTGGGGCATGGGCTTCCTTGCCGCGGGCAGCGTGGTTCTTGGCGTCGCGCCGCAGTTGGCCGTCAACTACTTTCTCAATCCCATTCTTATGGCGCTTGGCATGGGCACGGGCGTGCACGTTACGTGGCTCGGCCTCTCTGCCGACGCGGGCAGCTTCTCTTCAACCGGCGGCCTGGTGCTGGCGCTGGTTTCTCTTGTCGTTGGCGGCGGTATTTATCTCGTCGCCTACGCAGTGCGTCCCGCCCCTTCGAGCGCGATGTTGACAGGTCCGGCGATGGCTGGCGCGGGCGGCGGCATCTTCACCGGCGGCGAACCGCTCGGCGAGCAAGGACGCCTCACGGCCGGCGACTTTTCTGACATTTTCAAAGAACACTGGCACTCGTTCTTCCGCTGGACGAACGTCGACCGCGTGTATCTCGGCGTCTGGAGCGGGTTGCAGGCCGTTTCGCGTCTGTTCGGCGTGGCCGTTGCTTGGATGGAGCGCCGCGCAACCCTTCTTCTCGTCGTGCTGACGGCTGCTATCTTTGCGTTGCTTCGCTGGGCTGTGCCGGGAATGCCGGTTTCAGTCAGCGAATCTATTTTCGCGCCGGCGCATGTTCCCCTCCTTTTGATCTCCGCCATCGCAATCGCCGCCGCGGCGCTCTTCTTTGCCGCGCTGGTCAAGGCGCCTGCCGGCAAACTGCCGCTCTGGCCCTGCATGCTGATTGTGGGCGGACTCTCGGCCGCCGGTCTCGTCGTCAGCCATTCCTGGCTGCGCATCGGCCTGCTCGAACTCGCCGCTTTGCTCACCGTTCTCATCGTCTGGCTCACTGCCCGCACCAAAGCAGCGAAACTCACCTACCTCGCAGTCGTTCTCATCTCTGCAGGCTCCCTGGTAGCAAGCGAATTCGTCGTTGATCAGTCCTGGTCGCGCGCGCTGCTGCTGACAAGCGTCTTCGTCAAGCTGGCCGCCGTGCCCATGTTCTTCTGGCTGCTCTCGCTTGCCGACGAGGTGCCCGCTCTTGTCCTCGGCCTCATCATCGCCGTGGTCGATATGGCTGCCTTCGGCGAGTTCCTCATCGGCGCGCAGACCATGCCCAGCCTGCTCACGCCGCAGCCCTTGCTTCCGTTTGTCGCGGCGTTCACTTCCTTGCTGGCAGCGCTGTTGATGCTGACCCAGCGCAGTCTCAAGCGTCTGCTGGTTCTCTCCACGGTCGAGGACGTCGGCTTCCTGCTGCTCGGCGTCGCTGCCGCCAACGCCATCGGAATTCAGGGCGCCATCATCGCCGCCTCCACCCACGCCCTCGCCAAAGCCCTCCTCTTCATCTGCCTCGCCGCTCCCGAAGCCGACGGCGCGCTCAAAATCGAGCCCGTAGCGCTAGCCGCGCGTTACCCGGTCAGCGCCTTCGGATTCCTCTTCGGCATGTTGGCCATGCTCGGCATTCCGCCCACACTCGGCTTCATCGGCCGCTGGCGTCTCTATTCCGTCGCTTTCCAAACCGGCCTCTGCCCGCTCTCCATCTTCCTCGTCTCGTCGATCCTCGCATTGATCGCCTACACGCTCGCCCTCACGCGCAACTGGTGGGGTCCGCCCGGAGACACAAGCCCGCCCGCCACCAAGGAACCATTCGTTCTCAAAGCCACCATCGTTGTCCTCGTCGTCCTGCTGTTGGCTGCGGGCGTCTGGCCCAACGCGTGGTCCGTTCTAATGGGAGGCCGGCCATGAAGCTCTGGAAGCGATTGATGTGCACCGCGCGCCGCAAGAGCCCCTGGCTCTTCCACATGAACTCCGGCAGTTGCAACGGTTGCGACATCGAAATTATCGCCGCGCTCTCGCCGCGTTACGACGCCGAGCAGGCGGGCGTTCTTCTGCAAGGCAGCCCGCGCCACGCCGACATTCTCTGCGTCACCGGCCCGGTCACCAACAATGCCGTCAATGCCGTCAAGACGGTCTACGGCCAGGTCTGCGGACCCAAGGCCGTCATTGCCATCGGCTCGTGCCCGGCCACAACGAATGTGTTTATCGACAGCCGAACGCTCGCCGGCCCGCTCGACAAGCACCTGCCCGTCGACGTCTTCGTTCCCGGCTGCCCGCCGCGGCCCGATGCGATCATTGCCGGCGTCATCAAGGCGGCAACCATCCTGGCCGAACGCGGCAACAACTCGCCGCAACCTGCAGTCGCCATCGCAACCGCGCAGGAGGTGCAGCCATGAACCCGATGCTCACCGCCCTCGCCCGCTTGCTCATCTTTCCCGGCCTGCTCTTCGCCGTGCCCGCCGCGTGGTTCTTCCTTTGGGTCGAGCGCAAAGCCGTTGCCCTCATGCAGGAGCGCGTCGGCCCTCCCTTCATGCAGCCTTTCTGGGACTTCATGAAGCTGCTCGGCAAAAGCGCTCCCCCGCGCCCCGGCATTGCTGGCGCGATCATGCGCGCCTGGCCGCTCATCGCCGTCTCGTCCGCGGCAGGAGCCGTGGGCTTGCTTCCGGTACTGCCTTTGTCCGGCGGCTTCGAAGGCGACCTGATCCTTCTGCTCGCGTTGTTGGAACTGCCCTCCATCTGTATCATCGCCGCGGGCTTCTCGTCGCGGTCGATCTTTGGAGAAATCGGCTCGGCGCGCGAAGCCGCACTGAGCGTCTCCTACAACATTGTCTTTCTGCTGGCCATCGTCTCCATCGCCGCCTCGCAGCACACCTTCCGGCTCGAAGCGCTTGCCGCAATGCACCCGACCTTCCTCACCGTGCTCGGCATCGTCGCGATTCTCGTCTGCCTGCCCGCCAAGCTGCACATCAATCCCTTCTCGCTGCCCAACGCGGAGCAGGAGATCTACGCCGGTCCGATGACCGAATACGCCGGTCCCGAGCTCGCCATGTGGGAGCTCGCGCACGGCCTGGAGTGGGTTGCCGCCACGGGCCTCGTCGCCACGTTGGTCGCACCGCACATCGTGCTCGCATGGGGAACTTCCCTGCTGGCCGGCGGCATCTTTGTAGCGCTTTCGGTTGCCGTCGTCCTGCTGCTCTCGGTGCTCGCCGCGGCCACGGCGCGCCTCGCCATCGATTCCAGCGTGCGCTTCTACTGGCAGTGCACGCTCATCTTCGCGGTGCTTGCCATCTCGTCCGCGCTCTTCGTGAGGTTCTGGTTATGAACATTCTCACCATGCTCTGGAATAACCTGCGGCGCGGCTACCAGACCCTGCTTTTTCCCGCGCGGCCCAAAGTCACGGCGCGCTTCCGCGGCCTCGTCCAGTTCGATCCCGCGTTCTGCACCGGCTGCGCCGTCTGCCGCATGCGCTGCACCTCGCGCGCCATCGAGTTCAAGGCCGGCAAGGGTGAGTTCACGTGGAGCTACAACCCCGGCCAGTGCACCTTCTGCGGACGTTGCGTGGAAGGCTGCATCGAGCACGCGCTCAAGGAAGGCCACACCGAGCATGCGCTCTCGCAGCAGCAGGACACGCCGCCAATTTACCTGACGCAGGGCGAATTGAAGAAGTCCTACACCGTGGCGCGGCGTCCGCCCGCCGCTCGCCCGGCCGCATCGCCAGTCGCTACACGCACGCCTAACCCCGCCCCAGGAGGCGCTCAATGAAACATCTCGAAACCCTTCGTAAAGAGCTCGATATTGCGGAACCCTGGGTGGAGAGCCGCGGCACGTGGTGGCTGAATCCCGGCGTGATCGGCGTCCGTCACGTCGCAAAAGTAATGCACGACATGCACGCGCGCTTCGTTACCATCACCGCCTACCAATTGCCGGGCGTCGAAGGCTTTCGCCTCGAATACCATTGGGACCTCTACGGCCGCTTGCTCGGTCTCCCCTTCGTCATCGCCGGCAATGCAATCGAAAGCATCTTCGACCTGTGCGAGGCGGCAGACTGGATCGAGCGCGAGATTCACGAGGAATACGCCATTGACTTCACCGGCCGCGCATACGAACCGCTGCTGCTGCGCCAGGGCGACAAGCCGGGCGTGAATCTCCGCGAAGACCCCAATGCGCTGCCCAAGCCCGCTGCCGTAGCGCCGGGTCAGAAGGAGGTCGCACAATGAGCTACAAAATCCCCATGGGGCCCTACCACCCCGGCCTCGAAGAACCCTACAAGCTCGACATGATCTGCGAGGGCGAAACGGTGATGGATGCCGAGTTGAAGATCGGTTTCAACTTTCGCGGCATCGAGCATCTGGCCGAAACGCGCAACCATTTTCAGGTGATCGCGCTCATGGAACGCGTATGCGGCATCTGCTCGTTCATCCACACGCTCACGCTCTGCCAGGCCATGGAAAAGCTCGCCGGCCTCGAAGCCCCGCCGCGCGCCAAATACATTCGCACCGTGATGGCCGAGCTCGAGCGCCTGCACTCGCACGTGCTGTGGGCGGGCATCGCCGCCAAGCTCATGGGCTTCAAAACCATGTTCATGACCTGCTTCGCGCTGCGCGAAAAGGTGATGGATGTGCTGCAGGCCATCTCCGGTAACCGCGTGAACTATTCCATGAATCGCATCGGCGGCGTCAATCGCGACGTCGAGGATCCGCTTGCGCTGGTGGGCCTGGTCGAGGAACTGGAGCGCGAGATGATGCGCACCGTAATCCCCATCTTCACCACCAGTTCCACGGCACGCTCGCGCTGCGCGGGCATCGGCGTCCTCACGAACGAGAAGGCCATCTCCTGCGCCGTCGTCGGTCCCACGGCTCGCGCCTCGGGCATCAACCAGGACCTGCGCCGCGATGCGCCCTACGCGGCCTACGCGGAGATGAAATTCGAGGTCCCGGTGGAGAAGGCCGGCGATGTGCGCGCCCGCCTCTTCGTGCGCGCTCTGGAAATCATGGAGAGCTGCCGCATCCTGCGCCAGGCGCTCACCGATATGCCGCCGGGCGAGATCGCCGTGGGCGGCGACAAGTTCAACTTCGTCACTGGCACGGCCACCAGCCGCGTAGAAGCGCCGCGCGGCGAGGTCATCTATTCGGTGAGCTGGAAAGAAGGTTCGCGCAATCCCGCGCGCGTGCATGTGCGCACGCCCACCTATGCCAACATGCCGGCGGTGCGCTGGATGGTGCGCGGCGCGCGCCTAGCCGACACGCCGTTGATCCAAGCCTCCATCGATCCCTGCTACTCCTGCACCGACCGGTAGTAGCGAGCTAGCGGGGCTCGCGGTGTCGGCAATGTAGCGCCGGTCTCCAGATGTAGCGCCGGCCTCCACAGGCTGCGGAAAAACTCAGCTCGAGGAGCCTTGTAACAAGGGCACGGCTTTAGCCGGGCCGATAAAGTCAGCAGAATGAGTCGGGCTTCAGCCCCTGCCAATCCATACTTTGCCGGATTCGCTTTTCGTTCGGACTTTTTCCGCAGCCTGTCCAGACCCGGGGTCCCCAGCAAGCTCGCTTTTGGCTTGCTGGGGTGGAAGACCGGCTGTCGTGCGGGCCTCCAGGCCCGCACATGACTCCCTTGTTCCCTCGCTCCCTTGCTCCCTCGCTCCCTTGTTCCCTGTTTTTCCCCCGCAAACCCCGCAAATGCACTAATCTTGCTGTGTCGCATATGCCGCGCTATTTTGCCAAGGTTCGGGAAGCACTTGTTCATGCCTATGCCCACGACGTTTTGAATACGGCGAAGGCTGCGGCTTATTCCGGCATGCTCATGTTCTTCCCCGCCCTGCTGGTCATCACCACGATGGTGGCCCAGGTGGAAGAAGGCCCCTCGCTGGTGGGCGAAACCCGCGCCGTCCTCGAGCAGTTCCTGCCTCCCGACACTCTCGATCTCGTGCAGTCCTCCATCCTCTCGCACCAGTTTCACTCCGGCCGGGTCATTCTCTCCGCCACCCTCCTGAGCCTGTTTGCGGGCCTCGGCGTCATGCTGTCCTTCATGGAGGGCTTTCGCCGCGCCTACCGTCTTCCGCCCGAAAGCTGGACCTTCTGGGGCCGCCGCGTCCGTGGCCTCATGCTGGTATTCATCGTGCTGGTTCCGCTGTCGCTGGCTTCGCTGGCCATCGTCTTCGGCCACCAGATCGAGTGGTGGATGGTCGACAACGCCGGCCACGACCTGCGTCATGTCGTCATCTTCTTCTGGCGCATGGTCCGCTGGACGGTCAGCGTTGTTGCCATCGTCGCCGTGCTCACCGCGCTCTACCACTTCGGCACGCGGCGCACCGAGCATTGGGCCTGGGTGGTGCCGGGCGCCATCGGGGGCGCCATCATCTGGTTCCCGGCCACGCTGGCCTATGGCTGGTATGTCACCAGCGTCGCCAACTACACCCGCATCTACGGCTCCTTTGCCGCCGGCATCGCCACACTGGTCTGGCTCTACATCACCTCGTTCAGCGTCTTACTGGGCGCGGAGCTGAACGGCGTTCTCTACTGGGAGCGCCAGATCCAGTTGGCCGGCAGCAAGACCACACCCGAACTGGCCCGCGCCTCCCAATAAGGCGGTCGCGGCGAGGATTTGTACAGCCAGTCTCCGCATCTTGTAGCGCCGATCCCCACGTCTCGTACCGCCCGTCTCCACAGGCTGCGGAAAAACTAAGCTCGAGGAGCCTTGTAAAAAGGGCACGGCTTTAGCCGGGCCAATAAAGTCAGCAGAATGAGTCTGGCTTCAGCCCCTGCCAATCCATCCTTTGCCGGATTCACTTTTCGTTCGGACTTTTTCCGCAGACTGTCCAGACCGGGGTCCCCAAGAAATGGCCTCTGTTTCTTAGGGTGGAAGACCGGCTGTCGTGCGGGCGTCCACGCACGCACACTTCACATTTCGCTCCTTCACTTATTTCACCCATTTCTTGCTTCCTCGCTCCCGTGCTCTCTCGCTCCCTCGCTCCCTTGCTCCCCGTCCTTCCATTTACAATTGACTCAGCAGCGCCCCTTCGCCCCTTTTTACCCGTTCAAAAAACACCTTTGGCCTTACTTGAATCGCCTCCGGAGCTTTTCTGATGACCTTTGCCGATTTGAACCTGACCGATTCCCCTTCGCAGCGCCGCGCCAAGATTGTCGCCACGCTCGGGCCCGCTTCCAACACGGAGTCCGTGATTCGCGAAATGATCCACGCCGGCGTTGACGTCGTCCGGCTCAACTTTTCCCACAGCACGCACGAGCGCAAAGTCGCCGTCATCCAGAAGATTCGCAAGGTGAGCAAGGAAGAGCGCAAGCCGCTGTGCATCCTGGGCGACCTGCAGGGGCCCAAGATCCGCACCGGGCTTTTGAAGGATCATCAACCCGTGTTGCTCAAGGCCGGTCACAAGCTCATCATCACGCCGCGCGAAGTCGTGGGCACGGCGGCCTGTGTGGGCACCACCTTCAAGACCCTCGCCGAAAACCTGGAGCAGGGCTCACGCATTCTGCTCTCCGATGGGCTCATCGAATTGCGCGTCCATGAGATCAGTGGAGACGACGTGGCCTGCGATATCGTCAACGGCGGCCTGCTGGGCGAGCACAAAGGCATCAATCTTCCCGGCGTTCTGGTGCGCACGCCCTCGCTCACTGAGAAAGACTCCGAGGATCTCGAGTTCGCGCTCAATCACGGCGTCGACGCTATCGCCGTCTCCTTTGTGCGCACCGCTGAAGACGTGACCCTGGTGCGCAACCGCGTAGCCGCGCACGGCGGCCACACCTGGATCATCGCCAAGCTGGAAAAGCCGCAGGCGGTCGAACATCTCGACGCCATCCTGCAGGTTTCCGACGGCATCATGGTGGCCCGCGGCGATCTGGGCGTGGAAGTTCCGCCGGAAAAGGTGCCCGCCATTCAGAAGTTCATCATCCGTCGCGCCGCCGAATACTCCAAGCCCGTCATCACGGCCACGCAGATGCTCGAATCCATGATCGAGAACCCGCGGCCCACGCGCGCCGAAGTCTCCGATGTGGCCAACGCCATCTACGACGGCACCGACGCCGTCATGCTCTCCGGCGAGTCGGCCGTAGGCAAGTATCCCGTCGAATCCGTGGCCATGATGGCGCGCATCGTGAGTGAAACCGAGCTCCACATCAAGGAGAGCCTCGAGAGCGCGCCCCGCGAGCGCCACAGCCATCTCTCCATCGCGGAAACCATCTGCGAAGCCACGGCCCACGCCTCCGACGATCTCGACCTGCGCGGCATCGCGCTCTTCACTGAGTCGGGCGTCACCGCGCGCCAGCTCTCCAAGTACCACCCCTCCGCGCCCATCTTCGCACTCAGCCCCGTCGAGGTCACCGTCAACCGCCTCAATCTTCTCTGGGGCACCACGCCCATCCGCTGCCCCAAGGCCAACACCACTGAGGCCATGGTCGACCTTGCCGAGAAGCTGCTGGAAAAAGGCGGCTACGTGCGTCCGCGCGAGGTGATTGCGATTGTGGCCGGCACGCGCACCAAGTCCGGTTCCACTAACTTCCTGCGCCTGCACGTGATGGGTGAGAATGCCGCCGCGCAGCCGCACACAGCCCAGAGCGCCCCCGCAGCGAAAAAACGCTCCGCCCGCTCCGCGCGTTCCGCCGCCGAAGCACAGAAGCCGGAATTCTCCGAGGCTTCACGATCCCTCGCCGCAAAATACTGACTGCCTGCTTTCGAGCGCCAGATTGCCACTGCGGGAGAACCTCATTTTGACGATCACGGCATTTTGAGTTTTCGCAGGAACGCTTCGATACGGGCGCGGCTCACGCCGAGGGTTCGTTCCATTAACTGAGTGACCTCTGTCCCCTGCTGAGCCCCTTTTTCCAGGACGAATCCGAGGCCGACACCATCGCTTCCCCACCGAACAGTTTTTGCATGGACGGTGATGCTTCGGAAACGGTTTGGCTGATTCCGGTCTGTCAAGGTGACTCGGATCACCGTGCCGGGGTACCAGCGCTCATTGGTAATGATGTAGAGCCCCGTCGCACTGATATCACGTACCTTATGCGCCACCGGAAGGTCACCGGTGAAGAAATAGGCAATCAACCCCGGCAGCACTTCCCGCTGTGCTTTGCGCGGGTCGGCAGGGTCTCTCAGCAGCAGATTCGTGAACCAACTCCTCGATTCCAGCCTTTTCTTCCAGGGGGTGGCTTCGATAGGCGGTGAGGCCGCAAGCTCTTCCGTGCCAGCCACCTCTTGACCTGCAATCTCCGCCTCTACGGGCGCAGCCTCGGTGAACGTGGTCGGCGAACAATCTACTACGATTTGCGCCGGTTCCTCGGTCGCTCGGCCAGTTTGTTCTTCGGAGGAAGTGATGGCGAATTGCTCCAAAAAAGTCTCCAGAGAGCTGGGCGCTTTAGCCCTCCCTTCCTTCATTCTCTGCAAATGCTGCTTCATCTCTTCGGGTTCTGAGATGATCAGCTGATCGCCGACGCACATGTCTCCCGTGGTCAGGGTGTGTGCCGGAAAGACCAGCACGCTCAGGGCTCTTGCACTCGAAATGGGCAGGCCGGCAAAGGGAAATGACTCGACGGTGGCAAGAACGACACAATCGTTGGTGAGGAAGACCAAATCCACTGGAAAGCGGAAGTCGGTTGTAGAGATTTCCACGTAGGGAAGAATCCAGAGTCCGGTTCCGGCATCCAGTTTCAGGTCTTGCAGGCTAACTTCAGCGCCATCAGTTGTAGCGTGGGCAGCTCTTACATCGGTGGCCACGAAACGTCCACAGGTTTGGCTGTAAACGCAGTATTTCTCCGGGCTTGCAGTGACGTCGAGCGTCGGCGCAACCTTGGGCGCTGCGTCTTGCCCAGTGGGACCATATCCAGCCGGTCTAAAATGCCCGATCTCCGCCATGGGTATCTCGCGTTCTTTTACCGTCAGGTTACGCCTTCCGCCCACGGACGAAAAGATGATTTCTTTCGTCCGCACCTCGTGCGTCACCCTGCGGCTTTGCGGTTTCCGGTGGCATGACCATTAGCCGTCTTCACAGGGCCGCTGCACGGTCCAGGCACCTGGCTTTCTCGTTCCCTCACCCCCTGCTTTCTTGTCCCCTTGTTCCCTGCCGGGGCCCTCGGCGGGCGATCTGTGCCCGTTGGGGTGGCTTGGTCCCTCGGTCCCTCCCTTAGGCGTATCCTTGGATCGTCCCCGAAAATAAGGGCCGAATGGGGTCCAGTCCCGGACACGGGAGGAAGTATGTTCGACGGTATGTTGTCCCCCGCCACTCTTCTGCAAGGAGTGGTTCTTCTCAGCCTCTTCATTCTTTTCGTTCTCATCGCCAAGTCGATCTACAGCATCGGTCCCACGCAAATCGGTCTGGTCCGCAAGCGCTTTGGCTCAAAACTACCCGGCGACAACCCGGTCGCATTCAAAGGCGAGGCCGGCTACCAGGCGGAGCTGCTCATGCCCGGCCTTCGCTTCAAGTTCTGTTTGATTTACGCAGTGGCCAAGCATCCCTGGGTCCAGGTCCCTGCCGGTCAAATCGGCGTAGTCATCGCGCAGGTGGGCGCGCCCACACCCATCGGCGCAAAGTCCGGCGCGTACAAGCCGGAGTTCGGCAACTTCACTGACGTTTCCAGCTTCGTCGCTAACGGCGGCCAAAAGGGCGTGCAACGGCCGGTTCTTTCGCCCGGCATGTTAGCGCCCGTCCATCCTGTCGCCTTTCTCATCATCACCAAGCCGCAGGTCTTCGGCCTGCCCATCACCGACACCTACCGCCAATTGGCCGACCAGTCCGGCCGCCTCACCTTCGCGGCGTTCGGACTCGATGAGCGCCAGCTCGAGGTCACGCGCATTGCGCCCCGGCCCGCCGACGCCGGCAAAGTCGTGGACATGATCGGCATCGTCACCTCCCTTGAAGGCCAGCCGCTGCAGGCAGGCGCTATCGCCAGCCGCCTGGGATTATTCGAAGATGTCGCGGAACTCGAAAAGAAGCCCGACACCACCGACTTTCAGCTCATCGCCGCCATCCTCGGCAGCAAGAACACGCTCCACAACAACTACCAGGACTTCCAGCAATTCCTCGATGCCGGCGGCAAAATCGGCCTGCAGCACGATCCGCTTCTCTACGGCGCATACAACCTCAACCCCTTCCTCGTCCGCGTGGAGCAGGTTCCCATGCTGGTCGTCGAACAGGGCCAGGTGGCCGTCATCAAGGCCTATGTCGGCCTTCCCACCCAGGACACATCCGGCGTCGGCTTCAAATTCGGCTCGCTCGTGCGGCCCGGCCATCAAGGCATCTGGCAGGAGGCGCTGCGCACCGGCAAGTACCCCATCAACCCGCGCATCTACGACGCCAAGGTAGTCCTCACATCGATACTCAAACTCGATTGGGCCAAAGATGTCACCGGCGCCCACGGACTGGACGCACGCCTCGAACCGATCATTGCAAAAAGTAATGAGGGCTTCGTCTTTTCCATCGACCTCCAGGTCCTCATTCACGTTCCCGACACCAAAGCCCCGCGCGTCATCTCCATGGTCGGCTCCATGGAAAATCTGGTGAACGAAGTTCTGCAAGCCGCCGTCGGCAATCTCTTCCGCGACAAAATCGGCGGCATGGAAGCCATCAAGTTCATCCAGACGCGCCAGACCGTGCAGGAAGAAGCGATGGCCTACATTCAAACCAAGCTCGCCGAGTACGAAATCGAAACCCGCGGTGTCTACATCCAGGACGTGGTCTACCCCGCCGCGCTGGTCTCGGTGCTCACGGAGCGCGAGGTCGCGCACCAGGAAGTAGAAACCTTCAAAATGCAGCGCCAGGCGCAGGACCAGCGCATCGAGACCGAGAAGGCGCGCGGCACCGCCGACATGCAGGCGCAACTGGCGCAAGCCGCGGTCGGCGTCGACATCAAGAAGAACAACGCCGAAGCCCGCAAGGCAGAAGCCGACGGCGAATCCACGTACATCGAACGCACCGGCACAGCCCAGGGCGCGCAAGTCCGGGCAGTCGGCCTGGCCCGCGCCGAAGCCTACCGCAAGCAGGTGGAGGCATTGGGCCAGGGAGCCACGGCTCTCGTGAACGCAGTCGAGGCCCTCGCCAAGAGCAACGTACCCTTCATGCCCAACACGCTCGTCGCCGGAGGCGGCAGCTCAGCCAACGGAGTTCTTGAAGGCCTGGGCGCGCTGCTCATGCAGAAGGTCGCTCCAGCAGCAACAACCAATACTCCGGCAGCCTCAGCGGCCTTGGACAAACCTGCCGACGCGCCCCAGCCGCCACCCACCCCCGGCAAGCCGTAGGCCGGCTCGCGCAGCGCCGAGCTCCAGGCCTGTGCAGCGCCGGTCTCCAGACCCCCGCACGCGCAAGCCCGCCACGACGCTGGGTGCCCCCGGTCCCTCGCATTTGGGGACCGGGGAAAGCTCGCGCCCAACCGTCCCTCACTTCTCGAACAAGCTCAGCGGCACTGCTTCCCCCATCGCCTTGTACCCCGCGGGCGACGGATGCAGATGATCCCCGCAATCGAACGCGGGCAACAGGCGCTCCGGATGCGCGGGGTCGTGCACCGCCGCGTCGAAGTCGATCACCGCATCGAAGTGACCCTCCGCGCGAATCCACGCGTTCACCGCCAGCCGGTCCTGCTCGCTCAACGGACTCGGATGATAGTAGTCCGATCCCGTATACGGCGTAATTGTCGCCCCATACACGCGCAGTCCGTTCTCATGCGCCCGCTCGATAATCTGCCCATACGCCGCAATCACGCGTTCCACCAGCGCCGCATGGTCCTCCGCGGGCACCTCCCCGGTCCGCGCCAAGCCGCCCAGATCGTTCACGCCCTCAAACACGATCACCCAGCGCGCGCCCGCCGGCGCCAGCACATCGCGGTCGAACCGCGCCAGCACATTCGGCCCCAGGCCGTCGGTCAGCAGATGATTGCCGCCAATCCCCTGGTTCGACACGCCGACAGTGCGCGTCTTTCTTTGCGCCTGCAGCCGCGCCGCCAGCACATCCGTCCAGCGGTCATTTCCATTCGTCGTAGACCCGTGCCCATCGGTAATCGAATCGCCCAGCGCCACCACCGCGGCGGCTTTCGGCCCCATGCGCGCGTCTGTCCGCACGTCGATCTCCGTCAACTGGTACCAGTGGTCCACCCTTTTCGCGTCATTTAGCTCCGCCGCGCTCACCCGGTCGCCATGCACATAGTAAGAAGTGGCCCGCGACCCCGGATGTCCCGTCTCCTGCGCCGGAGGCGCGTCCAGATGAAACGTCACGGCCACATCCGAAAGCGGCGCAACCGCCATCTCCACTGCATCGGAAACGTACTCCGCCCCCGGCGGAACGGTCACGCTGGGCTTCCCGGCAAAAGTCAGCGCATGATCGCTCGCGGGATCGATCGCCGCACCCGCCGGCGACAGCGGATGCGCGATGTGCACCGACGTAAAGTGCAGCGCCGCCGTCCCAAACGCATTCGAAAGATGTACGCGCAGCGCCTCGCCGCCCAGCGACAAGTGCACAATCTGCCGCACCGTCGCATCGCGCAGGTCATCCACAGGCAGCGCATTCGCCGGCTCAGGAATCTGCTGCGAAGCGTCCCAGCTTGCCGCCCACGCCTCGCCCTTCACCGCGCCCCGCTGCGCCAGCGCGCAGCACGCCATCAACGCGAAGCCAAGAATTACCGCCGATCTCCGAGTCTCTCTCATCGTCGATGCCTGCCCATTTCCTCTCAAGCGAATCGCTTTACTCAAAAGCGCAGCAAGCATATCACTCCGGAACGAGCCCATGCATCCGTCGTATGCCCGTAGTCCCGAAGTCCCTCGTTCCGTCGGTCCCTGTTTTCTTGCTCCCTTGCTCCCTTGCTCCCCTGCTCCCTGTCTTCAGGCATTGCCTCCCGCCCTAGCTTGCTGGGGCGAGAAGCAATGCGCGTGGCCGGGCAAACGGCCGCGGAACACGTACACTATTGTCGTCTCAGAGTTCAAACCAAATCCCGAGGTTCGCCGCAGCAGGAGGGACTCACATCATGCGTTTACTGTCTTTCCGGACCCCGTATCTTTCCCGTTGCTGCTTGGCCTTTTTCCTCGCCTCGATTCTCAATCCTTCGCACCCAGCCTTCTGCCGGCCAATGAATGGGCAGCAAGAGGCGCCGAAGACAAACGCGCCAAACGCTGAGGTTGAGAAACAACTTGCGATTCTATCTTCCTATGCAGTCGGGGTCACGACGCTGAAAGACTTCTACTCCGACAAGTGGAGCGCTGGCGACGCCCTTCGCATGAAGCTGGGAATTGTGAAGGCCGTCTTCGGCAAGGATTTTAAGGTGGAATTCGACATCGGCTGGACAGGGCACAACGACCCCGACCTGAGCGAATTTGTGCAGCAACAGTATGAGAGCGCCCGCCTTATCGGAGCAGACGGCACCAAATTAAGCTTTACGCCAGCCATCTTCCAGCGGGGCGGAAGCGCCAGTGTGACGAAGATCTACGCACACTTGAAATTCGTTGGCGGCCAGCTCACAAGCATTGAAAAGACCTTCTAAATAGAGCGGTGGCAGGCGACCCGGCTCGCAGGAGAGCAAACTCACCACGTCAAGCTTCGTGATCCGGTTCGGAAATCCAAGAGGCTACAAGCTCGCCAGCGGCCCACGGTTTCCGTCTTACCGTTCAAGGCCGAGCCAGAGACACACGGCCGTCTCTACCATGGAGAGCTGTTGCGGGTGCAACTGGCCCAGCCTGCGAATCAGCTTCGCATGAGGGATCGTGACCAGGTTTTGTGCGTCAAAGGCGCCTTCGCGCAGGAATCCTACCCGAACGGCAACCTCATAAGCAGAACCCCTGATTGCTGTGGTGTGAGGGACCAGAGTGACAAGAGCGCGGTCGTTGTCGCCGGCAGGCCGGTTGAGAATCAGGGCAGGTCGTACCTTGGCGGCGAGACCGAGATCCACCTGCCAGACCTCGCCTCGGATCATCTGAGCGGCCGCCGCTCCTCATCTCGATCCATCTGAAGGAAGAGATCGTCAGCCGCCGCAACAAGTTCCTCGTCGGAAGGCAGCCCATGATGCTCCAACGCGGCCAGGCGCAGAATCTCGTCCAGCACTTCTCGCTTCGCGGGCTGCGGAAGCGTCTCGAACGCCTCCAGGAACTTTTGTGCGGCGGCAACCATAACTCAACTTTACACCTCTTTTGAACCGGGGACGGTTGTCCTCAAGCCCCCTCCATCGTCGTCAACCCCGCATCCCTCAAATCGAAACGCCCGCCTCATGTTAACTCGTTCTTTTTCTGACCCCTGACTCTCGCTCCCTCGCTCCCTTGCTCCCTTGTTCCCCGCCTTAGTCGTCGTCCGGCGGCCCGCTGCCCTTCTCGCGCACCAGCCGGTCCGCGCTTACGCGCGTGGGAATCGGCGCAAAGGTCGAAGGCTTCTGGCTGTAGTCGAAGCAATCCCCAAAGGCATCCGTGCCGGCGTCGCGTGCTCCCAGCGTGCCCAGGTCGAAGTTGTGCTCGATAAACGCGATGAAGCCGCTGGCCTCGTGGTTCACGTGCGTGACGTAGCCGTGTTTGGCGTAAGACGAAACGATGAGCAGCGGCACGCGGAAACCCGGCCCCATCGCGTCTACCTTGGGCGGAGACACATGGTCGTACCAGCCGCCCCAGTCGTCCCACGAGATGAAGATGGCCGTCGAATTCCAATATTGACTGTTGCCGATGGCGTTGATGATCGACGCCACCCAGCTCGGGCCCTCGTTCCCCGAACCGGGATGGTCGGAGTGCGCCCAGTCGGGAACGATCCACGTCACTTGCGCCAGCTCGCCTTTGGCAATGTCGGTAAGCACGCGGTTCTGCGGCGAGATCACATTGTCCTGCCAATCCTGGCCGAAGCGAATGTGCCGGATGGCCTGGTAGGCTGAGAGAATGTAGAAATTGTCGGCGCTGTCGGGAGCGTAGTAGCGCCACGTCACGCCTTTCTCGTCGAGAAGATCGGCGGCGGTGAGGTAGTCGAAGCAGGGATACACACCGGCCGTCTCAGTGCCATCGGCGCCCAGAACCGCGGCCGTCGTGCCGGGATCGGCATCGCAGCCCCACACCGAGCCGGTGGGATTTTCCGCCACATTGGCCGACTGCCCCGCAATCATGTACTGGTGCGCCACAAAACTCGGTCCCGTGTTCGACTGGAACATGCGATCGCCGATCACGTATTGCTTCGCCAGCGTCCAGTACTCCTCCACGTCGCTCTCCGGCACGTAGGAGTAGGCCAGCGTCGCCGGGCTCATGCCGCTCTGCGCAAAACCATCCATTTTGCCGTTATCCCAGTCCTGGGCCCAGCGCAGGTGCGAGTGGTCGAGATCGCGCGAGTCGGCCAGAGCAATGGGCGTGAGCGCAACCGCTTGGCTGCCGTTCATGCCCGTTTGCGCGGTGTCCGCCCCCGGAAACCCGTTGAAGAGATTGTCGAAGCTGCGGTTCTCCTGCATGATCACCACGATGTGCTGGATGGGAGAACCCGCGATGGGAGAAACCGTGCTCGCCGGCACGGGCGGCGAAGCATCGAGCGCAATGGTTGCGTTGCAGCCGGCGACGGCGCCAACGAGAATTGCGCAGCCCGCCATCAGAGCGCATCGGAGCAGTCGGCTTCCTTGGTGCGCGCGCTTCGCAGCCTGCGGCTTCCTTGTGGTTCGTAACATAGCGGGGGCACTGCTCCTCAGCGCGCCGTACTGGCCGAAGAATAGGCCCAAATCTCTCACTATCAAGTGACTTAAATCACAGGTTAACACTCACCAAAGAGCCGTAGTGGATCAGTTTGAGGACGTCGTGAAAGGGCACGACTTCTAGCCTGCCCTTGTATCTCTAGATTAGCGGCGGTTTTGGTAGAGACTGTCGCAGTGGGGGAACCGAGGCATCGGTTCCCCCGCGGGCGAGCGGCTGAGCGAAGCCGAAGGGCCCCGGGAATGCCGATTGCCTTGAAAGGGCACGACTTTAGACAAGATTATTCACTTGACTAAGGGAGTGCTGAATGTATTCTATTGCCAATGAGCGTCTGCCTTTAAGCCGGGGGAATCGCAGTATGACGTACATTTCCGCCTTCCACTCTCAGCATGGACCCGTGATGTGTGCGGACACGCAGGAGAGTTGGGACGAGCAAAAAACATACGTGGAGAAGATTTCGATCGTAGAGGATCGCTCTTATCCACTAGCGGTCGGAGGGGCTGGATTTGGAGACCTAATCGACTGCCTTGCAGATGAGATCGTAAAAAGGGCATCGCAGGAAAAACCGGCCACCAAGGCAGCTCTCAGGATCATGCTTCAAGAGGCCGTAACGCATGTTTACCAGAATGACGCTCCAACGCTCGTGATGGGAAGACAACATCGGACGCCAGAACTCATCATTGCCGCCGTTACGGGTGAAGGGCCTGCTATTTTCACAACCAAAGGAAAGCGCGTCTTGAAAGAGGCGAAGTTTGCGATTGTGGGATACGGGACCGCTTCAAATTTCGCGCTCTTGAAAAGAATGCACCGAGACAATTTGCCAATGCAGCAGGCAGTGATTCTGGCCGTGTATCTGGCTGCTCTCTCGAAAAAGTCGGATAAGGATGTCGGGGGCGAGACGCGGGTAGTCGTCGTGACGCAAAGCGGCGCGTGGCCTGAATGGCAACCGTATACCGAAAACTACGAGGCTCACATCAATCATTTTCAGAGGTTGATTGATGAACTTTTTCTCGCCTCCGTTGACATAAGCATCGCGCCCACGAAATTCCCCGAGGTGCTGCAACAATTCAGCGCATCTATCTTCGCTCTGAGGCAATCGTTTTTGAATCAGACTTCAGCCTTATCCCTACAACGCGTGTTCTCTGATCCAACCTATTCAGGAGAGCCGTATCCGCGGATTTTCCCGGGCGCGGTCATTAACGTGGGGGGAGACGGAGGAGTAAGTGCGAGAGAGGAGACGGAGGAAGAACGAGCGCGACTACTGGAACTCTGGAAGGCCGCACAAGAGGGAAACAATCAAATTGCCTTGGCTCAGTTCAATAGTTGGATACAAGGCAAGCAAATCGAATTCCTGGGCGATGAAGTTGTTCAGGTCCGTGGTACAGCAGGCCCAATTGCATCGTCCGAAGTTGATTTGCCAAGCGCGTAGACAAAGGTTTTAGCAGTTGCGGTGACAGACACAGATTGATGGCAAACGCGGCACGGTAATACGGTATCGCGAAGCGAAGCTGAGGCTGCACCTGCATTCTCCGCGTCCACCTCCGGTTTCCCAACCATGATGTGTTTGCAGTTAGGGCAGAGGAATTGGTAGACCACAACATAGCGAGTCATGCGGTCAACTCCTCAAACGTCAGAGGGTCAGCGGTGACCATGTGCCTTAGTGTGTCGAGAAACAAAGTTTTGGAGTTACGGCGATTGAACCGGAATTCCATTTCCTGAAGGTAGGACTCAAGATGCTTTGCAGAAATCCGATGCCAGGAACCAATGATGCCGCGCTTCAAAAGCGAGAATGCGGACTCAACCGTATTGGTATGGATTTCCCCGTCAACGTAAATTTTGGCCTTGTGCTTGATCGTCCTATGCTTTTCGGTGATACCCAGAGACTTCACCGCAGACGGATAGGCGTTGCATTCATCGGTCACGATCACGTCTACATCCTCGGAGATGTTGTCCTTGATGTACTGGGCCAGCGTTCCGCTCTTGGCATCCTCTGCGTGAAAGTAGCGGACTTCTCCGCCGCGCTGCCGAAGCCCGACCACAATTTGCCTTGTGCTGTGCCCGTGTCCCGGTTTGTCCTGATGGCCGCGCTGGACTCCGCCGATATAGGTCTCGTCCATTTCGACGGTGCCATAGAGCATCGCTTTCTCTTCCGAAGCCATCGCAGACCTGATCCTGTGGCACAGATACCACGCGGTCTTGTAGGAGCCTTTATTCTGTCCCCAAAGCGTTCGCTTCAACTGGCTGGCGCTCATACCCTTCTTTGCCTCACAGATCAACAGGACGGCAAGAAACCACATCGGCAACGGCAAATGAGAGTCGTGAAAGATCGTGCCACTCGTCACCGTAAACTGATACTCGCATCCGACACATTCAAACCGGGCATAATCCTTCATCCGCGAAACACGGGAGTCCTTGCAGCGCGGACACACCACACCTTCAGGCCAGCGCAACCGCTCCATCAATTCGCGGCACTTTTCATCGGTAGAAAACATCGTGTTGATTTCAGGGAGCGTCATGGCAGAACCTCGTAAACCAAAATCACCGATTCAACGTGTACCCACTCGAACACTGGTTGCAAGCATTAAGCGGGATTTGCGCCGAATGATGCCGAGTGCATCTGCCGGAAAACCAAAGATAGGAAAGGGCAAACCATCAGCATGAGAGTATATTGCCAGATGCGTTACCCTTTGTCAAGTGAATAATCTTGACTTTAGACGTGCCGCATACGCAACAAAATGAGCGGGGGCTTTAGCCCCTGAGGGATTGTCTTGTTCAAATTGATCCACTCCCCAAAGAGTCGCCCAGGAGAATCCTCCATCGGTTCCGTAGTCCCGCAGCCCCCAATCCCCGTCGTCAACCCCTTCCACTTCTAACTCCCTACCATCCATACACTTCCATTTGCAGGCTATTTCTCTCTTCCGGCGCACAATGGTTCCATGAGCTGCTCTCTCGGAAAAACCAATCCGCCCGCGCTCCCGATATCCCATCTCCAACTGGCTAATTACTACTCGATCACTCCCCCCACCCCCCTCCCCCCTCCCCTACCTCGGGGTAAGAGCCTGGAGCCAAGAGAGAGTAGCTGGCCTGCCGGCCATGGTTCTCTGGCCACTGACCACTGTTCGCTGACCACTGGCGGCGGAGCCGCCGAAAAAACGGGTTGTGAAACTGTGAAGTCGACCTTTCCAAATCAAATCAATCACTTGTGCGAAAAAATCTCGCAGTCTCACGGTTTCTGCGCTTCTCTTAACCTGCGGAGCAAAATCGGATGCAAAACAAACCTCAACCTCGGAAGGAATCGCTATTTGCATTTGCTTTCTTGCCCCCTTGCTCCCTCGCTCCCTTATCTCCGCGTTGTGCCGTTTCGGACGCGCATTTCCCAAAACGCGGAGCCGAGAAACCTACCACAACGCGCCGCCTTCGCACAAGACTTGCAATTCCTCGCGCTTACCCCTACTATCCGCATTAGAAACCGGCCTGCAAAGCAGGTGGGTGATCAACGCTGGTTGAACCAACATTCAATGAACAGGGGCTCGACTCG
>JBEKIE010000041.1:0-36688 GCA_050011915.1 Occallatibacter sp.
GGCCTCGATCAGCCTTCGGTTTCGAAGCACCTCGGCGTCCTGCGCCGGGTGGGCCTGGTGCGCGTGCGCCGCAACGGCCGCCATCGCCTCTACCGCACCAACGCCGAGGCGCTCAAGCCCATGCACGAGTGGACCGAAACCTTCGAGCGCTTCTGGCGTCATCAGTTGCAACGCATCAAAGAACGTGCCGAGGAGCGCGCCGAATCGCCAGTTCACTCCAGGTCCGTTTCCGAGCGCCCGGGCTCACCAAACCCAAAAATCACCAAGGAGGATGTATGACCGCTCCCGAACTTGACGCCCTCTCGCTCAACATCGAGCAGGAGATTCACGTCAAGGCTCCCATTGACGTCACTTTCGCCGCGCTTCTTGAAGAACTGGGGCCCTCCAGCAATCGGCCCGACGGAGCGCCCATGAACATGAAGATCGAGCCCATGCCCGGCGGCCGCTGGTATCGCGACTTGGGCGATGGCAACGGCCACTATTGGGCCACCGTGCAGGCCATCAAGCGCCCCACACTTCTCGAATTCTGCGGACCGCTCATGATGTCGTACCCCGTCAGCAACAACGTGCAGTACCGCCTCAGCCAGGAGGGCGACGAAACCATCATCAAGTTCCGCCACTCCGGCTTCGGCCTGATCCAGGAAGATCACCGCAAAAACGTAAACACCGGCTGGGCGCATCTCCACGAGAATGCGCGCAAGCGCGCCGAAAAAAAGTAACGCCGCGAGCGCGGCCCGCATAGGGAGAATCGTGATGGCAATCCAATTCACAGTGTCGGCGAACCTTCCTGCGTCGCCCAAAGAAGTCTATGACGCGTGGCTCACGAGCAAGAGCCACGCCGCCATGACCGGCTCTCCGGCGCGGGTCACGGCGCGTCCGAGCAGCCGATTCACCGCTTGGGACGGGTACATCGAAGGCAAGAATCTCAAGCTCGTGCCCGGCCGGCGCATCGTGCAGGCCTGGCGCACGACGGAATTTGCGGAAACCGATCCGGACTCGCAGATTGACCTGAAGCTCGAGAAGTCCGCGCGCGGCACAAAGCTCACCCTCCGCCACACAAACATTCCCGGCGGCCAATCCGACTACAAAACCGGCTGGTCAACCTGCTACTTCGAACCAATGAAAGAGTATTTCAAAGCCAAAAAGAAGAAAAGCTAGCCGTCGCTATTTTGCCGCCTCCGCCAGCAGCGCCTCGGCCCGATCGAGCGCGTCGCGGCGCTTCTGCTTCTCGCTCTCGATGTCGGCCGGCGCCGTCGCCGATCCGCCGACCCGTCGCGATGTATCGCTGAGCCGCTTCTCGAACTCCTTGTCGAGCGCGACCAGGTCCAATTGCGCCTGTTTCAGCGCCGCGCTGAAATGCGTAAGCTCGTCCCCGATCTTCTCGGGGTAATAGCTGAGCCTGTCACCGCTCTGCATCGCATCGATTAACGCTAAGGACGGGCCTGCCACCGGCCCCGTCGCCTGCATCGCGTCGTAGGCGCCGCGCAGAAAGGTCATTTTGCCGGCGAATCCATCCAGCTCCCCACGCCGCGCCGTCAATCCCTTCGCCCTTCGCACTGCCACCACGACCTTCGCCGCCGTGCTTTGTGCCGGAACTGGAACCACCGTCGTCAGCGTGTTGCCTTCATACGTCCATCCGCCATGCTCGTCCGGTTTGGCGAACGGCACCGCCTTGCCGTTCACTGTCACCGAAACAGGCGGCCAGTCCGCAGGTAGCCGCAACTCGTAGCCGCGCGACTTCAACATGCCGGGATAGCGGCCTTCCACCGGGCCGATCTCCACGCGCAACGTGTCAGAATTCGGCGAGGGGGTCTGCGTCGCCTTGATCGGCGTGCGCGCAAAGACGCCCTTCTGGTACTCAACCGACACGCCCGAATCCTCATAGATCGAGTAACTCGAGCTCGCGCCCGCCGCCAGCGGCCACACATTCACGATCAGCGGATCGACAGCCTTCTCGCCCGTGTACTGCATCGCCGGCTGCATGGGCACAATCGCCCCGGCCTTCACGTACACCGGAATCTGCGCAATCGTGAAGCTCCGCTTCGCGCTCAAAGGCCCGGATAAATGTTTCCCCGTCGGCTGCTCAATCCATTCGCCGTTGGGCAGCCACACTTGCTCGGTCGCCAGCCCCGTCACCTTGTCGGCCGCAGCCGTCACCGGGCTCACGAGCATCTGGTCGCCAAAGAGGTACTCGTTCTTGCTCGTGTAAGCGGCGTCCTCCTCAGGCCAGTCGTAGTAGAGCGGCCGCAAAAACGCCACGCCCGTATCGTAGGTTCGCCGCGCCTCGGTGTAGAGATACGGCTCCATCGCCTCGCGCAGTTGGAACGCCGTCCGCAGCACCGACGAGTACGGCTCGGGATACGCCCAGATGCGCCGCTCCGCATCGGGGTTCTTGGTCGTGTGCGTGCGCAGAATCGGCGAGAACACCCCAAACTGCACCCACCGCGTGTAAAGCTCGGGATCGACTGCGCCCGGCATGTGTCCGCCGATGTCGTGGCTCCAGTAGGCGTAGCCCACGTTGGCCGCCGTGGCCGTAAACCACGGCTGAAAAGCCAGCGACTCCCACACTGAAATCGTGTCGCCCGAAAATCCAATCTGGTAACGGTGGTTGCCCAGCCCGCCCCAGCGATGAAACAGCAGCGGCCGCTTGCCTTCGCGCTGCTGATCGGTAAAGTGCAGGTAGTTCAGCCACCAGGTATTGGTCAGGCCCGCCACATTGGTCATCAAGGGCTGCTGCTGCCAGTCGAGCCACCAGAAGTCCACGCCCTGCTTTTCCAGCGGATGCAGAACCAGGTTGAAGTAATTCGTCGCCCATTTCTTGTCCGTGGGATTGAACGGAACGTACTTCTTCGTTGCCGGATCGATGTCCATGGCCCGCGCCATCGCCGGATACGCAGCCTCCCACGGCTGAATGCCCGACGCGGGATGCAGATTCATCGTCGTCTTCAGGCCCTCCTCGTGGATCTTTTTCAGAAACGCATCGGGATCGGGGAACAGGTCTTTGTTCCACGTGTAGCCGGTCCAGCCCAGCTGGTAGCCCGACTGATCCTTCTCGCCCATGGCCTTCAGTTGTTCCTGGCTGATGTGCCAGTCCATGTCGATCACCAGCACATCGAGCGGCGTATCGTTCTCGCGGAAGCCGCGCACCAGCTCGTCCAGCTCCTGATCGCTGTAGGCCCAGTAGCGCGACCACCACACGCCGAAAGCGAACCGCGGAGGCAGCGGAATGCGCCCCGCCACGCGCACAAAGTCGCCCAGCGCCTGCTTGTAGTCGTGGCCGTAGCCGAAGAAATACCAATCCTGATATTTGCCCGGAGCCTCGCTCGCCGGCCGCTCCATCGCCCACGGCCATGGACTTTTCTCGCCCTTCAGAAAACGAAAATCCGTGGAATCGAACAGCGGCCGCGTGGAGTCATCCACCAGCGTCCATCCCTCCCGCGAGATCAGCCCCGGCTCGATGGGCTGCTGGGTCTTGCTGCCGCGCGCCTGGTCCAACGTGCGGGTGGTGCCTTGCAGGTTGGCGTAGTCCGTCTGCCCCGGACGCCAGGTAGCGTTGCCGTCTCCCATCGGCACCGCGATATTCAGATTCTCCGGACCAAATGCAGTCTCATCGACGGCCTCGCCGTCCGTTATCACGTAGTGCAACGAGAGCGCCTCTGTCTTGATCTCAAGAACGCGGACACTACTCAGATTCGCAATGTTCGTCGTGTACTTCGGCACCGGCAGCCGCCGATTGATAAACACCAGCGATGCGTGGTCCTCAAACTTGCCCGTGGCCGACCACTCCATGCGGATCAACTGCGGCGTCAGCACCGTAAACCGCGCGTTTCCGATCGTAACAATGGCCTTCGGATCCGCCACCGGATTGTCCGCCGGTTCAACTGGCCTCGCCGCGGGCTGCATAGTCGTTGGATGCACGGGAGCCTGCGCCTGTGCCGGCATCGGCCGAGTCTGCGCCGCCAACCCCAACCCTGCTGCCGCCAGCACGACTCCCGTCCAAAACCAATGAAAAAACCGCACGGCTTCCCCCTTACTCGATTCCACACGCAAGCCTACCACTCAGATGCAACGCACAAAAACCGCGGCGTCAGTCTACCTCCGCCAACTCCGCTATTCTTTGATCAGCCATGACCCCAACCATCTTCATCTCGGCGGGCGAAGCCAGCGGCGAGTTCTACGGGGCAGAGTTGGCTCGTGCGCTCCAGCACCGCCTCGCTGCAAAGGGCGAAAGAGCCGAGCTCTTCGGATTGGGCGGACCGCGCATGGCTGCCGCCGGTGTGGAGTGCGTCGTTCGCTCTGAAGATATGGCGGTCATGGGCTTCACTGAGATCGTGCTGCATCTACCCCGCATCTATCGCGGATTCCGCAAGCTCAAGCGGGCCATCCGGGCGCGCCGTCCCACGGTGGCCGTGCTCATCGATTTCCCTGAGATTCACTTCCGCCTTGCCCGGGAGTTCCATCGCCTCGGCATTCCCGTCATTTACTTCGTCAGCCCGCAGATATGGGCCTGGAAGCAGCATCGCATCCGGCTCGTGCGCCAATTCGTCAAGCGCATGCTGGTCATCTTCCCGTTTGAAGAGAAGTTCTACCGCGACCTGGGCGTGGAAGCCGAATTTGTCGGCCATCCCCTCTCCGATCTGCCGCCGCCGTCCATCAGCCGCGAACAGTTCGCCGCAGAAAACGGCCTTGATCCCGCCAAGACCTGGGTCGGCCTCTTACCCGGCAGCCGTCTCAAGGAAATCGAGGCCAATCTTCCGGAGATGCTGGAAGCCGCCTGGGATCTGCATTCGCCCGATCCGCCCGGCACCATTCCCGAGGAAACCTACGAGTTCTTGATCCCTTTGGCCCCCACACTCGATGCTGCCCAGCGCAGTGTCGTCATGCAAATGACAGAGAAGCTTGGCGGCGGGCTTCCCGTGCGCGTGGTCGACGACTCGGCGCGCTCTGGAGCGGCCGCCCGTGCCGCGCTCTTCCACGCCCGCGCGTCGGTCGTGGCCAGCGGAACCGTCACGGTTGAAGCCGCCCTCATCGGCAATCCCTTTGTGGTGGTCTACCGCGTCTCGCCGTTGACGTATGCTATCGCCAGGCGTCTCGTGAAGGTGCCGCACGTGGCCATGGCCAATCTGATTGCCGGCAAACGCATGGTTCCTGAACTCATCCAGCATGACTTCACGGCGGCAAATATCGTCCAACACCTCAGGCAATTGCTACCCGACGGCCCCGCTCGACAGTCCATGATGAAGGAACTGGGGGCCATCCGCGAAACATTGCAAGTCCATCCGGCCGCTGGCCACGTCAAATCTTTGAGCGCGATCCAAACCGTAGCGGCCATTGTTTCCGGGGAGATGGAAGCAGCAGCCCCGGCGGGTCCTAAGGCCATTTAATCTTGAACGAAACCGGGACTTCCCCAAGAAAATCTCCCGGCCCACTAGAGAACGGCAAGGTGATGATGACTCGAATGGTTAGGCAATCGGAATGCTCCCGGTCCTCGAAGACGCACGCCCTCGGCCCATGCACACTCACGCTGCTGGCATTCGCCTGCGCAGCCCTCGCGGTCCTTCCCGCATCCGCGCAACGCGAGCGCCCCGCGCTCAACATCACCGGCTATGTGATTGATGCCGAGCTGGATACGACGTCTCACCACCTTACGGCCACCACCGTGGTCAGCTTTACTGCCCCCGCCAACCTCGACGTGGTCAATTTCGGCTTTCACCCGGCGCTCAAGGTCACCAAAATTACCGATGAGAGCGGCAAGCTGCTCGATGGCGAACGCACGGCTGACGGCTCCATCCGCGTCACTGCCGCTGCGCCCTTCGTCGCCGGCCAAACTGCCCATTGGACCTTTGTTTACGATGGCACTATTACCGGCAACGAAGACGGCCCCGTCGAAGGCTTGAAGCTGGCGGCCATTCAGGAGCCCATCAGCTACCTTCTCTATCCGGCTCGCTGGTTCCCCACCACCGGCTACATGACCGACCGCTTCACCGCCGAGATGCACATTCGCGTTCCCCAGGGCATGCGGGTGTTTGCCAGCGGCGCCACGGGTGCGCCGAAATCCGTCAACCTCTCGAGCGGCAAGCCCGGCAGCGAGTACGACTTCAAATGGACCAAGCCCGGCTTCCCCGGTACGGTCATCGCCGGGCGCTTCGTCGACCCGTTCACCGCGGGTCCCGGCAACGTCAAGGTCTACCTCACCATTAGCCATCAGGCCTCGGGCAACCAGCTTGCGCAAACCGCCGCCAAAGAGTACGACTTCTTTACCGACAGCTTCGGCGAGGCGGAGACCTCGCACCTCAACGTCGTTGAGTTGCCCGACGACACCCTGCCCGCCGCCTACGCGCCGGAGCTGGCCGCCATTCAGGGCTCGCGCGTCGGCGACAAATCCGGCGTCCGCCTGCTGGCCAATACCATCGCCCACCAGTGGTGGGGCTGCGAGATCAGCCCGCGCACACTCGGCGACGCCTGGATCACCAACGGCATGTCGCGCTACGGCGAGTTGATGTATGTCGAAGACGAGAGCGGCAAAAGCGCCCTCCGCGCCGCTCTCGAAGATGTATCCGCAGGAGCCCTGGCCTATGACACGGTTCCTCTCTCCAGTACCAACCGCCTCGATCCCTTCTCGCCGCAGTTCCAGTCCATGACCCTCGAAAAGGGCGCCATGATCTTCCATATGCTCCGCGGCGAGGTTGGCGATAAGGCCTTTCTCACCATTCTCAAGGGCGTCCTCAGCCAATTCACTGACAACTCCATCCGCACCGAGGACATCGAGAAAGTCTCCGAGGAACTGAGCCAGCAGGAATTGACCCCCTTCTTTGCGCAGTGGGTCGACGGCACCGGCGCCCCTACCTTTGCCAACAAGTACGCCGTCTACCGCCTGGGTAATAACAAAGGTTTTCGCACCATCGGCGAGATCAATCAGGACCTCGATCTCTTCCGCATGCCCATCGAGCTCCGCGTCGAGACCGACGGCAAAACCGAGAGCCAGAAGATTGAAGTGGTCGGCACCGATACCCAGTACGTGGTCGACACCTTCGGCCGTCCCCGCCGCATCAGCATCGATCCCGGCGGCTGGGTGCTCAAATCCACGCCCGACCTGCAGGTGCGCATCTCCATCCTCAAGGGTCAGCAGTTGGTGGCGCAGGGCGACCTGGTCGGCGCCCTGGCCGAGTACAAGAAGGCCCTCGACTCTAACCCGCTCAGTTCTCTGGCCAGCTACCGCATCGGCGAGATCCTGTTAACGCAGCGCAACTACCAGGCTGCGGTCAACTCCTTCCGCGACTCGCTCCGCGGCGACGACGAGCCGCCCTGGACTGAGGTCTGGAGCCACATCGCCATTGGCAAGATCTTCGACGTGACCGGCCAGCGCGATCGCGCCGTCAACGAGTACCGCCTTGCCGTGCAGACCAACGACAACACGCAGGGCGCGGTCAACGAGGCTCGCCAGTATTTGCAAAAGCCCTACAAGCGCCCCGAAGACAACTAAAGCACTTCTCCTTCAGATGTGTCCTGAAGCTCCTCCCGGACGCGTTTCCAGTGGCCTCACTATGTGTCCTGAAATGAGACAGATCCGGTTTCTTGTGAGGAGGTATTTTTCCATGGAGTGTGAAAGTTTTTACTATTCTATTGCGCAAAACACGTGACAGGGGAACCAACGCTTCAGACCAAGTAATTGAATATCAAGTCTCGTTCATTTGGCGCACAAGTTGCCTTAATCAAGGCAAAGCTCCTCGATTGCGCAACTGGCGGAAGTGTTCGATTATGAAACACTTGGACTTGCGCGCGGGAGCCTTTCAAAAGAACGAGGCTTCCAGCAATGACTCCCCAAGTTGGCCTTCGGGCTCCCGGATTTGCATTCACTCTCCTGGTTTTGGCCGTCGTTGCGTTCACCGCCGTAACCCCTGCGTCGGCATCATCGATCGCCTGGACGGCCCCAGGCTCTGGCATCACCACCAATGCACTGAATGGCGAATGGAACCTGGGCATCGAATTTGTCGCCAATTCCAATGAAACCGTCTCCGCTCTTGGCATTTACGCCGGAAATATCTACAACACATGGGAAGAAGTGACGTTGTACGACGCCAGCGGAAATGTCCTCACCGACACCAGCATCAATCTGTCGACTGCCTGGCTCTACGACGGTTACTACTGGTCTCCCGCCGGTGCTCAACTCATCGCCGGCGACACGTACTATGTGGTCGACTTCACGAATGGAAACGATACCGGAGCAGGGTCGGGCTACGGTCCCGATCCGATGACGAGCTCATGGGCTACGTTCGTGGGCGAGGTCTCTGACAATAACGGGATCCCGGACCTGCCGGCAGGGAATACAACCACCGACGGCCCCGCCTTTTATGGACCCAATGTGCTGGACGCACCCAATGCTCCCGAACCCGAATCGCTCCTCCTGCTGGGCAGCGGATTGATCGGCCTGGCTGGATTTGTGAGACTCATGCGCCGCAGGAAATAGCCAAGGTTCCTACCGGAACCGACCCTAACCCCGGCGACGACGAGCCGTCCCGCACCGACGCCCGGAGTCACATCGCCATCTGCAAATTCCTCGACGTCGCCGGCCGGCGCGACAGGGCCGTGAACCAGGACCGGCCCGCCGTCCAGACCAACGACAACACCCAGGGCGCCTTCAGCGAGGCTCGTCTCTATCTGCAAAAGCCATATTCGCGTTTCGAGGGAGAGTAACCGCGCAACCGGGGTGGCAAGCCGTTGGCGAGTCAAGGCGGGCGATCACTATAGGTAAGCCTTCTCCACTTTGATATGCAAGAAGGTGCGCTATGATCAGGTACGGCAAATGTATGTCGCTGATTGCAAAAACCGCGTGAATGGACCCCGAATTGCATTTCATACTACGCACACTTCTAACTTCCCCGACTGCCGCGGGTTCCTGAACAGCGGCGTCAACCCCGGCAGGTGTTAGCGGGCCCTTCCGCTGGAAGGGATTCCGGCAATGAAAACACCTCTGCTTCTCCTCGCAGCGGCCGCCAAGATTGTTCGCCCCAGAATGGACGGCCTGTCGACCATAATCCTGCATTCAGGTTTGCTCCTCGCAATCACCGCGCTACTCACGCTGTTCGCAAATGAGGCGCGGGCCAATACAATGTCGCTCACCGGCCCCTGTGGGACCATTGCGGGCTCTAGCCCTCTGGAATTGGAGCATTGCATCATCGTACGGCCAATTAAACAGGGATTGGGGCCCGCGTACGTCGGCCCCCAGGGCGCGACGGGGAACGCGACGCCGAGCTCTTTTTTATTGACCCTCTCGCCGATCTCCGTGAATGTGCCGAACGGGAATTACAGCAACGCGGCGAATCCCTTCGTAAACAACATTACCGCCCCCCTCACAAACACGAGCGCTAGCTACCTTGAGCTTGACGGTTTCATCAATCTTTTCACTTCAAGTTCAGTGATCACGCTTGACCTTGAGGGCCAGGGAGGCGGAATTGATGATGAGATCATCGCGCTCTTTGATACCTTGGGAGAGTCGGTTACTGAGAAGGACAACGGAACTGTGGTAGGAGGGGGATATATACCTTACAGCAATTGCATGACCACCCCCTGCGGCGAGACGGTTTTCGTGCCCATGACAGGGGCAGGCGCTGTAGATGCGACGTCATTTACTGAAACATTGACCCTGACCATCACAGGTGGGGGAAGGTACACGGTACATGGCAGCAACGACTTCGATGGGGCACCCGAACCGAGCAGCATATGCCTCCTCGGTACCGGCCTGATTGGCCTGGCCGGAATTCTGAGGTATAGGCTTCGCAAGAAATAGTCGAGACCCGTCACCCCACGGTTTCTTGATGGCCCCGGCGACCTGCTCCAAGCGGTGCCGGGGCCGTTGTTTCTGCTTGGCGTCCCCACCCCGAAACCCGGCGCACACCCCGGCCCTTCCCCGGCAGACACACGTTCTGCCGGGGTTTCAGGTCCTTGCACTCGTTTTAGGAATTGGCCGGTTTACTTGCGGGCCATATCGGCGCCGGCGTTTGGCTTGCCCAAAGAGAGAACCTCGAGATCGACCTTGGCCAGCCCCGACCATGTCATCCCCAGCTTCTGCGCCGCGCCGTAAGAAAGGTCGATGACCCGATTCTCATTCACCAGATCGCCGCGGTCCGTAATCCGAACCACCACGGAGCGGTGGTTCGAGTGGTTCACGACCCGCACAATCGAGCCGAAGGGAAGCGTGGGGTGGCAGGCGGTCATGGCATACATGTCAAAAACCTCGCCACTAGCCGTCTTGCGACCGTTAAAGACGCCTCCGTACCAGGAAGCGACGCCATGGATCCCGCTGTTCCATTTCCGCGCCTCGGGCGTTGGGCCATCCTGGGAAACCGCTGGCTCCTTTTGAGCCTTCGCTTGTGTCCCCACCTGCGTGATTGACGCCGGGGTTGCGCTCGCCGCCGCGGCAGGTTGCGCCGACGGGGCAATGGTGGCTGGTCTGGGAAGACCCGCGTCCGCTTGCACCGTTCGCGCGCTCATCAACACCACCAGCGCTACCAGTGCGACGGCAGAGACTCCCGCTGCGACGTACATCCACAGCGGAGCTCGTCGTTTTAACATGCGTGTTTTCCTTGTTCTAACCATTTGGCTATTTTACTAAACTGATACTGGATGGTTGCCTCCGTTGTCAACTTAGACAATGGGTTTTTTGTTGGAAATACCCCGTTCCGGGACAAATCCCGATAAGGTTTTTGGCTTGTGTGGGTTGCGGGCTGCACCAAGAATGGTGCACATGTCCCATTTTGGGCCAAACCGCCCTCATCGGCGCAGGGCCCCCGGGGTCAACCTCGTCTGCATAGTGGCATCCGTGTTCTATAGTACTGAAAAATAAAGCTATTGCCATCGAGGGAATCCCTTTTCCCGGCCGACTCTCTCAATGCCCGCCGATGGAGGCCTTTTCGGCCGTTTTGAAGGGATAATGAGGTGGACGGTGGGTATTTTGCTTGCCAATTCTTGCTTGAGCCTGGCCGCGTCGGTTCTTCTTGCGCCCGCCGGCCATGAGCAAATGCCAACCTACGATCAAGCTGGCCCCATCCCGCCTGCACTCACCGCGGCAAAAACCATCTTTCTTTCGAACCCCGGCGCTGACCCAGGTCCTGAACCAATTCCTGCAGGTTGCGGGCAAGCCCCTCGCCGCGGCGCACTGAAAATCGGCCATCCGGCTTTTGCAGATTAATTCCGAGCTTCTGCTAGCGTGGTTTTTAGGGTCTGTCGAAAGCCCTTCTCCTTCATGGGAGGGCTTTCGGCAGGCCCTTTGTATTTCCGGCCGTGCGATCCCGGCCAAAGAAGGGGCATTCCTTGAAACTAAGCGATGGAGGGTTGGAACTGATCAAGCGGTTTGAGGGATTTCGCAGCCAGCAGTACACCGATGTGGCCGGTTTCTTGACCATCGGCTACGGCCATCGCGTCCTGCCGCCCGAGTCTTTTCCCGCCGGCATAAGCGAACCGCAGGCCGCCACGATCCTGGACGCTGACGTCTCCCAGGCCGAGCGAGCCGTCTGCCGCCTGGTCAAGGTGGCTTTGACTCAGGGCCAGTTCGACGCCCTGGTGGACTTCACCTTCAATCTCGGAGCCGGGCGCCTGGCGAGTTCCACGCTGCTGCGCGCCCTCAATGCCGGCCGCTACGATGCCGCCGCGGAGCAGTTGCTCCTTTGGGATCTCGCGGGCGGAAAGGTGAATCTGGGATTGAAGGCCCGCCGCGAAGCCGAACTCCGCCTTTGGAAGTCGGCGGCGCAGGCCAGCCAAGCCGCCGCCCAAACGTCGGGCACTGAGTCCCTCAGTCCCTCAGTCCCTTAGTCCCTTAGCCCCTTAGCCCCTTAGCCCCTTGGTCCCTGTCTCTCTCACTTCCAGCCGCTCGTCCGCCTTCAAATAGCTTTTCCGCCGGAACCAGTCTTCCATCGCGGCTTTGAGCCGCTCGATCGGAACCCGATGGCCAATCTCCAGCACTCCATCGCCTGCGGGAAACGTATCGTCGAAGACCGCATCGTTGGTGAAGTTCCGCATGGCGAAGCTATCGATCTGGCGGATCGGGACGGCATGACGCGCGCCAGCGGTATCTTTACGTTCGACGGAGACCCGGCGCGCAAACATGGTTCCACTCTAAACGACGCGCGCCGCGCCCAATCCTGAAAGCGCCGCGAGCCGTCCTGATGTCAAATTGGTCAATCTCTTGCGCCGAGGCGCGGAGCAGGATAATTTAGAGCGAACGGCAGGCGCGATTCCTACTGCGGGCTTAAGATTGCGCGCATCAGGGATTCGAACGCACACTGCCGATCTCCCGGAGGGTGAAAGCATGAGGCTTCTTCTCCATTGGATCCTGAGCGCGATTGCGCTTATCCTCGTTTCCCATCTTGTCCCTGGATTTCACGTGGCAGGCTTAATTCCGGCGCTGATCGCAGCGCTGGTCATCGGCCTGCTCAACGCCACGGTCGGCCTGTTCCTCAAGATCATTACGTTCCCACTCAGCATTCTCACGCTGGGGCTTTTCCTGCTGGTGATCAACGGCGCGATGATCCTCGTCGCCTCCATCTTTGTGCCTGGATTCCACGTAATCGGCTGGATTCCGGCCTTCTGGGGCGCGGTCGTGCTGGCGCTTCTGGGTATGCTGATCAGGGCCGTGACCAGGGACGCTTAGAGGACTACTGCAAAACCGGCGGCTGCGGCGCAACCTCGCTCGCTGCAGGCTGGGCGCTGTGCTTCTTTGGAGCGGCTGCTGCGTTCTTCTTAGGCGGCGCTCCTTGCTCCCTCGCTCCCTTGCTCCCTTGCTCCCTGCTTTTCGGTCCCGGCAGCGTCTCCGGAGTGCGCATCGCTCCCGCTCCCGAGAACCCGCCTGAACCTTGCATGGGCGCCGGCATCACCAATATCTTGGCCGGCTGACCCTGCTGCACGCGGCTGTAAACGCCCCAACCTCCGCCCACAACCACGAACACAATCGCCGCCGCCGCTGCCGCCCGCATCCAGTTGCTCTCCAGCGCGATCCCCGACGCGATCCCCGCCCGAAACCTCTCGGGCCACGCCAGAACACGTCCGTTACGCGGCGCCGCGCGCAGCGCCTTGTGCACGCGCTCTTCCAGTCCGGCAGGCGCGGGCAAGCCGGCGATCAGCCGCAAAGTTTCTTCCACGGAGTCGGAGTTCATCGGATTGTGAGGGTTCGAATTCATCGCAAACTCCTCTCGTGCTAACTTCTCTCGTGATCGAGCAGCTCAGCCATCAGGTTCCGCGCCCGGAACAGCCGTGAGCGCACGCTCGATTCGGTGATGCCCAGAACCCCGGCGATCTCCACGCTCGTAAGCTCTTCGAAGGCCGAGAGCAGCAGTACTTCGCGCTCCTTGGCGGGCAGTTGATTCACACAGCCCAGAACATGGGCATGGTGCTGCGCCGCGGCTGCCGTCTCCTCTTGAGAAAGCCCCTTCGAAGGCAGCACACGCGCCAGTTCGGCCACATCGTCGGTCTCAGGGCGCGTTTTGGCGCGGCGCTTGCGGTCCAGCACGATGTTCCACACGATGCGAATGAGCCAGACGCGGCTGTCGCGCACCTCGCCGAGCGTTTCCCGGTGACGCAGCACGCGCAGAAAAGCCTCCTGCACGGCATCTTCAGCATCCGAGGGATTGCGCAGCACGGAATAGGCTACGCGGTAGAGCGCTCCCGCGTACTGATCAACCAGCGCCGCGATCGCGGCGTCTTCCGCGCGCCGGCGCGCTTCCTCATTCACCGCGCTCGTGGGAATCTCCATCCAACCTGCGGTTATGGCCTCGCCAGCACTCATCATCTACCAGACGCAGGCAGCGAAGAATATGCTCAGGCTTGCTCTGGCCCAGGGCCGTGTGCGATTTTGCCGGACAGCCGGGCCTTCGCTAAGGTCTTACTTTGCAGCCAGCTTCTGGGCCGCGATCTGGCCTGCTTCGCCGTCCTTATCCGCGTCCCGGACCTTGGCCCAAAGCGCGCGCGCCTGGTCCTGCTTGCCTTCCGAGGCATAAAGATCGGCAAGATCCAGCTGCGCCACGGCGGCTGAAACCGTTTCCGAAGGCTTGGCAACGATCTGGTTATAGAGATCGATCGCTTGGTTGTCCCGGGCGGTTTGGCGGTAAAGGCCGGCAAGCGTCACCTTGGCCAGATTGGCCAGATTGCGGTCCCAGGATTGCGACGCGATCGTCAGTTGAGCTTCGGCCGACCCATTCTGGCCCAGCTCTTCATAGGTTACGCCGGCAAAGTAGTGGGCCTTGGCGCCCGCGGGCAGCCAGCCGTAATCCTGGGCCACGGCCACAAACTCCCGATTCGCCTCTTTGGCGCGGTCGGCCGAGGCCGCGTACACGCCTGGCTCCGGGGGAGCCCCGGGAAGCGCCAACGGCGTGGCGTAAACATCCAGGGCCGCACCCAGGGCGGCGTTGGCGGCCGACGAGCGCCAAGCCCAAAAAGCCAAAGCGCCGGCGCCCAGAATAACGATCGCTCCGGCCACGATCACCCAGCGCAGTACGCCGGACTTGTGCTCGCCGATCCAACTGGCGCTCGAGGCTGCGGCCTGGGCAAACTTGTCTTTTTTCAGGGCGTGACGGGTTTGTGTATCCACGGTTGGTTTTGTCCTTCGCTGATTGTCTTACGGGCGGGTCGAAACAGATAAAAATGACGCCACTCGAACCTGTTTAGTTTATCAGAGCGCGGTTTGCGCAGGGGCAAACGGCGCGGGAGCCATCCCGCAGCCATCGAACTCGAAGTTCTGGGGCTAGGGCATGTTCGGCTTGGAGCAAAGCAGCAACCGTTCGACAAAGGCCAAGGCCGCTGAGGCAAAGATACAGAAGAGATCCGTAACCGACGTGGGAACATGTCTCGCACCGTCGAATGTATCCGTCATCCAATGCGGCAGGTAGGGTAAGGCAAGAGCAGTTATTCGCAAACTGCAGAGTAAGATCAACAAGAACCATCCATGAATGAGCATCACGCGAGAAAGCGGCCCCTCGATTTTCATGGCAGAAGCCCGCGAATCATCCGGAGGGTCAATCTGTCCATACCAGATGCGTCTGGCAAAGCCGATAAACTTGCCGATTTTGCTAATTATGTCAGACCTGAAAACGAATACTGTGTAACCAACGGCTATGGCTACGTACGCCCACCAGGAAAGATACTGCAAGACTTCCTCAGGATCTACACTTGGCCTCATAGCCCCTCCGGGCCAATTGCACAGAGCCTGAAAACTCTGCGTTCACCGTGATTCGACTAGCTGACGATCAGTATAATCGTCGGCCCGCTTGCCGCCGCCTCTCCGGAACGGTAGGCTAACAGCATGTACGAGGATTTTCACGTCACCGACCGCTGGAGCGGCGAAGACCTGCACTGCCGCTGGAAAGGCACCATCGTGGCCATCGCCACGCGCCACGCCGACGCCGTCGACATTCGTTTCGACGTGAACGGCCGTCCCATGTGGATTGCCCTGCCGTGCATTGCCTGGGTGGAGCAGAAGAAGCGCACCGGCAAAGTGATTACCGATCAGCTCGCGGTACAGGTTGCCGGACGCTATCTCAAGCAGCTCATCGAAGAAGGTTACGACTCGCGCCGCGAAATCTACACCATGACCGTGCCGGAGGTGCTGGAGCTCCTCGACGCTGTGGTGGCAGAAGCCAAAGAGCAAGGCGAAATGCCCTCGCTGCCCGTGGGGGCGTAGCACCGGTTGCATCAAGTCGGCTTTGAAAGGGCGCGGCTTTAGCCTTTAGGTTTCCAGTCGCAGTTTGCATTCAGACGAAGCTTTGAAAGGGCACGACTTTAGTCGTGCCGAAAAAGCTCCAAAATAAAAGCGGGGCTTTAGCCCCTGAGGGATGTTCTTAACTGCTCCTCATGCGCTGCAAATTCATCGCCTCTCTTTTTGCCGTTCTCTTTGCGTGCACTGGCCCGGCCGTCGCGCAAACCTCCAACTCCGCTCTACTCACTCCCCTGCCGAACGCCAACGAAATTCTGCAGCGCGCGCTCGCCAACGAGCGCAAACTCGCCTCCCAGCGGGAGCGCTACGAGTGCCGCATGACAACCACTGCCATCGAAACCGACAGCCGCGGCAACACGAAAAAGAACGTCATGAAAGTGAGGGACCAGTTCTTTGTCAACGGCATCGCCATCGAGCACACTCTCCAGAAGAACGGCAAAGACCTCACGCCGGAAGAAGCCAGCAAGGAAGACGACCGCGTGATGAAAGAAACGCTCAAATACTCGAATCAGGCGACGGCGAAAAAGGCAGAGGACAAGCAGAACCAGGAGCTTGGCGATTTTATGGAGGCCATGATGCTGGCCAACGGGCGTCGCGAGCGCATCAACGGCCGCAGCGTTCTCTTTTACGACATTCTGCCCAATCCGCGCTTCCAGGCAAGCAACATCAACCAGCGCCTGGCGCAGGTAATGCAGGGCAAAATCTCCATCGACGAGCAAACCGGCGAGCCCGTCGACATCAACGTAAAATCCGTCGCCGATTGGAAAATCGGCTGGGGACTGCTTGCGAATGTGCACAAGGGTTTGTGGCTGCACATCCACAACCATCCTGAGGCTGACGGCGTGTGGCTCACCGATTTCGCCGAGGGCTCAGGCGACGTGCGCGAAGCGATCTTTCTCCATCCCTACATCCACTTCAAAGAGATCACGGACAACTGCAAGCTCTACTCGGCAACCGCGACGCAAGTCGGGACGCCGCAAGTGGTCAAGCCGCATTAGGGTCTGCGTCGATTCCCCAGTCGAGCCCGCGTTGAAGTAAAGTGTCAATTTCCGAGTAGGCGACAATCCAGCCGGGAACAGGAATTCGGTGATCAGCCACTGGATTGGAACCCTCCCAATGACTTCCGCGCATCAATGAAAAGTCGTGTAAGCCACATCACAGACCCGTTTCTCGGAATTGCAAGAGAATTCTCCGTCACTAATCGCTGACGAAAGAAGGTCAAATGAAGGTGCCCATTTGCAAGGCCTTGGCTACGGCTCTGTTGTTCATTCCTGCGCTTGGCTTCGGCCAAAGTGCGAAGACCTACAAACACGCTTCTGAGTTTCAGGTAGCCATCCTGGACCAGAATCTTCGTGTTGCAACCGGGAGCGATGCAACCTTGGCTAGGACCACGACAGATGCGAAGCTCGGCTCTGGCGGACAGGGCATCCACCTGCTGCATACCGACGCTGGGGACTACCGCGTAGAGGCTCCCATCAACAAGGGCCTGTCGTTTTTGTCGGCAATGGGCTCGAACGCTTACAACCCTCCAGTGACCTACCACAATAAGTGGTTTATGGATAACGTCCGACCCGGCACCAAGGTCCTGTTCGCTGCGGAGTGTGCAAAGCCGAACAGAAAACATCCCAACGAAGCGGTACGCTGTACGTTCTATTTTCCTGATCCGGATAGTTCCGATCACGAATATGCAACGCTCGGAGACTTCACGCCGTTTGCGACTGGCGATGGAAGCAACACGCAGAAGACCGCAAACGCTCTTTGTGGCACCGGCAAGCTGAGACCGGACGTTGAAGCACAACTCTGTGGCGGAACACCAGCTCCGATACCAGTAGCAGCACCAGCTTCTGCCCCCGTTGCGGCTCCAGCACCAGTTCCTCAACAGCAATAGATCTACTGTTGGGCGGCAACCTAATCCACGTGTCTTGCGAGGCTCCGAGGGGATCGCCGCTAATCCGGAAACTACTGATCGAACCAGGTGGATTTAAGAAGACCCACCGCCCGCCCCCATCCCGCATTGCCATCCATCCGCTCCTTCCACTAGCCTTCCCTTCAGGGACTCGCCGTGCACACCATCAATCTTCTCCAAGTTCCGCGACTGACCATCGGCAGCGGCTGCCTGGCCGAATGCCGCCAGTATCTCCTCGATCGCGGCGTCCAACGCGCCCTCGTCATCGCTCCGCCCTTCGCGCGCAAGATGGCCGAGCGCGTTCTCGAAGATATTCCGCACACACAAATTGACGACTCGGTCGAAGCCGAACCGTCTACCTCCAGCTTCAATGCCGCTCTCGCCCGCGCGCAAGAATTCAAGCCCGACGCAGTCATCGGCCTCGGCGGTGGAAGCGCGCTCGACGTCGCCAAACTCGTGGCCGCTCTCCTCGACGGACGGCAGAAGATCGGCGAGGTCTTCGGCATCGGCCTGGTCCAGAATCGAAATACCTTGCTGGTGTGCGTTCCCACTACGGCCGGCACCGGCAGCGAGGTCTCTCCCAACGCCATCCTGCTCGACGATTCTGACGAGATGAAGAAAGGCGTGGTCAGCCCGTGGCTCGTTCCCGATGCAGCCTTCATCGATGCGGAATTGACGTTGAGCGTCCCGCCCGCCGTCACCGCGGCAACCGGCCTCGACGCGCTCACGCATTGCATTGAGGCTTACACCAACAAATTCGCGCATCCTGTAGTCGATGTCTGGGCCATCGAAGGCGTGCGCCTCATCGCCAACTCGCTTGCCGATGCGGTTCGGCAACCCACCAATCTCGCCGCTCGCGAAAAGATGGCGCTGGGCAGCCTCTATGGCGGCCTCTGCCTCGGCCCCGTGAACACGGCCGCGGTGCACGCGCTCTCTTATCCGCTGGGAGGCCGCTATCACGTGGCGCACGGCCACGCCAACGCGATCCTGTTGCCGCACGTCACGCGCTTCAACATTCCCGCCGCGCCCGCGCGCTACGCCGCAGTTGCTCTCGCGCTCGGCGCAGCACCAGCCGCGTCGCATGAAGCCACAGCCGAGGCCGGCATCGCGCAGCTCTGGCAACTGATCGATGCCACTGGATTAGAAATGAGCCTCTCTGCGCTCGGCATCGATGAAAAAGATACGCCGCAACTCGCCGCAGCCGGTCTCGGCGTCACGCGCCTGATGAAAAACAATCCCCGCCCCATGACGCAGCAGGACGCCGAAGCCATCTACCACGCGGCTTTCCGCGGAGCCCGCGTCGCGTAATCTCCTAAGCAGGCCATGAGAGTTCCCGGCGCATACAAATGGTTCGTTGTGGCGATGCTGTGGTGCGTTTGTTTTCTCAACTACGCCGACCGGCAACTGCTCTTCACCGTCTTCCCATTGCTGGGCGCGGAGTTCCGTCTCACCGACGCGGCGCTCTCGGTTCTCAGCGCATCCTTCATGTGCGCCTATGCCGTCTTCGGGCCCGTCGCCGGATTCATCACCGACCGCGTGGGCCGCCGCAACGTCGTGCTCGGCGCGCTCGTCCTGTGGTCGGCGACGGTGGCCGCTTCGTCCTTAGCGCACCACTATCTATTGTTAGTCGCGGGCGTAGCGCTCGGCGGAGTCGGCGAAGCCTTCTACTTTCCCGCCGCGATGTCGATGATTGCCGACTATCACGCCGTCGACACGCGCTCGCGCGCTATGGCCTTCCACCAGTCGAGCGTCTACGTCGGCAGCATTGTGGGCGGCGCATTCAGCGGCTACGTGGGGCAATTCTACGGCTGGCGTTTGGGATTCCGCATCTTCGGCGCGGTGGGCATTCTGCTGGCGTGCGTGCTTTGCACGATGCTCCGCGAGCCGCAACGCGGGCTCTCCGACGGCGCGGCGGGCAAGTTGCCGGCCAGCCCGCAAATCATCGCAGGCCTGCGCGAGCTCGCGTGCAACCGCGCCGCCTGGATCCTGGTGGTGGTTTTCATCGGTGCGAATTTTGTCGCCATGATTTTCACCGTGTGGATGCCGACCTACCTCTTTCGCGCCTTTCACATGAGCCTCTCCATGGCGGGCTTTAGCGGGGCGGCTTATCTGCAAATCGCTTCTGTCGTGGGCGTAGTCAGCGGAGGCGCACTCGCCGATCGAAGAGTCCGCCGCAGACCCGGCGATCGTGGCGCGCGCATGTCGGTACAGGCGCTTGGACTCTTTTGCGGTGTGCCGTTCTTGCTTCTCAGCGGCTTTGCCACCACGGTCACAGTCATCCTGGCCGCCATGATCGGCTTCGGCCTCTTCAAGGGCCTCTACGATTCCAATCTGTGGGCGGCGCTCTACGACGTGACCCCCATCGAGCGGCGCGGCGCGGCTCTCGGTGTCATGAATTCGCTGGGATGGCTGGGCGGCGCGGCGGCGCAGTTGTCGATCGGCCTGGCGTCGCAGCGCTTCGGAATGAGCGTTTGCCTCAGCGCCACGGCAATCATTTACCTCAGCGTTGCATTGCTGCTTTGGGCCGGAGCGCGGCGGCTTCGCGGCCCGGCAACACCGGAACCGCTATAGCGTTTCAGCCGCATGCCCATCCCCACGCCTGAGCAAACGGCTCAAAATCACATACAGCGCCGGAATAAAAATGAGGTTCAGCACGGTAGAGAGCAGCATGCCGCCGACAATCGTCGTTCCCACGGAACGGCGGCCCAGCGAGCCCGCGCCGGTCGCAAATACCAGCGGCAGAACGCCGAGAATGAAGGCGAACGACGTCATTAGAATCGGCCGCAAGCGCAATTCACCGGCCTCAATCGCAGCTTCGGCAATGGAGCGTCCTTTGCGCCGCAATTGCTCGGCAAATTCGACGATCAGGATCGAGTTTTTCGCCGAAAGTCCGATCAGCATCACCAATCCGATCTGGCAATAGACGTCATTCGCGTATCCGCGCAGCGAAACCAGGCCCAATGCGCCCAGCACCGCCATGGGCACTGCCAGCAAAATGATGAACGGCAGCGCGAAGCTCTCGTACTGCGCGGAAAGCGTGAGATAGACAACCAGAATGCCGAGGCCGAAGATCAGCAGAGCCTTGCCGCCGGACTCGAGTTCGTCGAGCGTCAGGCCCGTCCATTGATACGTCATGCCGTGCATCATGTTGTCGGTTGCCAGCTTATCCATGGCGGCAAGCGCCTGCCCGGAACTGTAGCCGGGGGCCGGCGAGCCGTCGAGTTCGACCGAGCGGAAGAGATTGTAATGCGAAATCACCGGCGGTCCCGCGCTCTCATTCACCGTGACAAGATTATCGAGCGGAACCATCTGGCCTGCATCGGAGCGAACGTAGTAACTGTGCAGGTCGCTTGCATTCATGCGGAAGGGCTGGTCCGCCTGCACGAACACGCGATAGGTGCGGTTGTTGTAGTCGAAGTCGTTGATGTACTCCGAACCCATGAAGACATTGAGCGTTGTCGAAATCTGCGAAAGAGAAACCCCCATCGCCTTGGCTTTCTCGCGGTCGATGGTCACCAACTCTTGCGGATCGTTGGCCGAAAAGGTTGTGAACAGGTTCGACAGTTCCTTATGTGCAGCGCTGGCAGCCACCATCTTGTGCGCGGTGCGGTCCAGGTCGCTCAAAGTATTGCCGCCCTGATCCTGCAGCATGAATTGAAAACCCCCATAGCTGCCCACGCCCTGGACAGCCGGCGGCTCGAATGCCTGCACCAGCCCTCCGTTGGGGGCAAACATCAGCATTTGCAGCTTCGGCGAAACATCCTTGAGGATCTCAGCCGTGGATCGTCTCTTTCCGTGCTGCTCGCCTGTGGGACCCGCGTTCACAAACATCATGCCGGCATTGGAGGCAGATCCCGCGAAGCTGAAACCAACGATGGAAAACAGACGTTGACCCACTTCCGGCTCTTGCCCAATAATTGCCTCTGCCCGTTCGGCGAGGGCCGTGGTGTAAGCCATTGAGGAGCCCGGCGGCGCCTGGATGAGCACCATGAAATAGCCCTGATCCTCCTGCGGAATGAAGCCTGTCGGGACGGCGCGGTAGATCCATGCGGTTGCGCCCAGGCCGGCGAAGAACGCCACCAGCAATACAAAACGCAGTTGCAACGCCACATGAATGATGCGCGCGTACGTGCTCCCCAGCCAGGTGATGAAGTTGTCTGCGCCGTGAATACATGCGGCAAAGGCGCGTGAAACAAAACCGATGTGCAAGAAATCGAGCTGGCGCGGCCTTGCCTCCTCGCCACGCAGGAAAAGCGCGGAAAGCGCAGGCGAAAGCGTAAGCGCGTTGAATGCCGAAATGGCAATTGAAAACGCAATCGTGAGCGAGAACTGCCGGTAGAGAATGCCCGTAGTGCCGGGAAAGAAGCTGACCGGCACAAACACCGCAATCAGCACCAATGAAGTCGCGATCACCGCGCTGGTCACTTCTCTCATGGCGCGCGAAGTGGCCTCGTGCGCATTGGAGTGCTCCATGTGAATGTGGCGCTGCACGTTCTCGATCACCACAATCGCGTCGTCCACCACCAGTCCCGTGGCCAGCGTGATGCCAAAGAGTGTGAGCGAGTTAATCGAAAAATCGAAGATTCTGATAAATGCGAAGGTGCCGATGAGCGAAACCGGAATCGTGACCGCGGGAATGATGGTGGCGCGCCAGTCGAGCAGGAAGAAAAAGATGACCGTGATCACGATGATGACTGCCTCAACCAGCGTCACCAGCACTTCGCGAATCGACTCGCCCACCGCCGTGGTGGAATCGAAAGCGATGGCGTAATCGAGGCCGGGCGGAAAGTTCTTCGCGAGTTGTTCCAGCGCGGCCTTGGCCTGGCGGTCCACGTCGAGCGCGTTGGCATTCGAGAGCTGCTCCACAAAAAGGCCCATCGCCTGATGGCCCCCATATTCGATCAGTGTGCTGTAGTCCTCCGCACCCACCTCCGCGTGGCCCACGTCCTTGAGCTGAACGAGGCCATTCGGCGAGTTCTTCACAATGATGTTGTTGAACTCCTCGGCACTCGAGAGCCGGCCCACCACGCGGACGGGAATCTGAAACGCCTGTCCGCTGTTGGAAGGCGGCTGCCCGAGTTGGCCGGCGGGGACCTCGACGTTCTGCTCTTCAAGCGCGCTCACCACGTCGGTCGCTGTCAGATTGCGCGCGGCCAGGCGCACCGGATCGAGCCATACCCGCATGGCGTACTTGCGCTCGCCGAAGATCATCACATCGCCCACGCCCGGCACGCGCTTGAGCGCATCCTTTACATAAATGTCGAGGTAGTTGGAGATGTATTCGTTTGAGTACCGGTTGTCGCGCGTAAAGAATCCCGCGCCGAAGACAAAGTTGAAGTTGGATTTCAGGATAGTAATGCCAGTCGACACGACCTCGCCCGGCAGCCGGCCCTCGACGCTGGCTACGCGATTCTGCACGTCCACGGCCGCGATGTCGAGGTTATAGCCGGTCTGGAACGTGATATTGATCTGGCTGGTGCCGCTGTTGGTGCTGGAGGAGCTGATGTAGCGCATGCCCTCCACGCCGTTGATCGCCTCTTCCAGCGGAATGGTGACGGCCTTTTCCACGGTCGCCGCATCGGCGCCTACGTAGTTGGCCGTCACCCTGACAACCGGCGGCGCCAGCGTCGGATACATAGCCACGGGAAGTGTGGGAATGCAAACGGCGCCCGCGAGAATGATCAACAGCGCGCAAACCGTGGCAAAAACCGGGCGGTGAATGAAGAAATCGACAAACAAAGCAAATCCCTTTCTAGCAGGCAGCGGAAAAACTCTTCAAGAGCTGCAAGATGTGTCAGGGCCCTAATTCAGGCGCTGCAGAAAAGTTCTTCAAGGAACGCAAGATGTGTCAGGGCCCTAATTCAGGCGCTGCAGAAAAGTTCTTCAAGGAACGCAAGATGTGTCAGGGCACGACTTCAGTCGTGCCGTAGGGACCGCAAAATGAACGTGGGCTTTAGCCCCTGTGGTGCTTTTCGCCGGGATACGCATTCGATTCTCCCTTTTTTGCAGCCTGCAAGACTCTCCGCGCCCGGGCTTTTAGCCTCCAGCCTCACCCGAGGCGGAGCAACTAGTTCGCACTCGGCACAAAGAGCTAAAAGCCAGGAGCTAGAGGCTGTTTTTATCATCCGCCCATCGGAATTACCGGCATGCCATCCACCAGAAACTGCGTGCCCGTCACGATCACGCGATCGCCGGCGCTCAGCCCCGAGATGATCGAATAGTTATTGCCCACGGTATCGCCCAGCACCACCGGCGCGCGGTGCGCCATCGCCATCCCATTCTGTTTCTGCACCAGGAAGACAAAGCTCTGCTCGCCCTGCCGGATCACCGCCAGCACCGGAACCACGGCCATGGGCTTTGTGCTCCAGATGACTTTCGCCTTCACGATCTGCGCATTGCGCAAGATTTCAGGCCCCGATTGCACGGGGGCTTTCACCAGAATCTCCTGCAGCGTGCTGTCTACTTCCGGCGAGATGAAATCCACCTTTGTCTCTTCGAGCACTTTGCCGCTGTTGTCTGTCAATTCAATGCCAAGTCCCATGCGCACTTCGGCGGCGCGCTCCGTGGGAATGTAAACGTACGCCTCGAGCTGGTTGCTTTCGTCCACCGTGGTCAGCATGGTCGCCGGCGAGAGCAAGGGCGAAACGAAGTCGCCCACGTGCACCGGAATATCGCCCACCACGCCATCGAACGGCGCGCGAATGGTGTAGTAATCCAGCAGTTGTTCCTGGGTTTTGCGCGCTTCCACCGCCGATTCGTAATCCGCCTTCGCGTTCTCGAAAGCCTGCTGCGCCTGTTCGAAGGTGTCGCGGCTCGACACGCCGGCGTCGAACAGCTTGTGCTGGCGATCCTGCTCGATCGTGTCGTAGTCGAGGAGCGCCTTTTTCTGCCGCTCGGTGGCGCGTTCGGAATCCACCGTCGCCTGTTGCTGCCGCGGGTCGATCTTCATCAGCACCTGGCCGGCCTTCACAGGTTCGCCCGAGTGGACGCGTATCTCCGTCAGCAGCCCGCTCACCTGCGGCATCATCGCCGTCGAGCGCCGCGATTTGATCGTGGCCACATATTCGCTGCTCTGCGCCACCGGCGACAAGGCTACGGTCACCGTCTGCACCGGAAGACCGTGCATCCCCGGCCCGGCTCCAGCCGCCGGCTTTTTCTGGCAGCCCGTTGCCGCCAGCGCCAGGACCAAACAACCCCATGAAAAAGTGCGTAAACCTTTGCTCTGCGTCACTTGATTCTTCCTCTGGCCACTCCAGCTCACCGTCCACGGGCCTCGCGTGTTCTCTTGATTCCGCATTGCCCCCAAGCGGCTGCACATTGCGCAGTTTCCAGCTTTGGCCGGGAGCAACGGCGCTCCTCCGCGAGAATATGCGCCTTGAATCGCCTGCCCAATTCGAATCCCGGACGCCGCGGCGCGCGGGGCCAGGCGCTTGATGCAAGAGGTGCAATATGGCGCGACTTTCCGCGGTCGCCCGCGGCCATGCCGCAGCCTTTATCGAGGATAGCGCACGACACGATTACGCCGGCTCAACGGCTCGGGTCTTGTCGCTTCTGGTCCCCCCAGGGCCGCTTCGTGTCGCCCCGGGCCTGTGAGCCGCACGTTCTCGTTCCCTTGCTCCCTTGTTCCCTTGCTCCCTGTCCTTTTGACACTCATTCCGCGAGTTGATAGCCTCTTAATGGACGCATCTTGAAAGGCGCTTGAGGCCGGTCCTCCCGCCGCTTTCCGCTCTCCTTTAACGTCCCCGTCGTCTAGCCCGGCCTAGGACACCGCCCTTTCACGGCGATAACACGGGTTCAAATCCCGTCGGGGACGCCAAGAAAATCAATAACTTGCGCGACATAAATTCACTCAAAATCCAAAATATCGAATAAGCGCGGCGCTGGAGTATCGTTTGATCCCTTCGCATGCCCTGAGAACCTGGAGCTAGACCCCGCCACCCATAAAGCTATGCGGCGCGGGTCGGGCTTTGGCTCCCCAAACCCGCGGAGCGGATACGAGGTTGGGCGCGGCCGCATAAGGTATCCGATAATCGTGCCATGCACAGCGCTGATGCTTGGAATCTGATTCATCTGACGATGCCTGTCTGGAGTCCGCTCGCATCCGGTTTAGTAGCCGCATTTATCGTCCATTTATTGACTCAATCGAGAGAGCGTGAAAGGTGGCTGCTGGATAGCAAGAAGCAGGAGTTTAGGGAGCTTCTGATTGCGCTTTCAGAATCGTATGTAACGGTTCTTTCCCTGATCGGCCCAGGCATCGCTGGATTGGCCCCTCCAGACGAGCGGCGGTATAAGGATTCAGTTGACAATCTTGCGAGAGTTGTTCGAAGTCGGATGTTTATTGTCGGGGATTTGCAGCTCGAAAACATGCTAGGACTGTGGGGGCTGTCTATCGACCGCTATTTCACGAGCCGTGATGAAGCAGCGCTCAACGCCGAATACAAGCTGCTAAGCGATCAAGTTATCGAAGCAGCCGCTCGCTCATTGCCGAAGACGGGAACACAACGGTTGAAGTTTTGGCGGAGTTAGAGCGGATCAGGCTGCCGTCCTCGGCGGCATGTTGTTGGATGGCAATTGCCCCTCTTTTCCACCAGTGAGCGGCGTACCATGTGCCATATGCATCAAGACATTTACCGCAAGATTGTGAATGCAAAATACGTGTTGGAGAGAGCCGCAAGCATTCAAGCTGAGCGCAACGAAATGAGCCAGTCGGTTTCTGTGTTGCTCATGCACGACGCAGTCGAATTGTTGATGATAGCGGTACTCGACCATCTGAATGTAGTAGTGCCGAAAAAGCCAGAATTCATGGACTTTTGGGGTCTGGTAAAGCAGGCCACACAGCGGGACCCGCCAGACAAAACGGCAATGCGATCGCTCAATACAGTCAGAGTTGGGCTCAAGCATAACGGCGTCTTACCGAATCTGAATGAGGTGCGTGACCTGCTGACGCGGGCACGTGGGTTCTTTGAAAACATCTTGAGGTCTTATTGCAACGTATCGTATGCAGGGGTTTCATTGGTCGATCTAGTTCCGGATCAAGACGTGCGCGCAACTCTAATCGAGGCTCGCCGGAAGTTCGTGAGCGGGGACAAAGATCATGCAATGGTTGATTTGCAGTTAGCGTTTCATAAGCTGCAGCAACCCGAAGGGAAGACCCTTCCGAAGCTTCTCGCGCCGAACGCACCAACGCTACCAAGCGAAGTAAGGCGAGCGGGATGGGGACGATATTTGGATCAGCTGCACTCGTTCCTTGCCATCAATGCGAGCGTTACAAATGCGCTTATGCTTGGGATCGACCCATATCGATACTCGGATTTCGTACGAAGCGGACCAGTGTTGCAATGGTCGGTGGCAGGCACATACACGGTACAGTTCTGGAAAAGCTATGAAAACGTCTCTCTCGAAAGATTCGACGAGCTTATTGCATTTTTGATTGACTATGCACTTAAGGTGAGCGAAGCATATATCCCGAAGATCATTCAGTCTCCGAGTGGCTTTCTTGGGCATTATGAACGCGTGGGGTAGCTTGCACTGGTTGGTCGTCCGCCAACGAAGCCCGCAAAATATTTCGCCCACCCATGAATATTCCACGGTCGGCAATCTTTTGCAGGAAGAATGCGCAATCGCGCGAATTCGCGCGCCCGTTTGCTGATCGCCCGCCCAATCAGCTGCGGCTGTTGAACCATGCGATGGTGGAAAACAGGGGACAGACGGGACGTTCACTTGTTCCTATCTATTGAAGCTGGATAACGTTCCATCTGCCCGCGGCTTCTTCCAAAGTGCGCAAGGACGGGCCAACGCGGTGTATGGCATCGGGAATCCGAACATCAACCACGACTGATTGCAGCCCGGAAGTCCTCAAAGGAAAATCTGCAACCGTTTGAATCCGAGTCCCATCCGGGCCGAGCGTCAGCCTTGCGTGAGGTCGGTGCTCTGCCCGACCTCGATAATGTAACCGTCAGGATCGCGGATGTAGCAGCGAATCTCGCCGTACTTCGGTATCGGCTCCGTGAGGAACTCGGCTCCTCGGCTTTTCCATAATTCATAGCACGCCTGAATATCCGCAACGCGGATATTCAAGAAGCTGCTGACCTTATCTGGGTCGGCGGGGACGCTGAGCGTTACCGACGGCTTGTCCGGAGTCGGGCCGCCCCCGACGTTCACAATCAGCCAGGTATTCGCGATCTGAATGTGCCCAGACGCGCCCTTGTTGTCGCCTCTGCTCAGAATGCGGCCCCCGAAGACCTTTTCATAAAAATCAGCCGATCGGTCGATGTCGGCGACGGTAATGAAATGTGTGACGGTGAACCCGTCGCGCGGGGGCATCTCATACGTCTTTTGTTCGACTTGTACGCCGCTCACTGATGGCTCCCTTCGCTACAGTGCTCATTGCAAATACCGTGTCCCGCGTCCCGCTCCCATGCCTAAAAAATAAACCGACGCCATCTAGTTCAGCAGCGATTCCCAGTTGGCTGGCACCCGTGCGGCCGGTCCGGGAACGGGCTGATTCTTTGGATGCGAATGCGGCGGAAGCAACTCCACACCTTGGATCATCGCCCGCTTCTCGTAGTCGTAGAACCAGTCCTCACCCGGCTCAAAGCTGGCTATGATCGGATGCCCTGTCGCTGCCGCATGCTTGGATGCGTGCTGGTTCGGAGAACTGTCGCAGCAACCGATGTGCCCGCATTCCGCGCATCGGCGGAGATGGAGCCACCAACCTTGCGACGACTCCAGGCATTCCACGCACCCATTGCCGCTCGGCTTCGAAGCGGAATTGATTCCGCGGCGATCTTTGTTCATCTCGATTTATCCTCGCTTTTGACGTGACGTCTTCCGTCTTCCTGGCCAGTGGATTGTGAACCCCACCCCAGGGAGCACCCGCATCGCAAACTCTGCTCGGATTCTTTCAGGCGACAGTCCGACTCTGCAATTGGCCGACGCGTTCATCCAATAGACTCGCGATTTCGCTTCTGGCATCATGAAGGTGCCGTCGATGGCAGTGGTTGTGAGCGTTGCAACCAACGCACGTAACGTCCGGCGGACACTGTATCGAAAGGAGCCATCAATGAACGCCATACAAGTCGAGCAAAAAACGTATGAGATGCCCCCGAAGGAGGGGATCAGCATTGCATGTTTCCTGACCGTCGCCGACATCGAGCGATCGGCTCGCTACTACGAAAAGGTCTTCGGCGCTCGCGTTTTGAGCCTGGGTGACGGCAACGCGCCTGGGTACCTTCAGCTTGCGAATATCTGGATGATTCTGAACGTTGGGGGCGGGCCGACCCCGGATAAGCCGACGGTAACCCTCAGCGTCCCCGACCCGAATCACATCAACAGTTTTATGAATTTCCGCGTCGCCGATATCCAGGCGTGCTATGAATTATGGAAAAGTCGAGGCGCCGAGTTCATCACGGAACCGATTCCCAAGTACGGCGAGATACGCTGCTATATCCGCGATCCTGACGGTTACATTATCGAGGTCGGACAGAGCACAGACCTCACGTATGGTTAACGCGCGGCCCAGACGCGGATTTTGATGGAATCCGGTGGCTTCGCCCTTCGCGGGGGCTTCCTGAAAGGCAGCAAATGGGGCTCGTACGGACACTGATTGACTGTGACGGGGAGTACGCTGATTCCGCACTCCCGCAGGAATTGAGAGAGTTGTACGACGGCGATCTGCACTTTCGCACATCGCCCGCTGCGCGTCCGTTTGTTATTGCAAATTTTGTTTCCACTCTTGACGGGGTCGTCAGCTACGAAATGAAGGGGTTGTCTGGCGGCTCAACCATCAGTGGCTCCAATCCTGCGGACCGGTTCATCATGGGCCTGTTGCGGGCTTCTGCAGATGCCGTCATGGTGGGCGCTGGAACCCTGAACGACGTAAGCGCGAAAAGCCTTTGGACTCCGGAATACGTCTACCCCGATGCGCAGCAGTTATATAAGGAATACCGGGTCAATGCGCAGCATAAACCGGAGTATCCCCTGCTCGTGATCGTTAGCGGCAGCGGCCAACTGGAGTTGGAGAGAGCGATCTTCCAAACGCCGGCGATGCGCACGGTGGTGATCACAACCTCGGCTGGCAGAGATGAGCTCACGCGCCGAGGCGCCGCGACTCCAGGCTCCGTTGAGATACATGCTTTGAATGCGAGCAACGGCAGCATCGCTCCCGTGGCGATCCTGCAATTGCTCCAATCGCAGTTTGGGGTGAGTACGCTTCTCCACGAAGGTGGGCCTACACTGTTCGGACAATTCCTGGCGGCAGGAGCTGTAGACGAACTTTTTCTCACCCTGTCGCCGCAAATCGCGGGCCGTAAGGGCGAATCCACTCGACCGGCAGTCGTCGAAGGCGTGGAGTTTGTGCCGGGCTCTGCTCCCTGGTTTCAAATGGTCAGCGTCAAGCAAGAGGCTGCGTATCTGTACCTACGCTACCGATGCCGGCGGAGCTGAAACCCAGCGGCCTTTCGGTGCGCGCGGCACTTGGCCAACTTATCACCGCTCCGAGTTCCCTTCGCGTCCTCGGTTTGCAAGAGAATGTCAGACGACAAGCAAGATCTTCCCGGCCCCACCCTTTTCTACGGCCGCCTGAGCCTCGGCCGCTTTACTGAGTGGAAATCTCTCGCCAATCGGGATCGAAAGTTTGCCATCTCGCACCGCTTCGGCCATGTACTGAAGGGTCCCTCTGTCGAAATGCGAGAATACCGTCACCACCTTTACCGATGGGTACTTCGCGGCGTTCTGCGGCGCCCCGACAACCGAAGCAAACACCCCTCCCGGCTTGACCTTGGCGATCAGCTTCTCGCCGGTTGGCCCGCCCACCGTATTCGCCACCGCATCGAGCGGAGCAAGATTCGCCATCGCGGTGTCGTCGTCGGTTGCTACCACCTGATCCGCGCCGATGGACTTCGCTGCATCCATCTGTCTCTTCAAAACCCCGGCGATCACGGTCGCTCCACGATCCTTCGCAGTGAATACCGCCGAGCGCCCCACATTTCCTACGGCGCCCGCGACCATCACCGTCTCGCCCGCCTTGATTCCTGCGGCTGAAAGCAGCTGGCTGCCGGTCACCGTGACCAACGGCAGCGCCGCCGCCTCGATCAAATCAAGGCCTTCGGGAATATCCGCGAGAACGTCTGCTTTCACCACGCATAGCTCGGCGTACGTGTTGTCCGCCATTGCGAACACGCGGTTGCCGGCAGTGAAGGTTGTAACTCCTGGTCCAACATTCACCACGGTCCCCGCCACATCGACTCCAATCAGGCTCGGAAACTGCATGGGATAAAAATCCTTAGTCAATCCGGCGCGCCGCTTGCAGTCGATCGGATTCACGCTCGCGGCGGCGACCCGCACCAGAACTTCGCCCGGACCTGCCACCGGATCGGGGTAATCCTCGAACTTGAGCACCTCAGGACCGCCATATTGATGGACAACAATGGCTTTCATCTCTTCTCCTCCTCATTTGCACCTTGGGCCAACAGACACGACTCAAAACTTAGATGCTTCGATTGTGCACGAGCGTATCCAAGTGGATTGCAAAAAATTTCGCCCACCCATGAGCATCTCTGGGTGGGCGACTGTGTAAGGAGAATGCGCGATCGCGCGGCTTCGATTGGCTACGCGAGTGAAGTGCTGACGTTCGTAAAGACGTGCGACACCGCGGTCGCAATGTGGTTGACGCCTGAGATCGCTCCGAGAGCAACCAGTGTGACCACTAATGAATACTCGACCAGATCCTGGCCCTGTTCTTCGCTCACCAGATTCTGGAACTTCACGTACAGCTTGAGAAGTCTGTCGTGCATGTGTTCATTCCCTCCATTTTCTCTTGTATCGAACTCAGGATCGGGTGCGGATTCGGATGTCGGTTGCCAGGCGGCCGTTAGGGGACCGCCGCACGATCAAACGGTTACGCGAGCGAGGTACTGACATTCGTGAATACCTTCGTCACCGCCGTCGCAATTGGGTTGATACTCGAGATCATCGCGAGAGCGATCAGCGTGCACAGCAATCCGTACTCGACCAGATCCTGACCCTGTTCGCCACTCATGAGGTTCTGGAACTTCACGTACATCCTAAGAAGTCTGTCGTGCATGTGTTCTTGCCCTCCTTTTTCTCTCGTTCTCTCTTGGTGAACACAGCATCGGGCAAGGAATCAGATTGTGCAATGCGACATTCGCTGCACCGGCCCCCGCCCGATTCGTGCTCTTCCGCGGCGCATCGGTAACCGAGGGATGGTTACCGCCCGCATCGTCCTGCTTGTAAAGTCTGGCGAATCAGAAGAAAAGCCCGAATGTCCGGCGTGGAGCGGTGAAGTGCTGATGCCCGCCGCAATCGCCTGGCACGGTGGCCGGCGAGGGACTGTTGCGGGCATTTTTTGAAGGGCGGGTGCTTCCCGGAACCCAGCATCAATAAAATGACCTCTCGCAGGGGAGAGGCCATGTCTTCATCCGGATTCTGGAGCCGACGGTCAGACTTGAACTGACGACCTGCTGATTACGAATCAGCTGCTCTACCAACTGAGCTACGTCGGCCTGCATCCTCGATTGTATCGTTCGGCCGGTTGCAGGTAAAGGTGAGCGCAGAGCGATCCAGCCAGCTATCTGCCGAATTCTGGTGGAACGAGCTTTGTATCAGGGTACGGCTTCAGCCGTGCCGATAAAGCACAAGAAAACGAGGGGGTTTTAACCCCTGAGCAATGTTTGTCACTCCGCGACGATTTGCTTTTTGAATTGTCGGAACTGCACGGCGCTATACTTCTCACCATGCAAATCGATCCTGTTCAGGAGTGGCAGCGGCTGACTGCGGAGTACCGCCAAAAGGGCGAAGGAGAACTTCTCGAACTCGCCGACGACTATGCCGATCTGACGCCAGCCGCGCAACAAGTACTGCGCAGCGAGATGCGCACCCGCGGGTTGGGCGACCCGGCGAGTCCCAGAGCAGGCGCAGCGCGAGAAACTCCGGAGGCGAGTTTCTACACTCCGCCGCCGGAATTGTCGCGACCGTTGACCGCAGCGAGCGAAGCTCCGCCGCCGAAAAATTACGCGCAGGAGGGCGCTAATACCCTCTCGGCGCGCCTGGCGGACCTGTTTGGCAGCCGCCCGCCGGAGCTCGTTCCGGATACACCCGCTTCCGATGATGAGTCCAACGGCCCGCACGATTACACGTGGAAGACCGTTCTCTGCGAATGCGACACAACCAATGAAGCGTGGCAAATCACGGAGGCGCTGAGGCGGGCAGGAATCGAAAGCTGGATTGATCGCCGACAGGCCTACTCTCCGAATCACGCTCGCTTGACGGGAGTGCCAAATCTCGAACTCATCGGGATGTCTCTTCCGCGCGTCCTCGTCGCCGCAGATCAACTCGATCAGGCGCGCCTAATCGCCGCACAACCCATTCCGCAGAAGATCGTTGACGAATCCAACCAAGAAGCTCCCGAATTCGTCGAACCCAAATGTCCCAAATGCGGATCGGATGACGTGGTCCTCGAAGGCGTCGATCCTGAAAACACCTGGCGCTGCGAGCAATGCGATACGCAATGGACGGAAACGCCGCCTAACCCGGAGGGCGACCCCGAAAAAACGCCTCAAAATGCCGCATAAACGGAAAGAGCCGCCCGGCAACGGGGCAGCTCTCTCCTCAGGGAGAATAGTTCCAACGGAGGCAAACCCATCAGAACTTTCTGGCTGCATACTAGGTTCGGGGGAAAGCAGTGTCAAGAAACGCGATTCTCTTCGCCGATCATTCGCCCGCTTTTCTTCGTGATTTCCCGTGATTTTGTCTAGTTTTTTCGGGTTTCAGCCCATTTTTCCACAGGATCAACCGGCCGTTAACCCTTCGGATGCGGCCCTTCGATTGCCTTTGTTATTTCGACCACTTCCACCACTTCCACCGTCTTTTCCCGCAGATCCAGATGAATGAACTCCATGTCAAAGACTGAGGAAGTCGGTCTCCCCGTCACCTTGCGGTAAAGGGCTCTGCCGCCGCCCAGGAACCCTCCCAGCAAAATGGCCGCTCCGCCGCCGATCAGGCTCAGCACCGCGATGCCCATCAGCAGCTTGCTGGTCTTCTCTATATCCGATTGCATCGGCTGAGGAATCACTGTCAGGTCGGCCTCGTAATGCACCGATTCCAGCAATCGGTGGCTGTCGTCGGGAACCGCGTCGCCACTCACGATCGCCACCAGCGGTCCGCTATCCCGCACCTCGAGCGAAGCTGTGTCGGAGTCGTCGAGCGGCTTCGGCCAGGGCGGCGTCGCCTGGCTGCCCGCTTTCAGATACGCGCGAATCGCATCCACCTGTGCATGGGCGATCTGCGGCGTGGGGTAATCAATCAGCGTGAGCGTGGCCTGCCCCGAGGTGAGCGAGTAATTCGCCGTCACGGTCTCCGCGCCTTTGTCGAAGTTGACCAGCGAAGACGGCAGCACGCCGCCGGCGCCTGCGTAGCTGGCCGGGCCCACCGCATAGTGTGTGGTCTGCGGATCGAGCCGGGACTGCGGCAGGCTGGCCAGGATGGGCGGCGCCATCGCCCGGTTTCCACTCGGTTGAGGCAACTGGCGCGCAATCTCGCGCAGCTCGCCTCCCGACATCGGCCCCACGTGGGAAAATTTCGCGTCCACCACCGTCGTTCCCGCCCAAAAGAGAACGCGGTTGTTGTCCGATGCGGCGCCGCTGCCGATGGACTCCTTCGGCCAGCCATTCTGCCGGTAGTAACTGTATGCGCCGTAGGCCCCGCTCGCGTCGTCGAAGCGCAGCGCGCGCAGGCTCAGTGTTTCGCCCTCACGCTTGTAGTGGGCCTCGACCGCGGCGTTGAACCCGTATTCCTTCAGCGCCGCGGCATTGGCCGGATCGGCCTGCGCAGGGTCGGTCACTGTCTTCGATGGTTCCGCTGTCACCCAACCGTCAAATGCATCGGGCAGAAGGGCATTCGGCGAGGGCGGAAGCGTGAGGACGGTCGCGGATTTCTTTTCTTCTGCAGTAGGTTGCGCCGCCTGGGCGCACGCAAGCGCCGCGCTGCAACCGATCGCCGCCACACCACCAACAATTGCCAACCACCGCATCAAAAACTACTCACTTCCCCGGGCACGCGCAGCGCCCTGTCGCATACCAAGACCCCAATCTTCAGGGTACACGGTCGCCGTGCGCCGTCGCCGCGCGCAAAGCCCACTGTGTTGGACACGGAAAAGTGCGGAAAGGTTCCCGGCGCCCAGGTCTTCGGCCGTTTGGAGAGAGACCTTCCCGTGCCCCATCCATTCGCCCGATTTTTGGGCGAATGGGTGGGAGAGCACGAACCCCACTGGCGCGAACTCATGCGATCAGAGACCTACCCGTCTCCGCCCGTCCACGGCTTCAACCGCGGCAGCCAGCGCGGCACATGCAGCTTGTAGCGCGGATATTCTTCCGGGTGGCGGCGGGCCAGCGTCGGTTCTTCATACAAACAGACGAAAAGATGCACCGCGAGCCACACGATGGCCGCGTAGATCGCCAGGCTGCGGCTCTCAAACAGAATCACCTCTCCGGCCAGCGCAAAAAGCACCCCGGTATACATGGGATTGCGCACATACCGGTACATGCCGCTCACTACCAAATGCTCTGTGGGCACAGTGGGCATGAGCGTTCCCCGGCCCGCATAGATAAAGCGGCGGATCGAATCCAGCAGCGGAGCGAGTCCGGCCGCAATTAGCGCTCCCGCCAAAAGCGCCTGCCACCAGGGCTCTCCGGCGGGAATGCGGAAGCGCGTGATCCAGAACGGCAGGTAGACTAGCACGATCCCCGGCCCGCCGAAGATGGTGAACAAGACCGAAACGATGACGTTGCGGCGAAGTGTAGCCATGCTCTGGATCACCGTAGGAACAAGAACATTTGTACTCCACCTGCTCTAGGTGCCAAATGCCTTCGATGTTTTGTCTTCGAGGCGGGAGTGTTCCTGTGCCGATTGCCATGCATCGAACGCCGCCAGCGCTCGCTCGCAAACAATCCGATGCCGCTCCTTCTTGTCGCGGATCTTCTTCCGCACTTCTTCTTCCAGCGGCTCCAGCAGATCGAAGGTGATATTCGCCGGTTGGAAGTTCTTCGCGTCCGCGTGCGTGATGTAATGCACCAGCGAGCCAAGCGCCGTGGCCCGCGGAACCGGCGCCGGCTCCTCGCCGCGCGCCATCGCCGCGGCATAAATCCCTGCCAGCATTCCCGTCGCGATGGACTCCGTGTACCCCTCAACGCCGCAAACCTGCCCCGCAAAAAGAATCGCAGGTGCCCCATCCATTCGCCGGTTTTCGGGCGAATGGGTGGGAGACTCCAAACGCATCGGCGAAGAATCCGGCGAAAGCCGCAGGCATTCATCCAGCAGCACCGGCGCGCAGATATACGTGTTGCGGTGAATCTGCCCATAGCGCAGGAAGCGTGCGTTTTCGAGGCCCGGAATCAGCCGCAGAATCCGCGCCTGCTCGCCGAACTTCAGGTGATTCTGGAATCCGACCAGGTTGTAGCTGTCCGCGCGCAGATTTTCCTTGCGCAACTGCACCACGGCCCACGGATTTTTCCCGGTGCGCGGATCGCGCAGCCCCACCGGCTTCATCGGGCCAAAGCGCAGCGTATCCCGTCCGCGCGTGGCAAGCACTTCGATCGGCAAACAACCCTCGAAGTATTCGAGCTTCTCCCACTCCTTGCTTTCGGCGGCTTCGGCAGCCAGCAGAGCATCGTAAAAGCGGTCGTACTCCGCGCGGTCCATGGGGCAGTTAATGTAGTCGGCGGTTCCCTTGTCCCATCGCGCGGCAAAATACACGCGGCTCATGTCAATCGACTCGGCATCCACAATCGGCGAGATCGAATCGTAAAACGCCAGATGTCCCGCGCCGGTCAGCCGCTCGATCTCCTTGCTCAGAGCGTCCGACGTCAGCGGCCCCGTCGCCACAATCGTGACAGCCGCGCCCACAGTTTCCAGGCTCGTCACCTCCTCCCGGATCACGCGAATGCGCGGCTCCGCTTCAATCGCCTCCGAAATGCGCCGTGAAAACTCCACGCGATCGACCGCCAAAGCGTGTCCCGCCGGTACCGCCGTCTCGTCGGCCATGCGCAACAGCGCCGACCCACAGCGCC
>JBEKIE010000042.1:0-32846 GCA_050011915.1 Occallatibacter sp.
CACGACGGCGACACCGTCCTCGACGCCGCGCGCGCGAATGGCAAATACATTCCTACGCTCTGCTATCTCAAAGGCATCAGCGCTGTCGGCGCCTGCCGCCTCTGCGTCGTCGAGCTGGCCGGCACGGACCGCTTGCTGCCCGCCTGCACCACGCCCGTGCAGGAAGGCATGTCCATTAAAACCGCATCGGCCCGCCTCACTCTCTACCGGCGCATGGCCGTCGAACTGCTTCTTGTCGAGCGCAACCACATCTGCTCTTCGTGTGTTTCGAACGGCCATTGCGAACTGCAATCCATGGCGCAGTCGCTCGGCGTCACGCATGTGCGCTACGCCTACAACAACCCCCGCCTCACCGTTGACATGTCCCATCCCCGCTTCGTCCTCGATCACAACCGCTGCATTCTTTGCACGCGTTGCGTGCGCGTCTGCGCCGAGTTGGAGGGCGCTCACGTCTGGGAGGTCTCGTCGCGCGGCATCTATTCGCGCATCGTCAGCGATCTCAAGGACGATTGGGGCCATGCGCACAATTGCACCGCCTGCGGCAAGTGCGTCCAGGCCTGCCCCACCGGCGCGCTTGCTGAAAAAGGCTTGGCCGTGCACGAGATGGTGAAGGATGGCGACAAGATCAGCCGCCTCGCCGGCCAGCGCGCCGCTCACTCCGGCGAAGCGCGGTAAGGGCAGCCCGCTTCAGCGAGCGAAAGCGGATAGCCCCAGGCGCAAGCCTGAGGGAAAAGGCGCCATTGTCTGCCTCAGCCCGCTTTAGCGGGCGTAAGAAGCTTCAGACTCGCCTGCTTTTGATTCTTCCCAAAGCCTGGAACTTTCGCCTTCCCTGTTAAGATTCCGTTTTGGAGCTCACACCATGAGTTCGTCCGACCAAGAAACCTTGGAGTCCGCGCGTCGCGAGCTCTTCTCCGCTGTCATCGGCGATGTCATGGACAAGATGGGCCTGCTCCAGCAGTTCCTGCCTCCCGCCATCGTCCCCCTCGAGCGCTCCATGGTCGTCTGCGGCCGAGCCATGACCGTCCTTGAAGCCGACTGTTTCGACGAATCCGTCAACATGGCCGGGGGCTCGCACAATCCGCTTTCGGCGCGTCCCTTCGGTCTCATGATGGACGCGCTCGACGACCTCAAGCCCGGCGAAGTCTACATCTGCACCGGCGCATCGCCGCGCTACGCGCTCTGGGGCGAGCTGATGAGCGTGCGCGCTACGAAGTGCGGCGCGGCCGGGGCGGTTGTCGACGGCTACTCCCGCGACACCCGCGGCGTGCTGGCGCTCGGCTTTCCGACCTTTTCCCACGGCTCCTATGCACAGGATCAGGGCCCGCGCGGCAAGGTCATCGACTTCCGCATTCCCATCCAGATCGGCCAGGCGCGCATCGCGCCCGGAGACATTGTCTTCGGCGATCTCGATGGGGTCTGCGTCGTTCCCCGCGCCGCCGAGCAAGAAGTCCTCGCTCGCGCCTTCGAGAAAGCGCGCAAAGAGAAGACCGTCCGCAAAGCTCTCGAAGAAGGCATGCCCTCGAAGGCCGCGTTTGAGAAATACGGAGTCCTATAAAAAGGGGTTCAGGTTGCAGGTGCCAAAGTTCAGCAAAGATCCATGCCCTGAAACCTGACACCTGAAACCTGACCCCTGTAGAATCACTTAAGGGCGGCCGGGCTTACCCCTTTGGTGCCAACTATCGATGAGCGAACAGGAAACAGGACCTAATCCCCAGGCACAGGCCGTCTCGCCGGCATGGGAGAGAATCGAACGCGCACGGCATCCCCAACGCCCCTACCCCATGGAACTGATCGAGCGAATCTTCACGGACTTCAGCGAGATTCACGGGGATCGCGCCTTTGGCGACGACGAAGCCGTAGCCTGCGGCATGGCGCGGCTGGGCGCCGAAGAGGTGATGGTCATCGGCAACCGCAAAGGCGGCAGCACCAAGGAACGCGTGCGGCGCAACTTCGGTATGCCACATCCCGAGGGTTACCGCAAAGCTCTTCGCTGCATGAAGCTCGCCGAAAAATTTGCCCGCCCCGTCATCAGCTTTATTGATCTCCCCGGCGCGTATCCCGGCATGGGCGCAGAAGAGCGCGGCCAGGCTGAGGCCATCGCCCGCAACCTGCGCGAGATGGCGCGGCTGCGGGTGCCCACGATTTCCGTCATCAGTGGCGAAGGTGGATCGGGTGGCGCCCTCGCGCTCGCCGTCTCCGATCGCGTCTTGATTCTCGAGAACGCGCTCTACTTTGTCATCTCGCCCGAAGGTTGCGCTTCGATTATGTGGAACGACGCAGGCAAAAAAGCTCTGGCGGCCGAAGCGCTGCGCGTCTCCGCCCCTGAAGTCGCGGAGTTGGGATGTGTCGACGCGATCATCCCCGAACCGCCGCACGGCATGCACGCCGACCGCGAAGCCGGCTCCGGATTGCTCGGCACGGTGCTCAAAAAGCACCTCAACCAGATCAAGTCGGTTCCCATCGATGCGCTAGTCGCCGCGCGCCAACAAAAGTTCCGCAATGTAGCGCAGTTCTACACGCAAAGCTGATTTCCCGGCTGGAAAGTCCAAGCGATTGTCATGAGGCAACCCCGAGCGAATCTCTGTAGCGCACATCGCGCGTTGCCTCGCGCCGCAACCTGCGCCCGCGCAACACGCCGGAGGTCCGCATGACCGAAACCGTTTACACCGGCGGCCGCCTGCGCGCCTACCTCGAATTTCTTGCTGCGTTTCTTTACTTCTTTTTCGCGCAGTCGCTTGCCATCCGAGGAGCGCACGGTCTTTCCGGGGAAGCCTGGTCTCCGCTTGCGGAGAAGGCGATACTGGTTTTTCTGCTGGTTGTCGGCTACGCCGCCATGGGCTTTTGGTTCGACCGCCTGGCGGACCCCATCAGCGAGCAGGGACTGCCGTGGCGTCCCGGCTGGCCGCGCGAGGCTGGGCTGGGACTGGCCACCGGTTGGGCTATCGCCCTGGTCTGCGTCCTGCCTCTCACCGTGTTCGGCGGCATCGCCATCTCGTTCTCGCCGCAGGCCTCATCGTGGGGTTGGTTCGCGGCCGACACGGCCTTCTTCGCGCTGGCCGCTTTAGCTGAGGAAGTCGCCTTCCGCGGCTACGCCTTCCAGCGCTTCGCCCGCGCACTTGGACCCGTCGGCGCCGCACTGGGCTTTGCCGCCATCTACGCTATCCTGCAAGCGCTCCTGCTGGGAGCAAACCACGCCAGCTTCGCCGTCTCCATCGTGCTCTCGCTCATTCTTTCCGCGTGTTATCTGCGCACGCGCGCCCTGTGGGTCAGTTGGGGACTCAACTTTGGCTGGAAGGCCAGCCGCGCTCTGCTCATCGGGCTCGCGGTCAACGGCGTCAACAGTCATTCGCCGGTGGTGCAGGGCGACCCCATGGGGTCGTTCTGGCTCACCGGCGGAGCCTTCGGGCTCGACGGCAGTTGGCTCACGTTTTTTGTGCTTCTCGCTGCACTGCCCGTGGTCTTCCGCGTCACGCGCGACCTCAACTACCGCTACAACGCTCCGGTGATTGTGCCTGGCGGGATTCCTGTCGATCTCGACGCCATCTCTCGCGCGCAGCACGAGGCCGCCATGGGTCCGGCCGCACCCGCAGCGCCTTCCCTCGTCCAGATCGGGAACGCAGGGGCTGGAGCGCCGGCGGAACGTGCCAACGGGAGCAACCCCCAGCTGCCAGCTAAAGGCCAAAAGCTAGGAGCTAGAGGCTAGAAGCTTGCTTTCAGCATTTGCCTTTTCACCCCAAATGGCGCTAAGGTTTGCCTAATAGCGTTCGAACCCATGGGGGGTACCCATGAACCGGCGTCTCCTTCCCCAACGCATTGCCCCGACTGCTAAATCGACGCCTGCTGAATCGACCGCGAACTCCCACGTAAACGCGGTCTTTGCACGCATCGTCGGCGCATGTGCGCTGGGAGTCCTGCTTGGCGCCGCCGGCGCTGCGTCTCAGGTCATCACCATCGATACCAGCGGCAAAGGCAATGTCGCCACCACCGGCCCGGTCGACCGCCGGTACGCACAGATCGAACCCACCCACGTCGAACTCAGCAAAACCGAGCTCGATACCAAGACGCGCCTTGAGCTGATTCGCACGCTCGAATCGGAGCAGGGCTTTGCCATGCGTCCGTTTCCCCGCGGCCACAAGGGGCTTACTCTGGCGGCCAACGGCAAGCTCGAGCCCGCCGGCGAGAGCTATCTCAACATGGTCGTCAGTGAAGGTCTCTCCGCCAAGCCGGGCGCCCGCATGGTCATCACAAACATCACCATCGACCGCTCCAAAATCGTCTTCGACCTCGACGGCGGACCGGATCCCAAGCATCGTTTCCTGCGCCACATTCAAATCGAGGCGGGCCCTGAGATGGGCGATCCGAACATCGATCCCACAATCGCCGATCCCAACGGTGATCCCGTCGGCTCGCGCCTCACTCTCACCTTTGCCGATCGCGTTCCCGAGCTCACGCCCGCCCAGGTCAAGGCCCTGATCGCCCCGCTCATCTCCTTCGACGTGAAATCTCCCATTCAGGCATTCACTGACACTCTGCCGGCCCCGTTGAAAGACGCCATCCTCGGCCATAAGGTCCTGGTGGGAATGACCACCGATATGGTGCTCTTCGCCAAGGGCCAGCCCATCACCCGGACGCGCGAAATGGACGGCCAGATGCCCTTCGAAGAGTGGATCTACGGCACGCCGCCCGCGGAAGTTAACTTCGTTCGCATTAACGGCAACCGCGTGATCCGCCTGGAAGTCGCCAGAGACGGCGAGCCGTTGCAAATATTTACCAAGGATGTGGTCTCGGCCATGATGACCACCGATGGCAAGCCGGTGGTCACTGCCAATACGCGGACGATCCGTGAAGGCGATGTGGAGATCGACCCCGACAAGCAGGCGCCAGCCGCTCCTCCCAGCCTCCGCAAGCCCGGCGAATCCTTACCCGCCGACGACACCAGTGTCGACGTAATGCGCCCGGTGCAATTCCCCAAGCCTCACACGGAGCAGCAGCCCGGCGCCAATCCTGATGAGCAATCAAGCGCTCCGTCGGCCTCGAGCCAGCCCTCGCAGGCAACCTATCCCGCCTATCCACAGCCCTCGGCACAGGGAAGTTCGCAGTCCTCGCCCGCCAATGGCTCTCAACCGCAATCTCCGCCGGCCAATGGCTCCCAACCGCAATCCACCCCGGCAAAAACGCCTCCCGCGCCAGCCGGCAGCCAGCCGCCCCCGGCAAGCACAAGTCAGCTTTTGACCTCCGGCTCATCAGCGCAGTCCAATTAGAAGCGCCGGCCTCCTCACCGGGGCTCCCGGCGAGCGATCTTTGCTCGCTGGGGTGGTTGACCGGCCGTCGTGCGGGCGTCTACGCCCGCACTTGTCCGCTACATTCACATCTGTGCCCCATCCATTTCCGCGCTTTTTGCGGAAATGGGTGGGAGTGTCCATGATCGAATTGCTGAATCGAAACAGTGCCCTGCTCATATAAACTAAGAACAGCGAGTCACGTTCGCGCCGGGCAGAACTCTGCGCCCGGAGGCGAATCGGCACCGCGCCGTCGAAGCCGTCCGCCGAAACGGGGTCCCGGGCAAGCAGCATTTGCTTGCTGGGGTGTCCGGGCGGATGTGTGCAGAGACACCTCAAGAAGGAGAATCACCCCACCCATGGCCAAAATTGCCAAAACTGGCGATCGCAAGAAGATGATGGACACGACGAAGTCGACCGACTGTCCCAAGTGCTCGAAACCCACGCGCATCGTCAAGCGCGTCAAGGACCGTGAACGCGGTGTCCCCGGCGGAGTCTACATCTCGTGTTCCGCGTGCGACTTCTACGAAAAGCTCTAAGCTTTGCTTGAGTTCCGATCCGCAAAAAAGCCCGGCATCGCGCCGGGCTTTTCAACTGACTGAAAAAGCCGGCGCAATGCCTACGCCAGAACTCGCAATTTCCTCAACCGCGCGATGGAAATCAGCGTGGCAGCCAGAAGCAATCCAAGCGCGGCGCACTCGATGCCGAACGCTTGATCCATCCCCGACTCAGAAATTGGGCGCTCGGCGAATGTGCCCACGATTTGCGTCCACCAATAGGCGAAGAGGCCAATGTCCATGACGGTGTGGCCGATGATGCCGAAGATCAGAGTCCCAGATGCGTGAGCCAGAGCCCCCAGGAGGAGTCCAGCGCCAAACACGATCGGCACCATCCCGATCATTGCCCAGCTCTTGTTCAGGTGCACCAGCGTGAACATCGCGGAAGAGATGAGGATGCCGATCGTGGGGCCATGCCGGAGCTCGATCGGCTGCTGCATGGTGCCGCGAAACCCTGTCTCCTCGCAGATGGCCGCGGACAAAGCGGACACGATGCACGCAGCCCACTGCATCGAACGCGCCGGGATGAACGAAAAATCGTAGCCGCGATGAAATATTGCAGTTGGATACGGCACCATCCGGAACAGGACCACGATGGCCGCGTGAATCGTGGCGGCGAAAGCAACCGCCGCGGCAATTCCCCAGAGCCATTCCTTACCACTGATTGCCCTGACACGGAAACGGTCCCTGCGAAGGGCGCGCAGGCGGCGAGGCGGACCACCTCCTGACGCCCAGAAGACAAAACATGCAAGAAAAAGAACCTCTGCGCAGGCTGCCAATGGCATTCCGAGCTTGAACAGAAGAGGAGGCCAGACATTTGCGGTCACAAGCACCATTGCAGCGCCGGACAGGACCGCGCGCAAGGACACAGGAATTCGAGCCCAAACGCCGCCGGGTTTTGAAGCCCCTGGCATCGCTGTTCTCCTTCAGAAAGGCAAACAAACCCCTTGCGTTTGCCGGCCATCTTTCAGGATATGGATAAGTTGAACAAAGTATACGCTAGCTAAGACGTCGCACACGCCGCCATCTCGCGGAGGATTGCCTCCGCCGCTTTAGCCGGCTCGGGCGCCTGGGTAATGGGTCTGCCCACCACAAGGTAGCTGGCGCCCGCGCTCAGTGCGGCCGCCGGCGTTGCCAGGCGCCTCTGGTCTCCCGCATCCGCCCCCTTGGGACGAATCCCCGGCGTCACGAGAACGCCTTCGGGGCCGGTGAGCTCACGCAGTGCCGCAACTTCCTCGGGCGAACAAACGAAGCCGTGGATGCCTGCCTTCAACCCCATCTTTGCCAGCAGTTCCGCTTGTGCCGCGGGAGCGCGTCCGCATCCGGTCGCTTTCAAATGCGCTTCGTCCATGCTCGTCAGCACCGTCACTGCCAGCAACTCCGGTGCATCGGTCACGCCCTCCAGCGCAGAGCGTGCCGCGGCCAGCATCGCCGGCCCTCCTGCGGCATGAACCGTCAACATGCGCACGCCCAGCCCCGCTGCCGAGCGCACCGCGCCCGCCACTGTGTTGGGAATGTCATGGAATTTGAGATCCAGAAACACCGAGAGTCCGCGCGCCGTCAGTGTCTCCACTACGGCGGGGCCGGCAGCAGCAAACAGCTCCAATCCCACCTTGAACCATCGGCATTCGCCTTCCAGCCGCTTCACCAGGTCTTCGGCAGCCGCGGCGCTCGGCACATCGAGCGCCACAATCAACCGCCTGCGCGCTTCCTCCGTCCGGTCAGGCTCGGCAGGGCGTGCGGAAGCAAAAATCGGATTCAATCTCTCGGGGATAGGCATACTCAAATGCTAACTGATTCTCTGGTTCAAAACCTTGGTCGACGCTTGCGAGATTCCGCAACGCAGCCGCAACTGAGCGCACACCCAATCGCGTTTGCCGCTCAGCCGCCTGAAACATTCAAGGCAATTGGCGCGGATGCTGCGTCAATCCGGGGGCCGGATTCGCAGCATTGTGCGCGAGCATCGATTTAGATGGGTCTTTTTGAGAGCGTGGCAAGAGCACCACGTACGGCACGTCGCTTTGCGAAAACCTGCTGTGCAGCTCCGGATCTCCAAACGGAGGCGCATGATCGCCCACAATCACAAATACCGTGGACCGGCTGAGCGGACCCGTTGCCAGTTGCGCTACGGAACGATGCACATTGGCAACGAGTTGGTACCACGAGCAGAGCGCAGAATTCGGATGCAGGCCCAGGGTCGCCAGGCAAGGTGCTCCGTTCGGCAAATATGACGGCACAGGCACCGGGAGATGCGAATTGAGCGTCATCCAGTGAATAAACTTTGGCCGCGAGCCATCCTCCTCCAGCCGTCGTCCGATCCAGCCGGCAATATCCGCGTCGCAGGTTCCGCTAAATACTCCGGAGCAATCCGGCAATCCTTGCTGTTGCAGTTGCTCGTGAAACCATCGTTCCCGGAACCCAATTGTGCTGTACCACGTCGAGCGGTTGAACATATGGCCGCTCATCCCATGCACCGCGATGGTGTCGTATCCAAGAGCGGCGAGCCGGTCAGGCAGGCAACTCCGCAGATCTGCGGCCGGCGCCGTCAGCAGATGAAAGCCGATCGCGCTACCGCACAGCTCGCGCCCCTCGCCTGGAATCGTCGGCCCGTGAAAGGGGACACTCCCACGGATCACCTCATACTTGGCATTCACATTTGCCTGCAGGTAGGGCTCGACCAAAGCTTCCTTCAACGGCGCGTCAATCGCCAGTCCCCAGGATTCAACCATCACCAGCACGACATTCGGCAAGTCCCCATTGCTTCCGCCCTGCGGTATGCCTTCGCCACGCATGGCGGCGGCTGTAGCGCTCGAAGCGGGGTAGGCTGATGCTGGACCGCCCTTGTCGAACGAGTTGATTCCGCCTTCAGCCACCTGAAGGCGCGCCAGTCGAATCAGGGGGATTCGCGTAAGCCGTGAAACGTTGAACCAGTCGTGATCGGTCCCATCCTGTAAATGCGGCGTTTTGAAAAAGGCCGGCAGATGGCCGGTGGCTATGCGGATCGACAGGCTGTCAGCTCCCACAATCAGGGCTGCAAATGCCACCAGACTCGCGGCAGCTTGCAGGCGCTGAGCCCTGGACAGCGTCTTGCCAGGAAGCAGAGCCGCGGTCGCCGCCGCCAGCAGAGCCAGCAGGCCTACGGCAATCACACAGAGTAAACGATATCCGGTGAATGCGTGCGCCACATTCAGATTGAGCAGGCATTCTCGAACCGGAAGGTTGAACGTGAAGCAGACGCCACACAGCAGATCCGCAATCATGACCGCAAAAAGCAAACCCGCCGCAACAACCCTTGGAGCTGCCAGAGCGATCAACCCGACAGTCACATACTGAACGCAGAACCATCCAAGATCGCGAAAGCCAAACTCGCGCGCAACGATCCAGTAGGGAAGATTGGCGAAAATGACGTAAAAGGCGACAAACTTAAGCCAGGGTGCATGCTCGCTCGCAATTGCAGTCCAGACCCGCCGCCATTTCAGCGGAATCGGGTCCTTGATCCACCAGCCAATGGAGCCCATACAAAACGCCTCTTAGCCCGCACAGGAATATCCGCAACGCCCAGCGGCGGCGTTCAAATGAATGCGCGGCAAATCCACTATAAGAAAGGTGAATCCCCTCCTCGGGCCGACTCACGACGCAAAAACCGCCCGCGCGATTTTTCGGGAACGCAAAAACGAATCTTCCCGTTATGCAACGCGTTCTTGAACTGAAAGCATCTGCCAGTACCATGGATAAGGAGGAGCGGATCTTGAAGCCGGGAAAGCTCACCGTGCGCATCTACGTCCTTGCAATCTTGGGGTTTGCCTTGTCGGTCCCGGCCGCGGCCGCAACCGCCCACACCAACCCCATGAACTACGATCCCCAGGTGCGCGCGGCGTATGAACGCTTTTACAACCTCGACTTTACCGGCGCCGTTGCGCGCTTTCAGCAATTTCACTTGGCCCACCCCGGCGACCCGCAGGCCACTGCCTATCTGGCGTTTGCCCTGATTTTTCAGGAGCTCTATCGGCTGGATCTCCTCGACACCACCTTTTACGCCAACGACGGCTTTCTCACCGGCCGCCACGCCACCGACGAGGATCCCGCCAAGCGCGATCAGATCTTCGCTCTGGCCGATGAAGTGGTGCGCGAGGCTGACTGGCGGTTGAGCAAGAATCCTAACGATGTCGACGCGCTCTTTGCCCGCGCCTGGGTGCGCGCTTTGCGTTGTGCCTACGTCGCCATGGTGGAGCGCGCATTCTCCACTGGTTTTCGCCTGGCCACGAAGGCCAAAGACGATGCCGCGCGCGCATTGCAACTCGATCCCGACTACGCCGACGCCAAGCTCATCACCGGCGTCTACGAATACGTTGTCGGCGCGCTCCCGTGGCCCTTCAAGCTCATGATCGGCTTCGCCGGCATCACCGGCTCCAAATCCACCGGGCTCGCCATGCTTGAGGACGCAGGCAAGCGCGGCGTCATCACCAGCATCGAGTCGCGTACCGTGATCGCTCTCTTTTTGCGCCGCGAAGCGAGATACAGGGAAGCCATCCAGGAGGTGCGGGACCTGAAGGGCCAGTATCCCCACGATTTCCTCTTCTGCCTTGAAGAAGCCAATCTGCGCAGGGACGCAGGCGAGGGAATGACTGCCGTGAACTCTTACCGGCAACTTTTGGCCGACGCGGCCAAGCCGGGCTACTTTGCCTCATCCAAGCTCGAGTTGGCCTATTTCGGCTTCGGCGATGCCCTGCGAGGCCAGCGCCATTACGACGAAGCCGCAAAGGCCTTCGAACAAGCGGCGGGGACGCGCGGCATCGGTTCGGAACTCAAGATTCGTTCGCTCCTCGATGCCGGCGAATGCCACGACCTCAACGGTCAGCGCGCGCAAGCAACGCGCGATTATCAGACCGCCATCGACGCCGGCCCCAACACCTCCCGCGCCGGCGAGGCAAGGAAGTATCTGCACACTCCCTATCACGGAAACTGAAGGATTACTCCGGCTCCGCTGCTTCATCAAGAAGCATGGAACCGCCGCACGCCAATCCTCGTATCCTTGAATCAGTTAGAGTTCGTCCTCGGAGAACCGGCCATGACCGTCTTCTGTCAACGCTGTGGATCTGGAATGCCTGCAAGCGCCCATTTTTGTTCGACCTGTGGCGCGGCCATTCCCGCCCTGCAACCCATCCCCGGCCGCCCGCTCCTCCGTCCCCGCTTTGGCCGCCAAATCGGCGGAGTCTGCATCGCCTTTGCGCAAGCCAACGGATGGGATGTCGCCGTGGTGCGTATCGTCGCCGTCATCGGCCTCATTTTTTCGAGCGGGCTGGTGGGTGTTGCCTATCTTGCTGCCTGGATTGGCATTCCTGAGGAGACGCTGCCCCTGCCGGGAGCGTATCCTCCAGGAGTATGAACGGCGTCTCTCTTTCTGACGGCTCAGGCCTTGGATTCACCGACGCAGGCACCGGTCCGCCGGTCGTCTTTCTCCATCCCACCCCTCTCGACCGCGATTACTGGCGTCCTCTCACTAAGGAACTGGCCGGCATCCGCACAGTTGTACCCGATCTGCGCGGCCATGGTGTCTCCTCGCTGGGGTCCGACCTGCCCGCAGGCGCTTTTGACCTGGTTCCCGACGCTCCCGTGCTCAGCATGGACCAGTTGGCCACCGATATGCTCGCGCTCCTCGATCAGCTCTCTCTGCGCAGGGCCGTCTTCGTGGGCTGCTCCATCGGCGGCTACGTCATGCTGGAGATTTGGCGCCGGGCCCCCGAGCGCATGACCGGTCTCGTCTTCATCTGTTCCAAGCCGCAACCCGATGCCCCGGCCAACCTCCTCCGCCGCGCAGAAACTATCCAGCGGGCGCGCACCGAGGGCGTCACCGCGCTCTTTGACGGCAGGTCGCAAACCCTCCTCAGTGAAACCGCGCGCATCGAGCGCCCGGAGATTGTTGCCGAGATTCGCTCTCACATGACTCTCACACCCGAAGCCGAGGTTGCCGTGCAGGCCGGTCTGGCCGCGCGCCCCGATTCCGTTTCCACCGTCTCCACCATTCGCGTGCCGATCCTCGCCATCGCGGGCGTGGAAGATTCCTCCGTCACTCCCGCTGACATGGAAGCCTTTCGCTCCGCTCCCGGGGGTTGCGAGTTCCACGTGCTGCCCGGCGCAGGCCACTTTGCCGCATACGAGCAGCCGCGCAAAGTCGCGGCCCTCATGGCTCCCTGGCTGCGGCAATTCGATCTCTGAAATCTGCTGCCTCCAGTGCCTCATCCCTTCGCCCGATTTTTGGGCGAAAGGGTGGGATACCGCACGCGGCACTGATAAAATCGCCCACGAAGTCACTTGCCGTTTTCCGGAGAATCCTATGCGCAATGCCTCGATCTCGAATCCCGCCCGCCGCAAATTCCTGCGCGCCGTACCCGCCGCTGCGGCCGCCGGCTTCACTCTCACGCGCGCGTCGCTTTTTGCCTCCCCGGCCGCCGCGCAAGCCATGAGCGCTCCTGCCCTCACCTTCAAGCTCTTCACGGCGCAGGAGATTCAGAACGACCTCAAAGCCCTCGAGGCCAATTCAGGCAACAACAATCTTGTGCAGGAGAAAACTTTCGTCGTGGTCCTCACCACCGAGAAGGCTAAAACCGCGGCAGAATTCGAGTGGCACGAGCAGCGCGACCACGTCTTCCAGATTCTTGATGGGTCCACGGTCTACGAGCTCGGAGGAACACCCAAGGGCGCGCACAGCAAAGCGCCCGGCGAATGGAATTCGCCGGAGTCGGAAGGGCACCAAACCGTCACCCTGAACAAAGGCGATATGCTGGTGATCGCACGCGGCACACCGCACCGCCGCATCACCGCCGGAAGCGTCACATTTTCACTGATTTCGCCGCAGGGCACGGTAAGCAGCTTTTTGCCGGTATCTCAATTGCGGTGATCCCGAGGAAATGCTACAAGCTGCCCGCTACTTGCTGCAGGCTGCTTTTCAATTCCTGCTGCGCAGCTTCGAGAGCAGCCTCAGAATCTCCAGGTACAGCCACACCAGCGTCACGATGATGCCGAACGCCGCGTACCACTCCATGTATTTGGGAGCGCCGGCGGCTACGCCCTGCTCCACAAAATCAAAATCCAGCACCAGGTTCAGTGCCGCGATGGCGACAACGAACAGGCTAAAGGCAATGCCAATCGGCCCCGCGCCATTGATGGTTGTAAATTGAATGCCGAAAAACCCAAGCAGCAACTCGATCCCGTAAAGGACCATGATCCCGCCCGTGGCCGCCACCACGCCCATGCGAAACTTCTGCGTCACCTTGATCAGCCCGGACTTGTACGCCAGTAGCATCACGAACAGCGTGCCAAACGTCAGCGCTACTGCCTGCATGGCAATGCCCGGATAGCGCAATTCAAAGACCACCGATATGCCGCCGAGCGCGAGGCCCTCGAGCAGCGCGTAAATCGGCGCAGTCACCGGCGACCATGTCTTCTTGAAGACAGTCACCATGGCGACAACAAATCCGCCCAGTGCGCCCAACATAATTGCCGGACCGGCAACGGTCAGGTCGTGCGTCTTCATGAACGCGTTCCACGTCCACGCCGCCGTCGCCACCGCGCACAGCAGCAGAAGGCCGGTCTTGTTCACTGTGCCGCTCAGCGTCATCCGTGCCGAGGCGTCCACCAGGTTCCCGCCGTACTGGCTTTGCGCAAAGCTGCTGAATGTGTTCTGGCCGAGCGCCGGATTCGCTGTCTTGATCAGATTCGAAGTCTTCATCAATGGCATGGTCGTCTCCAGAATGTGAAACAGGGTTTGGGAATTGCCAGGCTGTACAGCCGCCTGACGCGCCGCTTTCATTCTAAATCCAGTTGCAGAACGCCACCGGATGCGGCGCCTCAATCTTCAATCGAACGCCGACAAGCCGTACGCGCTCTCGTATCGCGCCACCGTCGACCGCAGATTTTCCACCGCATCCACCGCCTGGATGCCGCCCCGCGCTCCCTGCGCCATGCAGTTCATCGCCGCTGCCGCGCAGGAGAAATCCAGCTGCCGTTCCAGCGGCCACTCCTGCATCAGCCCGTAAATGAACCCGGCGCGAAAGATGTCGCCCGCCCCGGTCGTATCTACCACCGGAACACGAAATGCTGCGCAGTGCACCAGTTGCTTGCCGTCCCACGCCAGCACGCCGTCCTCGCCCAGGGTCGCCGCGCTCAGCTTGCATCTGTAACGCGAGAGCATGCGGCGCAAGGCGCGTTCCAGGTCGTTGTCGTCCATCAACCGGCACGAGAAATCCTTGCTGACAATCAAATAATCGATATTGGCCACCAACTCTTCGATGCCCGGGTAGGTCGCGTCGAGATCGGCCACCACGGGGATGCCCGCTGCCCGCGCCCAGCTCGCGGCCAGTGTCGCGGCAGCCGTGTCGTGCCCGTCCAGGTGCAGCACGCGTGCATTGGTCACCCATTCGCGCTGCAGTTCCTCGGGCCTCAGGGTCATTTGTTCGTCGCGCCGGCAAAGCACGGTGCGCTCGCCGCCCGCATCCACCAGAATCAGCGACTGCGGGCTCACGCCGCCGGCCACCTTAATCAGCTGCGCTTCCACGCCCGCGCGCTGGAACGCCTCTTCGTGCAGGCGTGCCGCATCGTCGTCGCCCAGCTTGCCCACGTAACGCGTGCGCAATCCCCACGTTTGGCAGGCCACTACCGTCGTCGCCACCTGCCCACCCGGCATCACGCTCGCCGCGGAGTACTCCAGCTTCGAACCGCGTTCGGGGTATGTCGGCAACGGAATCAGAGTGTCGGTCGCGTTCAGGCCCACGCCCACCAGGTCAACTTGAGGCAACGGTGTCATTCCGTCCTTTATTGTAACGGGCAGGCGGGGAGGCCGTTGTGCGCTTCGCCACATCGAGTGCAATCCTTCTTCGTCACGGTGCGTTCCATGCTGTACGCTCTAGACAAGGTTTCATTTGGTTTCGGACGTCGCTCGTGGCACAAACAACAAGCCCATCACCGCGCCCGTTTTTCTACCCGGAGCCCGGCGCAGCCCTGCATTGCGGAGGCGTCTCGCTGGAGTCCCTCGCGCGCCGCTTTGACACGCCGCTCTACGTCTACTCGGCAGATCAGATCGTCGCGCGGCTGCATCTCTTTCAGCAGGCCCTTGCCGGCCGCGATCATCTTGTCTGCTATGCGGTCAAGGCAAACTCCGCTCTGGCAATTCTCAAGCTGCTTGCGCAAAACGGCGCTGGTTTCGACATCGTCTCCGGTGGCGAGTTAGAGCGCGTGCTGGCCGCCGCACCCGATGCCATCGGGCGCGTGGTATTTTCCGGCGTCGGCAAGACAGCCTCGGAAATTGATCTGGCGCTCAAAACCGGCATCCTGCAATTCAACGTGGAAAGCGAGGCGGAACTCAACCTGCTCGCGGCCCGTGCGCGCCGGCTCAAGACCCGCGCCCGCTTTGCGCTGCGCGTCAATCCCGACGTTTTTGCCGACACCCATCCCTACATCTCCACAGGCCTTCGTGAGCACAAATTCGGCATCGACATCCGCCGCGCACGGGCGATCTACAAAGCTGCAACCAATGATCGCTGGCTCGAAGCGCACGGTATCAGCGTCCACATCGGATCCCAAATACGTTCCGCCGCTCCATTTGGCGCGGCGATTGAACGCGTGAGCAAGCTGGTGCGTCGACTCCGCGGCGAAGGCATCGCACTGCGATCAATCGATGCCGGAGGCGGTTTGGGCATCGATTATCATGCCGGAGTTTTTGATGCCGCGGCCAAAGTGCAGGAGTACGCCGCGGCGCTCGCATGCGCGCTCGGCGATTTCGATGGGCGCCTGCTCATCGAGCCCGGCCGTTTTCTCGTCGCCCATGCCGGAGCGCTCCTGGCGCGCGTGCTCTACGTCAAACGCAACGGCAAAAAGACCTTCGTGATCGTTGACGCGGCCATGAACGATCTCATTCGCCCCGCCCTCTATCAGGCTTGGCACGAAATTGCTCCCGTTCGGCCCAGGGCAGGGAAGCCGCGCATCGTCGATGTCGTGGGCCCGGTCTGCGAGTCGGGTGACTTTTTTGCGCGCGACCGCAAACTCGCGCTCGTCAAGCCCGGAGATCTGGTCGCAGTGCTCGATGCTGGCGCTTACGGCATGGCGCAAAGCTCCAACTACAACTCCCGCCCGCGCGTCGCCGAAGTCCTCGTCGAAGGCAACAAGGCGCGACTCATCCGCCGCCGCGAAACAGTGGCCGATCTCCTCGCGTCTGAGGTGCTTTAAATACCGTAGCTGTTACTGATTCACGCCGGACGCTTCCACAAAACCGGAGGTCTTCGAAGAAGGCGCGTTGCTGCTGGCCGGCGGAGGGGCGAAGCTTGAGCCCTTCGCATTGATTGCCGTGGAATAGTCGGGTCCGAGTCCGAGTTTCAATAGGGCGCGCGAATCAGGCATCAGCTTGGTTTGCCATCCATGATCTGCCTGATACTTCTGCATCGCGGCCACGGTCGTAACGTCCCACTTGCCATTAGCTTCGCCCGTCAGGTAATGCTCGCGGATCAGTGCCTGCTGAATCTGTATCACCCGTTCCGGCTCAATGGCTTGCTGGCCGCGTGGCCGGCGCGCCTTGTGCTTCGATTGCGACAGCTTGTGAGTGCCGGATTGGCCGCTGGTCGGCGACCGGTGCACGTTCGTTGCGAAAGCGGGCACCGCAACCAGGGCCGCGGAAATCAAAAGTGCCGCAGTAGTACGAGATGAAAACATGGCTTTTCCGCCTGAACGCTTGCTCAACTTTTCTCGCCTTTCGGGGTAGTGTAGCCAAAGTACCGCATTACGGCAAGGGGAAAATCGATCCGGCGGCGCACTGGAGTTTGCTTTGGAGACGGTGCCGGGCATGCAGATCGCAGCCGGCGCCGTTTCCCGGGTTTATAAGGTTCCGCCAATGATGTTGATACCCAGTTCGGGATGGTTCGGGTCTATCGCCTCGAAGACCACATCGTCGCCAGTCTTAAGCTTGCTTACCACGGCATCGAACCGTTCCTTGGTGCCCGTGGGCTGCTTGTTGACGCGCGTGATCACGAGTCCCCGTTCCACTCCCTGAAGGTCGGCGAACGAGCCGGTGCGGACCGATTCCACCAGCACGCCGGAAGTGTGGATCTTCGCGATCATTGCCGGCGGCGCATCGCTTACCACGACACCCAGCTTGGTCTCGCCCGCGTCAGTTTCGCCTTCCTGGCTCTTTTCAGGCTGCGGATTGTTCATTTCGGCAAACACCGTGTCGCGATCGCTGATCGTCACTGTCGTATCCATCGGCCTGCCGTCGCGAAGGTATCCCAACCGGATCGTCGATCCCGGCCTGCGGCTGGCAATTTCGTTTACCAGATCGTCGCCGTCCTTGATCGAGCGTCCATCCACGGAGGTGATAATGTCGAGGGCCTTGATGCCCGCCTTATCCGCGGGACCATCCGGCTGAACCTCCTGCACCAGAACGCCATTCTTGAAACCGTACTCGCGATTAACGGCGCTCGGAAGTCCCTCGCGGAACTGGATGCCGATCGAGCCGCGCGTCACTTTGTGGCTGGGGCTGATGAGGTCGTTGTACACAGAAACCACGGTATTCGACGGCATAGCAAAGCCGATTCCCTGATAGCCGGCCGATTGCGTGTAAATGGCCGTGTTTACGCCAATCACTTCGCCATTCATATTCAAGAGCGGCCCGCCGGAGTTGCCGGGATTGATGGCCGCATCCGTCTGGATAAAGTGCTGGAACTGTCCCGGCGCGCCCTGATCGATGGTGCGGTTTTTGGCGGAGATAATGCCCGCCGTCACCGTCTGCGCCAGTGCGAACGGGCTGCCGATGGCCTCAACCCAATCGCCCACCTGCGCCGTGTCGGAGTTGCCCATCTTCATCGTCGGCAACGGCGTGCTCGTGTCGATTTTGATCACCGCCAGATCCGTGGCCTTGTCCACTCCAATCACGCGCGCGGGCCGGCCCAGATCCTGCGTGTCAGGGTCCGTGGAAAGCTTCACGTAGATTTGGTCGGCCTTGTCGACCACGTGATCGTTGGTGATGATGTAGCCCCTGGGGTCGACGATGAAGCCCGAGCCCAGCGACTCCTGCACCTGGCTGTTGTCGCCGTCATCCGGCGCGCCAGGAATCTGCCCGCCGAAGAATCGTCTGAAGAAATCCTCCGGCCCTCCCGGCTGATCGTTATCGTCGTTGTCGTCGGGATTTTGCTCGTTAGGCTGCGCGCGTTGATGGAATCTGCCGTGTCCGTTATTGCCCGTTTCCTTGGGTAGCGTCCGCGTGTTGATATTCACCACCGCCGGTCCTACTGCCTTGGCGATGCGCACGAAATCGTTCGGCGGGACCGTCGAATTAACGACCTTCAGGGGAGTGGCGTCGCCGCTGTCGACTTGCTTCTCCTGACCGCGCACTCCGTGGGCGGCAAACGATCCGGCCACAATGGCCGCGGAAAGCGTAGCGAGCAGCACGAATGCCGAGGTGAGACGGCGCGAGCGAAGCCGTTCGAAGAACCATTTCATAGTTTCCCAATCCTCTTAACTTGACCTCGTGAGGCGCCCGGCCATTCGGCCTGCATGTCGCTGGCGACCTCTCTTCTCAGTATAGCCAGCCGCCAGTCCCCGCGGTGAGCCAGGTAGTGGGTCGGTTTGAACCCGGCGTGAAAGCGCACGGCTTGAGTCGTGCCGCAAAAGCCCCAAAAACAGCGGGGGCTGGGGAACGGTTCCCTTCAAACTGGCCCACTTCCGCGGACCGTCATGTCTCTTTCCACATTCACAGCGGGCGGAAATTGCCCATCCGCATCTGCACGATTAGACGCTCCGGATAGCAAAAGAGCCGCACCACACGGGACGGGGGCCGAGCACTACTGTTCCGCGGCCCACTCCAGCATCGCCAGTGTCAGCAACAGAACCCGTTTCAGCGCCAGTTCACGGTCCTTCGCTCGATACCACTCGCGAAGCGTATGCGCTTCACCGCCTTCTCCGCCCGCGCCCATCGACAGCGCCGCAATGCCGAGCGCGAGTGGAATGTTGGCGTCGGTCGATCCCAGCCGGAGGTCGGTGCGCAGGCCCAGATGCCGGTCCACCGCGCGCAACGCGGCCAGCAGAGCCGCATCGTCGGCCAAATGTGCTGCAGGACGATCGCCAATTTTAACAATTTCGTAAGCTAGTCGTCCGCGCGAACCTGCACTTGTGACCTTTGACCGCGCATTCCAATGTTCGACGGCATCTTCCACTGCGCGATGCAGCGCCACTTCCAGGCGCACCAGTTGATTCCGATCCGTAGATCGAAAATCGACCGTGGCCTCGGCACTCTCGGGAATCGAATTTACGCTGATGCCGCCGCGAATCGTTCCTGCGTTGAGCGTAGTGCGCGGCTCTTCAGGTAAGGGCATCTCGGCCACTTTGGTCAGCGCCGTGGCCAGCGCGGAAATCGGGTTCGGCGTCCCCGCGTCGGTAAAACTATGCCCGCCCGGTCCGGTTACGGTCACCCGGTAGCGCCAGCTGCCCAGCGCCTGCGTCACCGCTGCATCGGCGCCGGCGCCGTCCAGCACAATGTGTGCAGCCACGCGTCCGGCTAGCGCGTTGTGTTCGTAGAAGTGACGCACACCGCGCAAATCGCCTTCGCCCTCTTCGCCCACATTGCCCACTAGAACAAGCGGCGCCGGCAATTCCACCCCGGCCCCGGCTCCAGCCTTCATCAGCGCATGAACAACGGCCAGCATTCCCACTACGCCTGCCGCGTTGTCGCACGCGCCCGGAGCTTCCAGGCGGTCGCCCGCAAGCACAGGGCGCAGCAGAGTTTCGGCGGGAAACACGGTGTCGAGATGCGCCGACAGCACAATCACCGGCCCCGTGCTCTCCGGCGGCAAGTTCGTAGCCGACAAAATCCCCAGCACATTGCCCGCCGCATCGGTTTCCACCCGGCTCACGCCGGCTTCTTCAAATCGCGCCGCCAACCACCGCGCCCGCTCCTGCTCGCAATTCAAGGGAGCGGGAATCGCCACCAGTTCGATCTGCCAATCCATGATGGTCTTGGGATTCCCGTGCAGCCAGGAAAACGCCGCATGAATCGGCCTTTGCGCGGCCAATGCTGTCACGCGTGAAAATGCCGAAGTTGGGGAAAGAACCGGCATGGCGATGGATTCAGATTAGCAGGATGCTTCGCGCCGCCAAAAATTAGAATGCGGCTGGCGTATCACGACGTCAGTCGCCGCGCCAGCAACGGTTGCATGTCGCGCCGGCCGTCGGCGATGACCGCAATAAAGATGATCTCTCCGCGAATCTTGTATAAAATGCGGTACGGCTTGAAGAAGACCTGGCGATAATCCCGTCTCACAAATGCCTGCAATTCCGCGGGATGTGCGCCTCGCGCAGGCGCTTTCGCAAAAGACAATGCCTCTTCGATAACCTTCCTTGCTACATAATCCGCTTTCGCAATCGAATCGTTCCGGGCAATATAGTCGTGGATGCCCTGGAGATCCTTCCGTGCGCCGGGCGTGAACTTGACAGCGAAGGTCATCGCACCTGCTTGGCCTTCATGCCATATTCAGTCATGATCTCTTCCGCGGAAACCGATTCTCCAGCTTCGATCTCCTTGTCAGCAATCGCCAGCACCTTCAACAACGCTAGGGTCTCCTGCGTCTGCTCGTAGCTTGTTATGTCCATCAGCACCGCGCGCGCTTCGCCGTTCTGCGTGATGATGATCGGCTCGCGCTCTTCTGTGATCCGGTCAAGTAACTCGGCAGCGTTAGCTTTCACATAGCTGATGGGTTTGATCTGGGTGGAATAGCGCATGGACACCTCACTCGATGTGCTGAAGTTAAGTATAGTCCTTTATCGGTTCGAATAAAAGCGATATTAAGACTGAATAGGGACTATATTCAGTTCGCTAGAGGGCCTGATCGTCGTACTCCACCGAATGCAAAAACAACCCCCGCGCAGGAGCCGTTGGCCCTGCCGCCGAACGATCGCGCGCCGCAAGAATCCCCGCGATTTCCTCAACCGCTAGAGCCCCCCGTCCCACATCCACCATCGTTCCCGCCAGATTGCGCACCATGTGATGCAGAAAGCCGTTGCCGCGCACGCAATACACAAGAAGTGCGCCGGCTTCGCTTGGCCGCTCCTCCCACGCCGACGAATAAATCCTCCGCACAGTCGACATCGGCGCAATCCGGAGCGTCGCGCCCGTCGCAGTATCGCCAGTTGCATCGCCCCGCTCGCTTAGATCAGGATCGTTCGCGGCGAAGCTCTGGAAATCGTGTTCGCCCTCGAAAATCCGCGCGCAGGCCTGGAGCTTGTCCACATCCAGCGTCCACGGGCAGGCGTACACATAGCGAGCGAGAGTGGGCGGGCAGAGGGTCTCGCGGAAGATGCGGTATTCGTAGGTCTTCGCAACCGCAGAGTGCCGCGCATGAAACATGCTGGGTACAGTCATCGCCTCCAGCACGCGGATCGAAGGCGGCAGTGTCCGATTCAACGCACGATGCAGGTTCTCCGCGGGAATGGGAGCGCGCAACGTGAAGCTGGCCACCTGTGCCAGCGCGTGAACTCCCGCGTCGGTGCGGCCTGAACCTTGAGGCAGTGGCGACTCCCCGGTAATCCGGCCCAACGCGGCCTGCAATTCGCCCTGGATCGTTGATTGTCCGGGCTGCACCTGCCAGCCTTGGAAGTCGGTTCCGTCATAAGCCAGAATCACCTTCCAGTTCCGGAGCTCCGCTTCGGGTTGGGCGCCGTCGCTCATGTGAATTGCTGCATTAAGGGTACCCGATGCGCCTATCGGTCGGTCCAGCCGGGTATTCCCGTTCAAATTGAGAGATTTTCGCCTCGATTGGGCCGATTACGGTTGCCAAAACGTGGAACTTAGAGTATTTTACTAACTAGTTAGTTAATTCGATGGCCGGGTGCCAATGCGTCATGCGTCCGATCCACTCAACCCGCTCCTGCGATCCTTCAACCCGAGCTTCGGCTGCGATTTACTGCGATGTTTGGAACGGACGGGGTACCGATTTCGTAATCAACAAAGAACCATGCAGGCCCACATAACGGCGATAATCGTTTTGAGAAACCCGAAACTTGCAACCGGAGCGGTTTCCTCGCCGTCTTGAAGCGCAACCGGGGAACCCACTCAGTGGGTGGGTTGTGTGCCGCAAATCTTGGGAGATTAAATATGCATTCTTTAAGGGCAGGTGTATCGCATCGGGCGCAGGCAGCCGATTGCAGTGAACGCAATGGAACTAACCTGAGCCGGAGAGGGAAAGGGCACTCCGCCGGACGCTTGCGCGCGGCTGCTGCCATTCTGCTAACACTGGCGGCTACCATGCCGTCCGGCTACGCGCAGCAGGCCGGCGCCACGAAGCCCGATAAGGCCGCCTCCGATCTTCCCGTGGCGCCCGTGCCGGTTCCCACGCAGCCGATTCCCCTCAGTACCTCCAGCCGCGACTATTCCAGACCATTCGGTTCGTGGATTGGTAACCCGATTAACGTCTACCGCCCCACAAGCATCGCCAAAGCGAGCTTCGCCAATTCCGTGCGCTTGGCCGATCTCGTGAAGGACGGCAAGATTTATCTCAGTCTCTCCGACGCCATCGCCCTGGCCATTGAGAACAACTACGACATTGCCATCGCGCGTTACGATCTCGACATCGCCGACACCGATATTCTGCGCACCAAGACCGGCGCCACGCCGCTCGGCGCGCCTTCAGGCTTGGTGACAGGAACCCTGGGCGGATCGACTTCAATCTTATCGACTGGCGGCGGACCCGGTGGAACGGCGGGCGGCGCGGGCGGAGCAGGCTCGGGCACAGCCGGACTCACGCTCACCACCGGCGGCGCAGGACCATTGCCGGAGAGCCTTGATCCCTCGGTCACAGGAACCGTTCAATTCGATCGTGATCGGACACAGACGACCAGCCTTTTCAGCCCCGCGTCCGCCATTAACACTGACTCATATAACTTCACATTCAACCAAGGTTTCGTCACGGGAGCCGCTCTTGCTCTCTCGTGGAACAACAGTCGTGGGACCACCAGCAGTGTCACCAGCACACCCACTCTGACAGCCTATTACCCAAGCTACAACTCGTCGTTTAAGGCAATCGTGACCCAACATCTGCTGCAGGGCGCGGGCTTCTGGGTGAACAAGCGCTTCATGTATCAGGCGCAAAACGACCGCCGCATTACCGACTCCTCTTTCCGCCAGCAGATCCTCTATACCGTGAACCAGGTGGAGACCATCTACTGGGGCCTGGTCCAGGCATATGAGGACGTGCAGGCCAAGCAGCACGCTCTCGAGCAAAGCAACCAACTCCTCTCCGACAATCGCAAACAGTTGGAAGTGGGCTCCATGGCGCCGCTCGATGTCGTCAATGCCGAGTCCAGCGTCGCCGCCGACCAGCAGTCGCTCATCAGTGCGCAGAGCGCTCTCAATTACCAGCAGCAGATCATCAAGCAGGCCATCACGCGCAATCTCAACGACCCCGCGCTTTCGGCTGCCCCGGTCATCCCCACGGACCGCGTGAGCCTTGAACCGATCTCCGAAGAAAGCCAGCCGGTCGAGGCGTTGGTGCAGGAAGCATTCCAGCGGAGGCCGGAGCTGGAGCAGGCAGTTCTCACGCTGCGCAATGACGAGATCACGCTCAAGGGCGCGCGCAATGCGCTGCTGCCCACGCTGGACATCAATGGGTACTACGGCGCCAGCATCGTTGGCGGTGCCATCAATCCCAATTGCAACTTCGACGGCATACCCTGCGTCACTCCCGGCAGCAGCACAGTGCCCACAAGCTATGGCGGTGTGCTTGCCGATCTTGTAAACAGCACAGCACCGGACAAGGGTGTAGCGTTCAGCCTGACCATCCCCATCCGCAATCGATATGCGCAGTCCGTGCAGGAGCGCTCGCTGATGGAGTACCGGCAGGCGGAGCTCAAGCTCGAGCAGTACTACACGCAGATTCGCATGCAGGTGGCCAACGCCATGTTTGCGCTCGCCAATGATCGCGCGCAGGTACGGTCCGCGCAGGCTGCTCGCGATTACGCGCAACAGAGCCTCGATGCCGAAGAGAAGAAGTTACACCTGGGCGCTTCAACCACCGCCAACGTCCTTCAGCAGCAGCGCAACATGGCAGTGGCTGAGGACAACCTGATCGCCGCAAACGCAGGGTATGCCAAAGACCGTTCGGGCCTCTACCAGACCCTGGCCTCAACCTTGCAGCACTACGGAATCAGTTTGCCCGACGCCGCTGCAGGAACCGTATCCGCCGCTCCGGTAATTCCCGGCGTTCGACCTGCCACGCCTGGCAACGAGCCCAACATGACACCGCCCGCCGCGCCAAGTCAGCAACCCATGCCGCCCGCTCAATAGCGCGGCTTGCATGCTACGGGAAAATGCCCGGCATCTGCCGGGCATTTTCTTGTGTTAGCGGCGCGCCAACTGCGCGAGTTACCGCTCCGCGACCCTGTCCAACATCTCGAAAAACTCCGGGAAGCTGATAGCTGCCGACTCCGCGCCTTGAATGAGCGTTTCGCCTTCGGCGCGGAGAGCCGCTACGCTGAAGGCCATGGCAATGCGGTGATCGCCGCCTGAGTCGATCGTCGCACCGTGCAGTGTCTGGCCGCCCGGCACGTCCAGCCCGTCGTCGAACTCCTCAATCTCCGCGCCCATGGCGCGCAGATTCTTCGCCACCAGCGCAATGCGGTCTGACTCCTTCACCCGCAGCTCGCGTGCTCCCCGGATGCGAATGCCGCCACTCGTGTACGGTGCGATCGCCGCCAGCACCGGCAGTTCGTCGATCAGTTGCGCCGCGAGTGAGCCGCTGATCTCCGTCGATCCCAGTCCCTCCGGCGGCGCCGAGATCTGCACTGTGCCCACCAGCTCGGCATGTTTCTCTTCGAGATTCAGCACCGCGATGTGCGCACCCAGCGCCGTCAGCACGTCGAGCAGCGTGGCGCGCGTCGGATTCAGGCCGAGGGCATCGATCACCAGGTTGGAGCCGGGGAAGAGAATCGCCGCGCATAGAAAGAACGCGGCCGAAGAGAGATCGCCGGGAACCGCGGCATCGATGGCATGAAGCTGCTGCGGTCCGGCAATGGAGACCGATTCCGCACTGCGCGCCACCTTGGCGCCAAAAGCGCGCAGAGCCAGTTCGCTGTGGTCGCGCGTGCGAATCGCCTCGCGCACCGTCGTGGTTCCTTCAGTTTGCAGGCCCGCAAACAGTATGCAACTCTTTATCTGCGCGCTGGGAACCGGCGTCGTGTAATCGATGGCTTTGAGCGGACCCCCATCGATAATCAGCGGCGCATGGCCTTCAGTGAGCTTGAATCGCGCGCCCATGGCTTCCAGCGGCTTGCGAATGCGCTCCATCGGCCGCCGCGACAGTGAAGCGTCACCGATGAGCGTGAAGCGGCCCTCCTGTGGCGCAAGCAAGCCCGAGATCATGCGCATTGTCGAGCCGGAGTTGCCGCAGTCGAGTTCCCACTTGCGCATCTCCGCGCCGGTCCCCACTCGCCCCGCCACGCCGTGAATCTTTACCGCGTCTGCGCCGTCTCGGTAAACCATTGCGCCCAGCGCTTCCATGCAGGCCAGCGTCGAGGCACAATCGGCTCCGGTCGAAAAATTCGTAAAGTGCGACACGCCCTCCGCGAAAGCGCCCAGCATGGCGTAGCGATGGCTGATGGACTTGTCGCCCGGCAGTCGCAGGCTGCCAAGGATGTTGAGGGCGGGGCGAATCAGTCGTTCCTGAACTGCTGTGGCCAAGTGGGCTCCGAAGGGGCGGTGTCACTTAGAGTTTATCGGAAGTGGCGCGCGATGCCCCTATCGCACGCGCAGCACAATAATCGTTTCGTCGTCGAATCGGTCTTTGCTGCCTTGGAAGCGCGATACGTCCGCCAGAATGGCGTCGGCAATCTCCAACGCGGGAAGATCGCGGTGGGCGCAGAGCAGTTCGGCCAGCCGGTCCTGCCCGTACATCTCTTCCTTCTCATTTTCCGCGTCCAGAATCCCATCAGACACGAAGACGATCGCGTCGCCCGGCTGCGTGGCCACGCTGAGCTCTTCGTAGGTCACATCGGGAAACATGCCCAGCGGGAAACCCTCGGCATGCACCGTCTCGGATTGCCCGGCGCGGCAAAAAACCGGTTGCACCGCGCCTGAGTTCGCCACCTGCAGCGTCTGGTTCTCATCGTTCCACAGCGCGAAAAGCATGGTCACGTACTGCGATTCCAGCTTGCGCTCCTGCAAGGCGTCGTTGAGCAAAGCCAGCATCTGCGCCGGACTCGGCTGGTGCGCGGCCGCAGCGCGCATGATGCCGCTCACCAGAGCCGCAAAGAGCGCTGCAGGAGCGGCCTTGCCGCTCACATCGCCGAGCACGATCGCCGTGCGGTTCGGCCCGTAGTCGAGAAAGTCGTAAAGGTCGCCGCCGATGGTGCGCGCCGGCAAAAAACGCACCGCTATTTCGGCACGAGAATGCGTGGGAGCCGTCGGCGGCAGCAGACGCAGTTGCACCTCGCGCGCCATGGCGATGTCTTTCTCCAGTTGCCTCTCCTGTCGCTTGACCGCCTGGTATAGCCGCGCATTCTCGATCGCAATCGCCGTCTGCGAGGCCAGCGTCGACAGTATCCGTTCGTGCTCTTCGTTGAAAAACGCCGGCTTGGTGTGCTCCAGATCCAGCACGCCGATCACGCGGCCCTTGTAGAAGAGCGGCGCAATCAGCTCCGAGCCCGTCTCGGGATTCATGGGAATATAGCGCGGATCCTTGTTCACGTCGGGCACGTTGACCGTCCGCCACTCGCGCACTGCAGCGCCCACCAGACCGCTGCTGATGGGGATGCGCCGCGTGGGCGCATGGGCGTAGCCGAACCGCCAGGCATAGCGCGTGATGAGCGTCTCGCCCTTCTCGTCCAGCAGCATGATGGAGAACATCTGGTAGTCGATCAGCCGCCGCAGCAACTGCCCGATCTTCTCCAGCAGCGGATTCAGATCCAGAATCGACGCCAACTCCACCGCAATCTCGTTCAGCACTTCCAGCGTCTGCGCCTGGCGCGAGACCCGCGCGTACAATCGCGCATTCTCGATCGACTGCGCGATCCGCGAAGCCGTCATGGTCAGCACGTTCAGGTGCTCTTCGCGGAAGAAATTCGGCTGCTCGCTTTCGATGTCCATCACGCCGATGAGCCGGTTCTTGGCGATCAGCGGGACGGCCAGTTCCGAGCACACGCCGGGATTGGCGTCGATGTAGTAGTCTGCCTGCGCAATGTCGTTGAGCAGGATCGCCTGCCGCGTGAACGCCACCTGTCCCACCACCCCCTTGCCGACCGGAACGCGCATGCGCTCTGCCTGCGGCGTGTGGCCAATCTGGAATCTCATGCGCAACTCATGCGTCCGCTCATTCAGCAGAAAGATGGCGAAGATGCGGTATGGAATGACGGCGCGCACCAACTCCGAGGTGCGGCTGAGAAGAGTTTGCAGGTCGAGAGTGGTATTGAGCGCGTCGGTCAGGCGCATGAGATAGGCCACATCTGCCGGCTCGATGCGTGCATTCACGGGATCCAGTGGCGCGGGCTCGGCAGGGCGGTAATCGCCCTCGAATTCATGCCCAGCAGGCGGAGATGGCGGCGTTTCGCTCATAAAGGGTCGAAGGGAATGATACAGCAGGCGTCAGGTTTCAGGTGTCAGGGAACGGTGACCGGGGAACAGGGAACGCTGATACGTGGCCGCCTCTGGAGGAGGGCCGCTGAAACCTGACCCCCGAAACCTGACCGCTGTCCTTATTCCGCGCCAAGCTCACGCAAAATCCCCACCGACGCCGAGCACCCAATCCGATTCGCGCCGGCCTCGAGCAGCGCGCGGAGCTGGGCGAGGCTGCGGATGCCGCCCGAAGCCTTAATCCCGCATCGCGCTCCGGCCACACCGCGCAGCAGAGCTACATCGGCTGGGATTGCGCCGCCCGTCGCCGATCCGGTCGAGGTCTTGATGAAGTCTGCACCGGCCTGGATGGCGATTTCGCAGGCGCGCAGTTTCTCTTCCATGGTGAGCAGGGAAGTTTCGAGCGTAACCTTGAGCACTGCGCCGTGATGATGGGCCACGTTCACCACCGCGCGGACCGTGTGCTGCACGGCGGCGTGGTTGCCGCTCTTGAGCTGCCCGATCGGCAGCACCATATCGAGTTCGCGCGCGCCCAGGCGAATCACTGCGTCAGCTTCCTGGCGCAGCGTGGAGACGAGCGAGCCGCCCAGCGGCGAGCCGATCACGGCGCCCGCGGGAATGCCCGTGCCGCTGAGCGCGCTCACCGCGGTTGATGTCCACACCGGGTTCACCACGACGCAGGCGAAGCGGTAGTGGGCGGCCTCGGCGCAGAGCCTCTCCACCTGCTGGCGCGTGGCAAATGGCTTGAGCAATGTGTGGTCGATAACGGCAGCGAGAGACGTCCAGCTTGCGAGGGTTTCCGCGGTAAATCCGGCCGAATCAAAGGTTCCGTAGTCAAAATCCAGGTCGGGATCCTGGATGGGGGTTGGGTTCATGGAGGCATGCTCCTTGCATGCGCAGGATGGCGCTGACAAAAACGGCGCATCCGGTTCCGGAAAATGAGTATACGTCTCGGGATCGTCCGCGGCCAAATGAACCGACAGTTAACAGAGACACCGCTGCAGTCTGGGAATATAGCCCGCATCGGGATCGGATTATTCGGGATTTTCCGGCGGCATCAGGCAAATATCGGGCAGATTGCGATAGCGCTCGGCAAAGTCCATGCCGTAACCGATGACAAAAAGGTTGGGAATCGAGAATCCGACGTAATCGGCCTCGATCTTCTCGATGCGTCGCGAAGGCTTATCCAGCAGCGTAGCGATGCGCAGCGTCTTGGGATGCTGTTGCAGAAAGAGCTTGCGCAGGTAGGCCAGGGTGAGGCCGGTATCGAGAATGTCTTCGACGATCAGCACGTTCTTGCCTTCGATGGAATGATCCAGATCCTTGATCAGCTTGACGGCGCCCGAGGAACGCTGGCCCTTGCCGTAGCTGGACACGGCCACAAAGTCGAAGGTCGCATCGGCCTGGATGGCGCGCGAGAGGTCGACCAGGAAAAACGCCGCGCCTTTGAGCACGCCGACCATCACCAGCTTTTCGCCATTCAGGTCCCGGCTGATTTGTGCGCCCATCTCGGCGATGCGATCGGCGATCTGTTGGCGGGAGTAGAGAACGTCAAGGCCTTGGGAGGTCATGGTTGCCATGCAGACAGTATCGCGCGATTTGTCTAGTCCCAGCCTGTGAAAATCGAGGTCTGAAAATCGGAGCCCCTGTAAATCGGGGCCCCGTAAAGCGAAAATCGCTCGGCGGATCCGCCTGGGAGGCGGGGGATGGTTGCGACCGTGCACGTATACTTGAGGAGCGATGCATCCCTTTCTCCACATTGGGTCATTCACCCTGCCCACTTACGGGCTCATGCTTTCGATCGCCATTCTGACGGCCATGTTTGTTATCAACCGCGCTTTCAAGCGGGCGCACCTGACAGCGGACGCGGTGGGGATGGTAGCGACCGCCGCGCTGGCGGGCATTGTGGGCTCCAAGATCTGGTATCTCGTCCTCGACTCGCCGGGGAGCTTTCGGGCCATGGGCTGGAGTGCTCTATGGCAGAACATCGGCTTTTCGTGGTTTGGCGCATTGACCTTCGGAATCCTTGTGCTGGTGCTGCAAGGCTGGAGAGAGAAGATCGGAGGTCTGCGCATCCTGGATTTGGCTGCTCCCGCTTGCGCCATCGGCCAGGGCTTGGGGCGCATCGGGTGTTTTCTCTCCGGCGACGGCTGCTACGGCATTGCCATCCAGCCGGTCCATATCCTCGGGTTCACGTTTCATCCATGGGGGATGGCCTTCCCGAACGGGATCGTGCCGGTTTTCGTGCCTGTCTATCCGACGCCGCTCTATGAGTTCGCCACAGGCCTCGCCATCGGCGGGTGGCTGTGGTGGCGGCTCGGCAAACCGCACGCCACAGGCGCGATCATGGGTCAGTTCCTGATCCTCACCGGAACAGCTCGCTTTTTCATGGAGTTTATCCGCCGCAATCCCAAGGTTATTTGGGGCTTATCGAATGAACAACTGACCTGCATCTGCGCCGTTGTGGTGGGCGTCGCGCTCATCGGGTGGGCAGCCAGGCGGCCGGCGCTTCGGCCGCGGAAAGCATCGGCCCCCGTCGCGAAGCCGGCGTAGAAAGCCCATGAGGCGGAATTCTCCACACCGTTTCCGTCAACCCATGCATTCGTGCAGCCTGCAACGCGCCGGGTTCCAATCCTGAACGCGACTTGTGCCTTGAGGGTGGGAGAGCACGGACAGATAACTCGCCTTTCAGCCTAAAACAAACAAGAACCTTCACACGTCTATACTTGAGAAGAGACATGCTTCCTTATCTGCATCTTGGATGGTTCAATCTGCCCACATTCGGGCTCATGCTGTGGTTCGCTGCCGTGGCGGGCGCTATTGTGGCAGACCGAGGGTTCAAACGCGAGGGAATCACGGCCGATGCTGTGGGGATGGTGGCCATTGCCTTGTTCGCTGGCATTCTGGGCGCCAAGTTATGGCATGTTTTCGACTCGCTGGACGAGTTCAAGACTCAGGGCTGGAGCGTTCTGTGGGATTCGGCGGGATTTGCCTGGTATGGCGGCCTGGTCTTTGGCATCCTGGCGCTGGTTCTGCAGGGTTTGCGCGCCAAAATCGGGGCGCTGCGCGCACTGGATCTGTGCGCGCCGGCAGCGGCCATTGCCTACGGCATAGGGCGCATCGGCTGCTTCCTCTCCGGCGACGGCTGCTACGGCATCCAAATCAACCCCGTCCATGTATTCGGCTTTACCTTCCACCCCTGGGGCATGGCCTTCCCGCACGGCATCGACCCAATCAACGTTCCGGTTTACCCCACACCTCTCTACGAACTGGGAGCCGGCCTGCTCATCGGCTGGTATTTATGGTGGAGGCTGGGTAAGCCCCACGCCGTAGGCGCCATCGTCGGCCAATACCTGGCGTTGAGCGGCATGGCTCGCTTTCTGGTTGAATTTATCCGGCGCAACCCCAAGGTTCTATGGGGATTGTCGAATGCGCAACTGGCCAGCGCCGGCGCCGTCCTAGTGGGGATTGGCCTCACCGCGTGGGCAGCCACGCGGCCCGCTTTCACGCCGCAAAAAGCGTCGGTGCCGGTTGAGAAAGCGGCGTAGACTCCTCTCAGTGAGCGATTGCAAACTCATGCGGCCTAAGCCTTAGGTATCTTCCCATGCGATTGGTGGCGCGGCGGGAGGGGAAGCTCCACGCCGCCGAGGGGCGCAAACAGCTCATGAATCTCAGCTCCGAGCCCACGATCGAGTGGGGAGATTGCCGCGGCATCTGGCAATTTTTCTGCAAATAGAGTAAGCGTCGCACGCGCTTCCGCCTCCATGGATCGGCCATTGAGCGCGGCGCGTACCTGCAGCCTGCGCTTGACCGTCTCGTCGAGGTTGCGGATGACGATAGTTGCCATAAAAAGAGAATAGCAGAAAAGTGCTAGCACTGCTGGCAGTGCTAGCAAAACCTTTCGTAAGAAATCACTCTCGCCCGGCGATGCGAGACTGGAACCCCAACCCCGCAATAGCGCATCAAAACCGTCACGGCCGTTACTTCCGCAGAGAAACTTTTCGCAAATTCCATCCAAATTCGATCCCGTTTTCCACTGCTCCTGCGCCCGTCCCTGTCGAAATGCGGTTGCCGGAAGCGCTCATACCTGCTGCGCATTACAGCCGCGTCGTGACTCAAATCACATGCTTGTTCTATCTCGCGACACGGATGTGATTTGCAACACCTGTGATGACGCTCACAGCCACTCATACTTTCCGCTGCGTAACTTCGGTCACATTAACCGGCAAATATCACGGAAGTTCAGGACCTCCACGCATTCCATGGATTTGCCGGCGAAGTAATGAGCGAGGGAAGCATGGGCGATACGATTTGGCAGTCAATGCAGAAGAAGGGCTATAGCCGCAGAGATTTTCTGCAATTCTGCAGCGCAGCCGCGGTAATGACCGGGCTGGGCAAATCCGGCGCGGCTCAGGTTGCTTCAGTCTTTGAGAAGAAGGAAAAACCGGCCGTCGTGTGGATGCACTTTCAGGAGTGCACCTGCTGTAGCGAGTCATTCATCCGCGCGTCCCACCCCATCGTGGCCGATGCGTTGCTCGATGTGCTCTCGCTCAACTACACCGAAACCCTGATGGCGGCTTCGGGATTCCAGGCGGAAAAAAGCCTGAACGACACCATCAAGAACAACAAGGGCAAATACATCGTGCTGGTAGAAGGCGCCGTGCCTACCAAGGACGGCGGCGTTTACTGCATGGTGGGCGGCAAAACTGCGGAGTCGATTCTCCAGACCGTCGCCGCGGATGCAGCAGCCATCGTGGCCTGGGGCAGTTGCGCCTCGAACGGCTGCGTGCAGGCGGCCAAGCCGAATCCGACCGGCGCTACGCCGATTTCCAAGCTGGTCTCGAAGCCCGTCATCAACGTGCCCGGCTGCCCGCCCATCGCGGACGTGATGATGAGCGTGGTCACGCACCTGCTGGTTCTCGGACAGGTTCCGGATCTCGACGATCAGGGCCGGCCCAAGGAGTTTTACGGCCGCCGCGTGCACGACACCTGCTATCGCCGCCCCAACTACGATGCCGGGCTCTTCGTGGAAGCGTTTGACGACGAGAACGCGCGCAAAGGTTATTGCCTGTACAAGATGGGCTGCAAGGGTCCGGTCACCTACAACGCCTGCTCGGTCACGCGTTGGAATGAGGGCACGAGCTACCCGATTCAATCGGGCCACGGTTGCATCGGCTGCAGCGAAGAAGGCTTCTGGGACAACGGTCCGCTCTACAAGCACCTCACGCAGTTCCCCGGTTTCGGCATCGAAAGCACCGCCGACACCATCGGCACCGCGGTCGGCGTGGCCACGCTGGCCGGTGTAGCGGCACATGCCGTGGTCACCAACATCCGCAAGCGCAGCGTGATCGCTGAAGTGCACACAGAAGATGAAAAGGAGTCCTAATCAGTCATGGCAACGCGTGTAGTCGTCGA
>JBEKIE010000043.1:0-35819 GCA_050011915.1 Occallatibacter sp.
CGGAGCGGCCGAAGAGCAACCGCGGGTCCTTCGACTCCGGTCGCTGCGGCGACCTCCGCTCAGGATGACAATCTCGTTGGGATGCGAACTCTTACTCGGCACGCCCAGGGCTAGGAGCTAGAGGCTAGAAGCTAGGAGCTGTCTTTTGAACATTCTCTTCGTCGGCGACATCTTCGGCAGCGCGGGACGCCGGATCGTGCGCGAGCACATCGGGCACGTGCGCGAGGCGCATGACGTCGAGCTCACCATTGTGAACGCGGAGAACGCGGCCGGCGGTTTTGGCCTGACGCCGCAGATCGCCGAGGAGATCTTTGACTGGGGCGCCGACGTGCTTACCATGGGCAATCATGTGTGGGACAAAAAAGAGCTGATCGACTACCTGAACTCTGCCGCGCCGGAGAGCCCTGCTGAGAGCCGCGCCAGGAGTGCAGGTGTGAGTGCGAGTGTCGACCGCCCGCGGCGCGTGATTCGGCCCGCCAATTTCCCGCCGGGAACGCCGGGCTACGGCGTTTTTGAAGGCACCACCGCGAGCGGCGTGGATTTTGCCGTAATTCAGTTGCAGGGGCGCGTCTTCATGACGCCGATTGACGATCCCTTTCGCACCGCGGACGCGCTGCTGGCCGGAATTAAGGCCAAAGTGATTGTGGTCGACGTCCACGCCGAGGCCACCAGCGAGAAGGCCGCCCTGGGCTGGTATCTGGACGGGCGCGTGACGGCGGTTCTGGGCACGCATACGCATGTTCCTACGGCCGACGAGCGCATTCTGCACCACGGAACCGCCTACCAAACCGACGTGGGCATGAGCGGCCCCTACGACAGCATCATCGGCGTGGAAAAAGAGCTGGTGCTGCACAAATTCCTCTCGGCAATGCCGGGCAAGTTTGAGGCCGCCAAGGGGAACCCGAAGATGTGTGCTGCGCTGGTCACTTGCGACGCAAAGACCGGCCGTGCCACAGCTATTCAGCGCATCATGTTGGGCGAGTAGCCACCACTGCGTGGAGCAGCCCTTTGGACGAGAAACCCGCCGTGCCGCCCTCAAATGCGCCGGTTGCTTTGCGTTTTGGACCCCTGGAACGACACCCATAGAAAAAGGGCGACCCGCTGATGCGGATCGCCCTTGGTCATCCCAGGAATTTGCTGCCTGGACGCGGTTACTGCGCGTGGTGTCCGGCCGCAGGCTTCGCCGGCACGTGATGCACCGGAGCCGCCTTCTTCTGTTCCTGCTGCACGAATCCATCGCGAAGAACGATCTCCGCAGCTGAACCTGCCGAACCGGTAGCTGCGGGCACCTTTGTGTAGGTGTCATAGGTTCCGTCAAGCTCCATGGCCGGCTGCATCCCGAGCACGCCGCCAGCCGCCGGAGCCTCCTTGCAGGCGAGCGGCTCCTTCAGGTTGACGGTGAAATCGGGGTGTTGGCTGTCCTTGGCATCCTGCGTAACGGCCATGTTGATGACCGTCACGGAGGGCTCGATGGCGATTTTGTGCAGATGCGCCGGCGTCTCCGTCAGCACGTCGCCCATGGCATCGGTATCGGCCTTTACGCCGTTGGCCAAAATGTAGTCCTGTGCGTCCTTGATCTTCAATTCGGTGGGCGGCACAGGAACGGCGCTGCAAGCCACGGAGTTGGTGAGCTTGACGACGTATTCCTTCGGCTTGGGCGAAGCGGCCGTGGTGACGGCGATCTTCAACACGGTTGCGGGAGCGGAGATCACGTTGCCCGGAACCGGCGTTGGCTGATCTTTCATGACTCCCCAGAGCCTGTCGGTGCATTCATTCGACGCGTTGGCCAAAATGAACTCCTTGTCTCCAAGGGCAAGCTTCTTCAAGTCATCGGGGCCTACAGCGCAGTATTTATCGGCCAGTTCCTGCGGCGATGGGGCCGGCGCGATCTTGAAGTCCGCCGGCGGGAAGAGCGTGGTCTGGGCCTGGGCCTTGATGGCGTTGATCTGCTGCGTAATGGCAGCATCGGGGTCGAGGGTGCCGTGATAGTGCTTGTAGCGGTAGTCGAGCTGCGGCTCAATCTGGGTCTTGTATGCCGGGGGCGCGAAGTCCCATGCGCGCGCATAGAACCAGACGGCCTTGACTTCATCCCTCGAGTCGCCCGGTTTGGAGTAAGCCTGCGCCAATTGCAGGGTATCCACCAGGCATTGACCCGGCTTGGCACAGTCACCGGGCGAAAAGAGCATCAACTCGGCCGTGTACTCCTTGATGGCGCTCGCGAAGTCCTTCTTCGCGACCATATCGTCGAGGGCAATGGCGGAGTGGAAGATCGGATAGAAGTTGCCGGTCAGGGTTTTCCAATCGGCGTCTGACGTGCCTGCAGGCTTGGCAACCGTGAGGCCCTTCTGGGCCAGGGCTGCGGCGTCGTCGCAGGTCTGCGGATCGGTACTCGATCCGCTGGGGTCGAGAGCCTTGCCGCACTGCATCTTCTTCACGTAGACGGAAGCGAAGATGGCCTGAAGGTTGTTGGGATCGATCTGCAGCAGGCGGGTTGCCACGCTGAGAAGATTGTCCATCTGGTTGGTCTGGCTATAGCAATCCATCATCTGCGCGAGTGCCGCCGACTTGGCAGTGGTTTGCGGATAGGTTTTTAGAAAACTCTCGAGCGCCGCACACTTTTGCGCCGGATCGTTCTGCGTGGTGGCGTTTTGATAAGAGTTGAATTGATCCGGCGGAAGGCTGATCTGGCCGGAATCCTGAGCACGAAGCGCGGGCGTGGAAACAAGGCAAAGGCCTGCCAATGCCATCGCAGATGCAAAGACTAACTTCTTCATGCAATGCTCCTGGGAACTGCCGAAATGGGAATCACAACCTGCTCATTCGCCGGCCAATGTCCAACCATCCAACTTGGCGGCAGAGCGATATAGCAACGGATATTACGATACCACGGCCCACAATGCTGCGTAGGGGAATTATAGAAAGCCATTGTGCCCCTGACAAGCAAGCCGGGGGAATGGCCCTCGGCGGCCCCATGCCGCAGGTACGGAACCGGCCACGGGCGAGAGCAGATGGCGCGGGAGACGCGGCTTCTGGCGGCTGAAAAGCCGGGAGCCCGCTATTGCAGCAGCCGCACCAACTCGGCCTGTTCGGCCAGGAAGGCATCGTGGCCGTGGTCGCTTTGCATCTCGCGGTAATCGGCATGGGCGCCGGCCTTGCGGATGGCCTCGGCGAAGCGGCGTACCTCCTCGGCGGGGAAGAGCCAGTCGGTGCTGATGCCGATGAAGCTGAGTTGGGCGCGGATGCGGCCGAAGGCCTCCTCGGGTGAAGCGTGGCCGCGTACCGGGTCCCAGGTATCCATGGCGCGCATAATGGCGAGATAAGCGTTGGCGTCGAAGCGGTCGTTGAAGCGCTGGCCCTGATGGTCGAGATAGCCGCCGATGTCGAATCGTCCACCGATAAGGCCGCCGCAGGAGCCCTCGGCCACATAGGGATCCTCGCCGCTGCGGTCGGGATTGCGCCCGTAGCGCTCATTGAAGAGCGGAGCGGATTTGTAGCTGATCATGGCGATCTGGCGCGCCAGAGACATCCCCCGTCGCGGCGGCCGTTGCGGCAGATAACGCCCGCCGGCCCACTCGGGATCGTGCTGAATGGCTTGGCGCTGCAGGTGATTGAGCGCCAGACCCATGGCCGAAAGCGGCGTGACGCCGATGATGAGAGCGCGTGCGACGCGCTCGGGATGGAGAATGGTCCACTCCAGGGCCTGCATGCCGCCAATGGATCCGCCCAGCACCAGACGCAGCTTGCGAATGCCGAGCGAATCGAGCAGCCGCGCCTGCGCGCGCACGTTGTCGCGGACGCTGACCAGAGGAAAATCCGGCCCGTAGAGTTCGCCTGTTTCGGGATTGACTGCGCCGGGCCCCGTGGAGCCGTAACAGGAGCCGAGCATATTGATGCAGATGACGAAGTCGTGCTCCAGCGAAAGAACCGCGCCCGGAGCGAAGATTTCGGGCCACCACGAGCCCACGAGCGCCGAGCCCGAGAGTGCGTGGCAAACCAGAACGGCATTATCGCGCGCCGCATTCAGCCGGCCGTAGACGGCGTAATGCAGCGTGGGACAGATCAAGGCATGGCCGCACTCCAGCGGCAGGGAGCCGTCCATGACGAAGTCGCCCTCGTAGGTCGGGTCCAGAGTTTTAGGCGGCGAAGCGCCGCTGCGATTATAAGTGTCAGCCATATTTCGCTTTCAGCTATCAGCTTTTAGCTTTTCGGAGCTGCCTTTCCTATTGTGCCGCAATGGCCTTGGTTGAGCCGGCAAATTTGTGCCCGTTTGCGGCTTCAATCGCCTGATCGAGATCGGCGAGAATGTCCTGAACGTCCTCGATGCCGACGGAGAGCCGAACCATTTCTGGCGTGACTCCCGTGGCCGCCTGCTCTTCTACCGAGAGCTGCTGATGCGTGGTCGACGCGGGATGAATCACCAGCGATTTGGCGTCGCCGATGTTGGCCAGCAGCGAGAACAGCTCCAGCGTGTTGATCAACTTTTTCCCGGCGTCGTAGCCGCCCTTAATGCCAAATGTGACCAACCCGCTCGCGCCCCTGGGCAGATACTTCTTCGCGCGCGCGGCATAGGCGCTGGATGCGAGGCCGGGATAATTGACCCACTCCACGCCGGGATGCTGCTCCAGATGCTTGGCCACGGCCAGCGCATTCTGCGAGTGGCGCTCCATGCGGAGATGCAGCGTTTCGATGCCCTGCAAAATGAGGAACGAGTTGAACGGCGAAAGCGCCGCGCCGGTGTCGCGCAAGCCCTGCACGCGGGCCTTGAGAATGAACGCCAGCGGCCCGAAGGCTTCAGTGTAGCGAAGGCCGTGGTACGAGGGGTCGGGCTCCGTGAAGTCCTTGAAGCGGCCTGAGGCGGCCCAGTCGAACTTGCCCGCGTCGACAATCGCGCCGCCGATGGACGTGCCGTGGCCGCCGAGGTACTTGGTGGCCGAGTTGACCACGATGTCCGCGCCCCACTCGATGGGCCGCACCAGCGCCGGCGAAGTCGAAGTGTTGTCGATGATAAGCGGCAGCTTGTGCTCGTGGGCGATGGCGGCGAGCTTTTCGATATCCACGACGTCAAGCTTGGGATTGCCCAGCGTCTCGGTGTAAATGGCGCGTGTCTTGTCGTTGATGGCCTTGCGCAGGCCGTCGAAGTCGTCCGCATCCACAAAGCGCACCTTGATGCCAAGTTTCGGCAGCGTGTAGTGGAAGAGGTTGTAGGTGCCGCCGTAGAGCGACGTGGTGGAGACGATCTCTTCGCCCGCGCTCGCGAGCGTAATGATGGTCAACGTCTCCGCCGCCTGGCCTGAGGCCGTGGCCAAAGCCGCCGCGCCGCCTTCGAGTGCAGCCATGCGCTTCTCAAAGACGTCGGTCGTGGGATTCATGATGCGCGTGTAGATGTTGCCGAACTCCTTGAGCGCGAAGAGCCGGCCGGCGTGGTCCGCGTCCTGGAAGAGGTACGAGGTGGTTTGATAGATCGGCACTGCGCGTGCGCCGGTGGCGGTGTCGGGCGATTGGCCGGCGTGCACGGCCTGGGTGGCAAGCTGATACTGCTTCGGTTCCGGCATAATGATCTCCTTCTCGGTTCGTGGGTTCATTGCTGGGGAACGGCGCGGGGAGCCGCGGGCCACAATGAAAACGGCCCGCATCCGCGTTGGGACCCGGGCCGCTCGACTTTAGAATCGGTGGCGCTGTTCAGCGCATTCGCCGCTCAAGAGCCGCACGGACGGGTCCGCCTGGCATACACATGGCCATGACCGCGGTTCCGCATTGCCTTGAGTTCAGCATAGTTGGAAGTATTACGGGCGGGCGGTGCAGGTGTCAAGCAATTTGCGGCGCGTGGTTTGTGATCCGTGATCCCCGACTGCTGTTCCCTGACCACTGATCGCTGCTATTCCTCCGCCTTCCACACATAAGCGCCAGGCTGCAGCAAGCCGATGTGCGCCAGCACGCGGTAGACGAATTGCCGCGCCAGCTCTTCGGAGCCTTCGGGGTGGTTGTAGAAGGCGGGAATGCAGGGGAAGATGGTCGCGCCGGCCTCGGCGGCCAGCGTCATGTTGCGCAGATGAATGCGATTGAAGGGCGTCTCGCGCACACAGAGAATGAGCGGACGCCGTTCCTTGAGCGTCACGTCGGCAGCGCGAGCGATAAGCGAATTGGCGAGGCCGTGTGCGATGGCCGCGAGCGTGCCCATGGAACACGGCAGAATAATCATTCCGTTGGAGGGATGGCTGCCGCTGGCAATGGGTGCGCCGATATCGGCGTCGGAGAGCTGGGTGGTTTTCGTTGGGGCTGCGCCGAGGAGTTTTTCGAGCAGGTTCGTGCGGCCGGAGACGCCGAGTTCTTCGGCGAGGACGCGGAGGGAGTTTTCGCTCGCGACGAAATGGACGCGGGTGACGCGGTCGTCGGCTTCGAGTGCGCGCAGGGCTTCGCGCGCGAGAATCGCGCCGGAGGCTCCGGTGATGGCGAGGGTGATGTTCATTGAGATTGATTTTCCGCTGTCTCGAAGTCCCGGGCGAGCTTGTACTCGTGGCCGTCAAATTGGAAGATATGGTGGTCGCTAAACCCTGCCGCCGAGGTAAACACTGTCTCGATATCGCGATACCCGTTCGACTTGCTTTCTAGGATACGAAGGTATCCCGTGCTGTCGAAGAGGACGACCCTTGCATGGCCGCGTTCGGGCAGAACTATCCAGAACCATGCACAACCAATGCCGGCAAGAGGAAACAGTCCGTTAACAACATAGTCCGCCTCATCGGTCCCCGAAAGATGCACAACCGCGGAGCGGAAAAACTCTTTCGGCCCCCATTTTTGGTTTTGGGCGCGCTGATCGCGTGCATAGACTGCTTGTTCGGTGGCCAAAAGCGCATCGAAGACGCTTGCTGGCATCGGCGCGGAATGCCGAAAAGAGCGATTGTCTTCAAAGAAAATCGTCTTGCCCACTTCCGAAGCATCGTGGCGCATTACCGGCTGGGCACAGACACAACCTGTGCTTAGACACGCTCCTAATAGTGCGCGAATGATGTGCAGATTGTTCCCCATAGCCAATTACTCTGAGCCTTAATAAAGTGATCTGTCGAAGCTGCGTCCAAACCGTCACCGCCGGATGTCCCAAGTCTCGCATTTGAGACCTGGTAAACAATGGCCCGTCCCCGACCTATTCTCCCAGCACGCGCTTGAAAATCGCATCCACATTGCCGAGCTGCCGCGTGTAATCGAATGTCTTCGCCAGCTTCTCCGCGCTCAGCAGCTTCGTGATCGCTGGATCGCGGGCTACTTCTTCGCGGAAGTTCAAATCTTCCTTCCAGCCGCGCATGGCGTGCGACTGCACCAGCCGGTACGCGTCCTCGCGCAACATGCCGGCCTCGGCTAAATCGAGCAGCAACTGCCCCGAGAAGATGAGGCCGCCCGTCGATTCAAGGTTTTTCTTCATCCTTTCGGGGTAAACCAGGAGGCGATCAATCAAATCCGTGGTCTTGGCGAGCAGATAATCGGCAAGAATCGTCGAATCGGGGAAGATCACGCGCTCGACCGACGAATGCGAGATGTCGCGCTCATGCCACAGTGGAATATCCTCGAGCGCCGCCTGTGCATTGCCGCGCAGCACCCGCGCCAGCCCGCTGATCTGCTCGCTGGTGATGGGATTCTTCTTGTGCGGCATGGCCGAGGAGCCTTTTTGCTTTTCGCTGAAGTACTCCTGCGCCTCGCGCACCTCGGTGCGCTGCAAGTGGCGCACTTCGACGGCAATCTTGTCGAGCGTGCTGCCGAGAATGGCAAGCGTGGCAATGTACGCGGCGTGCCGGTCGCGCTGGATGACTTGCGTAGCCACCGGCGCGGGCTTGAGTCCCAGCCGCGCGCAAACGTCTTCTTCCTGTTTTGGACTGAGATGGCCGAAGGTTCCAACCGCGCCCGACAGCTTGCCTACGCGCATGTCCTCGGCTGCAGCGGCAAAGCGGGTGGCGTTGCGCTCCATCTCGGCATACCAGTTGAGCAGCTTGAGACCGAAGGTGGTGGGCTCGGCGTGGATGCCGTGGGTACGCCCGATTGTGGCCGTGTGCTTGAACTCGAGAGCGCGGCGCTTGAGCACCGCGAGCAGCGCGGCGATTCCGTCCTTGATGAGCGCCGATGCTTCCATTACTTGCAGGGCCTGCGCCGTGTCGACGATGTCGTTCGACGTAAGCCCGTAGTGCAGCCAGCGCGACTCGGCGTCGAGGCCCTGGCTCTTCAGGCTCTCCGCGACGGCGGTTGTGAAGGCGATGACATCGTGCTTGACCTCCGCCTCGATCTCCGCGACGCGTGCGGCTGAGACGGTGGCTTTCGTAGCGATAGCCTCGGCAGCGGCAGCCGGAATCACGCCGTCTTCGGCCAGCACCGTGCTCGCCGCCGACTCCACCCGCAGCCAGCAGCGGTACTTGTTCTCTTCCGTCCAGATGCCGCCCATCGCCGGGCGCGTGTAGCGTTCAATCAACGTTAGCTCCTAGCCGCTAGCTTCTAGCTGCTCGCTCCATTTTGCGGACTCTCGGCGACCGCCTTTAATGCGAGCCGATCCACGAAGAGACAATCGCAAGAACCGCGGGCGCGAGGAGGACTGCTCCTGTCGCCCTCTCTAAATTGTACGAGGGTAAGGCGTTTATCCGCGAGGAATTCCCAGCCGCTGGTGCAGTTCTTCCACCAGCAGCCCGCGGCCGGGCTTATAGGGCTGGAACCACTCGCCGTCGATCACCAGTTGCGGCACCGCGCGCTTGCCCACGTGGTCCAACACCTCGGCCGAAGCGGCCGGGTTCGCCTCCACGTCGATCACGGTATACGGGATGCCGTGCGCATCGAGAAACTGCTTCGCGGCACGGCAATCGCGGCACCAGCTTGCGGCGTACAACTGCACGTTCATGGGCACATTCTACTGCCGGCTCGCTGCTATGCTCTGTGATGATGGCCACCGACGAAGGCGATGACCGCTGAAGAGATTAAGGCGCTGCTCAAGCTGGAGCCGCACCCCATCGAGGGTGGATGGTACCGCCGCACGTACACGTGTGAAAGCAATGTAGGACTCGAACGCGGCATGCGCGCGCAGGGCACGGCCATTTACTACCTGCTCGAAGAGGAGACCTTCTCGGAGATGCACGTGCTCGCCTCCGACGAGATCTTCCACTTCTACCTCGGCGATCCGGTGGAGATGCTTCTCCTCTACCCCTCCGGGCAATCCCTGCTTTTAACTCTTGGACCGGATTTAGCCGCGGGGCAGCGGCCCCAAATCCTGGTTCCGGCAGGCGTGTGGCAGGGGACGCGGCTGGTGGAGGGCGGCAAACTGGCGCTGCTTGGTTGTACCGTCACCCCGGGCTTCGATTACGCCGATTACGAGAGCGGACGTTACGCGGAATTGGCGGCGAAGTGGCCGGCGGAAGCGGAGCGGATCAGGAAACTGGCAAGGATGTAGCGGAGTTGGCGGAGCTATCGCCGGTCGCGGAAGAAACTCCGCAATAACTCCGCGGATTCTTCTGCGCCAATTCCCTGCTCTACCTGCATCTGGTGGTTGAGTTGGGGATGGTTGAGAACGGCGAGCACCGATCCGCAGGCACCGGCCTTAGGATCGGCGGCGGCGAAGACGAGGCGATCCATGCGCGCGTGAATCATGGCTCCGGCGCACATGGCGCAGGGCTCAAGCGTGACGTAGAGCGTGCAGCCAGTGAGTCGGTAGTTGCCGAGGGCCGCGGCGGCCGCGCGCAACGCAACGATCTCCGCGTGGGCCGTGGGGTCCACGTCGCGCAGCACGCGATTCTGTCCACGAGCAACGATCGCGCCCTCGTGCACCACCACCGCGCCGATGGGCACCTCGCCGGCCTCGGCGGCAAGGCGCGCTTCGATCAACGCAGCTTGCATGCCTTCGCGATCGTCGATCATGGCTTCGATGCCCCGGCTTTGGGCTGCTGCTGCGTCATGCAGTGCAGCGCGCCCAGGCCCCAGATCAGGTCCATGCAATGCACGCCGATCACTTCGCGGTCAGGGAACACCTCGGCCAGCAGATTCAGCGCCACGCGGTCGTTGGGATCGTGAAAGGTAGGAACCAGCACCGCTCCGTTGGCGATGTAGAAGTTGGCGTAGCTGGCGGGCAGCCGCTGCCCGCGAAAGACGACGGGCCGCGGCATGGGCAGCTCCGCGATGGCGAACTGCTTGCCCTCAGGCGTGCGCGCGGCCTTCAACTGCGCGAGATTTTCGGCCAGCGGCGCGTGGTTGGGGTCGCTCGTATCGGGCTCGACGGCGGCCACGATAGTCGCGGGGCCGGCGAAGCGCGCAATGTCGTCCACATGACCGTGGGTGTCGTCGCCGGCAATCCCGCGGTCCAGCCAGATGACCTGGTCGATGCCGAGATAGTCGTGGAACACGCGCTCCAACTGCTCGCGGCTAAGGCCGGGATTGCGCTGCTGTACCTCGCTCAAAAGGCACTCTTCGGTGGTGAGCAGAGTTCCTTGGCCGTTTACGTCGATTGAGCCGCCTTCAAGCACGCAGTGGTACTTCGCACGGTCTTGGTTTTGGACGAGGGGTTGCCAGGAGGTAAGGCCGAGCAGTTTCGTCACGCGGCCGGGCAGCTTGTCGTCGAGATGCCAGTCGTCGTACTTGGCCCAACCATTGAAGCGCCAGTTCGTCAGCGCCACATGGCCCTTGGCATTGCGGACAAAGATCGGACCGGAATCACGAGTCCATCCGCGATCCGTGGGCCAGCGATGAAAACTCACATGATCGAGATTCGCGCCGGCGCGGCTGAGCATGCTCTTCACGCGCCGTTCCATCGCCGCATCTTCCACAATCAGATGCACCCGCTCATGCGCGGCGAGAAGGCGCACGATCTCCACGTAGAGCCACGGAATCGCCGCAAACTTACCCGGCCAATCCTCGGGATTGTGCGGCCAGGCAAGCCACGTGGACTCATGCGGCTCCCACTCGGCGGGCATGCGGTAGCCCAACTGGCGCGGCGTCTTGATGGAGTTCTTGGTAGGCATAGCTACGTGCGGTCTTTTTGCCCGGTGTGCGCCGAGTCCAGATAGCGCTGCGTGATTCCGGCGTAAGCATCCACGCGGCGGTCGCGCAGGAAGGGCCAGTTGCGGCGCGTCTCTTCGATGAGTGCGCGGTCGATCTCGCCGAGCACGATCTCTTCCGCATCGTGCCCGGCCTTGGCCACGATGCGGCCAAAGGGATCGGCCAGAAAGCTGCCGCCCCAGAATTCCAACCCCGGCCCCGATGCGCGATTGCCCAACACATCGCCGCACTCATGACCGACGCGGTTCACGGCAGCCACATACACGCCGTTGGCGATGGCGTGCGCCCGCTGGATGGTCTTCCACGCGTCGTACTGCGCGGCGCCGAACTCGTCTTTTTCCGCCGGGTGCCAACCGATGGCCGTGGGATAAAAGAGCACCTCGGCCCCCTGCAGCGCCGTGAGCCGCGCAGCCTCGGGATACCACTGGTCCCAGCAGACCAATGTGCCCACGCGACCGGCGGACGTATCGACAGCCTGAAAGCCCAGATCGCCCGGAGCGAAATAATATTTTTCGTAATAGAGCGGATCGTCGGGGATGTGCATCTTGCGATAGATGCCGGCGATTTCGCCGTCGAAGTTTATGGTGACGGCGGTGTTGTGATAAAGGCCCGGCGCGCGGCGCTCAAACAACGACGCGACAATGGCCACGCCGAGCTCACGCGCCAGCGCCGAGAGCGCGTTCGTCGATGGCCCGGGAATCGGCTCCGCCAAATCGAAGAGTTTGAGATCTTCGCGCTGGCAAAAGTACTGCGTGCGGAAGAGCTCCGGCAGGCACACAATTTGCGCACCGCGGCGGGCGGCCTCGCGGATGTGTTTGATCGCCGACGAAAAATTCGCCTCCGGGTCTGCGCCCATGCGCATCTGCACAAGAGCAACGGTAAATTTAGGCGCCGTGATCATGCTTTTTCTTTCGATCCTCTCCTACAGGCTATGGCCCAGACAACAAGGCCAACCCCGCGCCGGCGGAATTGGCCTCCGAATCCTCTCGATCATTGCGCGGAACTCTCTACCCTACCCGCAACTCTCTTCCAAAAGGCTGCTGCATGCAATGCTTACTCTTCCAGGATCAGCACCGCCGCGGCAATGGTTGTCGTCCACTTGCCGCGCTTGTCGCCTACCGCCGACTGGGTCACGTTGCTGGTGCGGACGATCTTGTTGGAGATGCGGTAGATCTCTTTTTTCTCGTCCCAGCTCGTGTCGGGATCGAACTCCACGTCGAGCGTGGTGGCCAGCATCTCGGCGGCAAGCTCCTCGGCATACTCGCCCGCCTGCTCTTCGGTCTCGCCAAAGCTGTGATGCTCGCTCAAGTAGCCGTAGGTATTGCGGTCGGCTGGAATGGCCACGCCGATGCTGGAGGCGAGAAGCCGGTGCGGCTCGCGCGTGGAGTTTTCGGCAATCACCGAGAACACGACCTCGCCGTCATGGAGATACTTCAAGCCCTCTTTACGCGAGATCATCCTGCACTGCGGCGGAAAGATCGAAGAGACGCGCACCAGGTTCTGTGAGGCGATGCCCGCATCCCGAAGGGCCAGCTCAAACGAGGTCAACCGCTCCTTGTGTTTACCGACGCCTTTGGTGAAGAAAAGCTTCTTCGGGACCATGCTTTTTCCCAATTTCTATGTGCCCTCCGTGAGTTTGAGATTCAGGCTGTTTTCAACCGTTCCCGCATGAGTCTATCGCATCCTGGCGGGTGCGAACGGAATTTCCCGCAAATTTTTCGGCGGTTCATCCTGGAGTGTCACTCTCGGAACGCATCGAGCCGCCAGCCGAGGGTTTGCCGGAGCCGGAATTTCATCGCGAAGAACTCTCCCAACAGTTCGCCGAAGCAATTTTCCCGCCGGTCGGCTTCGAGACCCGTCAAAACGAAAATGCTATAGTCAGGCTTAGATTCCTGCCGGAGTTCTTGATCGATGGCAACAGGCAAGCTGACCTCAATCCTCCTCATCTTCGCGGCTTTTGGAGGCTCCGCACATGCGCGCGCGAAGATCATTGAAGATGCGAGCGGATCTCTTGCGACCCTCACCAGCATTGGCGATGCGCTGGATGCGCCGGATCACCATCCCGTGCACATTCTCTACGTGCACGGCATCAGCCAGGTCGGCGCTGGGGATTCGTTGCCGCTTCGCGAGTCGATCTGCACCCGGCTCAAGCTCTGCGACGTTAAGGATTGGAAAAACGCCGGCATGGAATTTCCCAATCGGGGCGAGTTTGCCGATGGCGTTAATCCGCCGTCGCTCGCCTACCTGGGCAGCCCGGTATGGAAGAACGCCGACGAATGGCATGCGGCCGCGCCGTTTGTGGTGCACTGGGTTATCCAACTCCGCGGGCGCTCCGCCTTGCTGGTAGTGGACGAGATCAACTGGTGGCCGCTGCTGCTCTCGCTCAAGTGCCGCCGCGTGATGGTCCCCGAGGCACATCTTGCAGGCCCCTATCGCGATCTTCTCGAATTGTGCTCCAACCAGAATGCGCAGAATCCGGATGGCACGCACCGGTATTATCCCTGGATCACGCCTCAAGACGCTGCGCAACTTGAAGCCATCAAGCCGCAGGGCGCATGGCTAAACCGGAATTTGAAGGACCGCCTCGTCGACTGGGGACTTGCCGATGTGCTGCTGGCCACCGGACAGCTCGATGGCATTTTGCGCGACGGCATACGGCAGCTCATGGCCAAATCGGCCGCCTTCGATCCCAATCAGGCCGCCGCGTCTTTGAGCACGGGCGAGGCGAACGAACATTACAACTGGAAGGCGCGACTCGGCAACGGCAAGACCCTCGATCAGGAGTTTGTCGGCGTCACGCACAGCCTCGGCGCCTATCTTTTTTTCAATGCGCTCAATCCGGATACTCCCAGTGCCACTTGGCCGGGGCAGTCAACGGCGACGGCCGACGAAGATGCCGCAGTCCGGTATATCTTCGAGCGGACTTCGCTGGTCTATTTCCTTGCCAACCAGATTCAAATGCTCGAGATCACGAATCTGGAGATCGCACCGCCGCCGGCCGTCCCTATGTTCCAGTCGCGCGGGCTTGATGCGCCGCCGCCCCCAACGGCGCCTGCCGAAAACTTCAGGACGCTCGTTAACCGCTGGAAACAGATGCAGACCGATTTTCAAACGGCCTTGCACCCCAACGATGAGGCGGCACGGAAAAAGGTTCAGGTCGTGGCGTGGAGCGATCCGAACGACGACATCACGTTCCGCGCTCCGAAGATCGGCGATGTGGACGTGGTGAATCTCTACGTGCAGAATGCACGCCGGTGGCTAGGGTTCGTCGAGTCGCCCGGCGCCGCACACACCGGTTATGCCAAGAATAAGGAAGTCTTGCGCGTGATGTTTGAAACTACGAAACCAACCGGGACCCGCTAAGGCCAACGCTTGGCTTGCCGCCATTGCCACCCCTAAATTGCAGATGTTAGCCTCAACTTTGGACCAATCTCGGAAGGGGCTCCCCTCATCGATATGCAAAGCACTTATAACGGCCTCGAGCTGCCAAAAAACGGCCAGCCGATCGATTACAAGGACGGGCAGTTTTCCGTTCCCGACCATCCCATCATTCCGTTTATCGAAGGCGACGGCACCGGACGCGACATCTGGAAGGCGTCGCAGCGGGTCTTCGACGCCGCGGTGGAAAAAGCCTACGCCAAAAAGCGCGCCATTCGCTGGTTTGAGATCTTCGCCGGCGAAAAGGCCTTCCGGCAGTTCTCCAACTGGCTGCCCGACGACTCCGTGGCCGCGGCGCGCGACCTGCGCGTCTCCATCAAAGGGCCGCTCACCACGCCGGTCGGCGGCGGAATTCGTTCGCTGAATGTCGCGCTGCGCCAGATTCTCGATCTCTACGCCTGCGTGCGCCCGGTAAAGTACTACCAGGGCGTGCCCAGCCCGGTGAAGCACCCTGAGAAGCTCAACATCGTCATCTTCCGCGAGAACACTGAGGACGTGTACGCGGGCATCGAGTTCAAAGAGGGCTCCGAAGACGCCGCAAAGCTCATTAGCTTCCTGAATGACGATCTCCTGTCCAAAACCAAGAAAAGAGTGCGCACCGATTCGGGCGTGGGCATTAAGCCCATCTCTATCTTCGGCACCAAGCGGCTGGTGCGTTACGCCATCAAGAGCGCTCTTGAAACCGGCCGCAAGACCGTCACCCTCGTGCACAAAGGCAACATCCAGAAGTTCACTGAGGGCGCGTTCCGCGAGTGGGGCTACGAAGTAGCCACCGAGGAGTTCCGCGCGCAGACCGTGACCGAGCGCGAAAGCTGGATCCTCGGCAACGTCGACTCGAACCCCGGCATCACCGTCGAGGAAAACGCCGCGCTCATCGAGCCGGGCCTCGAGTTCGGCAACCAGGCCTTCCGCGATGCACTCTACGCCGAGGTCAAGGGCGTCCTCGAATCCATCGGCAAGACGCATGGCAAAGGCGCCTGGAAGTCGAAGATTCTGGTCAACGACCGCATCGCCGACTCCATCTTCCAGCAGATCATCCTCCGCCCCGAGGACTACAGCGTGCTGGCCACGACCAACCTCAACGGCGATTACATCTCCGACGCCGCTGCGGCGCAGGTCGGCGGCCTAGGCATCGCGCCCGGCGCAAACATCGGCGACGGCTACGCGGTGTTCGAGGCCACGCACGGCACCGCGCCCAAGTACGCCGATAAGGACGTCATCAATCCCGGCTCGGTGATTCTGTCGGGCGTCATGCTGCTCGAGTTCATCGGCTGGAAAGAAGCGGCCACGATGATCGAGAACGCCATGGAGAAGACCATCCAGCAGAAATCCGTGACCTACGACTTCGAGCGGCAGCTTACCGGCGCGACGAAGGTGGGAACGAGCGAGTTTGCCACGCGGATTATTGGCAATATGTGAAGAACAGCGTCCGGTTCCGAGCCTCTAGCTGCTAGCTAGATGTTCAGCTTTGTGACAGCGCGCGGCTTCAGCCGCGCCACAGAAAATCCTAAAGGGCAACGGGCTTTAGCCCCTGAGGGGTCCGAGGAGAACGGAAATGCGAAAGAAAGTTTCAATCGTCGGCGCAGGCAACGTGGGCGCCACTTGCGCGCACTGGATTGCAGCCAAGGAACTGGCCGATGTGGTTTTAGTCGACGTGGTGGAAGGCGTGCCGCAGGGCAAGGCTCTCGACCTGCTCGAAGCCATGCCCATCGAGAAGCGCGACGTGGCCATTGCGGGCTCGAACGACTACGCGGCCACGGCCAATTCCGATATTGTCGTAATCACCGCGGGGATTCCCCGCAAGCCCGGCATGAGCCGCGACGACCTGCTGAACACCAACTTCAAGATCATGTCCGACGTGGTTGCAAAGGTGGTCGCGCAGTCGCCCGAGTCGATTCTCATCATCGTCTCCAATCCTCTTGATGCGATGGCCCAGGCCGCCTACCGCCAGGCCGGATTCAATCGCGAGCGCGTCATCGGCATGGCCGGCGTGCTGGACTCGGCGCGCTTCCGCAGCTTCATCGCCGCGGAATTGAATGTGAGCGTGGAAAACGTGACTGCCTTCGTGCTGGGCGGCCATGGCGACACCATGGTGCCGCTGGCCCGCTACTCCACCGTCGCCGGAATTCCCATCACCGAACTCATTGCGCCCGAGCGGCTGGAGCAGTTGGTGCAGCGTACGCGCGACGGCGGCGCAGAGATCGTGAAATTCCTCAAGACCGGCAGCGCCTATTACGCGCCGTCCGCAGCCACCGTCGAGATGGCGGAAGCCATTCTCAAAGATAAGAAGAAAATTCTGCCCTGCGCCGCTTATCTCAATGGCGAGTACGGCATCTCCGGCTACTTCATCGGCGTGCCCTGCAAGCTGGGAGCCGGCGGTCTCGAGCAAATCATCGAAATCAAGCTCACGCCGGAGGAAGACGCCGCGCTCAAGAAGAGCGCTGCGGCGGTGAAAGAGCTGTGCGCGGTGATTGGGGTGTAGATTTGAACTTCTAGCTCCTAGCCTTTAGCTTTTTTCCCCTGCGAAATGGGCAACATTGCAGGCTCACCGCGCAATGTTCGGGGGCCGAAGAATGAGAGCTAGTAGCTAGGAGCTAGAAGCTGCTTTTCTTCAGTCCATCGCCAGGCTCAACTCGTGGCGCAAGTCGGCGCCGCGAATCCAGAAAATCACGTCCGTAGCGATGTTCGATGCGTGATCGGCGATCCGCTCCAGGTTCTTCGCCACCAGGATGCCGTTCATCGCCTGCTGCGTAAACTGCGGCTTCTCTTCGATCACCCTTAGCAGGTCGTTGTGGGTGCGGCGATTCATGCGGTCGATCTCGTCGTCCATGCCGCGCACCGTTTCGGCCAGGCGCGCATCGCCGTCGAGCAGGGCCTGCAGCGCGGTGCGAATCATCAGCCCGGCAAACTCGCCCATGGCGACAAAATCCGCCGGCAAGTCGACCTCTTCGAGCGGCAAAATCTCCTTGGTCCGCCGCGTGATGCTCATGGACTGATCGCCGATCCGTTCCAGGTCGCCGTTGATCTTGATCACGGCGAGGATAAACCGGAGATCGATAGCCATGGGCTGTTCCTTGGCCAACAGCTCGTAGGCCATCTCGTCCAGCTCGCGTTGCGCGGTGTCGATCGCCCGTTCGTTCTGCTTCACAAACTTGCAAAGTCCCTTGTCGCGCCGCAGATAGGCTTCCAACGCGGACTCGACGGCCTGCTGCGCCAGCGCGGCCATGGCAAGAAGCTTGTCCTTGAGTTCAGCCAACTGCTGTTGAAAGTGAATACGCGGCACTACGGTCTTTCCTCCATCTTCCCATTGTGCATCAAGCAACATTACAGGAGAACAAATTTCCGCGCATGCACCAGAAGTGGCATTACTTGCGGAACCGACTCCAATCCGGCACCCGCGGGCCGCGCTCAGAAGAGTTCCCGCCGCGCACGCTATTGCGTTGCAATCAATTGGGTTTAGGCCGCACTTGCAGGCCCAGCGCCAGCAAGCCGGTGCGGCAGCTCGATCTTGCCCAGCAGGAACATATACCCTGCGATGCCCAAAGACAGGTAAGCGCCCGCAACGGCAAAGGCCCACGCGTAGGAATGGAACGCCGATACCAGGTAACCCGTAAGAATCGAGGCGGTAATTCCGGAAACCTGCCCGCAGAAATTGATGATCCCGCCTACCTTGCCCACATCGCCCTGCACGGCGATGAGCGAGGGCAACGACCAGGCCACCGGGGCAGCCGCCGCGAGGCCGCCGATGGAAACGCTGATCCAGACAAGGGCCTGCGTCGTATTGTGCGCGTGAGCCGCACCAAGAATGCCCAGGCCAAACGCCGTTCCGCCGATCAACACTACGCGGCGCACCACACTCGCATTGCGTCCGCGCTTCACCAGGAAGTCCACCAGCCAGCCGCCGATCGCGAGGTCCGTCACCGTGGCGAAGAGCCAGGGCACGCTGGTGTAGGCGAATGAATGCAGAAGATCGATGTGCAACGTCGAAGAGAGATACGTCGGCAACCAGTAGAGCAGCAGATAAAACACGTAGTTGTACGCGCCAAACCCGAGCGCGAGACCGATCACCTTGCGCTGCGTAAGAAGTGCCGCGAGCGAGGACGATCTCTCTTCCACCTGCTCTTCGTGGACGAGCGGCTCTTTGCGGTCTTCAATGTAGCGGCGCTCGATCTCCGTCAATTCCAAGTCGTCATCGGGATCGCGATAGACGCGCCAGAAGTAAAGAAAGTAAGCGAAGCTGATGGCTCCGGTAAACGCAAAGCTGACGCGCCAGCCCGTGTGGATGAGCACGATCCCGATGAGCGGAACCCCGATAGCCGAGGCGAACTTTGCCGCCGAATCCGAGAGCGACGTGGCGAAACTGCGCTCGCGCGCCGGAAACCAGAGGCCGATGGCCTTGGCATTGGCCGGGAATGCCGGCGCTTCGCCAACGCCGAGCAGAAAGCGCGCGCCGAAGAAGCCGCCCAGGCTGGGCGTAGCCGCGGCCGCAAACGAAGCCACGCTCCATAGAAAAGTGCCGACGCGCCCCACGCGCCGCACGCCGAATTTGTCGAGAATGACGCCGATGGGAAGCTGGCACGCGGCGTAGGTCCAGTTATATGCGCTGGAAAGATACCCAAAGACGATATCGGAGATGCCGAATGTGCCGATCAGCGCATCGTGAGAAACGGAAAGATTGACGCGGTCGAAGTAGTTGACCAGAATGCCGATGCCGAGCAGCCACGCAATGCGCCAGCGACGCCGCGGGAGGCGCGGATTCCCCCCTTTTGGTGGCTCTGCTGCCAAGTTTCCTCCACGAGCGATGGGAATCGGCCCACTACTGCGCGGACAAAGGCCCATTCTGCACGACGTCGTTTGTCAGCGTACCAATGGGGTCGATGGTGATGCGAATTCTGTCGTGCGCAGTGAGCGAAAAGTCGTCCGGCGGCACAATGCCGGTTCCTGTCATCAGAAAAACGCCGTGAGGAAAGCTGTTTTCGCGGAAAAGATGCTCTGCCATCTCGGAAATCGGACGCTTGAGCTCAGCGAGGGTTGTCGAGCCGCTGAAGACGATCGCTCCGTGGCGCTCAATCTCGATATGGATCGGGGTTGTGGCCGGCAACGGTTCGCTCGCCACCAGAATGCACGGGCCCAGCGCGCAACTGCGGTCGTAGACCTTGGCCTGGGGAAGATAGAGCGGATTTTCGCCTTCGATGTCGCGCGAGCTCATATCGTTGCCCACGGTGTATCCAACAATCCGTCCGCGCGCGTCAAGAAGCACAGTCAACTCGGGCTCGGGAACCGACCACTTCGCATCACGGCGAATGTGCACATGCTGGCCAGTCCCGGCGATGTGTTCGGGGCCGGCCTTGAAAAAGAGCTCCGGGCGCTTCGCTGTATACACACGATCGTAAAAATCACCTCCGCCGGCGTCCTTGGCTTCGGCCATGCGCGCGCTGCGGCTGCGATAGTAGGTGACGCCCGCGGCCCACACGCTCTGGCTTTCGAGGGGCACCATTACTTTCCGCGGATCGAACTCCTCGGCCCGCTCCGCTCCGGCGACAAGCGACACAAGATACCCTGCAAGATCGGGAAGATTCACAAGGTCATCCCAGCGCTCCATGGGGATGCGGTAGAAGAGTCCCTCATGCTTCACGTAACTCGAGTTCGCAGTTCGGCCTTGGCTATGTGCGGTTCGATAAAGCTTCACGTGCGCTTCTCCAGTCGTGCAACAATCTGATCCACATCGTAGACGCAGCCGCCCCACACGCCGCCGCTCACCTTGACCAATGCCGCCCACAAACGCGTGTCTGCGGGCAATTGTGGATGCGGTGCGAGATCGGCTCGTGGACTGCGTTGCGCCAGCCGCCGTGCGCCTTCATTGGCGTCAAAGTTTTCGCCTCCTTCGCCCACGAAATTGACGGACCCGGCAAGCCCCGCGCGGTCCACGACAATCTCGACCTGATCGCCATCGCGCACCTTGCCGATCGCGCCTCCGGCAAGCGCCTCGGGCGAGATGTGGCCGACGCACGCGCCCGTGGAAACGCCGCTGAAGCGCCCGTCGGTGAGCACAGCCACGTTCTTGCAGTGCGGCAGTTGCTTGAGCGCCGAAGTGATCTGGTAAATCTCCTGCATGCCCGCGCCCGCCGGGCCGCTGCAGATGAGCACGATCACATCGCCCTGCGCGATCGCGCCTGTCTTGATCGCGTCAATCGCGGCGGCTTCGGTGGCAAACACTCGCGCCGGGCCCGTGTGCTGGTACACATGATCTTTGTCCACGAGCGATGGATCGATTGCGGTGCTCTTGATGACCGATCCCTCCGGCGCAAGGTTGCCGATGGGAAAACAGACAGTGGAGGTGAGCCCTTGGATTCGCGCGCGGTCGCGCGACAGGATGACGTCGTCGGGATCGATGCCATCGAGTTCCTGCAATCTGCGGCGCAGAGCGGCGCGACGCTCGCTTTCGCGCCACCAGTCGAGGCATGCGCCTAACTTCTCGCCGCTCACTGTGCGCACGCTCTCATCCAAAAGCCCCGCGGTGCGGAGTTCGAGCATCACCTCCGGCACGCCGCCGGCCAGAAACACCTGCACCGTTGCAAAATTGCGAGGGCCATTGGGCAGTGCATCCACAAGGCGCGGTACGAGCCGATTCACCGCAGCCCAATCGTCGACAGTCGGCCGCGGCAAACCCGCCGCGTGAGCGATAGCGGGCAGATGGATGAGCAGATTGGTCGATCCGCCAAACGCCGCGTGCAAGACCATCGCATTTCTGATGGCCGCTGGGGTGAGGATGTCGCGCACGCCGAGGCCGAGTTGGTGCAGGCGCAGCATCGCGCGAGCTGAGCGGCGCGCGCCGTCGAGCCAGACGGGCTGGCCCGAAGGCGCAAGCGCGGTATGGGGCAACGAGAGCCCCAACGCTTCGCCCACTACCTGCGCCGTGGCCGCCGTGCCCAGAAACTGGCAGCCTCCGCCCGGCGACGCACAGGCGCGGCAACCGACTTCGGCAGCGTATTCAAGTGTGATTTGCTTCTGCGCGAAGCGCGCGCCAATGGTTTGCACCTTCGCCGCGTCCTCACCGGACTCGGGCAGCAACGTGACGCCGCCGGGCACCAGCACCGCGGGCTTCGCGCCCGAAGAGGCCAGCGCCATCATCATCGCGGGCAGACCTTTGTCGCACGTTGCGACACCGATCACACCTTTACCCGTGGGCAGCGAGCGCATCAGCCGGCGCAGCACCGTTGCGGCATCGTTCCGATAGGGCAACGAGTCCATCATGCCGGTGGTGCCTTGCGTGCGGCCGTCGCAAGGATCGGTGCACGCTCCTGCAAAAGGAGTGGAGCGCAAAAATTTCAACTCGCGCGCAGCTTCGGCGACGAGCAGGCCCACCTCCCAGTGGCCGCTGTGAAATCCCAACGCGATGGCTTCGCCGTTTTCCGCGCGTAAACCGCCGTGCGTGCTCAGGATTAGAAACTCGGGATCGAGCAGGCGCGCCGGGTCCCACCCCATGCCGGCATTTTGCGTCAGGCCGAAGAGGTTGCCGGAAGGCTCGGTGAGCAGCATCTCTGGCGTGAGCGGCAACGCGCCCGCAGGACCCGCCGCATGCGTGTTCACACCTGGCGGGTGAGAGCCGTCGCTCTCCAGTACCGAACTGAGAGGAATGTTTGCGATCGGATTGCCCTTTCCGGAGACCAGTATAGTGGGCGGGCCGCGCCTTTGGTTGGAGCCGCCATGGAGCGAGGTGTTATAAAGCTGATGTGCCCGGCGACGAATCGCACAATGCGGCGCAACTGCAAGCGGGCCTGCGCCGCCGCTGGCTTTATTTGATGCCGGGGGTCTTTGTCACCTATAGCCTCGCTTACCTGGGTCGCTCCAACTTCGGCTTTGGCGCTGCGGCCGGCTTGGCAACGTCGCTCCATATCACTGAATCCCGCGCAGCCTTTCTCGGCTCCGTCTTTTTTCTCGGCTATTTTCTCTTCCAGGTCCCCGCGGCCACGTACGCGGCGCGCCGCAGCGCCACACGGCTGGTCTTTTTCGCGCTCATGAGTTGGGGAATTCTCTCCTCACTGACCGGAATTATTCGCGACTACTGGCTTCTGGTCGCCGACCGGCTTCTGCTCGGTGTCGCCGAGAGTCTCATCTTTCCCGCGATGCTCATCCTGCTCACCCACTGGTTTACGCGCGCTGAGCGCTCGCGGGCCAATGCGATTCTGATTCTCGGTAATCCTGTCACGGTCACATGGATGGCCGCCGTCACGGGATTCCTGATCCACGCCGTCGGCTGGCAGATGACGTTTGTGATCGAAGGCATTCCGTCGGTGTTGTGGGCCTTCGTCTGGATTGCCGTGGCACGCGACCATCCCCGCCAGGCGAGTTGGCTGCCGGAGGCAAGCAGCCGCCATCTCGACGAGGCACTCGAGCGAGAACAGGCTTCCCTGCCCCAATACACGAATTTACGCGCGGCATTGCGTGTGCGCGGCGTGCTCCTGCTGTGCTTCCAATATCTCTTCTGGAGCTTCGGCGTGTACGGCCTTGTGCTCTGGATTCCCGAGATGATTCGCTCCGGATCGGCACGCGGCATTGAGCAGGTCGGCATGTTGAGTGCGGCGCCGTTTCTTCTTGGCGTGGTGCTCATGCTCGCGGTCGCCTGGCTCTCCGATCGCTCGCAACATCGCAAGTTGTTTGTGTGGCCGTTCCTCATGCTCTCTGGCGCGGCCCTGTTTTGCTCGTTCGCCACTGCTGGCAGCCACTTCTGGGTTGCCTACGTTGCTTTGATCGTTGCCGGTGGTGCCATGTATGCGCCCTACGGGCCATTCTTTGCCATCGTGCCGGAGATGCTACCCAGCACCGTTGCCGGCGAAGTGATGGCCCTGGTGAACACCTTTGGCGCTCTGGGCGGATTTGCCGGCACCTGGCTCGTGGGATGGCTGCAGGCGCTCACGGGGAGCGCACGCGCCGGATTTCTTTCAATGTCGCTAGCGCTGATCGCGGCCGGAGCCGTTACGCTGTGCCTGCCTTCGACCCGCCGCTCACCGCATCCCGCGTAAACTCGCCTTCGACGAGCCGCCAGATGCCGAGCGGGTTTTGGTTTTTCAGCTCGTCAGGCAGCGCCGCTTGCGGAAAATCCTGATAGCAGACCGGGCGCACGAAGCGGTAGATCGAGTAGGTACCCACCGACGTCGCGCGACTGTCGCTTGTCGCGGGATACGGCCCGCCATGCACCATCGCATGGCAAACTTCAACGCCTGTGGGAAAACCGTTCACGACGAGCCTCCCCGCCTTGCGTTCGAGAATCGCAACCAGATCGGCAAACGCGGCCAGATCGCGCTCCGATCCCTGCAGGGTTGCGGTCAATTGCCCCTCGAGCGCGCGCGCCAGCTCCAGCAGCTCTTCGCGGCTGTCATATCGAATCACCAGAGTGCTTGGGCCAAAGATTTCGTTCGCGAGGTCAGGTTCGCGGAGCAGTTCTTTTCCGTCGATCTGCATCACAACCGGCGCGGAGTAGCAGTTGCCGGCGCCGTGCGCCGAGGCCTGCGCCACGGTTTCCACACTCGATTGCCGCCCGGCGATACCAGCGCGATAGCTCTTCGCGATTCCCTCAGTGAGCATCGCTGCAGCCGCGCCGGCCTTTTCCACCTGCAGCTTCAACTCGTCGACAAAAATATTTCCAGTCACATCGCGCGGCAGAAACACCAACCCCGGCTTGGTGCAGAACTGGCCTACGCCCAGCGTAAACGAGGCAAACAGTCCGCGCGCAATCTCCGGGCCGCGCGAGTAGAGCGCGTCAGGCAGCACAAAGACGGGATTCACGCTGCTCATCTCCATAAAGCAGGGGATGGGCTCGGGCCGTGCCGCCGCGCGCTGCATCAGCGCTTTGCCCGCCGCGAGCGAGCCGGTAAATCCAACCGCCTTCACCTTGGGATGGTCGACAAGCGCCGCGCCAATTTCAGAACCTGCTCCAAAAAGCAGCGCAAAGACGCCCGGCGGCAAACCACACTCCTTCACGCTGCGCGCAATTACTTGGCCAACCATCTCGCTGGTGCCAGGATGCGCGTGGTGCGCCTTCACAATCACAGGATCACCCGCTGCAAATGCCGCTGCCGTGTCGCCCCCGGCCACGGAAAATGCCAGCGGAAAGTTGCTGGCTCCAAAAACCGCGACCGGGCCCAGCGGCCGCAACATGGAGCGAATGTCGGATCGCGGCAGAGGCTTGCGATCGGGTTGCGCGGGATCGATGCGCGCATTCACCCACGAACCCTCCTCGACCACCTGCGCAAAGAGCCGAAGCTGATTGATCGTCCGCGCCGATTCGCCTTTCAGCCGCGCTTCAGGCAGCGCCGTCTCCGGATGGGCACGCTCCACAAGCTCGGGAACGATCGCTTCAATGCCATCGGCAATGTGGCGCAAAAAGCGAGCTTTTTCGCTTCCCGGCAATTTGCCGTAGATCGTGAACGCCTCGTCAGCCAGATCGGCAGCGAGGTTCAGATCTTCAATGCCCGCGTAGCGATAGACGGGATCCAGTTGCGCGCCCGCGGCAGGATCGAAGCCGTGAAACGCCGCGCCGCTCCCCGGCCTCGATTCGCCGTTGATGATGGAGCAGCCGTGCAGTGCAATTGTCGATAGCATGAATCACCTTTGTCGCTAGCCCCCGCTTCTTGCTTCTTCGGGGTTTGCGAAGGCTGAAGCTCAGCGCTACAGAGCTAGAAGCTAGTAGCTGCTTTTTCACTCTTCCCCAATGTCCTCGTTCCACACTTCGGGATGCGCCGAGATGTAACCCGCAAGCAGTTCCCGGCACTCGTGATTATCGAGATCGATCACTTCCACGCCGTTTTCGCGCAACCAGTCGAGGCCTCCGGCAAAGTTGCGGCTTTCTCCTACAACGAGCGTGCCAATGCGGAATTGCCGCACCAGGCCGCTGCAATACCAGCAGGGAGCGAGGGTGGTTACCATGATCAGGTTGCGATAGCTGCGCTGGCGGCCGGCGCGGCGAAAAGCATCGGTCTCGCCGTGCATGCTCGGATCGCCCTGCTGCACCCGCCGATTGTGGCCGCGGCTCAGCAACTTGCCCTCGCGCGTAAAGATTGCCGCGCCAATGGGAATGCCGCCTTCGACAAGGCCATGCCGAGCCTCTTCAAAAGCCACGGCAAGCATTTGCTCGTAGAGTTCCTTCACAGAACCACTGTAACGCAGCGGGGTTAATTGATCGTCAGCACCATCTTGCCGAAGTGGCTGCCCTCTTCCATGCGCTCCAATACTTCGCGCGCCTGGCTCCAGTCGAACTCTTCGCCTATGGGCCGCAACTCGGCCAGAGCAATGGCGCGGCTCATCTCCACAAAGTCCTTGCGCGAACCCACGTAAATGCCGTGGATTCGCGACCACTTGTGGAAGATGAGGCCAAGAGGAATGGCTTCGGTTCCGGAAGCGAGCACGCCAATCTGTGCCACCGTTCCGCCCATGCGAATGGCCCTGAGAGAGCGCGTCAGCGTTCCCAGGCCGCCCACTTCCACCACCAGATCCACGCCGTCGCCTCCGGTCTGGTCGTGCGCCCAGCGATCCCAGTTGGGGTTGTCGCTGTAATTCAGCCCCGCGTCGAGTCCCATGGCGCTGGCACGCTCCAGCTTTTCGTAGCTCGAGCTGATGCCCAGCACCCGCGCTCCTTTCAGCCGCGCAAACTGCAGCGCAAAAATCGACACGCCACCCGTTCCCTGAATCAGCACCGTCGATCCCGGCTTAATCTCGCCGGCGGTGAGAGCGTTCCACGCCGTCACCGCGGCGCAGGGCAGGGTTGCGGCTTCCTGAAAGCTCAGGTGGTCGGGAATCGCGACCATCCCCTCTTCTTTGAGCACAACGTAATCGGCCAGCACGCCGTCGATGTCGCCCCCCAGAGCGCCACGGGCTTTCGCTTGAGTCAGCGGCCCGTCCAGCCAGTTCTGCATAAAGATGCCGGCAACCCGGTCGCCGGGCTTCCACGCCCTCACGTCAGACCCCACGGTCACCACCTCGCCGGCGGCGTCGGAGCAGAGAATGCGCGGCAGCTTCATTTTCGGGTTGTAGAGCCCCTTCACCACCATCAGGTCGCGGCGGTTCAACGAAACCGCGCGCACCGCCACCAACACCTCGCCGGGGCCCGGCGCGGGCGTTGGCCGCTCCACAAACTCCAGAGAATCAATGCCAAAGGCTGAAACCTGCCAAGCGCGCATGGGCAACCTGCTCCTTTTCCGGTTCCTCATCCATCATTCTGCGGGACGCTAACGGCGAATTGCCCCGTAGAATGAAGATATGGCTCGTGGATGGGAAAGTAAATCGGTGGAGGAGCAGAGGTCAAATGCCTTGGAGAACCCCGAGGACAAACCCGGGACTTCCCAGGACGAGATGCGGCGCGCGGCCGAACTACAACGCGCCGCACGCGAACGCCAACGGCAGGCGCTCGACCTGCAACGCGAAAATATTTTGTCGCAAAGAACTTCGAATCCAGGCCGCCGCGCTGCGCTGGAAGCCGCATTGGCGCACGTCGAGGCGCAGATTCAAGCCTTGGAGTAGGCCTGCAGGCAAGAATCGCATCGCTCGGGATGGTTCCGCGCTCAAGCGAAACTACGCCTGCATTCGTCTCGCCTTTCCGATTACGGCGCGCGCGGTTATTGTTCTCTATGAATCAGCAGCGTATTGGCCTGATTGACTGAAGTCAGCGATACGCGCGCAATGTTCACATGCTCGGGTCGCGTTACGGCCCACAGAATTACATCGGCAATGTCTTCGCCGGTCAGCGGCGCAATGCCCTTGTAGACCTTGGCGGCCTTCCCCGCATCGCCGTGGAAGCGAACCATGCTGAATTCTGTCTCCACTAGCCCCGGATCGACGCTGGTCACGCGCACCGGCGTGCCCAGCAGGTCCTCGCGCAGCCCATCGTTAATGACCCGCGCCGCGGCCTTGGTGCCGCAATACACCGCGCCATTGGGATAAACCAGTTCGCCGGCCATCGATCCCAGGTTCACCACGTGGCCGCGCCCGCGCACCACCATCCCCGGAACCACGGCGCGCGCCACGTAGAGCAGCCCCTTGATGTTGGTATCGATCATTTCTTCCCAGTCTTCAATCCGGCCGGTGTAGAGCTTTTCCATGCCGCGGCTGAGGCCCGCATTGTTCACCAGAATGTCGATCTCCGCCCACTCCGGAGGCAGCTCGTCAATGGCCCGCTGCACGGCGTTCCGGCTGCGCACGTCCAGGTCAATGGAATGCACGGCGGCGGCGCCGCGTTCGAGGGCGCGCGAGGCAACCTGTGCCAGTTTTCCGGCACGGCGGGCGGCCAGCAGCAGGCGAGCTCCCTCGCCCGCAAAAGCCATGGCTGTGGCCGCGCCAATTCCGGCGCTGGCCCCCGTAATGAGGGCAATCTTCCCTTTCAGTCGCATCTTAGCTTTTATCTTACAGGCCGGCTTCTTTGCCGCGCCATTTTGTACTGGCCCACGGCCCAATCTTCCTGGGAAAGTCCGGCGGCGCGGGCCTCGGCAAAGACCTCGGCCATCAAGTCCGCCAGCCCTAGACGCGTATCGCGGCTGGCCGCGGCCTCGCGCAGCAGCCGCAAATCCTTTTCTCCCAGCGCGATGGTTGCGCCGGGTCGCTCCGGCGGGTGCAGAATCACCTTGCTGTACGCCGCGTAAAACGGCGATTGAAAGAGCGCGCTGTTCACGGCCTCGAAGAACGTCCCCGGATCCACTCCCTGCCTCTCCACGTAGACAAACGACTCGCTCAATGCCTGCACCATCATGGTGATGAGGAAGTTGCCGCCCAGCTTCACGGCGTGCGCCTGCCGCGGCTCCATTCCCACAACGGTAATGCCGCGCGAAAGTGGCTCCAGCAGCGGCCGCGCTCTGGCGACCGCGTTCTCCGCACCGGCCACCACGATCCACAAGCGCCCCGCTTCGGCCACGTTGGGCCGTCCAAACACCGGCGCCGCTACAAATTCGTGCCCGCGCTTCGCGTGCTCGGCCGTCAGCCGCTCGCTCAGCGCCACACTAATCGTGCTGCAAGAGACATGGAGCCCTCCCGGGCTCAAAGCATCCATCAAGCCGTTCGCGCCAAAGATCACTTCCTCGTTGGCCGCATCGTCAAACAGCATGGTGAACACGGCATCGGCGCCTAGTTCGGCCTCGGCTGGAGTGCCTGCGGCAATCGCGCCCTCGCGCAGCAGCGGCTCGGTCCTCCCTTCGGTGCGGTTCCACACCCTCAACTCGTGGCCGGCAGCAATCAGGTGCATCGCCATCGGTGTTCCCATCTTGCCGAGGCCAAGAAATCCTATTTTCATGCCGCAGTTCTCCTTACATTTTTCGCTCAATTACTGCGAAGCCGAAATGATTCGATGATAGACGGCCGGTGTACATTGGGCACATGAGTAACGACTCCAAGCATCTCGAACCACGCTGGCCTGCCATGGTCGCGCTACTTTCCGTCAGCGTATTACGCCTCGCTCTTCCAGGGCCCCTTTCGCTAGGCCCCGGTTGGTTGCTCATCCCTGTCGTCGCAGTATTGCTCATTCCCACTGTATGGACACTCCGTCGCGGATTCGATCGTCTTAACAGGATTATGGGGCATTTGCTGTCATCGATCGTGACGGCGGACATGATCTGGTCGCTTTGCCGCCTCGTTTCAGCTTTACTGTCGCACCGAATCGCGCCGCCAGACCTGTTGCGGGCGTCGGCTGCTTTATGGATTTCGAACATTCTCGTCTTCGCGTCCTGGTATTGGCGGCTCGACGCGGGCGGACCACACGCCCGTGAAGCGCGCGACTGCCATACCGACGGAGCCTTTCTGTTTCCGCAAATGACCCTGAATCGCCAAGCCAAGTCGGACCTGCACGAACAATGCTGGACTCCCGGTTTCGTGGATTACTTGTTTCTGGCTTTTAACACCAGCACTGCATTCTCGCCGACCGACTGTCCGGTTCTTACGCGTTGGGCCAAAGTCCTGATGATGGTTCAGTCGCTCATCTCCCTCGCCACCGTAGTCCTGCTTGCGGCGCGGGCGGTCAATATTCTTTAGGATGTCGGGACTAAAGGCTTAGTTCGGTGTTCCTGTGGCCTCTTCCGCCGCAAACGTGCACTCCCTGCACTGGCACACGCGGCGCAGATAATCCCACGAATAAATGCCGCCGGAGTGGCCGTCAGCCCAGTTGAACTGGATGGCATAGCGGCCCACCGGATGCACGCTCGCAGGCTTCGGAGGCGGAGCGTACATGGGCAGCAGGGCGGCTGGTTTGGGCTTGGGCTGGCCCGGCTTGCGGCCCTCCTGTGCGCGCTCGTCCACGCAGGTCGCGCACGGACAGGCCTCGCGCAGCCACGCAAAACCCCACGCGCTCTTGTGGCCGTCGCTCCAGTCGATCTCGAGTCCCTTGCCCTCCGTCATCAGCACGCGCACCTTTTCCGGAGTGGTGGCGATCTTCGGCAGCGGCTGATTGCGCGCCTCCTGCTGGCTCTGTTGCTCTTTCGGAGCGAAGCGGATGCCCTCGTGGCTCATGAATACAGTTTACAAGGGTCAGGTTTCAGGTTTCAGAAGCCAGAGCTACAAGCTATCGGCAACAGGCTGCTGGCCGTTGACACCTGAAACCTGTTGTTCACTGCTTCACAAAGAACCACGCCGCCATCGACAACCCGATCGCCACCACGAGTCCGCGCAGCACAGGCTGCGGAACTCGCCGCGCCAGACTCGCCGAAGCATATCCGCCAATGGCCGCCGCCACCATCGCTGCCACGCAAAAGCGCCACACCACCTGCCCATCGGCGATGAAGATGACAAAGGCAATGCCGTTGGCCAGCAGGTTGGCCACCACCTTCAGCGCGTTGATGGCGTGGATGTCCTCGTAGCCGAAGAGCGCCAGTAGCGTCATAAAAAGAAAGCCGGCTCCGGCGCCAAAGTAGCCCACATAAAAACTCACCACCGTGGTCGCGACAAAAAGCGGCAATCGGCGTGGCGCATGAACCTCGCCGGCCCCGGCTTGTGCGCGGCGCTTGAACTTCAACCGTTCCAGGGCCCGCGTCACCGGCCCGCTCACGGCAAAGGTGCAGGCGGCAAACAGCAGCAGCCACGGCACCAGGTGCATGAACGTCTTCTGCGGCGTATTCAGCAGCACCACCGCGCCTGCCGTTCCGCCCAGCAGCCCTGCCAGCCCCATCAGCAAGGCGGCGCGCAGATTCTTGCGTACATCCTCACGGTATGCGGCAACGGACGTTAACTGGCCGGGCCAGATGGCCACTGTATTCGTGGCGTTGGCCTGCACTGGCAGCATATTCATGCCCAGCAGCGCCGGAAACGACAGAAACGACCCTCCGCCCGCCACGGCATTCAGCACGCCGGCCAGAAATGCGGCCACCACCAGCCACACCCAGTGCCAATTGATGGTCGCCAACGTGACGGAAAGATCGGACATGAGGTTTTATTGTAGAGTGCCCGGGGCCTTACCCGACCTCCCAGGTGACCGGCCGGAACCGCCTGCCCCAATCACACGTAAATTTTGCTTTTTTGAATCACATCCGGCACGGTATGCTCATGCCATGCTTCCCCGCCGCTTACCCTTGATCGCGGGGCGTGTATTGCCGGCGCTCGCCGCCCGCCAGGAGACCACCGCACCTGGCTCACTCGGCTTTGCTTCGGCTTGACCCTGGCTTTGCAGTGGCGCCCCATGCGAAAGACCGCCCTTATCTTGGCCTGCCTCTTCCCCGCCGCGCTCGCCGCGCAATCCGTTACGACTGTCGCGACCAGCCAATGCGTGTGGCGCGCCGGCGACGATCCGGCCTGGGCCGCGGCGAATCTGAACGACTCCACCTGGCAGCCATACGCGCAGTGGACACAGCCTGACCAGCCGCATTACTGGGTGCGCTGCCACGCGGACCTGAGCCCCCTTCAAGGACTGGCGCATCCGGCGATCCAGCTGACGCTCTACGCCGCGTACCAGCTTTATCTTGACGGCGCGCTCATCGGCGAGGCGGGCAATCTGCGCAGCGGCAACTACAGCCTGAACTCGATCCAGCGCTTTCCGGCGCCGGCGTCGAATCACCTGACCGAGCCCGCGACCGTGGCCGTCAGAATCACCTACCGCTATGCCGATCCTTGGGTGGCCGCATCGGATCGGTCCATCCCGGTGCTCCAAACCGGCAGTTCTGTGACTATCGAAGCCGGAGATTCTGCCGTGTTGCAGGGCCGCCGCGCAAGCGAGATTCTGGCGCAAATTCCCGATCCATTGATCAATTTGATCTGCCTTGGCGCCATCGGAGTCCTCGGGCTTGTGCTACTGGCGCAGTTTTTTCAGGATCGCAGTCGTCGCGATCTGCTGTTTCTCAGTCTCACTGCGGTGGCCACCGCAGTCGTCAACGCCCGCCTTTTTTGCGTCGCTGCGTTGTGGGACTTGCCTGTATGGGCAAACGCGGGATTATATGCGAGCGCCGTGCTCGTTATCGTTTTTACGCAGCCGGTTTTTTCCTTTGCCGTAGCGGGCAAGCGTGTGCCGCTGGTTTTCTGGATTCTGGTGGTATTCTCGCTGCTCAGAAACGTGTTGCAGGGTATTGCGCTGTTTCTTTCGCCTGCTCACTCGTTAGCCCTGGAAGCATCGGTGACCGCGAGTACCTGGGTAAGAAGCCTTTCCTATGCCGCCATCGCTGCGGCCGCCTTTGCACCCTTTGTCGCCTTCTGGCCCTACCGGAACATTACGCGGCGCATGATGCCGCTGGCTGCACTTTGCATGGCCTGGGGCGCAACCATGGTGCATTACTATGCGACCGACGTGCTCTTGATCAACAGCACGGCGCTGGCGCACATGTTCCCCGGGGCGCAGCAAGTCGTGATCGCATGGCATAGTGCAGCAAGCCACGCATTTACGGTGGTTTCTGCCTGCGTATTGATTGTCTTGATGGGGCTGCTATCACGCGATCAGCAGCGACGCGCTGAACTGGCCGGCGAGATGCAGTCGGCGCGTGAGATTCAGCGGTACCTGATCCCCGAAAAGCTGCCGCCTACTCCCGGGTTGGCCATCCGCAGCGTCTACCAGCCCTCGCGCGAAGTAGGCGGCGATTTCTTCCAGGTGCTTCCCGACCCGCGCGACGGAAGCACGTTGATCGTGGTGGGAGACGTGGCGGGAAAGGGACTGAAGGCCGGAATGCTGGCGGCGCTGATCGTCGGCGCTACGCGCACCGCTTTCAAATTCACCTCCAATCCCGGCAGCATCCTGGCTCTGCTGAACGAACGGCTGCAGGGCCGCGGCCTGGTCACGTGCCTGGCCATGCGCATCGATTGCAACGGCAGTGTCGAGCTGGCCAACGCCGGGCAACTGCCGCCCTACATCAATGGCAAAGAGCTAGAGCTGGAAGGCGCTTTTCCGCTCGGCGCGATGCCGGACGTTTCTTTTCCGTCGCAGCACTTTCAACTGAGCGCCGGCGAATCCATGCTGCTCGTCTCCGACGGCGTGGTCGAAGCCCGCAACACCCAAGGCGAACTCTTCGGCTTCGAGCGCACCCGCGCTATTTCCACTGAATCCGCCCAAAACATTGCCAGCGCGGCTCAGCGCTTCGGGCAGGACGACGACATTACCGTGCTGACGCTGACCCTTGCGCCGGCGGAGGTTTTGCATGCGTAAGACTCTTCACGCGCCGATCCTCCTGCTCATCCTTGTTGCGACGGGGCTCGTGCCGGCCGCGCTTGCTGCCCAATCCCTCGTCATCATCCCGCCCAGCCAGTGCGTGTGGCGCGCCGGCGATGACCCGAGCTGGGCCGCGCCCAATCTCGACGAATCCGGCTGGCAGCCCTACCCCTCATGGACTTCCGACGCCAACAAGCCGCACATATGGTTGCGCTGCCACGCGGACCTGAGCCCATTGCATGGCGTCGCCCACCCCGCGATTCTGGTGAGCCTGGGCGCTGCATACCAGATGTTTGTGAACGGCAAAATGGCAGGCGCGGCAGGCGACCTCCGCACCGGCAATTTCAGCATGAATACCGTCCGGTCCTTTCCACTTCCTGAGCCCATCCTGAATTCGTCGCTCACCACCATCGCGTTCAGAGCCGTGTTTTTGGACTGGCCCGGTCTTCGTTTCGGCGATGCCCGTCTGCTCAATACTCTCCGCCTCGGCGATGCCACATTGCTCGACGCTCTCCGTTCCCAGACCATCGTCAGCAACGTCCGCTCCGTGCTGCTCTTTGTGGTTCTCTATTTCTGCATTGGCATCGTCGGCCTGCTGCAGTTCGGCCCTTACTACTACGACCGTTCTCGCCGTGAACTCCTCTGGCTGGGGCTCTTCTGCTTTTGCATCGCACTGATACGCCTCAACGCGCTATGCACCGCCGCTCTCGTCGATTATTCCGACACCATTCACAACGGCATTTATCTTCTCGGCAACTTCGGCTACGTCTTCGAGGTACTCTTCTTTTTCGCCCTTGCCCGCCACCGCATTCCCTGGTTCATATGGCTCCTCTACGGTCTGTCCCAGACAGCCGATATCATCCTCACCATCCAGTGGTTGCTGCCTTTTGAATTCGGCTCGCGCCTCAATTCTTTCTCCACACTCGTCCATCTCACTTCCCTCTACGCCTGGGCCGCCTTGAGCTTCGCCCCGGCCGTCGCGTTCTGGCCCTGGAATCGCATTCCCGCTCGCATGCGCCCCCTGGCCGTCTGTTGCTTCCTATGGGGAGCCGCCGATGCGGTCTGGTTCACTGCCCAGGCGATGAAGATTTTTATGAACTACAGCCCGATCTTCTATGAAGCGCGCGCCGTGCTCACCGGCGTCGCTATTATCGTCCTCCTCGGGCTGCTCTTTCGCGACCAACGCCTGGCCACCGAGGAACGCGCCCTGTTTGCCGGCGAAGTGCTGGCCGCGCGCAATGTGCAGCAGTACCTTATTCCCGCGCACATGCCTCCCACGCCCGGCTTCCTGATCGAGAGCGAATACTGCCCCTCGCGCGATGTCGGCGGTGATTTTTTCCAGGTGCTTCCCCAGGCATCCGATGGCAGCGTGCTCATCGTGGTGGGCGACGTGGCCGGCAAAGGGATCGAAGCCGGCATGCTGGCCACGTTGATTGTCGGCGCCGTGCGCACCGCGGCCGAATTCACCTCCGATCCCCGCCGCATCCTCGCTTTGCTCAACCAGCGGCTCTGCGGGCGCGGCTTCGTCACCTGCCTCGCTCTCCGCATCGAGCAGGACGGAAGTGCAACCCTGGTCAACGCCGGCCACCTGCCCCCTTATCTCAACGGCAAGGAGATGTCGGTCGACGGCACGTTGCCCCTCGGAGCGGTCCCGGGCATGCAATTCCCGGCCCTGCGCTTCACCCTCGACCCGGGTGACTCCCTCCTGCTCATGACCGACGGCGTCGTCGAGGCGCAAAACGCCCAAGGCGAATTGTTCGGCTTCGACCGCATCGCGGTGCATCTGGGCAGCGGTGCCGGCGGCACTGCGTTGGCAGCCGCCGCACAGGCCTTCGGACAGGAAGACGACATCACAGTGCTCAGTCTGACCAGGCTCACCCCGGTCGCCGCCTTCGCCGCTCCCAATGTTCCTTGATCTTCCACCGCGCCAGCTCCCGTAGGGAGCGAAAGAAAATAGCCCCGGGTGGAGTCCGGCGCGACGAGCGGCGGACGATGACAGGCCAACCCGCGAGCCAATGATCGGCCAGCGCCAGCTCCCGGAGGGAGCGAAAGAGAATAGCCCCGGGTGGAGTCCGGCGCGACGAGCGGCGGACGGAACCCGGGGGAAGCCGCCCAATAGGAAATTCAGCCCCGTAGGGGCGACAGAAACCCTCCGAAGCCGGTCCAGCGAGAACGCAAAGTACGTCGTCCAACCTCGCAAAATATTGATAAATAAACCAATTACCGCATTCGAATAAATATTAGCGTTATACACTCATATTTTATGAATCATATGTGCTATAGTTTCATCAGATGGATTGAGCGGCGGTGAGCCAATCTCCTGCCCCATCCACAAATTTTCGATACAAATGGAGGAAATCATCATGGCAATCACCCGTTGGGACCCATTCCGCGAAGTCGTTGCTTTGCAGAACCGCATGAACTCGCTGTTCGGCAACCTGAACACTGAGAATGAAAACCCGCTGACCACGGCCAGCTTCGTTCCCGCGGTCGACGTCTACGAAGACGAAAAGAAAGTCGTCCTCAAGCTCGAAGTTCCCGGGATCGAAGAGAAGGATCTGGACGTGAGCGTCGAGAACAACACGCTGACCGTCAAGGGCGAGCGCAAGTTCGAGAAAGAAGAGAAGGAAGAGAACTTCCATCGCATCGAGCGCCGCTACGGCAGCTTCTATCGCGCCTTCTCCCTGCCCTCGACCGTCGACACGGAGAACATCGCCGCCAAGTACGAAGCCGGCGTGCTCAAGCTGGAACTGAAGAAGAAGCCCGAAGC
>JBEKIE010000044.1:0-33111 GCA_050011915.1 Occallatibacter sp.
AGGCGCTGCGCAAGCTGCGCCATCCTTCACGGTCGCGCAAGCTTAAGGCCTTCGTCGAGGGCGTGAAAGAAATGTAAGACAGATTCGATCTGGGAATTCAAAGGCCGCAGCTTTCAAGAGGAGCTGCGGCCTTTTTCGCATTTGGACCTCAGCTGCTTCCTCGCCCCCTTGTTCCCTCGCTCCCGACATTCTGCTGCGATAAGGAATTCCACCCCGGCGCTGATGGGTCAGTCCCCGCTGCCGATGAATCCGTCAGGGACTGCACCGTGACGCATCGGATTCTCTTCGTCGGCGATGACTCGAGCATCCTTGAGGACTACACGCGCATGCTGCCCCGCGATTTCTCGCTCGAGACCGCTTGCGGCTGCAAAGCGGGCCTGGCGACAGTTCATTTGCTCGGCCCTTTCGCCATCGTCATCGCGCATATGCGTATGTCCGGATTGAACGGAGTCGAGTTTCTTGACCGGGTGCGCGAATTAGTCCCGCATACAGTGAGGATGTTGCTGACGGGATCGAGAGATCGCAAGCGCGCCAGAGCAGCAATGAACGAGGGCCGTATCTTCCGTTATCTGACCACCCGCTGCAGAAAGGAAGTAATGGTCAGCGCAATTCGTCTCGGGCTGGCCCAATATCGCACCAATGTGGAGGCCGGGGAACTCATAAAGGAAGCCAAAGAGCGCAATCTGTGCCCGGCCAGCCAGTTCTCTCAAGAGCTCTTCCTCGCCCACGAATAGCCCCGCGCTGCTCAAAAGGTTCCCGGCCAGCGCCGCGAATACGTCCTCCGCTATAATCGGCCTTTGATTTCGAAAGGGCGATTAAACCCATGAAAGAAATCACGCGCCGGCAGTTTGGCAAAGTTGCGGCGGCGACGGCCGCGTTGGCCGGGGTTTCGCTGCCGGAGTTTTCCCTGGGCCAGCAGCCGCCGGGCAGCCGGCAGTTTCCGCCGGGATTTGTGTGGGGATGCGCGACAGCGGCGTACCAGATTGAAGGCGGAGTGCATGAGGGCGGGCGCGGGGCGTCGGTCTGGGACGTTTTCTCGCACACGCCGGGCAAGACCTACAACGGCGATACGGGCGACGTGGCCGACGATTCCTACCACCTGTACAAGGAAGACGTGCGGCTGCTCAGGAATCTGGGAGTGACCGCGTACCGGATGTCGATTGCGTGGCCGCGCATTTTTCCGCAAGGCAAAGGCCAGCCGAACCAGGCGGGCCTCGACTATTACAAGCGCGTCCTGGACTCGCGTGAAACGGCGCTGGCTTTTGCCGATTACGGCGGCTACGTGGCGCGTCAGTTGTCGGACCGCGTGCGCCACTTTATGACCACCAACGAGTTCGCGTGCTTTACCGACCTGAGTTATCAAGTAGGCCAGTTTGCGCCGGGATTGAAGCTGCCGCCTGCGCAGGTGAACCAGATCAGGCATCACGGCATTCTGGCGCATGGGCTGGGAGTGCAGGCGATCCGCGCCAACGCGCCCGCGGCGCAGGTGGGCCTGGCGGAAAACGCCAAAGTCTGCGTGCCGGTGATTGAGGATCGCGCCAACATGGAAGCGGCGCGGCGCGCCACGCGCGAGGAGAACGCGCCGTTCCTGACCACGCTGCTCGAAGGCGCTTACCCGGAGAGCTATTTGCAGCGCGAGGGAGCGAATGCGCCACACGTCGAGCCGGGCGACATGAAGGCCATCGGCAGCCGTCTGGATTTTGTGGGCCTGAATGTGTACACGCCGACGTATGTGCGTGCCGACGGGTCTGTATGGGCTGACGGCTCCGCGCGCGGCTACGCGATCGAGCCGTATCAGAGCTCGTATCCGAAGATGGCTTCGCCCTGGCTCTATATCGGGCCAGAATGTATTTATTGGGCGGTGCGCAACGTGTGCGAGATCTGGAATCCGCGCGCGGTTTACATCACGGAGAACGGTTGCTCGGCCGCAGACGTGGTTACGCCGGCGGGACGCATTGAAGACACCGATCGCGTGATGTACCTGCGCAACCACTTGACGCATTTGCAACGCGCCGCCGCCGAGGGATTCCCAGTCAAGGGCTACTTCCTGTGGAGTTTGATGGACAACTTCGAGTGGGCGGATGGGTACAGCAAGCGGTTCGGGATTCACTACGTGGATTACAAGACCCTGAAGCGAACGCCCAAGCTGAGCGCGGAGTGGTACCGCGAAGTGATTGCGCGGAATGCGGTGGCGTAGGGGGCGAGGAGGTCGATCACAAAGGCGTCCCCCGCTGAGAAGCTTAAAGCACACACCTCCGGTAGTGACGCGGTTCGGAAATCGGGTCGCCGGTCAGCTTGTATCGACTGGATCTTTGACAGCTTCCCGGATGGGTCTCAGCGATAGCAACTCCTCCACGACATATCCGCCTATCGTCCCATCTGAAAACGTCACAATCAAGCCGTCCTCGCCGTCCTTTTCAACCTTCAGTATTTTGATGTCTTGAGTCATGGAAGAGAGAGTACCCCTCCGCCAAGCTGCCGACTGTTCCGCATTGCTCACTTTACGCGAGGTTACTCCGATAGGCATTGCAGCGAGCGAAAGCCCACGTCTGCCCCGATAGGCTTTTTGGCAGACCTGAGAAAGTCGGGAGGTATTCAGTCGGCTTGCGTAACGTATCGGGCCGTGCAGGATTCTGTGGGAAGCGCCGGGAGCGGGTTGGCGTGATTAATCCCCTCTTGCCAGTTCGTTGATTCGTGCCGTGGTCGCAAGAATCGAGGCATTGCAGGTGTCAATATAAGCGCGTGCTTTGGCAATTGTCAGGCTGGTCTCAACGGAATCTCCCTGCTTCTCGGAACGTGCCTTCGTTTCGTTTGCTACTCGCTGCTCGTGATCCCGTAGCAGTTCCCAAAGGCGGATTGCCCTTTCCAGATCGCGAATGACTCTCACTCTTCCTTGGAGTTCTTCGGTCTCCCGATGGCTCTGATCTTGAGGAGGCATGGAGCGAGTATAGGTGAATTAAAGGCGAGGGTGATTCGCCGTCCTGTCACGCTACCCCGAGAATCCATCCCTCGATGGCGGCGACCTCTCGCTCCTCCGGCGTCAGCGGCGGATGAAAAAGCTCTTCATTGAGCCGCTCACGGCCCGCAGTGCACGGTTCACGGCCCACAACATGGTCACTGCGCGGGCGCGTCGGGGGGCGGCGCGGGCGCGGGGGGAACTTTGGGTCCCAGCAGAACACCGTCGTCGAGCGACGCCGCGACGAGCCGGTCGCCGGATGCGCGGATCAGGGCGATCTGGTAGCCGGTCTGCCAAAAGACCCAGGCCATGGTTCTGGGGTCGATGGCGTAGATTTCATCCTTGGTGCGCGAGCTGACGAGGACGCGTTTGGAGACTGGGTCGTAGCTGAGATCGTCGACGTCGCGCAAGGGAAGACGATTGATCAACATCCAGTTTTTGCCCAGGTTGCGCGTGAAGAAGACGCCTTCGCGCCCGCCCAGCCAGAGCGTGCCGTCGGGCGCAAAGGCAACGCAGTGAATATGGGTGAGCATGGTGGGCACGCTCATGGGGAACCAGGACTGGCCGGAGTCGCTGGAGATGACCACGCTGTCGTCGCGGGCCGCAACCATGTTGCTGCCTTGCGCCGTAACGGAAAGGTAGTCGCCCATGCCCATGACAGGACCGCCTTGCCAGGTTGCGCCCTGATCGTGGCTTGTGAGCAGACCGTAGTTGGTGGCCGCCACCCACACGTCGCCCGAAACGTCGAGCGCGTTGACGAGACTTTCGAACTGAATAACCGGCGCGTTGACCGTTTTCTCGATGTTGACTTTGGTTCCGTGGTGAGTTTCCGTCGTGGTCTTGAGCAACGTGTTGGCAATGGTGTTGCGCGGCTGCCAAGCGCCTGCGGCTGTCGAATTGTCTCCTGCGGCGACCGATGCGTCACTCGGAGGCGTGCCCTCGGCCGATGCGGCGTTGCCGCTGGAGGCTGGCGGGTCGCCGGCGCCGAGAACGAAGATGCCGTGGCTGGTTCCGGCCACGATGACGCCATCCTTGGTTTGCGCCAGGGCAAACACGTCGCGGCCGTCGAGCCCGGCGGCTAACTGCTCCCAATGCGCGCCGGCATCGACGGAACGAAAGACGCCGCCGTATTGTTTGTCGTTGACCACGCCGGCGTAAAGGCGCTGGGGATCGTTGCGTTCGACGAGGAGGGCCGCTATCTTGCGCTCGGAGACTCCGGTGTTGGAGGGCGTAAAGGTGACGCCCGCGTCGTCGCTGGCGAGGACGCCGCCGCGATCGGTGGCCAGCAGCACGCGATTCGAGTTGCCGGGATCGACATAAACGTCATTGACGACCGTATCGGAGTCCGTCGTGCGCTCGAAAGTCTTGCCGCCGTTCACGGTTTTGTAGAGGCCCTCGGTGGTCCCGGCGTAGACCACCTGGCGGTCTTCGGGATCCTGCATGAGGACTCGCGTGCGCCGCGCCTCAGTGGGGATACCCTCGATCTTGTGAAAGAGAATACCGGCGTTTTCGCTTTTGTAGATGCCGCTGCAGGCGCTCAGATACACGACGTGCGTATTGTCGGGGTCGACGATGATGGAGAAGACGTCGGAGTCTTCGATGATTCCCTGCTTGATATTGCTCCAGGTCTGGCCGCCATCGGTGGTCTTCCAGGGCAAGTGCCAGGTTCCTGCGTAGACGACGTCCGGGTCGCCGGGATCGACGGCCAGAGATTCAATCTCGTGGATCTCGTGACTGCCGGGCGGGCTGATCTGGGTCCACGTGGCTCCGGAATCGGTGGAGCGGTAAACGCCCTGGAGGGTTCCCGCAAAGAGGATGTGCGCAGCGGAGGGTGCCTGCGCCAGGGCCTGCACCGGCTGGCCCCTGAGAAGCGGCGCTTCCTTCCAGGTGCGGCCGGCGTCGTGGCTGATCCAGAGGCCTCCGTCGTCGGTGTTCTTCCACGCGCCCACGTAGAGCGTGGAGGGATGGGCGGAATCGACCACGATGCTGTCGAGAACGAAGCCGTCACCGCGATCGAGCTTGGCCAGGCGATGCCAGGTTGCGCCTTCGTCGAACGATTCGTAGAGCCAACTGTTGGTGGTGCCGAGATAGAGATGGTGGGGCTCGCCGGGCACGGAAGCAAAGGCGCGCGCGTCACCACCGTCGGGACCGAGGACGGTGAATGCAGCTTGGGCTTGCAAAGCCGGGAGACATGACACGCACAAGAAAAGAGAAAAGAATCGGACCGCAGACGCGTACCGGCGAAAATTCAGGGGAAGAGATTGCAAGCGGTTCATTTAGATGAGAGGCTCCCGCGGTTCTCTATCCAGAATAGACAAAGACAGGGCGCGATGGCGAAACGGGGTGGAGACGCAGGGCGGCTATGCGCACGAGTTGCCAACGGCGGCAAGAAGGGATGAAGCGGAGCTGCGCCAGGGCGGACCTTTGCGACAAACGAAAAACCCAACGCTGGCCAGGATTTCCGGCCGGCCTTGAGTATCCGCTGGAAGACTGGGTTTAGGCTGGATCCTGCGAACTCTCCCCGGACGGGGCAGAGTTCGCAGGACCTCGCAGGTCAAATTAGGGCACGCAGGCCGCTTACGCCGCGGCCTGCTTCCTCAGTGCCTTTGCGACAGCGGCTTGCGCTCCTGCGGCTTCACTGCCGTCTCGTCCACAGGCGTCGTCCCTGTCACATCGTTTGTGAATGTCGCGCCCGAAGGCACCAGATAGTTCTCCTCCGTCTGGCCTTCGGTCGATCCCGTAGCTACGCTGATGCGCGAAGCGTCGATGCCCTGCTCCGTCACCAGGTAGTTCTTGGCGTTCACCGCACGTTGCGCCGCGAACAGGTCCACCGTGGCGTTCGGATGCTTGGAAGCTCTCTCCTGCTCCTTGGCCGTGATGGCCGCCTCATCGGTGGTCTGCTCGCCGACCAACACCGCCTTGGCGTCAGCCTGCTGCTTCAGATCCAGGGCCACCTGATCCAGGCAAGCCTTGGCTTCGTTGTCGACGCGCATGGGCCGCTTCTTGTCGGTCGCGAAGCTGATGGTGCAAAGCGCCTGCGTCTTCGGCGGCGGAGCTACGTAGGGAGCGCTGATGGTCAGGCTCGTGTTGGCGCTGGCCGTCTGACCCTTGTCATCCGACACGTTGCAGGTGATGCCCACGTCACCCGTTGGCGCGCCGGTCGAGGAATACTCCGCGGAGGCCCCACTGCCGGTTACCGTACCGGCCGTGGCCGAATAGCTGTAGGTCAGCGGACGGTTTTGCGGGCTTATGGCCGACGATGTGATGGTGCTTGCGCCTCCGGGAGCGATAGTTGTGGGGCTTGCCGAGCAACTGATCGTCGGAGGTTCAAACGCCTTCACGGTAATGCCCGCCGTGCAGGTCGCCGTCTCCCACGGCTTCATGCCTTCCCGGCCCGGCTTGCCTTCCTTCACCGTTCCCGTCGCTGTGTACTGGCCCGCCGCCAGTGATGCCGTGGCCACTGTCGCCGTGGCGCCGTTGCCAGTCACGCCCGTGCCCGACCAGCTATAGATCACGTTGTCCTTGGGGTTAAGTCCTCCTGCCGATGCCGTGACCGTGATTGGATCGCCGGGGAAGATGGATTCCGGACTCGCCGAGCAGGCCAGTGTGATCGGCACAGGCGGCGCAATCGTGCCGAGGTTCCATACGATTCCGGCGCTCAACCGCCCCTGGGGGTTGAAATTGTAAGTCCCGCCCTGACTGGCCAAGAAGTTTGCGTGGAGATACTGATAATCCGCCTGGTAGAGGCGTATAGACAAATGGTGATCGAACAGCGGCGTTGCAACGTCGAGGCTGCCGCCGGCCGTGAACGCGAAGCCAAAAACGTCGGTCTGCCAGATCGCACCAACTTGCTCCGCGCCGGCTAACACGTGAAAAGAGGGCGTGACCTTCCCGTTCGCCATCGGGATCCTGAAAACCACGCCCCCATATCCGCCGCTGAAATCGTCGCCCGGCTGGTCCCACGTTATGTTGGACTCGGGAAGCAAAATGTGCTCATCTCCCTCGATTCTGACGCCAACATAATTGTTGAAAAAGCGGGTGATGCTCAAAATCGAGCCCATATCGATGGAATTGTAGGGAAATCCTTTCCCGTTTGGGGCGGTGCCAACGTGCCCATTGGGGATGAGCGCGCTGTATCCCATGAAAATGTCCCACTTGGATGGCGATTCTGCCGACGGGCTATTTGCGGTCGGAGCCGCCTGGGCCATCAAAGCTGCAGGGATCGTTGCCATGGCGACCAGCAAGGCCACCACAGTTACCAGGGCAAAAACGCGGCCCAAAGATTTCAAAACACGAATTTGCATGCGATAAACCTCCGTAATCAGGTGATGAAACAGTTGAAAAGGGGGTTGTGATTTTAAATCCGGTGCGAACCAACACAATTCCAGCAAGCAAAGCGCTAAGCGCCTCACAGCTCTGCGAACCGTCTCTGAGGCAATTTCCGGAACACACATTTTTTCAACAATTTGCGACCTTCATTACGCCTACCTCCGGGGGAGAGTGATTTGTCACTTTGCTGACGCATCACCTGAAGGTCAGGTAGATTAAGCCACGTTTCACCCTGCGTTCAATATCTCCGGCAGGCTGCGCGGCTCGCGCTGAATCTTTTCCTGTAGAAGCGTAATCGCGTAGATGAGTTGCTTGGGGGAAAGGAGAATAGCCGGAAAAATAGACGCGATTGGTGCGCCGGGCAATGTGCGCGGTCAGCCGACGTTGAGTGTCTTCAAGAGGCTGCGCGGCTCGTGCTGGATCTTTTCCTGGAGGAGATTGATGGCGTAGATGAGCTGCTCGGGGCGCGGAGGGCAGCCGGGAACATAGACATCGACGGGCACGATCTGATTGACGCCCTGCACCAGAGCATAGTTATTAAAAACGCCGCCCGAGGTGGCGCAGGCGCCCATGGAGATAACCCATTTGGGCTCGGGCATCTGGTCGTAGAGACGGCGCAGCACGGGAGCCATTTTCTGCGAGACGCGCCCGGCCACGATCATCAGGTCAGACTGTCGCGGGGAGGGGCGGAAAACCTCGGCTCCGAAGCGGGCGATGTCGAAGCGCGACGCGCCCATGGACATCATTTCAATGGCGCAGCAGGCCAGCCCGAAGGTCATGGGCCACAGGGAGTTCTTGCGCACCCAATTGACTGCGAGATCGAGCGAAGTGAGAAGGACGCCTTCCTGCTGCTCGTAGCCGTAGTCGGCTTCTCTGACCTTGAGGCGATTTTTTACGCTACTATCCAGCGCTCCGAACAGATAGCGGTCGCGCTCTACGGTGGACGCCATGGTTCGAGTATATCGCGGTTAGTGGTTAGCGAAAGGAGTGAAGGGAGTGAAAGTGTGAAACGTGGTTCGCGGTCCGTACGACCTTCACTCACTCGCTGCTGCCGCGGCCCAGCCCCTTCACCCAATTCACTTCTTTCACTTTTTCACACGTACGCCCATTGACTCGCTCAGGCGCCACGATCATTGCGGGCAAGGCGCAGAGGCGGTGGTGAGGCCGGGCGGCGTTTTCCAACTGACAGGAAGCCAGAGGTTGACGGTAAAGCGAATCCAGTCGAGCTCGCCGGCAGGTGAAGGGTTGGTGCCGGACTGAGGCTCAAGGATGTACGACATGTGAGACGCCTGCTCTCCCCAGTTCCGCGCGAAGGGAGCGGGGTCGCCGTTTCCGGGGGCGAGACCAGCGTCGAGAATACGGAATTCTCCGGCGGCGGCGCCCCGTTGCAAAGCCATGAGCTGTTGGGTGAGGTGCGCCAGGGCCGGGTCTTCTTTCTCGGGCGCGCCGGAGTGCGTCTGCAACCGGCTGGAGAGATCCAGAAAGAGTTTTTGACCCTGAAGAAATGTGGCGGGATTGGTGAGGAAGTGGAAGCTGCGCGGATTCCAGCCGATGGCGTCCTGGGAGCGAAGGCCGAATGTGGTTCCCACTTCGCGCTCGTTGATGGAGTTGTAAGGTGGAGTGGCAAGCAGAAGCGCGTCAGGGTAGCCTGACGGCGGATCGCGATCGACCACGAGGTCCCAGCCGGTATAACCCTCCGGCCCGGGGATGATGGGCAGGATGCGAAACACCCAACCTTCGCCGATGGGCGTCTTCCATTCCTGGCCGGTGTTCACCATGCCGGTGAGCTCGATGCGGGAGCAATCTGAGGGACGCGGAGGAGCGGCCCGGCACTGGAACGTCAGGGCCAGGACCAGGGCCACAGAGAGAGCCATTGGCCGGCATGTGGGCTTTGGAGCGATTCCGGGGCCTTTCGGCGTGCGATTTTGCGGCTGCCGCATGACGTTTATGAAGAAGCAAGGCGCTATGAAACAAAACTTGCGTTATTTTTGCGCCTTTATGAAAATGATACGAAAGCAAAGTCCAACTTTCTATATCATTTGTCGGGTGCCCGGTTGCGGGTATCGGACTGCCTGAAAACCGATCTGTGTGCCTGGCCTGCCCATGCCGACGGCGGACAAACGACAACGAGTCAAGCGCTCCATGCGCGTGAACGAATTTTGGAGTGGAAACTTCATGTGCCGTAAATGTATCAGAATATTGCTCTTCCTTGCACTGTTTGGGATTCCCGCGTGGACCCTCGCACAGACAACGACCCCAACCCCGGCCGCGGATGCGCCCGCGACGCAAAGCCAGATTGCCGCATTGCAACAAGCCGTTCAAAATGCGCAGATGTCCGGCGATAACGCATGGATGCTGACCTCGGCGGCGCTGGTTTTGCTGATGACTGGCCCGGGGTTAGCGCTCTTCTACGGCGGCCTGGTGCGCAGGAAGAACATTCTCGGCACCATGATGCAGAGCTTCGCCATGATGGGCCTGGTAAGCATTCTTTGGGCGCTGGTGGGCTACTCGCTGGCTTTCGGCCGCGGGAACATGTTCGTGGGCGGATTCGAGCACATCTTCCTGCGCGGGGTTGGGCTCACTCCCAATCCGGATTACGGCCCAACCGTTCCCGAGCAGACGTACATGATCTACCAGCTGATGTTCGCCATCATTACGCCGGCTCTGATCACAGGGGCGTTTGCCGAGCGCATGAAGTTCAGCTCGATGGCGGTATTTCTGTCATTGTGGTCGCTGGTGATCTATTGCCCGATGGCGCACATGGTGTGGGGTGTAGGCGGACTGTTCAACTCCGCCGGAAATCACATTCCGAGCTTCGATTTCGCCGGCGGCACGGTGGTGCATATCACCAGCGGAGTTTCGGCACTCATTTGCGCGCTTTATCTGGGCAAGCGTATCGGCTATCCGCAAACGGCCATGCCGCCGCACTCCATGGTACTGAGTTTTGTGGGCGCCTGTTTGCTGTGGGTAGGGTGGTTCGGCTTCAACGCGGGAAGCGCGGTGGCGGCCAGTCCTCTGGCCACAAGCGCTTTTGTGAACACGCACTTCGCCACGGCCGCCGCGGCCCTGGGATGGACGATTTTTGAGTGGTTCCACAACGGCAAACCGACAGCGCTAGGCGCCATCTCCGGTGCGGTTGCCGGGCTGGTGGCCATTACGCCGGCTTCAGGCTTTGTGCAGCCCATGTCGTCGCTGGCGATCGGCCTTGCGGCAGGATTTTTCTGCTCGTTCATGGTGTTCCAGGTCAAGTCCCGCTTCGGCTACGACGACTCGCTGGACGCGTTTGGGGTGCATGGAGCGGGTGGAACGCTGGGAGCGCTGCTGACCGGGGTCTTTGCCACATGGGTCATCAATCCGGTTTACGGAGCGGGCAAGCCCACCGGCTGGATCGACGGGAATTGGGGCCAAATGCTCCATCAGCTGGCCGCCGTGGGCATGGCCTGGGGAATCTCCATTGTGGGAACATTGATTCTGCTCTTCGTTGTGGATAAGATCATGGGACTGCGCGTGACTCCCGAGCAGGAGGCGGCCGGTCTCGATCTCTCGCAGCACGGGGAAGAAGGCTACGATTTCAATTCCTAGCTGCTAGCTACTAGCTTCTAGCTCCTGGCCTTTTTATGCTGGGTTGAGTGCTTTTCGTCCCGGCAAGACGAAGCTAGAAGCTGTTTTTCGGGAAACACGGCGGCAAACAACCCGCCCCACCTGTTACGCTATCGAACGAGGAATTTCTGCATATGGTGAAGATTGAAGCCGTATTACAACCTTCCAAGCTGGATGCGGTGAAGGATGCGCTGCTGGAAGCAGGCATTGAAGGCATGACCATTCTTGAAGCCCGCGGCCACGGCCGCCAGAAGGGCCATACCGAGTTTTACCGCGGCCGTGAATATACCGTGGATCTTCTGCCCAAGGTGAAGATCGAGATGGTGGTCCGCGATGAACTGAAGGACAAGGCCATTGATGCAATCAATGGCGCCGCGCGGACCGGCCGCATTGGCGACGGCAAGATTTTCATCAGCCGCATCGACGATGCGATTCGCATCCGCAACGACGAGCGCGGCGAAAACGCGCTTTGATCGGATGCACGCGGCGCCTTGTTGCGCCGTGCGCCTTGAAGACTACGCCGCGCATGCGTGCGAAGACTGTGCAGGCCCGGATTGCAACGGGCGCCCTCTGCGCGCATGCCCGCCGGGACGCGACGACAACACCGACACCCGCATTGCATGCAGCAGCGGCTGCGCCAGCCGCTGCCGGCTCTTGTTTTGATGGAGCGCAGTGTTTTAGTGTGTTGATGCAGCAGTAACCATCAACAAAGGACGCACGCACATGATTCCCCGGTCTGTCTACCTATTCGCCGCGATTTTCGGTGCCGCCTCGTGTCTAGAAGCGCAGGACACGCGCACCGTCATCGAGCCATTTTTTCCGCAGCTTTGCGCCACCGTGGATGCGCAACTGCAGAGCCACGGGCACACGCTGGCGCCGGAAGACGAGCAAAAGCTCGATACCGCGCGCATTCAGAAGGCCATCGACAAATGCGGCAAGGGACGCGCTGTGCTGCTGCACGTGAACGAGACCAACGACGCATTTCTTTGCGGGCCGCTCGAGCTGCGCCCCGAGGTGACGTTGATCGTGGGGCTGGGCGTGACGCTTTACGCCTCGCGCGATCCTGCGGTTTTTGCAACTTCTTTGGGAAGCTGCGGCATTGTGAGCCATGGCGGGGGCCGCGGTTGCAAGCCGCTGATCTCGGTGGAGAGCGCAAAAGATGTGGGGATCATGGGTGACGGGGCGATCGATGGCCGCGGCGGCGAGAAGATCCTGGGCTCACAGTACTCCTGGTGGGACCTTGCGCAGCAGGCCCGCGACGGCGGCGGCCAGCAGGTGCCGCGGCTGATTGTGGCCAACGACTCCGACAACTTTACGCTGTACCGGATTACGCTGAGGAACTCGCCCAACTTTCACGTGAGCTACAACCACGGCAACGGATTTACGGTGTGGGGCGTGAAGATCGATACGGCGCGCCGGATCGCGGACTCGCCACACCCGCTGTCGCGCAACACGGACGGCATCGATCCGGGTAACGGCGCGAAGAACGTGACCATTACGCACAGCTTTATCCGCGACGGCGACGACAATATCGCCATCAAGGGCGGGCCGGGCGGGGCGACGAACATGACCATCAGCCACAATCACTTCTACTGGGGTCACGGGATGTCGATCGGCAGCGAGACCAATGGCGGCGTGAGCAAGATTCGCGTCTTCGATCTCTCGCTGGATGGCACCGACGCCGGCATACGGATCAAGTCGAACGGCTCACGCGGCGGCCTGACCCAGGACGTAGTCTACGACGACGTGTGCATTCGCAATTCGCCCAATCCCATCACGCTCGACACGGCGTATTCGGCGAACGGCCCGTTGCAGGGGAACTCGCCACCGACCATGCGCGACATCACGCTGCACAATGTGCGGGTGAGCGGCGGCGGCAAGATCACCTTCAACGGCTACGGGCACGATTACCGGATTGCGGCCACGCTCAACGGTGTACAGATTACCGACGACGCGAAGTATACCTATCAGGTGGATCACGCCGACGTGACGCTCGGACCCGAGCCGACCAATTTGCAACTGCCGGCGGGCGAGGACTCTACGATCAAAGGGACCCCGGCGGAGGGCAACCCGGCCTCGTGCGCGGAGAAGTTTGTGCCGTTTCCGCAATAAAGCAGGGAACAAGGGACCGTGACGCGCACTTTCGTGCTTAGTTGAGAGAATTGAGTTGAGAGTTGTGGGTGCAAATGCGGGCGGTCACTGCCCAGGGCCGCGGCGATTCTCAACCTGCGGCACGAAAACCTCCTCGCTTCGGCAAAGATCGCTTATTCTTGTAGCAACCCCTTCTTGCTTTGGCCGGCCCAAGCAAACAACAACCCTATGAGTGCAGTCGTTTTGGCAGTAGACGATCTTCGGGAGCAGTATATGCGGGAGATGGCGCTGGTGCGCCAGACCTGCGACCGCACCGGAGACGGCACGGCGGCCATCCGGCGACGCTCGGCGGTGGTGGACCGCATCCTGATTGAAATGTGGCGCAGGGCGTTTGCCGACCTGCCTGCGCAGAACGTGGCGCTGCTGGCGATGGGCGGCTATGGGCGCAAGGATCTCTTCCCGTTCTCCGACATCGACGTGCTGTTCGCCTTTGCCGACGAGAAGACGGAGGATCAGTCGACGGAAGCCGTGCGGGCGATCATCCAGGGCATGTGGGACATTGGCCTGCGCGCCAGCCCCAGTTCGCGCACCGTGAAGGAAGCCGGCCGGTTCGATCCCGACAACCTGGAATTCACCCTGGCCACGCTCGACCGGCGCTTTCTGGCCGGACAGTTTCCGCTGTATCAGCAGCTTCACCAGGTGACGCTCCCCGGCCTGGTGCTGAGCGAGTGGTCAACCATTACGCAAAAGCTGGGCGAGATTGCCCGCGCACGGCACGCGAAATTTGGCAACACCATTTTTCATCTCGAGCCGAACATCAAGGACTGCCCCGGCGGTTTGCGCGACTACTCGCTCGCCGTCTGGTTTGCGGTTCTGTTCCACTTGAAAGAGACCAAGGAGTGGCCGCGGCAACGCGGCGGCGTGTTCCAGAGCGCGCGCGGCGACGCCGAAGCGGCCTTCGACTTTCTGGCCGCAGCGCGATGTTTCCTGCACTTCCGGCACGGGCGCGACGACAACACGCTCGACTGGCAATCGCAGGATGAGGCCGCGGCGCGATCGATCGGCCTGGAGACGCGGGGAACGGCCGATCCCTCCTATTGGATGCGCACCTATTACCGGCACGCGCGCGTGATTTATCGCCGCGCGGCATTGTTAATGGAACATCTGCCGGCGCCGGTGAGCTTCTACCGCCAATTCCGGCGACGGCGCACGCCCATCGCGGGAACCGATTTCCTGCTTGACCAGGGACGCATCGACATCCAGCCCGGCGCGCAGTTCAACGACACGGCGGCGATTCTGAGAATCTTCTCGCTGATGGCGACGCATGGCTACACATTGTCGCAGGCGGCCGAGGATCGCATCACGGACGCGTTGCCGGTTCTGGCAATTTCGATTCCCGAGGGGCCGTACCTGTGGAATGCGCTACGCGAGGCTCTGCTGGGCCCGCACGCCGCGCACGCTCTGCGCACCATGCACGCTCTGGGCGTGCTGGAGATGCTGATCCCTGAATTTCACGGCATCGATGCGCTGGTGATCCGCGACAGCTACCACCGCTATACGGTGGACGAGCACACATTTCTGACCATCGACAACGTGCATGGCCTGCGCCAGCCGGCATTCGAGTACGAGCAGCGGCTGGCGCAATTGCTGCCGGAGATCGACCGGATGGATCTGTTTTTGCTGGCGCTGCTGCTGCACGACACGGGCAAGGCGCGGCGCACCGGCGAGCACGCGGGACAAAGCGTGGAGCTGGCCGATAGTTTCCTGGCGCGGCTGGACTTCGACGCCGAAGAGAAAGAAATGGTTTTGAAGCTCATCAAGCTGCATTTGGAGATGTCAGCGGCCATGCGCCGGGACATCTTCGACCTGGACAACGTGAAGGCCTTCTCAGAGAAGATCGGCAGCCCGCAACTGCTGAAGATGCTGACCCTGATGACCTTTGCCGACATCAAGGCGGTGAATCCCGACGCGCTGACGCCATGGAAGGCCGAGAATCTATGGCAGTTCTACATGTCCACCGCGAACTTCATGGACCGCTCGGTGGATGAGGCGCGCTATCACGCCGCCATCGATCCCACCCTGCTCAACCGCATCCGGTCGATGGTTCCACCCGCACAACACGATGCGCTGAAGCAATTTCTGGAAGGGCTGCCGCAGCGCTACCTGCAGACCCGCCTGCCGGAACAGATTCGCAATCACTTCGAGATGGCTTTGAACCTCGACCAGGATGCGGTGCAGTTGGATCTGCGGCCCAACCGGCAGCTCTTTGACCTGACCGTGATCACGCGCGACCGCACGCGATTGTTTGCCGACGTGGCGGGCGTTCTGGCGGCGTGGGGCATGAATATCGTGCGCGCCGGAGCCTACTCCAACGACGCGGGCGTGATTGTCGACAGCTTCTATTTCACCGATATTTTCCGCACCATCGAGCTGAATCCCAGCGAGAAGGAGCGCTTTCTCGCCAACGTGCGCGACGTGGTGTCTCAAAAAGTCTCGGTGCAACAGCTGCTCGACGCGCGCCGCCACCTGAATCATCCCACCAATCTCAAGGTCGAGGTTGCGACGAAGCTCGAATTCGACAACGAGGCCTCGAGCCACTCGACGCTTTTGCAGGTGGTCGCGCAGGACCTACCCGGCCTGCTGCGGCAGATCGCGCTCACCCTGAGCTCGCACCAATGCAACATCAAGATCGCGCTTATCGATACGGAAGGCGAGACCGCGATTGACGTCTTCTACCTGACCAGCCGCGATGAAAAGCTGACTGCCGAAGCGCAGGGAACTCTGGGCAGGGACCTGACGGCGGCGCTGGAAGCGATGCGCCTGCCGGCATAGAGCAGTTCGCAGTCCAGAGTTCGTAGTGAACAATCGGCGGCTGACATCGGCTTTGTGCGACTCTGAAGCAAGAATACAGCCAACTTACGCCGGATCCTTGCGCACGAGATACTCGTCGATGAGCACGGCGACGAGGACCGCCGTGGGAATGGAGACCAGGGCACCGGAAACTCCTCCGAGCGCCGTGCCCAGCAGGAGAGAGACGAAGATGGCCAGCGCCGGCAAATCCACGCGGTGCTTCATGATGCGGGGAATGAGCCAGGAATTCTCGATCTGTATCCAGACGGCGAAGAAGAGGACGACGCCCAACACGCGGCCCCAGGAGTCGATGGCCGCCACCAGGACGGCAAGCACGACCGAAACGGCCGCGCCCAGCACGGGAATCACATTAAGCAGGCCGGTGAGCACGCCGAGGCCGTAGGCGTAGCGGACGCCGAGGGAGAGATAGAGGACGGTGCTGGCCGCTCCCAGGATAAGCATGAGGCTGAGCTGACCGACGAGCCACTTTCCCATGCGGACGGCGGCGCGTTGCAGGGTTTTGTCGAGACGCTGGCGGGGCTCTTGGGGAAGAAACGAGAGGAACCAGCGGTACGCACTGTGGCCCTCGAGAATGAAATAGAGCGTAAGCACGAAACCGGCGAAGAATTGAAGGAGTTCGTGGGCCCAGCCCGTAAGTGAGGTCAGCAACGAGGCGGCGGTCTGGTTGACGGAGCCCTGAATCCAGTCAATGACTTCGCTGGAGTTCAGGCGATCGACGAGGGGAATCTGCCTGAGCCGGGCCAGCAAAGGAGGAAGGCGTGTGGGCATTTCGCCATTGAGAGCCTCGAAATCGCGAATGACGGGCGGGAGGGCGAGAAAACCGAAGGCCGTGAGGGCGCCGGCCACAAGCAGCAAGAGGAAAAAGATAGCTGCCGCATCCTGGAACGGATGCCACTGGCCGATGCGCAGCCGGGACGTGGCGCGCACCACCGGCGTGAGGATGACGGCGAAAAGCGCCGAGACGTAGAAAAGGAACAGGACACTGCGCAGCAGCCACGCGACATAGATGGCGAAGGCAAGAGCGAAGGCGAAGACGATGTGGCCGCGAATGCTCTGCGCGGAGCCTGGTACGGGTTGATTCATGCGAGGCGATCCTTACAAGCCTGGGTGAAAGCGCAGCTAGCGTCGGTGGCGGAGCTAGCGGAGTTAGACGATTGTAACGACTCTAGCTCCGCTAACACCGCTGGTTCTTACTGTCCCCCGCTGATGATTGAGCCGAGGATGCCGCCAACCAATCCAGCGCCGCCCACCTGCTCCGCCGCCGGAGCCTTGGGCAGATACTCGTAGATCTGGTGGGCAAGGCGCGAGATTGGAAGCGTCTGCAGCCAGACCGCGCCCGGACCGACCATTTGCGCGAGAAAGATTCCATCGGCGCCAAAGATCATGTTCTTGATGCCGGGAACCACGGTGATCGTGAAACCGACCGACGCCTGGAATGCTCCCACATGGCCTGGATGCACGCGCAGCACTTCGCCGGGCGCGAGATTTTTCTGGACGAGTTCGCCGGAGAGCTCGAGCCATGCCGTGCCCATGCCGCCAATGCGCTGCAGCAGAAATCCATCGCCGCCAAAGATGCCTGCGCCAAGCGACTGCTGGAAACCCAGGGTGATGGTGACCTGCGGCGTGGCGCACAGAAAGCCGTGCCGGTGCACCAGATACTCCTGCCCCTGGCCGAGCTCAACGGGGACAATGTGGCCGGGGACCTTGGCGGCGAACGAAACCGAACCGGGATACTGGACGGCGCGGTACTCGGTCATGAAGATGCTTGCGCCGGCAGCAGCGCGCTTGAGGACGCCGAAGAAACCGCCGCCCCCACCCATTTGTGTGTGCGTCGTCATCTGAATGGATGCGGTCAGCCACGAGAGCTCACCGCTCTCAGAAAACACGCTCTCATCGGGATTGAGATCGACTTCGAGAACCGGCATGGTGGTGCCGAGAATGCGGGCTTGCATGAGAATACCTCCTGTTCAGCTAACAGTTTAACGGCATGGGCGCGGAGGGATGCGAATTGCTTTGGTTTTGAGTCATGCACAGGCGCCGTTACGTCCGCGACCGGTAAGCGGCGCGGCGCTCGATGGCGCAAAAGCGCGGGCCTGCCGATCCGAGACTCGGCCTCAGGGTCAACGGGGTAGAATACCGTCGTGAGTCCCAAAATCGGATTTGTACTACTTGCGCACGACAAGGCGGCGCAGCTCCGGCGATTGACGCAGCGACTGGATGAGTTGTACCCGGGGGCTCCAATCGCCTGCCATCACGACTTTTCGAAAACACCGCTGGATGGGATCACATTTCCCGAGCAAGTGCGATTCGTCCAGCCGCACATTGTGACCGGTTGGGGACAAATTAGCGTTGCGCTCGCCTTTCGCGAAGCGTTGCGCCTTCTTTACTCGAATCAGGATGCGCCGGACTGGTTCGTCTATCTGAGCGGATCGGATTATCCGGTGCGAGCCCCGGGTGATGTTCTTCGCGATCTCGAAGCCGGCGGCGCCGACGCTTACATCGACCACCGGCAGGTGGTGCACCCGTTCGTTCCTGACCAGAATGTGCAATATGCAGAGAGTTCGTTTTGCAGCAAGGAGTGGGTGCCGCTGGCATACGGCCGCTATGTCGCGATTCCCTTGTGGGTACCGGGATTCTCGCTGGCGCGCCGCAAACGGACGAAGATCTACCTCGGCCAACTGCGGTCGGAGCGCGTGGTGCGCTGGCTGACGCCGTTTGACGGCAATCTGCGCTGCTATGGCGGGGAGGCTTGGTTCACGGCCAATCGGCGAGCAGCAAAGGTGCTGTTGGCCGATTCGGAGACAAACCGCAAGCTTCACAAGCACTTTGCGCGGAAGTTTATCCCGGATGAGGCGCTATATCACACCATATTATGCAACCAGCCGGGCTTGCGCGTCGCCCCGATGAATTATCGCTACATTGACTGGAGCGGCGGTACACACCACCCGAAACTACTTGGAATGGAAGACCTGCCGCGCATCTTCGAATCGGGCGCGCATTTTGCAAGGAAGTTCGACTTGGATTCCGGCCAGCAGGTGTTCGACGCGATCGACGAGGCGGTCAATCGAGCGGTTGCGGGAGCGCGAGTTGGTTGAAGTTCAAGGCTCCGCTCGCGAGGCCGCTCACTCCTCGGCGCGATGCGCGATGATCGCATCCTTGATACGGTCGTAGACGTCGCCGGGAAGGATGCCGTGATCGAGAAGATCCCGCTTGGTGCGGTAGGGGCGGAAGCGCACGATGCGGCCAGCCCAGCTGGACGTCATGCCGGGAACTCTGAGTAGCTCCTCGATACTGGCGTGATTGATGTCGATCGGTGACGCGGGAGATGGAGCGGGTTTGGTCTTGGGCGCGGCTTGCGGCGCACTGGACTGCGCATGGCTCGGTACGACGAGCATGATCGGGACCAGGTTGAGGATCAGCAGCGCGGCAAAGAGTGCCGTGAATGGCTTGCGGAGTTGCACGCAATCATTCTCCGCCTGCACGGGCGCGGCCGCAACCCAACGAAGCAACTTTGCTCATGCGATGACGTTTGGGATGTGGTGCGAAATCGCCATCCCGGGCCGGCAAATAAGGCATATAAATCGGCGGGCAAGCCCTAAACTTCGCACGCAATGGAGCGATCAAGGTGCTCGAGCACGCGCGGCCACGCCTCCTCATGGCGCTTCATCGAAGCTCGATCGGGAAAGCCGGCATGCGTAAGGCGGAGATACGTGCCATTGCCTTCGACCGAAAACTCGACCGTCACCCGGGTTTCGGCCCCCTGCGTCGCGGCGGTAACCCATGTGAGCTCAACGAGGTGAGGACGCTCCAGCCGAAGAAAGCGGCCGTAGTGAGGATGCCGCCAGCCTTCAAACTCGGTTTCGAAGAAGAAGGGCGCGCCGGCCTCGGGCTTCATCCGCACCGAGCCTGGCGCGGCAAACCAGCGCTCGAACTCCTCCGTCCAGGCGCGAAAAAGCGCTTGGGGAGGCGCTGCCATTGCGCGCTCGTAGGTGAGAGAAATGACATCGGGCATCAGGATCCTCCAATTCAATGTTGCAAGAACTATTTGACATCATCAGGGGTTTGCCCGTAGTTTGAAAAGAGATGCAGAGCCTCCGCCCTCACGGCCACCACCATCATCATGGGACATCCATGCCGGCGGACTGCCATGGCCTGAAGTAAGCGGCCAGAGAGATCAGAAAGAAGTTAGTGAGCCCGCCGGCGAAAACGCTGGCGGGCTTTTTCATGTGTAAACAAGAATGCGAAGGGAAATAGAAACGAAAATGAGTACTCTACCGATGATCGATTTTGAGAAGATGGATGGCCTCGTGCCGGGAATCGTGCAGGACGCACGCACCGGCGAGGTGCTGATGCTGGGTTTTCTGAACGCGACGAGCTACGCGAAGACCCTAGAGACCGGGTTTGTGACCTTCTGGAGCCGCACGCGCCAGAAGCTGTGGATGAAAGGCGAGACCAGCGGCAACCGCTTGCGCGTGATTTCGGCCGCGACCGACTGCGACAACGATACGCTGCTGTTTCGCGTAGAGGTTGAAGGCGATGGCCTGGTGTGCCACGAGGGCACGGTGAGCTGCTTTACCAAACCGATTTCTGTGAGCGCGGAGGTGAGCCGTGGCTAACAAGCTGAGACTGGGAATTCCCAAGGGTAGTTTGCAGGATGCGACCATTGCGCTGTTCAAGCGCGCGGGATGGAACATCTATGCCGACGGCCGCTCCTATTTTCCGTCCATCGACGACAGCGAGATCGAATGCATGCTGATTCGCGCGCAGGAGATGGCGCGCTACGTGGAGCACGGCGTGCTGGACGCGGGGTTGACGGGCATCGACTGGGTGGTGGAGAGCGGGCTGAACGTGGAGAGCGTGACCACGCTGACCTATGCCAAGCAGAGCCGGCGCAAAGTGCGCTGGGTGCTGGCGGTGCCGGAGTCGAGTGGCTACGAGAAGGCCGAAGATCTGGAAGGCAAGATTATTGCGACCGAACTGGTGGAGACCAGCAAGCGCTACTTTGCCGCGAAGGGCGTGAACGTGAAGGTGGAGTTCAGTTGGGGCGCGACCGAAGTAAAGCCGCCGATGCTGGCCGACGCCATTGTGGAAGTGACGGAGACGGGCAGCTCGCTGAAGGCCAATCACCTGAAGATCATTGACACGGTGATGGAGAGCGAGACGCACCTGATCGCGAGCAAGGCGGTGCTGGCCGATACGTGGAAGCGGCAGAAGATCGATCAGATTGCGACCATGCTTCGGGGCGCGATTGACGCGCAGGCGCAGGTGGGGTTGATGCTCAACGTGAAGCGCGCGAATCTCGAAGCGGTGCTGGCGGTACTGCCGGCATTGACCTCGCCGACGGTTTCGCAGCTGAGCGATTCCCAGTGGGTAGCCGTGAATACGATCCTCGAAGAGCGCGTAGCGCGCGACGTGATCCCGCGGCTCAAAGCGGCGGGCGGAGCCGGGATCGTTGAGTATCCGCTGAACAAAGTTGTGCTGTAGTCCCGAGAGGAACAATGAAGCTGATCCGGACGAAAGGACGTGGAGCGCAAGCCGCCGCGGAAACGCTGGCAGCTCTGGAACGGCGTGGCGGTGCGGCGCTGGATGCGGTGTTGCCCGCCGTGAAGCGCATCGTCAGTGACGTGCGCCGGCGCGGCGATCGCGCGCTGCTAAGCTATGCGGCGGAGTTCGACGGGCTGAGCGGGCCCAATGCGCTGCGCGTGACGCCGGAGGAGATGGCGGCGGCGTGGAAGGCGCTCGATCCTGCTTTGCGCGATGCGTTGCGCACGGCGGCCGCGCAGATTCGCGGATTTGCCAAACGACAGATGCCGAAATCGTGGAGTTTTGCGCCGGTGCGGGGACTCAAGACCGGCCAGCTTGGGAGGCCGATTAGTTCTGTGGGCTGCTACGTGCCCAGCGGCCGGCATCCGCTGCCTTCGACACTGCTGATGACGGCGATTCCCGCGCAGGTGGCGGGCGTTGAGCGCATCGTCGTGGTTTCGCCGAAGCCCGCACCGGAAACGCTGGCAGCAGCGCACCTGCTGGGCATCACGGAGTTCTACCGGTTGGGCGGGGCGCACGCAATTGCTGCATTGGCATACGGCACTTCAAGCATTGCGCGAGTCGAGAAGATTGTCGGGCCGGGAAATTTGTATGTGACAGCTGCGAAGCGGCTGGTGGCGTTTGACTGCGCGATCGATATGCTGGCCGGACCTACGGAGATCGTCGTCGCAAGCGAGCGCGGCCGCGCCGAAGACATTGCGAGTGACCTGGTGGCGCAGGCCGAGCACGATCCTGAGGCGCTGGCCATCTTTATCACCACGCGCGAGGATCTGGCGCGTGCCGTTATTGCAGAGACAAAAACACGCAGCCGCGAGAATCCCGTGGCGCGCGAGGCCTTGCGACGTCATGGAGTCGTGATCGTCGCAAGCTCAGTGGAAGAGGCGCGCGCCATCACGAACCGCCTTGCGGCCGAACACCTGACGGTGGATGCGGCGAGCGATCTCGAGTGGGTCGAGAACGCCGGATCGGTGTTTGTGGGCCGTTGGTCTTCGCAGCCCATGGGAGATTACATCTCCGGGCCCAATCACACGCTGCCCACGGGCGGCATGGCGCGAGTGCGCGGCGGATTGAGCGTGAATGATTTTGTGAAACTCATCACGGTGCAGGAGTACACGGCAGAAGGCGTGCGCGCGCTGGGACCGAAGGCCGCGCTCCTCGCAGAGGCCGAGGGACTGATCGGCCACGCTGAGGCGATTCGCACGCGATTGCGCTCCAAACCCGCGACGAAAAGGAGGTCCCGTGGCTGACGCACTGACAAGCGCTTCTCCTGCGCCGCGCGCGCGTGTGCAGGCGATGAAGGAGTATCACCCTCCACTCGGTTGCCGCGACACGCTGAGGCTGGACTTCAACGAGAACACGCTGGCCTGCTCTCCAAGAGTCACGGACGCGCTGGCGGCGGTTTCCATGGGCGCGCTCACGCGCTATCCCGAGCGCGAACCGGTGGAAGCGATGGTGGCTGCGCACCTGGGCCTGAAGGCTGAACAGGTGGCGTTGACCAACGGCGTGGATGAGGCGATTCACGTGCTCTTCGAGACGTTTCTTGAGGCGGGCGATGAGTTGTTGCTGCCTGTTCCCACGTACACCATGTACGAGGTCTACGCCTCGGCGACCGATGCGCGCGTGGTTGCGGTGCAGGCCGCGGACGATTTGCAGTTTCCGTTTGAGCGGCTGATGGGGGCAATCACGCCGCGGACTAAGGTGATTGCGATTGCCAATCCCAACAGCCCTTCGGGCTCTGTGGCGACACGCGAGCAGTTGTTGGAGCTTGCCGCGCGCGCGCCGCAAGCGGTAGTGCTGGTGGACGAAGCGTATTTTCACTTCCACGGCGAAACTGTGATGGATCTGGTGGGCACCGTTCCGAACCTGATTGTGGCGCGCACGTTCTCAAAGGCGTACGGGCTGGCCGGGTTACGCCTGGGGTTGCTAGCTGGGCCTGTGGAGCTGATGCGATGGGTGCGGCGCGTGCTTTCGCCTTACAGCGTGAACTCGCTGGCGCTGGTGTGCCTGCAGGCTGCGTTTGAGGACACGGCGTATCTCGACTGGTACGTCGGCGAAGTTCTTACTGCACGCGTCGAATTCGAGGCAGCGCTCGATGCGGCTGGAGTACGCCGCTGGCCGAGCCGGGCAAATTTTGTCCTTGTCGAGATCGGCGCGCGGCACGCCGAGTTTGTGCGGTTGATGCGCGGCGCGGAAGTGCTGGTACGCGACCGCTCCAGCGACCCTGGTTGCGAAGGGCGCGTACGCATCACGATTGGGACGCGCGAACAGATGAGGCAGGCCGTGGTGGCGCTGAACGAAGCGCTGGCCGCACTGCGCAGCGGAGGCGAAACGCAATGACGACGAAGAAAGCCGGAAAACGCGCGGGCGCGCGGACAGCAACCATAGTGCGCAACACCACGGAGACGCGCATCGAGCTGGAGCTCACGATTGAGGGGAGCGGCCGGTACAAGATCTCTACGGGCATTCGCTTTTTCGATCACATGCTGGAGCTGTTTACGCGGCATGGCGCCTTCAATTTGAATTTTCAATGCGACGGCGATCTCGATGTCGACCAGCACCACACGGTCGAGGACGTCGGCATCGCACTTGGCGAGGCGTTTGATAAGGCGCTGGGCGACAAACGCGGCATTCTGCGCGCCGGCTACTTTGTGATGCCGATGGATGAGACGCTGGCGATTGCCGCCGTGGACCTGAGCGGGCGCGCGGCTTTCGCCGTGGACACGAAGGTGCGCACGCGCCTCGTGGGCGATCTGCAGGCGGAACTCGTGACGGATTTCTTCGAGGGCTTTGCGCGCGGGGCGCGGGCCAATGTGCACGTGAAGACCATGTACGGACGATCGAACCACCACAAGATTGAGGCCATCTTCAAGGCGTTTGCGCGGGCGTTGCGCGTGGCCTGCAGCCGCGACAAGCAACTGGGCGAGATGCTGCCATCGACGAAAGGCCTGCTCTGATGCGCGTGACGGTGATCGACTACAAGGCCGGCAATCTGACATCGGTGCTGAAGACGTTGCGGCATCTGGGTGCGGAGCCTGTGGTCACTGATGGCGATTTGTCGTTGGTCAAATCGGCGGAGCGCATCGTGCTGCCGGGAGTGGGACACTTCGCGGCGACCGAACGGCTGGACGCGACGGGGCTGACGGGCGCGATTCGCGCGGCCATTGCACGCGGCGTGCCGTTTCTCGGAATCTGCGTGGGGATGCAGTGGCTCTATGCGGGATCGACCGAGGCTCCCGCGCAACCGGGGCTCGGACATTTTGCCGAATCGTGCACGCGGTTTGCCGAAAGCACAGAAAAAGTTCCGCATGTGGGCTGGAATTCGCTCGAAGTGCGGGAGAGATCGCGATTGCTCAAGGGTGTCGAGCCGGGCGAGTTTGTGTACTTCACGCATTCGTACAAGGGGCCGGTTACGGCAGACACGGCCGCGGTGACGCAGTATATTGAGCCGTTCGCAGCGGCCGTTGAGCGCGGCAGCGTAATGGGAGTGCAGTTTCACCCGGAGAAATCCGGCGCGACGGGGCTGAAAATTCTGCGGAACTTTCTCGCGTGGGATGCGAAAGGAATTCCATGCTGACCAAGCGCATCATTGCCTGCCTCGACGTGCACGCGGGACGCGTGGTGAAGGGCGTGCAGTTTGTCGACCTGATCGACGCGGGCGATCCGGCGACTCAGGCGGCGCGGCATGCGCGCGAGGGCGCGGACGAGATTGTGCTGCTCGACATTACGGCAACGCACGAAGGGCGGCAGACACTGCTCGATACGGTGCGGCGCACGGCGCGCGATTTATTTGTGCCGTTCTGCGTAGGCGGGGGCATCAAGTCGGCGCGGGACGCGGAACAGGTGTTCGAGGCGGGCGCGGACAAGGTGAGTATCAACTCGGCAGCACTGGCGGACCCGGATTTGATCAGCGCCATCGGCAGCAGCTTTGGCGCGCAGGCGGTTGTTGTCGCCATCGACGCGCGGCGCGATCCTGCGGCGGCCGACCCGGTGCGAAATGCACAAGTATTCGTACATGGCGGGCGGCGCCCCATCGGCCGAACAGTTGTCGAGTGGGCGCGCGAGGCCGAGGAGCGCGGGGCGGGCGAGATTCTGCTGACCTCGATGGATGCGGACGGGACGCGCGCCGGATTTGACTGCGAACTGACCGCGGCGGTGAGCGCAGCCGTAGGCATTCCGGTGATTGCTTCAGGCGGCGCGGGAACGGTGGCGCATTTTGCCGATGTCTTCGGGCGCGGCAAAGCACATGCGGCGCTCGCGGCGAGCATTTTTCATTTTGGAGTTTCGACCTCGCGATCGCTCAAAGAGGAACTCGCCGCGGTCGGCGTATCGGTGAGGCTGCCATGCTGATTCCTTCGATTGATTTGCTGGGCGGACGTATTGTGCAGCTTGTGCAGGGCGACAAACTGCGCCTGGCGTTCGACGATTTTGAATATTGGATTGAGAAATTCTCGCGGTTTCCGCTGGTGCAACTGATCGACCTGGACGCGGCGATGCGGCAGGGCGACAACTCCGTGCTTGTGGAGCAGATTGCCAAGCGGCTTCCGGTGCAGGCGGGCGGCGGCATCCACACGGTCGAGCGCGCGCGGCAGGTGTTGGAGGCGGGAGCGAAACGCATAATCATCGGGTCGGCGCTTTTTTCGGCCGAGGGAACGGTGAACACCGAGTTTGCAGCGAAGCTGGCGGCAAGCGTGGGCGCGGAGCGGGTGGTGGCCGGGATCGACACGAAAAACGGGCGCATCGCCGTGAAGGGTTGGAAGGCGCAGGTGGAATTGACGCCGGACGAAGCTATTCCGCAGCTTGAGCCCTATGCGGCGGCATTTCTCTATACACACGTCGATACCGAGGGAACCATGCAGGGATTTCCCATCGACGTGGCCGCGCGGTTGCGCAAACTGACGAAGAAGCAACTGATCGTAGCCGGCGGCATTCGCAGCCAGCAGGAGGTGGATGCGCTGGATGCGTTGGGCGCAGACGCCGTGGTGGGCATGGCGGTGTACACGGAGTTGCTGAAGGTGTGAATGAAGAAGGGACCGAGGGACCAAGGGAACAAGGGACCGCAGGTCTTTCGACTTCGGCCGCCGTTCGCAATCGCGAACGGCGGCCTTCGCTCAAGATGACAAATTTATGTTGAGCCTTACCATGGCTCGCGTGCAGTAGCATACAAATGTGGAGCCCGTGGCCGGTCGAGCTCAAACTTCCCATGCTACGCGTCGGATACCCAGAGTCCATTTCAAGAAAGTTGCTGCGCGATTTCCCCGAGGCGATCGAGCTGATCCCGGTGTCGGACAAAATGGAACACGACGTCGAGATCGATGTGTGGATCCCCGATCCTTATGCGACGCGGGCGATGCGCACATGGCCGCATTTGCACGGCGTGAAGTTGGTGCTTTCGATGATGGCGGGCACGGAGTGGATTCCGGGGACGGTGGGCCCGCACGTGACGATCTCGAACGCGCACGGTGCGCACAATATTTCCACAGCGGAGTGGACGCTCGGCGCGATTCTGGCGATGTTGAAGTATTTTCCACTTTACCTCGATATCCAGCGGTCAGAGATTTGGAAGCGACGCTTCGAGGCCAGCGCGCACTACGCCCAAATCACCGGCGACACGCGCCCGTTCCATCCTGACGTGATGCAGGAGGAGTTGACAAGAAAGACGGTGCTGCTGGTGGGATACGGGGCGATCGGCAAAGAGATCGAGCGCATGCTGGCGCCATTCGACGTAAAAATGCTGCGCGTGGCGCGCAGCGCGCGCACCGCGCCCGAGGTGCGCGCCGTGAGCGAGCTGGAACAGTTGCTGCCGGAGGCCGAGGTGGTGGTGCTGATTCTTCCCTCAACCGCGGAGACCAAGGGACTGATCGGCAGGCGGCAGCTTGCCCTGATGCGGCAAGGGGCGCTGCTGGTGAATGCCGCGCGCGGGCCGATTGTGGATACCGATGCGCTGGTGGAAGCGTTGCAGTCCGGGAAGATTCGCGCCGCGCTCGACGTGACCGATCCCGAGCCGCTGCCGGTGGGACATCCATTGTGGAGTTGCCCGAATCTGCTGATTACGCCGCACGTCGCCGCATCGACACCGCAGTTTGCGCCGCGCGCGCTGCGCACGGTGGCCGATGAGTTGCGGCGCTACATGAAGGGCGAGCCGCTCAAGAACGTGGTGCAGGCCGCGGTGTAGAAGCGGAGATCAGGGATTAGGGACCGGGGAGGTTTCTGCGGCGCGACGCCAGTCGCGCATGCCGAGAACGGCGAGACCCACGAGACCCGCGTAGAGCATTGCCGTTGGCCAGAGATCCTTGTAGATATACTCGCCGATGTAGACGAGATCCACCACAATCCAGAGCCACCAGTTGGCGATGTGCTTGCGCGCTCCCCACCAGGTGGCGACGAGCGAGTAGCTGGCAAGCATGGCATCGAGGTGCGGCAATGCCACGGTTTTGTGCAGTATGCCGCCGAGCCAGATCATCACGGGCTCCAGAAGCAAACTGCCGAGAGCGCCTACAACAAGGGCCACAATGCAGGCCCGTACGCCGAGCGGCACAACGCGCACTTCGCCTTCAACGCGTATGCCGCGCCACCAGTGCCACCAGCCATAGATCGTGAAGACGACGAAGAAGACCTGCAGCAGCGCATCGGAGAAGAACCCCGACTGAAAAAATACCACGAGGTACAGAAAATCGGCGAGCAGAATGATGGGCCAGCAGATGAGCAGGCGTTTGGTGGTGAGCCAAATGCCGACGATGGTGGTCACGACACCCGCGAGTTCGAGGCCATGCGCGGTGAGCCAGGCGGAGACGAGCGACCAGGTCATCGGAGAATCGCTCCGCGTGAGTAGCGGGCTTTGGTGCGGCGGCGCAGGGCATCGAGAAGCTCGCGGCCGGCGTCGCTAAGGAACCATTGCGCGTGACCGACGAGCCAGCCATCGTAGGCCATGACGGCTTTTTCTTCAGAGTGCAGTACGCCGAGGAAGTAGTCGGCTTCAGAGAGCGCGAATTCGGCGTGGCAGAGGGCGGTCATGGGCGCGAGGGCGGCGGCCTCTTCGACGGAGAGTGGGCGGATGGATTCGTAGCCATCGAGAAGCGCTTCCAAGTGGTCGAGGTGGACAGCCGGGGGCTGCTTTGCGTCTTGGTCAAGTGTCAGCCATTCCACGATGTTGCGTTCGATGGCGTGGGCCAGGTCGTGCGCGGCGTTCGTGCGGTCGGCGAGGCCGAAATCGATGAGGGCCGTGGCGCGCGCGTCCGGAGATCGATCGCTCCAGAAGAGATTGGAGGCGTGCAGATCGTTGTGGGTCCAGAGGGAGCCAAGCGCCGGAAGGAGCGGGGCAAGCTCGGCGTGAAAGGGCGTGAGGAGGTCGAGCGCCTGCGCGGCGCAGACGCGAACGGCTGGATGGCGAGCGATTGAAGGTCGCGCGGCCAGATAACGCGCCATGGCCGCGATGGGATCGCGTGCGGCAAAGATGGTGAAACTTGCGACGAGCGGGCGGGGCATGCGAGGTGGAGCGGCGAAGTCGCGTGCGGCCAGATGGAGGCGCGCGAGGGCCTGCCCGGCGGAATGCGCGTGGGCCACGGTGCGAAAGGGCGTCCAGGAGATCGCGTCCTCGTAGAGGTCGATTCCTCCGGGGATTTCATGTAGCTCGTAAATGGAATCGCCCAGTGCGATGGCGGTTTCTCCTGCGATTGACGCATGAACGCGTGGAACGGGCGCGCCGTGAAAGAGCAAGTGCGCCAGAAAGCGGTGTTCCTCGAGCAGTCCCTCGCGATCGCGCACGGAATGGTGATGGCGCTTGATGAAGACGTTGGTGTTGCTTGTGGCGACAACGCCGGCCGCCGAGAACGGGCGCGGGCTCACGGTGAGAATACGCTCCGGTCGCCCAAGCGCGGGAAATTGGCCGAGCAGCGCGCGCACTTCGTCCAACGTGAGCGGAGGCCAGTCGGGAGGAACGAGCGAGCCGTCCATGCCGTGAACTTTTGCAGTTGGAGTCATCGTCGGCTTTCTGCTGTCAGCTATCAGCTTTCAGCTCCTTCCTGCCGGTGCGGATCATGGCGATTCACGTGGCTGGTCACGAAACGGGTGTGGCAAATCTGTCCTCTCTCGAAAAGCAACCGCAGATCCTTCGACTTCGCAAGCCGCAGAAAATGCGGCTTGCTACGCTCAGGTCGACAAGTTCGTGGTGATGCGAACTTCTGACTCACCACACTAGCAGCTTAGAACGTGTAGTGGGCAGACAGGCGCACGGTTGCGGGCGCGCCCTCCCAGATAAATGTGTCACCTAAACTTGCGCCGGTGTCGGACCAGTAGCGCTTGTTGGCGATGTTATCGGCGTAGATGCGGAAGGTGATGCGTCCCTGTTCGCCGCCGGGCGTGTAACGCGCGCCTAGATTGAAGAGATTGTAACTGGGCACGCTTACGGAGTCGTCGCGCAGGGCCTCCTTGCGCGATGCGAAGTTGCAGCCTGGCATCAGGTGCAGGCCGCGCACCCGCGGCACGGTGAGGTCGGCAAAGAGATCGGCCTGCACGTGCGGGACATTGATGACTTGCTTATTGTCGAAGGTTGGCGTGCCGGTGTTGGTCGAGGTGGCGTTCATAGCGGCAACGGAGCCGTTGACGCGCAGCCAGTTGGCGGCTTTGCCTTCAGCGTTGAATTCGACGCCATTGTGGGTTTCGCGACCCTCCTGCTCGAAGCAGAGATCGCCGGACTGTACCGGATTGCCTGTAGTCAAGTTGATTTGGCAGAAACTGTCGGCGCCGGCGATCATTTTGGGATAGAAGAACGGCGCGCGCATGTGGAAGAACGCAGTGGTGAGCAGAATGCGCTGACCGGGCTCGTACTTTGCGCCCACCTCGGCCTGGCGCGTAAAGAAGGGCGCGAGAAACTGGCTGGCGTTGTCGGTCCAGAAGGGCCCCTGCGGACCGAGAGACAGCAATACGCCGTAATTCGAGTAGAGAGTGAGGCTCTGGATCGGACTGAAGGTGACAGCGAATTGCGGTAGCCAGACGGGCTTGTCCGTAATGGTGGGGGGCGTGGTGGGGCTGGTGGCCGTGAGCGAGTAATTGTTGTCGCGCAACGAATCGTAACGGCCGCCGGCGATGAGCTGAATGCGGCCGGGAAGATGCACGCGGTCCTGAATGACGGCGGAGGATTGATGGCTGTCTTCCCAGAGGCGTCGAGGACCGGCGGATTCGAGCGGATTTTCGAGAGAGTTGGCGGCTCCAGGAGAGGGAATGGGCGCAATGGTCTGGTAGATGTTTTCCGACCCGACGTAACTGTAGACGGCGCCATCCTGCACGGTGGAGGGCGCGTTGGCCGGCGGCGCACCGGGCTGCTGCACGCTGCGCAGGAAGACCACGCCGCCCGCGATGACGTCCTGCGTGATGGCGCCGGTGTGAATGTGGCCGGCGAGCATGGCTTCGGCTTCAGCATCGATGCGCAGCTCGCCGGGATCGCGATAGTCGTAGATCGCGTAAGTTCCGTCCGGACAGAAGAAGTAAATCGGCACGCCCGTAGCGTTCGGGCAAACGGAAACCGTGTTTCCTGTAACCGGATCTGTGGCCGTTGGCGTCCCGTAGGCGTAGATCACGTTGTCCTGAATGAGCGAGTGGCTGTAGCCCGCGGCGGCAAAGGCGACCCACGTCGCCGAGAAGGTGTGCTCGAGACGCGCGCCGGTGTTGAAGGTGTCGTAGGTGTCAGGCGGACCCCAGACCTGATCGCCGAGCATGGTGGAGCGATAGATTTGGTTGATGTTGGGCAGCGTTGTGCCGCCGAGCAACTGGTAGCCGCTGCCGTCGCGCTCGGTCTTGTGCTGGTACTCGAAGTCGCCTTTGAGCGTGGTGGCCGCGTCGATCTTCCAGTCGGCCGCGCCTGCGCCCATGGCGCGCCAGCCATTCGTGTCGTTCATATACGGAACGATGCGCTCCGCGGCGAGATTCACGCGCGCGCCCACCTGCTTGCGGCTGCCAAAAAGATGCCCGAGGTCGACCGCGCCAGAGGCCGAACCGCGATGATCGGCGGCGAGATCGACGGCCTTGATGTTGGCCGGGCGCTTGGTGACGTAATCGATGAGGCCGCCCGCCGAGGCGACACCGCTTTCGACCGCGGCAATGCCCTTGAGGAACTCAACTTGCTCCTTGTTTTCGAGTGGCACATCCTGCTCGCCGGCGATGGTCATGCCATTGACTTCAAAGCCAGTGGCGAGATCGAGGGGAAACCCGCGAACCTGGTAGTCGCCGTAGTAGCCCACAGGCACGTAATCGTCGCCGATCGAGGCATCGTTCCGGATCACATCCGAGAGCAGGCGCGAAACCTGGTCGCTGAGCAGGTCGCGGGTGATGACGGAGACGGCGAGCGGCCAATCCTTGATGGGCACGCTGGAGAAGCTTCCGGTGGTGACCGATTCGGGAAGATAGTTGTCTTCGACTTCGCCGTGTACCACGACGGTGGTGGTTACGGGCGCTGGTTTTTGCTGCGCTGGTGCGGGGTTTTGCGCGGGTTGCTGCGCAGGAGCGGAGTTTTGCGGCACGGTTTGCGCGGTCAACGGAGCGGCAAGGCAGAGCGACAAGAGGAAGGCTCCGACGAGCGAGGAGAGAACGGTTCGCGAGGGTGACTCAGGAGCACGAGCGATGAGAGCGGCGAATGGCATGGGTTTCCTTTGCTTCGATTTGCCTGAAACAAAGGAGCTTGAGCTGCGATGGAAGGAAAAGTTGCTGCTCGGCTTCGAAAGCTTCCCACGCCGGTATTATCCGGATCGGGTTCGAGGGTATCTCTCAGCCCCGCAATCCTGCGGAGCACCCCTGTTTCAACAATCCAATTGAAACACCGTGGGTGGGAGGAAGGCAAATGAGGCGTTCGCTGGACGGGCGCTATCGCGCGGCAAGTTTTTCCGACGAATGCGCGGCGCGAGGGCCGGTGGGCGCGGACGGCGCGGCCAGCGATGCGATGGTGGCGCCGGAAAGAACCTCCATCATGGCTTGCTGCGCCTCAATCCAGGCCGGGTGTGCGGGGCATCGCGGCTTGCGAGAGCAGGACCGGCCGGGGCTGAGGCAGAGGTTGAGACAGATGGCGCCGTCGATGGCCTCGATCACATCGCGCATGGATGCCGTGGCCCCTTGCGGCGTAATGTGAAAACCGCCCAATTGCCCGCGGCGTGAAGAGATGAGCCCGGCCCTCGCCAGAGATTGCAGAACTTTCGAGAGAAAACTCTGGGGCGTGCCCGTGGCGTGCGCCAAATCAGGAAGCGAGACCCGTCCGTTGCCGGCCAGGGCGGTGAGTTGAATCATCACGCGCACGCCATAGTCGGCGGCGCGCGTCAGTTGCATCGACGAATTGGGTCTCTTCATAACGTCGTCCTACCGAACGAATTTCCTGAGCGCGCGAATGCCGCTCAGTGCGGGATGGGCAATCGCGCTTTGGAGCCCTTGGGTTAGTACTGCCAACGGGGAGCGTAATTGAAGTTGTCACAGCCGGATGTGCTGCTGGTCACAGACCTTGGTTCGCCGCGGGCGATAACGTTGCCTCGTTCAATCCAAAATTGGAGCAAATGAGTCCAGAATGTGCCGCGCTTGCTCCGCCCCGTTTCAACCTGCCGTTTTTGCCCGGAAGGAAAGAACGGGGCGGCCGTTGGCGCGTGAATTTGCGGCAATTCGCGGCGTTGATTCCGCGGCAGTTTCAAGAACGAAAGGAACCTTCAGATCGTCATGAATCCTTATCCCGCAGTGGACCCCATTCCTTT
>JBEKIE010000045.1:0-31070 GCA_050011915.1 Occallatibacter sp.
CCAGCGCTGTCTCGGCGTCAATCGCCGGTTTCAGCGCCTGCTCCAGCGCCGGCGTGTACTGGCTCACCGTGATCAGCTCGCCCACGTTCTCTTGTTGCGTCCCGATCTGCGCCTTTTCCTTGAGGTCGGCGCGTTCTTTCACATGCAGATCGACCGTCTTGTGCGGCTCAACGGCCATGCGGAAGCGATAGGCCGAGGCTGTGGTCTCGGTGGGCTTCTCCGCATCGGTCGGGTTTTCGCTGGGGATGAGTTCTGCGCGCGGCTGGCGCGTGTGCTCCACGAGCACGGCCCGGGTTTCATCGGCGGCGTTGGTCACGATGTAGGTGGTGTCGGTCACGGAGCTGGTCGTCTCAACCATCACGCCCTCGTGCATGGTGACGTGATGCAGCGTGCGCGTCTGCGAAAAGTCGCCGCGGCGCACCTTTACCGCCTGATCGACGGCGTAGGACAGCAGGCGCTTTTCTCCGGGATGGATGGGATCGAGCAGGCCCTCGCCGGCAAACTCGCCGCTCTCGAAGATCGAGAAACTGCCGGAATCGAGCGTGAGCTTGGACGTGTTTTCGAGCCAGATGGCGCGCAGCGGCGTGGGGTGACTGTCGCTCCACACCGTGACGTGGGTCGCGGGGAGTTCCTGCTGCAGGATGGGCACCATGGCCGACTCGTTCTTGTGGATCGTCACCGGCTGGGTGAGCGCGTATTCGAAGAAGTCGTCAAAGGCGTTGCTGGAGACGTCGCCTTCCTGGATTGCATCGGACGCGCGGTAGACCCCGCCGCCGGAAGCCACGCCATAGCCAACTCCGCCGCCGGAACCGTCCATGCTGAAATTGGCGCCGTTGGCCATCCTGCCGCCCATGGCCCCAGAGCTGATGCCTCCGCCATGAAATTGTCCATTCGAATCCATGGCGATGCCTGGTGCAGCCGCAGTGACTGTGACAGTCTGAGATGCCGAGGGCGGAGCTTTAAGCCTCGCCGCCATTTCAATTCTGTCGAACTCCGCCGCATCATGCGTAATCGGCGCGTTTTGTGCGGCCATCGCAATGGGAATCGTCGGCCGCTGCGTGTAGAGCGGTTGCGAGAGCGGCTGGATGAAGCTTTGCGGCGCGCCGACCACGAGCGACAACTGCACATTGTTCCAGTCCACGCCCACGGTGTTATCCACCACGGCCCATCCCTGCACGGTGGCGTTGCCGCTGGGGTCGCGCGGGAAGACGATGCGGTAGGTGGACTTCCACACCGGCACTTCGCTGATGTAGCTGACCTGGAGCTGGCGCTCGCCCTGGCCGCGGTCTTCAAGGGCCAAATGCCGCAGCTGCTGGTCCTGCGCCGATCCGATGATCTCAAGATAGGACGCGAACTGCTTCTGCAGGGAGGGTTCGACCATGCGCACCGAGACGGCGTCGGTCAGCTCGGCAGTGCGCAGCGCGCCCGTTTCGGTTTCGACAATGAGAAAGTAGCGATCCTCCGAGGTGGCGCCGTTCTTGTCGGTCTCCTTGCGATATTCGATGTTGACGAGACGGCCCACAATGGGCGCGACGACGCCCGTGATCTCGACGCGTTGCCCACGCAACGCCTGATAGATTTGCAACGTCGCGGGGAAATCTTTGAGGCCGAGCGCCAGCGTCGTCAGCTGTTGCGCGATGGGCATGGTGGAGTTATAGCCCACGGCGCCGATTATGCCGTCCTTGCTGTCGAGCGCGGTGAGCGATTGCAGTACATCGTTTAACTGCGCGGAGGTGAAGTCGACGCTCACGCGCTGGTTGCCGTTGACCGTGCCGGCGTGCTCAAAGTAGCCTACGCCGTTCTTGTAGAGCACGACCTTGCGCACGGGCAGGTCGACTGCGTCGCGGGCGGGCGCGGTCGGAAGTGCTGAGGCCGGCGCTTTGGGGGCTGGAACTTTGACGCTTTGGGCGGGCAGGGTGAGCGGAAGAACAAAAAGCAGAAGAGCAAGAAGGGAACGGCGCATAACTCCTCCTGAAGAGAGCCGTGACAGCAGCCCTCGACCGTTGAACGCGAGCGCCTGCGATTCTTGCACGAAGAATTCTACGGCGTAGACGTGTTTGCAGGCGCTATTCTCTTTGACCGCGCGAAGGGCGAAAAGGTTCCCGGGGAGCTTTGTATTTCCTCAGGGAACTTGTCCGTCACAAAACCACGCGGTCTTAGGACAGGCTGTCAAGAGGGCATTTCGGCGATGCGCAGCAATTGCGCGAGGTGATTCAGGTCGTGGCCGGCCATGGTTTCGACCACGGTCTGGAAGGTCATTGTGCCCCGCTCGGGATGGGTCACGATTCTGCCTGCGGCGGCGGGTAGAGCGGAGTGGATGAGCTGCAGGTTCCACTTGCGCAACGTGCCGAAGGTCTCCAGCGCCTGGGCAGCCGCAATGCCCGGGTAACGCGCCGCCCATTTGTCCTGATCGAAGGGCTGAATCGTCGGGTTATCTTCAGCGAGCGTTTGGCGCAGGCGGAAGGCGAAGACGATCTCGCAATCGGTGAGATGGCTGACGATTTCGGCCGCGCTCCATTTGCCGGGAACCGGGGGCATGTTCGCCCGATGCGCGCCGATCACCTTAAGATACTTGGCAATCGCATCCGGCGTTGCGGCCAGGATGGCCTCGAGCGGCCGTCCGTCAAGAAACTTCTCGTAAGGATTCAGTTCGCTCATAGCAACGCCTCCGCGAAACGGTTCGTGGTCCCTCGCTCCCTTGCTCCCTGCTTTTACAAATTATCCTGCACCATGCGTTGCCATGTCGGCCAATCGTGCGAGTTCATTGCATCCCACACGTGGAATCGGTGCGGAATCCCCTTCTCGCTCAGGATGCGATCAAGCTGCTGATTCTGCGCGAGACACTGGTCGTCCCATCCCGTGGTCAGTACGTATGAATTGGCGCGAAAGCGATCGAGGAACCATGGATCGTCGAGCCGGGGCAGGTAATGCGTGGGCAGATGGAAGTAGCAATCGTCGTCGTAGTAGCCCTGAAGAAAGGGGGTGAGGTCGAATGCGCCGGACATCGAGAAAAACCCGCTGAAAACATCGGGATGGCGCAGGGCGATGTTCACCGCATGGTAGCCGCCGAAGCTGCAGCCAAGCGCCAGAAGGCGCGGGTCGGCGTTCTTCTGGCGGACGAGCGGCACAACCTCGTGGAGAAGGTAGGCCTCGTACTGCATATGGCGGCCGATGCGGCGGCTGGGCGCGACCTGGCGGTTGTACCAGCTCTCGCGATCCACCGAATCGACGCAAAAAAGCTGCATCTGGCTGGCGTCGATCCGGGACGAGAGAGCGTGAACCATGCCGCGGTCTTCAAACTCAAAGAAGCGGCCGCCAGAGGTGGGAAAAACCAGGACCGGCAAGCCGCCATGGCCAAAGACGAGCAGCTCCATGGAGCGGCCGAGGCGGTCTGAATGCCGTTCGTGATATTCGCGGTTCATGGGGACGTGCCAATCCCATGCTAACCCAGTGACAAACCGGCGCATTTGCCTCGAAGGCCCGGTTTCGGCGATACTTAGGTGTTGTGATGTGTGCGGCCGGGCGCATCTGCCAGGCCGTTACAATGCCGGAAACCCGCCGTCGTTCGCCTGGCGGACTCCAAATGTGGATGAGGATTCGGCGGGGAATTCCCCAAAATACGCACGAAAAGCTCTTGAAACCGGAAAGGAAATGTATACCCCGTGGTTATGATTCGTTTGGCGCGTGTTGGCGCCCCCAAGCAGCCCTACTACCGCATCGTCGTCATCGAGAAGGACCGCGCCCGTAACGGCCGTTCGATTGAGGTGGTCGGCACCTACAATCCGCGCACTAACCCGGCGACGGTCAACCTGAAGCACGAGCGGATCGCCTACTGGCGCAGCGTGGGAGCCACGCTCTCGCCCATCATGGAAAAGCTGGTCGCAAAGAACCCCCAAGCCGCGGCGGCGGTTACAGAAACGCCCGCGCCGACGGTTTCTGACCCGGCCGCAGCCTAGGCCCTCTAGCCAGCCTTGTGACGTGCCCCGGTGCCGGAAGGGCTCGGGCAGCACATAAGTCGTTGCTCCAAATAGGAATGCGTGTTATTCTTCGCGCACGGTTTCAGAATGCCAATTTTCTAACGTTGATGGTCAGGGGCAAGATCATGACCCAAGCTGAAATGGTGCAAGTCGACGAATTGGTCCGCGAAATTGCGCGGGCCTTAGTGGATGAACCGCAAGCCGTTGAAGTGGAATCCGTGAACCGCGAAGAGAATACGGTGCTGCGGCTCCGCGTGGCGGCGCAGGACGTGGGCAAGGTCATCGGCAAGCAGGGGCGAACTGCGCGTTCCGTGCGCACCATCCTGGGCGCTGTCAGCATGAAGCTGCACCACCGCTACACGCTCGACATCTTGGAAGAGGACGACGAGGTCTAGGGTCGTCCGAGCCCGCGCCGGTTGAGCCTTTCGAGGCCGAGTCATTCGAGAGCCGCCTCTTTCGAGCGTCGCGTCGTCCCGGGGCGGAGGTTGCCGTGCCGGTATCGCCGGAAAACTGGGTTTGGCTGGCGCGGGTTCGCCGCCCGCAAGGCCGCAAAGGCGAGGTCCTCGCCGAGATTCTCACCGATTTCCCTGAGAAGTTTGCTGAACGAAGGCGATTGTGGCTGCTCAGGACCGAAGGCGCCGCACCCGCTGCTCCGCGCGAGATTGAGCTCGCCAATCACTGGCTGCACAAGGGCGGCATTGTGCTGCACTTTGCAGGTGTGGACTCGATCAGCGCAGCCGAGCAGCTGAAGGGATTGGTTGTGGCCGTTCCGCGAGCAGAACGAGCGCCGCTTGCCGCCGATGAAACCTACATCGGCGACCTGCTCGGGTGCTTTCTGGTGGACGTGGCCGGCGCGGAAGCGGTCAACGTGGGCGAGATTGAGGACGTGAACCGGACGGCGGGAGCATCGCCGCTTCTGGTGGTGCGCGGGGCACGCGGCGAAGTGCTCATTCCGTTTGCCAAAAGCTACCTGCGCCGGATCGACCTTGAAGGCAAGCGTGTGGAAATGGCGCTGCCGGAGGGGTTGGTGGATTTGAACGCGCCGGGTGCCTGAAGGTGCGGAACGCTCAGGCGAGATGCAGCTGCTCGGTAAGTGATGCGCGATAGCTGCGGCCCAATGCAACCTTATGGCCGCTATCCATGATCACGACAGAGTCGCCGTCGGTTTCGCGGCGCACTTCCTTCACATATTTCAGGTTCACAATGAACGAGCGATGCACGCGCAGGAATCCCCGCGGATCGAGCCGCTCCGCAAGGTGAGCCATGGTTTCCCGCAGAAGGTGCATTTCCGTTGCGGTCGAAAGCCGCACATAATTGCCCTCGGCGCCAATCCAGCGAATGTCGGAAACGGGCAGAAACAGAATGCGGCCGCGCGACTTGAAGATGATGCGGTTGGTGTAAACGTTGACGCCCTTGATGTTCCCGTTCCCGGCGCCGGGCGTCTGCTGCTTGGCCAGGGACGGCTCGCGAATCCGTTCGATGGCCGTGCGCAACCTCTCGCGCGTGAATGGCTTCAACAGATAGTCAACGGCGTTGACTTCGAACGCGCGGAGGGCATATTGGTCGTACGCCGTGGTGAAAATGATACGCGGCAGAGAAACATCCGCATGGTTGGCCAGCGCATCGACGACATCGAATCCATCCATGCCCGGCATGCGAATGTCAAGGAATAGCAACTCCGGGTTCGTTGCTTTCACCAATTCGATGGTCTCAAGGGCTGTTGCCGACTCGCCCACGATCTCTACATCGCGGTCTTCGCGAAGCAATTGGCGCAACTTCTGCCTTGCCAGGACTTCGTCGTCTGCCACCACTGCGTGAATCATCAGGCACCGTACCTCGTGAGGCTTTGTGCAGGATTTGTGGAGAGTTGCAAAGGAAATGAGACCGCAACCTGCACTCGATTTGCATCGAGCTCGCCCATTGTGAACGAGTAGCCGTCGCCGTAGTGCAGGCGGAGGCGATCTTTGACATTGGTCAAGCCCATGCCGTAGCCGTTCGATTTCTGATTCACGCCGGGTTTTAAACCAACGCCATTGTTCGTGATGAGAGCCCTTAACTGTTGCCCGTACCTGCGGACGTCGATGGAAAGGTGACCGCCGCGATCCAGTTTCGACAGGCCGTGGGCGTAAGCATTCTCTACGATCGGCTGCAGGATCATGGCCGGCACCAGCGCATCGTGAAGTTCAGGGTCGACGGAAAACGTCCGCGTGACGCGCCCTGCGTATCTTCGATCCTGCATGGCAAGATAGGTCTCCGTGAAATCGATCTCGTCGTGCAGCGGAATGAGCTGAACATCGCCGCGTTCCAGAGTCATACGCAGCAAGCTGCTCAAATGTTCCAGCATGGCGTCGGCGGCATCCACATCGCTGCGCATCAGGCTGGAAATGCTGTTCATGGTATTGAAAAGAAAGTGGGGATTCAGCTGCATGCGCAATGCGGCTATTTTTGCGTTCGCCAGCTGCGCTTGCAATTGGACGGCAACCGTTTCCTTCTCCCGGAACTGCTGGTAATATCCGATGCCGCGGAAAAAGAAGAAGGCACACCAGAATATTGCCATGCTTTCCATCAGGTCTTCCTTGTAATTGAGTTCAACACGCTGCCAATAGCTCATGAGCGGATGATTCCTTGGGAAATGCGGGACGAAGGCAACCCAGATCATGTCCTCGATCAAATAGGTTGCCAGGCTGACGGGAAGGACAATCGCGAATATCTGTGCGATGCTGGCGGATTGGATGAACGGCCGGAAGAGCCGCCAAAGGACCCAGCCGATGATTCCCCACAAGAAATATTGCAGGCCCCACGATCCAACTACGATCCCGAGTCCGATTTCGTAGCCCTCCCATCTCATGTGCCCCCACTCCTGCAAAGCGAAGAGCAACCCCACCAGAGTGGAAGCAGTGATAAAAAAAGCGGGGTGCATCAGGATCGACCGCCTGGGCGATCCCGGCGCACCCGCGCGCGGTTCGGATTCAGTAGTTGGATTTTCCTGTTCGGACACGAGACTCCATTCTGAACTCACGGCGCCGCCTCTGGCGATGCCGTTCAATTGTCAAAATCGCCGCAGTATTTTGGGCCCGGGTAAAATCGCCGGCAAGACGAAGCCGGAAGATTCCCCTTGAATCCGCGCTATCGACGCCTCATCGCTGGGCAAATGGCCCATCGATTTCCGCCCCAACAGGAAGCAAAATAGCCGTATGCCCTCCGTTTTCAGGAGCCGCCAATGCGTACGCCGGGAAGCCTGTCTCATTCTCCCCCGGTTTATAGACGAATTCAAGGACGGCATGGTGACGCTCGTGCCAATCCTCCGCTTGAGCGTTGATCGCTGCCCTGCGGTCAGCATCCAGTTCAGCGGCGAGCACCTGTAGATCGTTCTTGAGAAGTTTTTCCGCCTCGTCTCCACCTTCGAGCACAGCAACACGGAATTGGAAGTACGCTTTGCCTGCATTCCGCGGAACTCCGCTGCCTTCGCGAGCGAGGACACCGAGCAATACGGTCGACCTCCATGAGCCGGCATTCGACGCGTCATTAAGGAGCGTTAGGGTTTCGCCGGGATGCTCAGCGAACTCCGGATTCCGAACCAGCAACAGGCCGAGCTGATGCATCGCCGGAACATAACCGGCCGTTGCGGATTCCCGCAGCAGCATTGCGGCCGTGCTCAGGTTGTGTGCGTGATTCGTGCCCACGAAAAACAGCGTTCCCAAATCGTACTCCGCCTGGGGATTGTGCAGTTTTGCGCCCGTCTGATACCAGCGTTCGGCCACGGCGTCATCTTGCACCACTCCGATCCCGAAATGATACAAATCTCCCAAGTAGCAGGCCGCAAGCCCGCTGCCCTTTGCTGCCGCTTCACGAAAGAGCGCGAAAGCTGTTTGATCATTTTTCTCAACTCCGTATCCCCACAGATAGGCAGTGCCAAGATTCACCTTGGCGCTCACGACTCCACCATTAGCTGCAAGCTGATACCAATGAAAGGCGCGTACCGGATCCCTGGGAACGCCGATGCCTGTGTCGTACAGATAGCCGATCTGGAACTGTGCCCGCGGATCGCCGGCTCCAGCCGCCTTCTCGTACCAAAATGCGGCGCGCTTCGAATCCTGCGCGACACCGTGTCCGGCAAGGTAGTCACCGGCGAGCTGGAGCTGCTCCTGAATTGTGCGCGGCTCAAAGCCCTTTTGCGTTGCCGGCACGTCAGGATTTGTGACAGGGTTGGCGAGCACGCTCGACGCTGCGAGAAGAAGTAGCGAGAATGCTGCGACTGAGGGGACGGTGTGTCTGTGGGGATTGCTGCGTACCAGCTTCATGATTTTTCTCCTTTGGTCATGCGGTTCGGGGAATTGCAAATTGTGTGGTTCGGGGAATTGCGCACTGTGCGACTGCGGGGAATTGCGCACATTTGCGAACCTCCCCATCGAATGCAGTGTAGACTGGAATGATTCCAGAACGCTTTTGGATTCAGCGGCTTACAGACGCGCTTCGTCAAGCTGAGGCGTCCATACAAACTGCCTCAGATGCTGTTGGTCACTGGAAGCAAGCGCTTGGTCACAATGTGAATAACTTCGCGGGTGGGTGGTGGTTCGGTTCATAGCAACCTCCTTTGAGGATTGTTTCGATCGCCTCATATCGAGAGTCTGGCGCAGGTTTGTATATCTGTCCAATAGATTGATATGATATATTGCATCTGTATTGGAGATTTAAATGGAAGTCCGGCAGCTACAGATTTTTCGCGCGCTCTCTGAAGAGTTGAGCTTCACGCGCACCGCGGAAAAGGTGCACACTGTGCAGTCCAACGTGACCGCGCAGATCAAGGCGCTTGAGGAAGAACTCGGTATACCGCTTTTTGATCGCCTCGGCCGTCGCGTGACCCTCACGGACGCGGGCCGCAACTTTCTGCCTTTCGCCTTGCAGGCTCTCGCGGCTATGGACCATGGTCAACGCGCGCTCCAATCCGGCGCTGAGCCGAGCGGGCCGCTGCGCATTGGAGCTGCGGAGAGTCAGCTCACGTATCGCTTGCCGGTGGTGTTGCACGCATTCCACCGCCGTTTTCCGCACGTTGAGCTCGTCTTCAGCCAGCACTCGACCGCGACGGTTCCGCTCGATCTCGAGGCCGGAAAGTTCGACATGGTGATTCACGGCGACAATCTGCCGCCCTCCGCGAGCATCAAGTCCTGCCGCCTGCGCACGGAGCGAATCCTATTGCTGTCGGATGCCAGCCACCCGCTCGCCAGCCAGGCGACGGTAAAGCCCGCCGATCTGGCGGGACAGAATCTGCTACTGACCGAAGCGGGATGCAGTTACCGCGAAAAGCTCGACCGTGCGCTGGCGCTGGCCAACATTCGCCCCGCCAACGTGACGGAGTTTTCCAGCGTTGAGGCACTCAAGCAATGCATTACGCTCGGCATGGGGCTGGGGCTGCTGCCGGAGATCGTGGTTAGCCGCGAAATGCGCCAGAACCATCTCAAAGCCCTGCACTGGACCGGGCCTTCGCTCGACATCGTCACGCAAATCCTGTGGCACAAGGACAAATGGATTTCTCCGGCGATGGCCGCCTTCATGGAGTTGGTCAAGGACAAACTGCAGGAATCCGAACCGCGTCGAATGGCAGGGGTAGCGACCCGGCAGAAGTAACGGAGAAGGCAAGCGCGTGGAAATGGCACTGCCGGAAGGGCTGGTGGATTTGAGCGCGGTTTAGCCAGTCAGCAGGTCAGAGAGTTACCAATTCGGCGCCCGCTCTCCTTGGAACCGGTGAAAACCCTTTTCGAAATCTACCCGTCAATCCGCAGAAGGCCTCTCGACGTGGTCGATTACCAGCGTCTGCACTGGCCCGGTGTCCTTCACAAGCTTTAACCCGAGTTGATCTCGAAGCGCAGCTGTAAAGGTCGGTCCGCCGCCGGAGTCATCCTCCGCGCCCGTCGACGGCGCAAACTCGATTTCGACATCGTATTTGGCCACGAGCGCCGTCTTATCCTCAATGGGGCGAACATCTCGTTCGCCAACCAGCCCGCCGGCGGCATTGAGGAGCTTGGCGGTATCTCCCATGCTCGCGTCAATCAGGCGAATATGAAGTAACCCGTCTGCTCGCCACACATCGATTCCGCAATAGGCTGGGCGGTCCGCATGCGGGTCCTGCGGCGTCACATCCTCCGGCCGCAGCTGGCACGGGGCATTTTCTGGATGAATCCGGAGCTTAGGCCCCAGGATCCCCGGGCGGTCCAGCACCAGGGCGTTGACGGCGCCCTGACGGGTCTCGTAGTGAATGGCCAGCTTGAAGCGATCCCTGAGCAGTGACTGCAACATCAGCCGCATTTGCTCGCGGGTGGGGACGCCCTCGGCGCGCGCCTCAATGTCGAATCTTTCCCTCATCGCCCAGTCGGGAAGTTGCGTAGAGAGTGACTTAATCTGGCCGGGATCCTCAATGTCATAGGCAAACATCATGTAGGTCGCAAGGGGCATATTGGCTGACAATAGTCCGCTCTTCGGCTGGGCATTGCCGAACGGGATGAGAAGATCGTTGCCTTTCGCGCTCGCATCCGGCGCGGACGGCTTCACCGACGCGACTTCAAATTCGAGCTGCGGCACCGCTCCGGGGGCCGGTGCGACGCTGGAGTTTTGGCCCAGAATCGAGGCCGGATTTTGTATGAGCAACGCGGCCGCCGTCGCCGCGTAAAGAAGAATTGACATTGAGGGTCGCTTGCTGCCGGTCATTGAAGAAGTCCTCTTACTCACGTCGCATCTGAATTTATAACGTGCCGGCCAGCTGATTGGTTAACTTGCTTGCCCGATGACTCACTCATTCGTTCCTACCGCAAATTCAAAGGCTTCCACGTACCGTTGTCTTTGAGGGCCATCTGCGTCGGACGCGGCGGGCCCTTGGGCGGAACGGTGACTTCGATCCAGAGTTCCTGGCCGGACTTGAGCGGCAACGGGCTTTGCGCCGTGTCGGAGATGAAGAAGTCGGTGGACGACGCGAGTTGCATAAGATTGCAGGGCGAATCGGCAGCGCCAACCACTTCTTCTCCCGCGGCGGAGCCTTCCGTGCCTTCGACCTCCTGGCCTTCGGGACGCACGGCGACCAGCGTGTTATTCACTACCTTCAAGTCGGCTCGGAATACGACGGCATTCGGGCGCAGAACATACGACCCGGGTGTGACGGCGCCATTCACGTCGCGCGGGAAGGTTGCGTCTTTGGCCGAGGGCAGCGTGCTTTTGCAGCCATCGACGGTGAGTTGCAACGCGAGATAGCGGCCGCGCATGGGCAATTGGGGATCGATGGCCGCGGCGCGAGTCCAGACGCGCGGGCAGCTCCAGCGTTGGTACAAATATTTGGCGGCGACGGTAGAGACCAGCGCCAACTGAATAATGAGCAGCGCGAACGAGGCGGCAGAGAGGGTGAAACGGCCGATCTTCATTGCGCGCCTCCTTCGACTGCGGCGGAAGGTTGCGGCACGGGTGCGGCTATGCGCGCCAACATGCGACGTCGCATCGTTTCGAGCGCCCATCCGCCGGCGAGGAAGAGAACCCCGAGTCCAATGAGTCCCAGAGCGCGGTAGTGGTCGTTATAGATGTCGCTGCAGTAGAACCAGAAAACGGCTGCTGCGAAGCCCACAATGCCGAGATTAACCAGCGCGCGCGAAAGCAGGCGCACACCCCACGCGCAGAGAAAGACGGCAAAGGCGGCTACGAGCGCATGGGCGAGCAGGTTGGGATGGGAATGGGTGTAGGTTCCGCCGTCTCCGCCAGGGTAGTTATAGGAAACGGTGGTGGTGAAGAAGCACCACGGCAATGCAATGGCGAACGCGATCGCGGCCGCGATGGGAACCAATCCCTTGTGGCCGTGAAACGCGGCGATGATGAGCGGAATGGCGGCGATGGCGATCCAGGCCCAGACACGCGTGCCGAAAGGAATGAAGCTCTCATTGGAGGACCAGGAATCCCAATTGATGAGCATAACGACGATGCCGGTGACGGCCGCAATGGTGCTCACTGCGAAGAGGACTCCCCGCACCGCATTCCGCCGCGAGCCGGCGAAGAAGGTGAGGTAGAGGGTGGCCCATAGGAAGCAGAGGCGACCCATGTAGACGTTATCGCCGATGTGGCCTTCCATGCGGTAGCTGAGCTCGCAGAAGATCCAAGCGGGAAAGAGCAGGAGCGCCAGGGTCTGCTGCGCCTGGTCGCGTAGCAGCGCCCACCCCGCGAAGGCGGCCACCGCCCAGAGCAGCACCGCGGCCGGCCAGTGTTCCTGAATGTTGAAGATCTGGCCGACCAGCGCGATGGCCGCGCCGGTGGAGATGGTTCCCACCGCGTGAAGCGCGGCGGAGAAGCCCTCAAAGCTCGACCGCGTGAGACCGCCGGAAATGTGGAAGACGGCGACCACGCCGATGACGAGCAGGTACCGCTCGCCGGGGCCGAGCTGGTCCCAATGCGAGGAGACAAAAAGCATCACGCCGCAGGCCAGCAGGATCGCGCCGAGAATGAGCCCCGTGACCACCAGCCACTTGAGGCCCGCGGGACTGGCGGAGGTCGCGGCGGCCTGGGCAGCGGGCTGAGCGGGGCGTTCATTTTCGTATGCGCGAATGCGGGCAGCCGAGTCCGCATCGAGGATGCCGGCCGATTGCCAGCGTGTTAGCAGCGATTCGATATCGTTCATGGCGATGTGAGGATCATCATAGGCCGGTGGGAGCGAGTCAGCAAGTCAGCGAGGCGGCGATTCAGCGTATTAGTGAGCGAGCGGAAAAACGAGCGAGAGAGTGAAGAGGTGAATGAGGAAAGCGCGTGATCCGGCGGCGATGATCGCTGGTCGCGAAAGCTCAAGTCAATCGCTCGCCATGGAGGCGAAGGTGACGCGGCGCGCCTTGATATCGCGCATGGGCGGCTGGCCGAAGAAGCGGCTGTACTCGCGATTGAACTGGCTGGCGCTTTCATAGCCCACTTCAAAGGCAGCGCTGGCGGCGTCGAGGCCGTCGTTCAACATGCGCTCGCGCGCCACATGCAGGCGCAACTGCTTCTGGTATTGAATGGGACTCATTGCGGTGAGCGAGCGGAAGCGATGATGCAGTGTGGAGACGCCCATCTGAGCCATGGAAGCGAGTTCCTCCACGCGCAGGGGCTTGGCATAGTTCAAGCGCAGCCAGGTGACGGCTTTGGCAGTGCGATGGCTCTGCTCGCCGAGCGTGGCGATGGCACGCAGATGCGCGCCTTGCGGGCTGCGCAACAGGCGGTAGATCATCTCCCGGTGGATGAGGCCGCTAAGAAAGGCGATGTCCTGTGGCGCGCGAAGAAGATCGATGAGCCGCGAACAGGCATTCAGCATTTCCAGCGACGTGACGCCGACGGCCATGCCGCGCGTGTCGACCGGCGCAGAAGATGAGGGTAACATGAACTCTTCTTCACTCAGAATTCTGCGCACCACGGGCATTTCCAGGCCGATCAGAAGTCCGAGCATCGGCTTCTCCGTAGTTGCCGCAATCACCTGGCTCACTACCGGCAGATCGATGGTGGAAAGCAGAAACGACGAGGCGTCACAGAGATACGATGTTGCGCCAACGCTGATGCGCTTCTGGCCCTGCACAAAGACGATCAACCTGGGATCGTAGGCGGCTGAGTTGCAGGCCGTGGGCGTGGACTGGCGATAAAGACTGAGTCCGGGCACCTCTGTTGCGAACAAGCCGTCGCTGGCGCAGCGCGCGGCAATTGCGCGCGCCAGCGCGGCACGCGCTTCAATTACGCCGCTGTCTTCGCTCGCAAACTTTTGTTTCGCCATCCGCTTCTCCTGCCTGCTGATTTCAAGCCTACGCTGGAAACCGCGCGAATGTGCATAAAAATCTGCATCACGGCAGAAATAGGCAAGGAAAAGGCAGGATCGGGATACCGCCGAATGGCTCCCGCTGCGTAATCTTGGAATGAAGCAATCGATGGGACGGCTTGCTCTGCCGCGCATCTCAATCTCAACGGCCTCTATTCAAAACCCCGAGGTGACTTGATGTACAAATCCAAAGCGTATGCCTCTGCCAACGCCACATCGCCGCTTGCCTCCACCACGGTCGCGCGGCGCGATACCGGCGCAGACGACGTCGAGATTGAGATTCTGTTTTGCGGAATCTGCCACTCCGATCTTCACCAGGTACGCAATGAGTGGAACGACGTGATGCCGACCGTTTATCCCTGCGTTCCCGGCCATGAAATTGTGGGCCGCGTGACGAAGGTGGGCCCGGCGGTAAAGAAGTTCAAAGTGGGCGACCTGGCTGCCGTCGGCTGCATGGTAGATTCCGACGGAACCTGCCCCGAGTGCAAGGCGGGCATGGAGCAGTTCTGCCCCAATTTCACGCTCACCTACAATTTCCCCGATAAGCACCTGGGCGGCGTGACGTATGGCGGCTACTCCGACAGCATCGTCGTCAAGGAGCACTTTGTGCTGCGCGTTCCGGCGAACCTCAACCTGGCGGGCGCAGCGCCGTTGCTGTGCGCGGGCATCACCACTTACTCGCCAATGCGCCATTGGGGTGTAACCAAGGGCAAGAAGGTGGGCGTGGTGGGACTGGGCGGACTGGGCCACATGGGTGTGAAGTTTGCGCATGCCCTGGGCGCGCATGTCGTCGTTTTCACTACCTCGCCCGGCAAGAAGGACGACGCGCTGCGGCTGGGCGCCGATGAAGTGGTGATTTCAAAAGACGCCAACGAGATGGCGAACCACGCCGGGAGCTTCGACTTCATTCTGGACGCCGTGGCTGCGTCGCACGACATCAACGCCTACATCAACATGCTGGCCCGCGACGGCAACATCACGATGGTGGGCGCGCCCGAACAACCGCTGCCCGTCGGCGTTTTCGGCCTCATCATGCGCCGCCGGAGCTTCTCCGGTTCGTGCATTGGCGGCATTGCCGAAACCCAGGAGATGCTCGACTTCTGCTCGCAGCACAACATCGTTGCAGACGTCGAGGTCATTCCGATCCAGAAGGTCAACGAGGCTTACGAGCGGCTGCTGAAATCGGACGTAAAGTATCGCTTCTCGATCGATATGGCGTCGCTCAAGTCGGAATAATGCCTGGATCTCGGCGTTCCGCATTAGGAAGCCGCCGCGGCCCCAAACAGACTCAGAAAGCAAAAAGGATTCTTATGCAAAAACGCACATTGGGAAAAAGCAATTTGGAAGTTTCGGCGCTTGGCCTGGGCTGCATGGGTATGAGCTTTTCATACGGCGTGCCGCACGATGAGCAGGAGATGATCGCGTTGATCCGCGCCGCCGTGGATCGCGGCATTACGTTCTTCGATACTGCGGAAGTCTACGGCCCGTTCACGAACGAGGTGCTTCTGGGCAAAGCGCTGCTGCCGGTGCGCGACAAAGTGGTAATCGCCACCAAGTTTGGCTTCAATACGGATGGTGACGGCAAGCCTGGGTTGCAGAGCTTAAACAGCCGGCCCGAGCACATCAAGCAAGTGGCCGATGCGTCGCTCCAGCGGTTGCAGACCGATGTGATTGATCTGTTTTATCAGCACCGTGTGGATCCCGAAGTTCCGATTGAAGACGTAGCGGGCGCGGTGAAGGACCTGATCGCGGCCGGCAAGGTGAAGCACTTCGGTCTGTCGGAGGCGGGCGTCGGAACCATCCGGCGCGCACATGCCGTGCAGCCCGTGACGGCTCTGCAAAGCGAGTACTCGCTGTGGTGGCGAAAGCCGGAGACGGAAGTGATTCCGGCGCTCGAAGAGCTTGGCATTGGTCTGGTTCCTTACAGCCCGCTGGGCAAGGGGTTTTTGACGGGGAAACTCGATGAAAGCACGAAGCTGGGGAGCAACGATTTCCGCAGCACGCTGCCGCGCTTCCAGCCGGAGGCGATGAAGGCAAATCAAGCTGTCGTCGATCTGCTGAGCGCGATGGGGAAAAAGAAGAACGCGACACCCGCGCAGATTGCGTTGGCGTGGCTACTGGCGCAGAAGCCGTGGATCGTTCCGATTCCGGGAACAACAAAGCTGTCACGTCTTGAGGAGAACATCGGAGCCGTTGCCGTGGAACTGACGGCGGACGACTTGCGCGAAATCGACGAGACTGCGTCAAAGATTACAGTCGAGGGCGCGCGCTACCCTGAGAAGCTGGAGCAGATGACCGGGCGATAAGCGGCAGCATCTGGGCACACAGGAGAGAAACATCATGGAAATTAAACGAGCCGGGACGCAGCCTTCGGGCAAGGGGCCGGCGGAATGGTTTACGGGAACGGTGCGGATCGATCCGCTGTTGGCAGCGCCGGAACCGGCACGCGTGCAGGGCGCAAGCGTGACCTTCGAGCCCGGCGCGCGCACCGCGTGGCATACGCATCCGCTGGGGCAGACATTGATTGTGACCGCAGGATGCGGGCGCGCACAGCGATGGGGCGGACAGGTGGAGGAGATTCGGCCGGGCGACGTGGTTTGGTTCGCACCCCAGGAAAAGCACTGGCACGGCGCCGCGCCCGCTACGGCCATGACGCATATCGCTATCCAGGAGAAGCTTGACGGCAAGGTTGTCGACTGGATGGAACACGTGAGCGACGAACAATACCAGGGTTGAAAGGCGCGCGAGCAAGTTAGTCTACGGATAGATATGGCTACCTTGATCCCGCTTGGGGATGCGTCGCGACGGCCGCGCCGCTTTGCCGTGGTGACGTTGCTGATCATTCTCACCAACGCCTACGTCTTTTTGCGCGAGTTGATTGAGGGCGACGCGTTCGTTGCGCGATGGGCGCTGATTCCCGCAAGCATCGTGCACGGCCGTCACTTGATCACGCTCGTCACCGGTACGTTTTTGCACGCGGGATGGTTGCACATCCTGGGCAACATGGTGTTCCTGTGGGCGTTTGGGCCCGGCATTGAGGATGCCATGGGGCGCATGCGCTACCTTGTGTTCTACCTGATCGGAGGCGTGGTGGCGATGCTGGCGCAGGTGGCAGGAAGTCCGGGCTCGCACGTTCCCTGCCTCGGCGCGAGCGGCGCCATTGCGGCGGTGATGGGCGCGTTTATCGTGTTGTTCCCGCGCAACCGCATCCGGTCGCTGGTCTGGATCCTGATTATTATCCGCGTCACCTACATTCCCGCGGCGCTGCTGATCGGCGTGTGGTTCCTCATCCAATTGCTGAATGTGGTGGGGCCCTGGGCGGCAGTTCAGGGCGGCGGCGTGGCGTATCTCGCGCACGTAGGGGGATTTCTTTTCGGAGTGGTAACGGCGCGATTGTGGGCGCGAAGGGCAACTATCCGCTACTAGCCGTTAGCTATCAGCCTGGAGTGTGCGAGCCGTGGTCGAGGCCCTTCACTCATTTCACTAATTTCACTCCCTTCACTTCTTCACTTTGAGCAAGCACGGCCGAGCGGCCGCCACTATCATCAGAAAGTATGCGCTTCGATATCGTGACCATCTTTCCGGGGTTCTTCGAGAGCGTCTTTGCGCAGGGGATCGTGCGCCGCGCGCAGAATTCAGGGTTGGTCGAGATCCGGCTGCACGATCTGCGCGATTTTACGCACGACCGGCACCGCACGGTAGACGACCGCCCGTTTGGCGGCGGCGAGGGGATGGTGCTGAAGCCGGGGCCGCTGGCGGAGGCGCTGGAGGCATTAGGAGTTCGGCCGAGAGCGGAGCGGGAGAGCAGCAAGTCGGCGAGCCAGCAAGTCAGCGAGTCAGCAAAGAAGTCATCCGCGGGGGATTTCGCGTCGAATGATGGCAGCGTGGGCGAGACGCAAGTGATTCTGCTTTCGGCGCAGGGGAAAGTCTTCACGCAGGCGGTGGCGCGGGAGCTCGCGGCGCTGGAGCGCGTCGTGCTCATCTGCGGGCGCTACGAGGGCGTAGACGAGCGCATCAACGAGCTCTATTGCGACATGGAGCTATCGATCGGGGATTATGTGCTGAGCGGAGGCGAGCCGGCGGCGACGGTGGTGGTGGACGCGACCATGCGGCTGATTCCGGGTGTGCTGGGCAACGAGGCTTCGGGCGAGTTTGAGAGCTTTGGCGCAGCGGACGCGGAGATCGATATGGACGTAAAGGGGGTTCCGCGATCGCAGCATGGAGCGGGAGGGTTGCTGGACTATCCACATTACACGCGGCCGGTGGAGTTTGGCGGACTCGTTGCTCCGCAGGTCCTGCTGAACGGCGATCACGCCCAGATCCGGCGCTGGCGGCGCGAACAGCAACTCAAGAAGACGTTGAGGAACCGGCCGGAGCTTCTGGAAGGCGCGGCACTGAGCGCCGAAGATCTGCGGATGCTGGAAGAGCTGAGGGGTACGGAGGATTAGAACCCGTTATTCACTTTGGCGCATGCGAAAGTGAATAGCGTGCCCTGAGGGAGTGTCCGTTTTCGAATTGCGCCTGCGAATGCCTGCAGTGCGCGGTCGAATTGCGAAAATCAACCGGGTGTATCCTGATTCTGCCATCATTTTGCAGGAATAGAGAGGCGGCAAACATGATTCGCAGGAGTGGGCTGTACACATGTCTTCTGCTCGGCGTCGCAGTAGCCGCCGCGGGGCAAACCCGCGATCAAAACTGGGACAAATGCAAGGCCGACGATCCCAATACCAGCATTGCCGGCTGCACAGCGCTTATCCAGGCCGGACAGGAATCAACCACCGATCTGGCCAGCGCTTACTTCGACCGCGGCGTTGCCTACCGCGACAAAAAGGAGTACGACCAGGCTCTGACGGACCTGGATCAAGCCCTGAGGCTGAAACCGGACCTAACAGGGGCACTGGACACACGGGGCAATGTCTACGTCAACATGGGTGAGGTCGACCGCGCCATTGCCGACTACAACGATGCCGTCCGCCTGGATCCGAAATATGCTCTGACTTACTACAACCGCGGCAACGCCTATGGCGACAAGAAGGATTGGGACAGAGCCATTTTCGATTACGATGAGTACCTGAAGCTGGTGCCCAGCGATGCGGATGGCTTTAACAACCGCGGCCACGCTTACATGATGAAGGGCAATTACGACCGCGCTCTCGAGGATTACCAGGCCGCGCTGAAACTCAATCCCAATTATGTGCTGGCGCTCTACAACACGGGCGTGGCGGAGAGCGACAAGAAGGACTACGCGCAGGCGGTGGCCTCGTTCACGCGCTACATCACGCTCCAGCCCAACGATCCGGATGGTTATGCAAGTCGAGGTAACGACTACCGGCATGAGAGCCAATACGATGAGGCGATTGCCGAGTACAACCATGCCCTTCAATTGAGGGCGGACTATCCGCTCGCCTACTACTACCTCGGCTTGACGCATGGGCTCGAGGCGCAGTACGACACAGCGATTACCGGCCTGAACAAATACGTCGAGATGGAGCCACAGGATTCCGACGGATTCGCGGCACGCGGCCTGGAGTACTTTCAGGAGTTCCAATACGCACCGGCGATTTCGGATTTCGACAAGGCCCTGGCGCTGCAGCCGAACCGGGCATACGCGTATCTGGGGCGGGGATCCGCGCATTTTCTGGCAGGGCAAGCCTTTCAGGCAGCGGCGGATTTCGAACTGACCATGGGCGTCGATCCCTCCTCTTCCACGGCGGTTTACGCGGCGTTATGGCTGCACATGACCAAGGTACGGATGCATCAGGCGGGCAACGAAGAATTGAAGGAAGTGGCGCAGAAAGCGAACCTGTCGAACTGGCCCGGGCCGGTGCTGAAGTTCTACCTGGGAAAGATGACAGAAGAACAACTGATGGCCGCGGCCGCCGATCCCGATCCGGAAACCCACCTGGGACGGGTCTGCGAGGTGAATTTCTATATCGGCGAGGATGCGCTGGCACATCAGCGGCGCACCACGGCTCTGGCGCGATTCCGTGCAGTGCAGAGCGGTTGCCTCAAGGACTACATCGAGTACGGTGCGGCGATGGCTGAGCTGAAGCACCCGACGATGGTTCCGGCGGCTCCAGTAAGGAATTCGGCAGTCCCGGCAAAGACGACGGTAGCGCCGCCAATGCTGGAGGGCGGATCGTTTAAGACGTCGCAGACTGCGGAGAAAGATGAACCCACCAAGGCCATGCAGGCGGGGGCCAAGGAATAGAAGAATGCGAGAAGAGATGGCTGACTGCCAGGGTCTGTTCGCACGGCCGGGATCGGTCGCGCTGCCCGGCTGACGATTATGCTGCGCCCTGGGAGCACCAAGGCCTGTCAGTGAACAGGCCTTGGCATCCCATGGTTCCGGCGAAGGCAGTCGAGCGGGTTAGCGAGCGACGTTGACGGTGAGGTTCAGGTCGATGGCGGTCGGCTGGTTGTCCACGGTGGCGGGAAGGAAGTGGAACTGGCTGACGGTCTCGACGACGCGAGCATCAACAAACGGGCTGAACGACTTGACGACCTGGATGTTCTCAGGCTCGCCCTTGGCGTTGACGGTGAGGGAGAGCTCGACCTGGGCGTCCGAAGGGACCAAGTCGAACGCGAGGCCCTGGGGGAGAGAGAGCACAGGGGACCCAAGAAGAATGGGTGCCGTGACTCCGGTGCTTACACGAACGGGGGTTGGGGCAGTGGCGTCGTCCACGGGCGTGCTGGCTTTGACCGCTGCGGGGAGAAACAACGAGGAGAGCATAAGGCTGGCTGCAAGTATACGACGCATGAGAAACCTCCATGGCGACGATAGTCACCGTTACCATTTTCATCCTTGAATGATACGATTGTCAAGTACAAAATAGAATCCGCTGATTATTAATGATTTATTTTTCAACAAACTCCCATTTTCAACGGAATTGTTAATTTGCGAAGAATCTTTGCGCAAGAACTGAGCTTACACGGCCGGAACCGCGGCCGAGAGAAGAACGGGACGACAATGAGTCAGCGGATGGGCCGGACGGAGCGGTGCGAAGGATTAATTGAAGGGTTGAACTGGAGCCGGTTGCGCGGCGTCGACTTGCCCTGCGGCGATCGAGGCAGCGTAGTAGTTTTCGCCGCGGATGGGTGCCCCAGCAAGTCGGCGGAGCATAGCGAGCTGGCCCGCATGAGTGAGGGCGTCGGCGATGGGGCCCTGGAAGAGGCGCTCGATAGGCGCGCTTAATCTGGAATTCGACGCAAGGAAGGCGTCAAACGCGCCGAGTGCGGCGAAAAACCGTTGCTGTTCCTCGGACCAGGCGAGGGGCTCGGAGTTGTGCCAGGAGGGATCGCCCTGCGCCATGGAGAGCGCCCAGTCGAAAAGATCGCCCATGTGAGCGAGGATCTCAACGGGTCGGCGGCCGGCGCCGTCGAAATCGGCGAAGGACGCGGGGGCGTTCTCGAGGGACCGCGTAGTGCGATAAGCGAGCGTAGCAACGGCGTGGCGGAGCAGATCGCGTTTTTCGTCCATGAAGGAAATATAGCGCAGGTGGATGCCTGCAAGCGGATGGATGCGCGGGCCAGAGCTTTCCAGCAGCAGAGGCTGCGGATTGAGGCAGCGCTGCTAGGCTCAACCGGGAATCTTTGATAAACTGAATATTCTGCGTTCCATTGCAGGAATCACACAAGACAAGTCCATCGCAGGAAGAACCCATGTCCATCCATCCCGTAATGCAGCGCCTGGCTGATAAGCTGAAGCGCACCGATTTGCCGGCGTTTGTGCCCGGCGACCAGATTCGCGTGCAAGTGAAGATCAAGGAAGGCGATAAAGAGAGGTTGCAGGCCTTTGAGGGCCTGGTGATCGCCGTTAACAAGGGCCCCCAAGGGACGTTTACCGTGCGCAAGATGAGCTTTGGGCAAGGGGTGGAACGCATCTTCCCCTTCAACTCCGGGGTCGTCGACAAGGTGGAGCTGGTCCGCAGCTACAAAGTGCGGCGGGCCAAGCTGTTCTACCTGCGCGGGTTGCGCGGCAAGGCCGCCCGCCTGAAGGAAGTGGATCGCGCGACCGGCAAAGTGCGGGCGTAAGGACAGCGGTCAGTGATCGGTGTTCAGTAACCAGCAAAGATCGTTGCGGGAATGACAAAAGCCCCGGCTTCGGCCGGGGTTTTTCATACCCCAATCCCCTCGATCCCGCAGTTCCGCACTCCCTGCCCTGCCCACACCCCTTATAAACTTTCTCCATGCGTGTTCTCCGATCGTTTCTCACACTTGTTGCGGCGGTCCTGTGTGCGGCCAGTTGCGCGGCGCAGCAGCCGCAGCATCTCTTCTTCCGCGTTACGCTTGCGCAGCAGTTCACGGCGCCAGCCTCGGGCCGCTTGCTCATCTTTCTCACGGCCGGCAGCGGGGCCAGGAAAATCGACGACGACCCCTTCCATCCAAAAGCGGTGTATATCGCAGCCAAAGAGGTGCCTTACTTGGCGCCCGGCGCGTCGGTCGACGTGGATACCGACGACATCGCCTATCCGGAAGGCTTCTCGTCGCTCAAGCCCGGCGACTACCAGGCGCAGGCGGTGCTCGACGTCGGCCACACATACGCCTACGGAGGCCGCGCACCCGGCGACCCCATCAGCGAAGTCGTTCCGCTCGCAGCGTTCAATCCCGGCGCCGGCCCCGAGCCCGTGCTGGTGCTGAATACCACGGTGCCCGAGCGCCCGGCAACGCAGTTGGCGCCGGAGTTCGTGGCCCACTCGCACCTTGAGGACTTCGCCAGCCCCGCGCTCACCGCATTCTTCGCCCGGCCCGTGCACATTCGCGGGTGGGTGGTGCTGCCGCCCGGCTACGACGAGCGCGCCGCGGCTCTCTACCCCACCGTGTATTGGACGCATGGATTCGGCGGCAACCTTGATTTGGCAGAGCGGAGCGGCGCCTCGATTTATCAGCGAATGGTGCGGGGCCTGATGCCGCCCATGATCTGGGTCATGCTGGACGAGTCATGGGTGACCGGTACGCACGAATTTGCCGACTCAGCGAATAACGGGCCGTGGGGCAAGGCGCTGACCACAGAATTCATTCCATTTCTCGAGAAGAAATACCGGATGGACGGACGCCCCAGCGGACGATTTCTGCAGGGGCACTCCTCGGGTGGCTGGGCGACTCTGCAGTTGCAGATCAATTATCCGGAGATATTCGGCGGCACGTGGTCCACTTCGCCCGACCCGAGCGACTTTCACGACTTCACTGGCATCGATCTATATGCGCCGAACGCCAACATGTATCACCGCGCCGACGGCACGCCGTATCCGATTGTGCGCGATCACGGCAAGGTACTGAGTACGACGCAGGAGTTTGCGCGGGACGAGACGGTGCTCGGCGCGTATGGCGGGCAGTTCGCTTCGTTTGAATGGGTGTTTTCGCCGCGGGGCGGCGATGGGCGGCCCTTGCCGATGTTCAATCGTGTGACGGGCGATGTTGACGCAAAGGTTGTGGCCTGGTGGCGCGACCACTACGACCTGGCGCACATTTTGGCCACCACGTGGGCGCAGCGCGGACCGCTGATTCGTGGCAAGATTCACGTGATCGTCGGAACCGCGGACACATTTTACCTCGATGGAGCCGCCCACAAACTGGATGCAGTGTTGCAGGGGCTCGGCGCCGATTCGCACTTCACCTATATTCCCGACCGCACGCACTTCGATCTGTACACGACCGAGGTCGGCGGCAAGGAAGACCGCGGAGGGCTGCTGAACGCGATTGCAGCGGAGATGTATGCCGTAGCGCGGCCTGGGAACGCGTGGAAACCTGCCACGCTGCCGGCCTCAGGAGGTCCCCGATGACGTTTGCAGCCACTCCAGCGCCGCCGTATTATGCCGTGATCTTCACTTCCCTGCGCACCGCGGGCGACAACGGGTATGGAAAGATGGCCGAGGCGATGGAGAAATTGGCCGCGACACAGCCGGGATTTCTCGGCATCGAATCTGCAAGAGAAGAGCTGGGGATTACGGTTTCTTATTGGGCGAACCTGGAGTCAATTGCGGCGTGGAAGGCGAACGCAATGCACCTCGTGGCCCAGCAGCGCGGCCGCGACACCTGGTACGAGGAGTTCAAGGTGCGTATCTGCCGCGTGGAGCGCGATTACGATTTCGCGCGCGCGTGAGCGATTGCGGCCGGCTTTTCCACTTGGCGGTTCCACGCCGATTCTTATACTTTCAGCATGACCATGGTCCCGGTGTGCGGATGGGCGCTGGAGAATGCTGCGCGGCGGCGTGGCGCAGTGCGCATTGCCGGACTCGACGAAGTGGGACGCGGGCCGATGTTCGGACCGGTCGTGGCAGCAGCAGTCATTCTTCCCAAAGGCTGCCGCTTGCGAGGCCTTACGGATTCAAAACAACTGACGGAAAAGCAGCGGAATGAATTCGACGCCGCGATTCGCGATTGCGCCAAGGCGTGGGCGGTTGCAGTGGTGGATGTGGAGACCATCGACCGCATCAATATCCGCCGCGCGTCGCTGCTAGCCATGCGCATGGCCGTGGAGCAGTTGGCCACAGCACCGGATCATTTGCTCCCCGACTTTCTGCCGCCCGATTTCTTACTGATTGACGGCTGCGACACCATCGACTGGCCGTGTTCGCAGCAGGCGGTGGTCGGGGGCGACGCGCGCAGCATTTCCATTGCGGCGGCGAGCGTGCTGGCCAAGGTGCATCGCGACCGGCTGCTGGTGGAGTTCGATGCTGTTTATCCCGGCTACGGGCTGGCGCGGCACAAGGGCTACTGCGTCGCGGAGCACCTGGATGCGCTTCGGCGGCTGGGGCCGACGCCGCTGCACCGCAAGAGCTTCAGCCCTGTGGCGCAGAGAATGCTGTTCGAATAAAGCAGCGGGGTTGGCGGAGTTAGACCTTAGAGGCAGCGCTGAGCGCGACGGCGGCCCGCGCTTTGCGGCGCTGCAGCCAACTGGTGGCAGGGCGCGCCAGAAAGAGTACGGCGAGAACGAGCGTGATGGTGAGCGGCGTGATCACGCCGGTCTTTACCTGCCACCAGTAGTGAATCACTCCACAAATAGCAGCGGCATAGACGAGCTTGTGGAGGCGATTCCAGTTTTTGCCGCCGAGCTTGCGGATGGCCCACGTGGTCGAGGTAACCGCAAGAGGCACGAGCAATAGATAGGCTGCGACACCCATTGTGATAAAGCGGCGTCTGGCAATGTCGGATTCCATCGCGGCCAGGCTGAAGCCGGAATAGAGCGCCACGTATGTGAGCATGTGCAGCGAGGCGTAGAAAAAGGCGAAGAGCCCGAACAGCCGCCGGAATTTGATCAGCCAATTGAGGCGCGGGAAGAGGCGGCGCAGGGGCGTGATGGCGAGAGTGGTGGCGAGAAGCCAGATCGTGGCTTTGCCCGTGGAGAAGGCGATGGCGGCCGTGGGGTCGGGTCCGAGATCGTTTGAGACCATGCCCCAGCCAAGTCGGACCGCGACCGCAAGGCACCCGATCCAGGTGAGCGTTTTGAGAAGAATCAAAGTCGATCGTTTCATGATGAGGAAGTTGGCAAGTCAGACAGTTAGTGAGTCAGCGAGTTAACGAGTTAGCCAGTTAGCAGGGGAACCAAACGGCGCCAGCCCAACGAGACGTGTTTTCCCTGTTTCTCCGCTCCCTGTTCCCTGCCTTGAGCCCCGTGACTGCCGCTTACTCGCCTCGATGAGCTAGAAGCTAGGAGCTAGCAGCTAGAAGCTGTTTCAAAAATTCTTCCGCAGGTCCATCCCGTTATACAGCGACGCTACCTGATCCGTATAGCCGTTGAACATGAGCGTGGTGCGGCGCTGCGCGTAGAAGGGCAAGCCGATGCGGCGCTCGGTTTTCTGGCTCCAGCGGGGGTGGTCTACATTGGGATTCACGTTGGAGTAGAAGCCGTATTCGCTCGGCGCCTGATCGTTCCAGGTGGTCGGCGGCTGCTTGTCGACGAAGCGCACGGTCACGATGGACTTGGCCGATTTGAAGCCATACTTCCACGGCAGCACCACGCGCACCGGAGCGCCGTCCTGGTTGGGCAGGGTTTCTCCGTAGAGGCCGAAAGTGAGCAAGGTAAGCGGATTCATGGCCTCATCCATACGCAGGCCTTCAGAGTAGGGCCAGCTGATGGTGGCGTCTTCGTAGGTCCATTTCTCGACTTTGGTGTTGTAGTAGGAGAGAAACTGCACGTACTTGGCGCTGGACAGCGGGTTGCACTGCTTGATGAATTCAGAAAGCGAATACCCGACCCAGGGAATGACCATGCTCCAGGCCTCGACGCAGCGATGACGGTAGACGCGCTCTTCGAGCGGACGCAGCTTGAGCAGGTCCTCGATGTCGAAGGTGAGTGACTTGGCGACCTTGCCTTCGACTTTGACGGTCCAGGGACGGGTGGGCAGGCCGCCGGCGTTCTTAGCGGGATCGCCCTTGTCGACGCCGAACTCGTAGAAGTTGTTGTAGTGCGTGATGTCGTCGTAGGTGGTCAGTTGCTCGCCCGTCGTGGTGAGCGGACTTTTGACGGTCTCGAGCTTTGTGCCCGCGTGAACGGCGCGCGGCGCGATAAGCCGGTTGGCGGCCAGCGCTGCGGCGCCCGCGGCGGCCGCGCCTTTGAGGAAGCGCCGGCGAGAGAGATAGCGGAAGTAGTCTTCGCGGGAGGTGATTTCCGACGAAGGAATATCGGGCGGTTTGCCAATGAGCATGGATGACCTCGCCTGGGGAAAGGCCTGTAGCATCTATTAGACACTGCCGAGCGGCCGATGGTAACAAAAAACAGGGACCACAGGCCAAAGGGAACAAGAAAACGGACCATCCCCAGCCTCGGGTTCGGGAACTTCCGCCGGACAGAATCCTTAGACGCACCCCTCAAGTACGCACGATCGGGAGGATTTGGATTGGAGCAGAATTGCCTTCGCGGGGATATAATTGCGGGCACGACGGGGCAAGCGAAACCCGGTCAACGGATTTGTACTGAGGAGAACGAATTGAACCAACCTCCAATTGCCTACTGCAGTCACTGTGGCGCAGCGGTAAACCTCCCGTCCAGCTTTTGCGGCGCTTGTGGGCAACCGCTGCAGAGTCCAACTCCGCCCGCGGCACCACCGCAATATCCTCAGCCGGCGTATGGCTCGGCCCCCCAGGGCCCGGTTGCGCAATGTCCTTTCTGCCACTCCACTCAAATCCAAGCGGGAAAAAGGGGCTGGAAATGGACCACAGGATATATCGGAAGCGGCAAGATCGTGATGACTTGCTTGAGCTGTGGAAAGAAGTTCAGTCCCCCCTGGCAGTCCTGACCCTGCATTGAGGAAGCTGATTTCTGTTACAGCCCCGGGGATCGCAGCCCGGGGCGGCCGCGGAGACTTGCTTGAATTGCGCTCATGCAGTGGGCGGATCGAGTCCCTCCAGATTAAATGTGAAAATTAGCGCTAAGGATTTGCGGCCGCCGCGCGTGCAAACGGCCATTGCCGCAGCCGTCGCGCTCGGATCAGATACAACAGCGTTCCGGAGGCAGCGATGGCGGCGGCGACGGCCAGTTCTTTAACGGCGTGGGAGCGGTAGACGAGGAGAAACCCGAAGCCGGCCATGGCAAAGAGCGGCGGCAGCGGGTAGAGCGGCATGCGGAAGGGGCGCAGGAGATCGGGTTTGCGGATGCGCAGAAGGATCACGCCGAATTGCTGCAGGAAAAACTGCAGCAGGATGCGCGTGATGACCAGCAGCGTGATGACTTGCGTGAGCGAGAAGAAGCAGAAGAAGGCTCCCACCAGGCCGAGTGCGACGAGCGCGCGGTGGGGAATGCCGTGCTTTGGATGCACCGCGGCGAGAAAGCGGAAGTAGTTGCCGTCGCGTGCGGCGGCGTAGGGCACGCGTGAGTAGCCGAGTTGCAGCGAAAAGACGCTGGAAAAGGCGGTCCAGACGATGAGCGCGGCGATGGTGTAGCCGGCCCAGGGGCCGAATGCGAAGCGGGCGATGTCGGCGACGAGTTGGAAACGCAGCACGGCAGATTGTGCTGCGTGCGATACGGCCCCCGATGTGGAACCGCCCAGCGATGGCAGTACTGCAAGGTTCATCAAGACATACAACACAGACACGAAGAGGACGGAGAACAGGATGGCGCGGGGAATAGTGCGCTCGGGGCGGCGGACTTCGCCGGCGAGAAAGCAGATGTTGTAGTAGCCCCAATAGCAGTAGGTAGCGAGAAGCGTGGCCTGGGCGAGTCCGTCCAACGCTCCATGAAACCCCAATGCGGACAGCGGAGGCGCTGTTGGCATATGCCAGCCGCCGGTTGCCGCAGCGTGTGCGAATCCTGAGACGATGACACCGGCGAGCGCGGCGATGACGCCGGCAAAGAACACCCAGGCCATGCGCGCCACGGAGCTGATATTGCGATAGAGAAGCACGGTAACAAGCAGGCACGCGGCGGCGGCGGCAAAGTTAGCATAGTGGACCGCGGGCAACGCAGCGATGGGCGCAGCGCCGAGGCTGGGCCAGAAGACCGCGAGAAATCCGGAGAGACCGATGCAGCCCGAAGCGATGGAAAGCGGCGCAGTGAATCCGACCTGCCACACATAGAGAAAACTAAGCCAGTTGCCCGCGCCATCGGGGCCGTAGATCTCGCGGAGAAATGCATACGAACCACCGGCGCGCGGGAAGGCAGCGCCAAGCTCGGCCCAGACGAGGCCGTCGGCGACGGCGATGGCTGCGCCGAGCACCCAGGCCCACACCGACAGCCGAAATCCCGCCGCGGCGATCACCAGCGGCAGCGTAATGAAGGGACCGACGCCGATCATCTCCAGCATGTTGAAGAGGACGGCGGAGCGGAGGCCGATGCGGCGCTGCAGCGCGCCGGGATCGCCCGCGAGCGGCGCTTGCCCGGAGGGGTGATCGGCGGTGGTCGAGGTGGGTGGAAGCATGAAGCAGCCGCTATCCAGATTACTAGGGCACCGCGCGCGGCATTGACGAACGAGCGTCGGTTCGAGGAGACTGAGGGCAACCGTACACGTGTGCAATAGGAGTTTTGAGGGATGGCGGAAAAGAACGGGGGCAAAGCGGCATCACTTCCGCACGGAGGCGTAGGGCGCGCGCCGGGACCGTCCTCGCGGCAACCTTCGATTAAGGACATTGCGCGGCTGGCGCGGGTGTCGCACCCGACGGTTTCGCGGGCGCTGCAGAATAGCCCGCTGGTGAATGCGGAGACGGCGGCGAAGATCCGCAAGATCGCCGAGGATCAAGGCTATCGCGCCAGTGCGGTGGCGCGCGGCCTGGTGACGCGGCGGACGCGGACCATTGGCCTCGTGGTGACCACGGTCGACGATCCGTTTGCCAGCGAAGTGACGAGCGGCATTGAGGAGATCGCCAACGATCACCGATACGCGGTGATTCTGGCCAACTCGCACGCCGACCCGGAGCGCGAGCGCAGAGTGGTGCAGGAGCTCGCCGAGCGGCGCGTGGACGGAATCATTGTCACGTCGTCGCGCGTGGGAGCGCTCTATCTGCCGCTGCTCAAAAAGCTCGAAGTTCCCATTGTTCTGGTGAACGACCAGTATCCCGGCGAGTTTGTGCATTCGGTGATGATCGCGAACCAGGAAGGAACCCGCGCGGCAACGGAGCACCTCATCGGTCTCGGCCATCGGCGCATTGCCTACCTCGGCGACCGCAACGGCTACCAGTCAGACGCGGAGCGGATGGCGGGATGCAAGGAGGCGCTCGCGGCAGCGGGGATCGGCTTTGCGCCCGAGCTCGTGCTCCACGGCGATGGACGGCCCGAAGCGGCCATCGAAGCCATGGACGCGCTTCTGCGACTGCACCATCCGCCGACGGCGGTCGTCTGCTACAACGATATGACGGCGCTGGGCGCAATGCGCGCCATCCGCGCGCGCGGGTTGCGCGTGCCCGAGGATGTGTCGGTGACGGGATTCGACGATCTGTTTTTTGCCGCCTACCTCACGCCCGCGCTCACCACGGTGCACCAGCCGATGCGCCGCATGGGACAGATGGCCATGGAGAACCTGTTCAAACTGATGTCGGGGCCGATCTCGGGCCCCGCCGCGGGACAAGACTCGATGGCGCAAATTCGCGTCAAGGCGGAGTTGATCGTGAGAGGCTCGACAGGAAAAGCGCCGGCGCGCGAGGGACACCATGCCTGAGCGGAGCGACGCCAAATTCGATGCGGGCGCGAAAAGCGCAACGCCGCCTGCCTTGACGCCATTGCGCGTGTATTGCGCGGAGACGCCGATCATTCCGGCCATCCGCAAGCCGGAGCTTGTGGAGCTTGCCATCGCGTCGCGCAGCCGGCTCATCTATCTGCTCACCGGCGATCCGGAGAACATTGAGTCGATGATCCACAAGATTACGGCCGCGGGCAAAGTGCCGATTGTGAATCTCGACCTGCTGAACGGCTTCTCGCGCGACAAGTACGCGGTGAACTACCTTAAGCGCGTGGGTGCGGGAGGTATTATCTCCACGCATCTCGATCCGTTGCGCCATGCAATGGCCATCGGGTTGTATGGCATCCAGCGCACGTTCCTGCTGGACTCGGGCGCCATGGACACGATCTCGAACCAACTGCGCAACACGCCGGTGCATGCGCTGGAGATTCTCCCCGCCCTGGTTGCACCCAAGATGCTCGATCGGGTGCGCGCCGTCTCCGCTGACTTGCCCGTGGTGGGCGGCGGCCTGATTTCGAATATGAAGGAAGTGGAAGCGCTGCTCGAACAGGGACTGAGCGCGGTGTCGACCAGCCACCCGGAGATGTGGATCAAGTGAGACGTGGCCTCCTAGTTTCTAGCTGCCAGCTTCCTGCTTCCTGCCTCCATCTTGTATCCGGCTAGGATCCGGGGGAGGGGGTACCCCCGCCAGCCCCTATACCCTCCCCGTCTCTGCAAAGAAGTATCTTTGTTTTCAGAACTTTAGCCGGCGCGTTTTGCGGTAAGTATCTTTGTTTCAGCGCGCTTAGCCACAAGTATCAGAAAACAAAGGCCAAGGGACCAAGGGAACACTCGCCGCGCTAGCGCTCTGGCGCAGCGGGAGGGACCGAAGATGCACGGACCCAGGCGCCGAAGGACCAAAAACTGCGACCAAAAAACACGAACGCGGCGGGGTTGAGCCGCCGCGCCTGGGCCTGATTGAAGGCTTATGGGAACAGTATGCGCCGGGAGGGGGAAATTATATGCAAAAGAAACAGGGATCAGGTGTCAGGGGCCAGGGATCAGAAAAGGAAGGGGTTAGGGCGAGGCGGACGGGACGGATTGGGTGGCGCGAGTATTGACTTTTGGATACGGGGCGGTGCGGGTGTTCTTTCGCTGGCTCAAGTGGGCATCTGGCCGTTCCTGGGGTTAAGGGCCAGACAGGTG
>JBEKIE010000046.1:0-40925 GCA_050011915.1 Occallatibacter sp.
GTCCATCTTCGTCTTCGTCACTCTGATCGCCGCCGCACTCCGCCGCAATTATGAAGCCGGTCTCTTGCTCATCCCTCTCATCCTCAGCGTTATCGGATTCGTCGCGCCAATCATCTCCTCCGTCGTCAGCGACCAAACCGGAGTGACCCACCAGTCGCCGCTCACCTTCAATGCCGGCCCCATTCCCATTCACATGTCTTCCGTCGGCGACTTCGCCGGCATTCTCGTCATTCTTCTCATCATCTATGTCCGTTATATGCGCATTCATCGTGACCAGGAACACGCCTCGAGTGAGCTGGCCGCCGCGCGCAGCGTGCAGGAGCTCCTGATTCCTCAGGAAAAAATCGCCACACCCGGCTTCGACGTCGACTCCGTCTACAGCCCTGCCAATGAGGTGGGCGGCGATTTCTTCCACGTGCACGCCGCGGGGCACGACGGCATGTTGGTTGTCATTGGGGATGTCGCCGGCAAAGGCCTGAAGGCAGCCATGAACGTCTCGCTTCTCATGGGCGCCCTGCGCCGCATCCACGAGCGGAGCCCCGCCAAAATCCTCGAATCTCTGAATAGTGTCCTCTCGGGATTCGAAAGTTTCACCACCTGCCAGGCCATCTGGTTCGGCTCCAATGGCGAAGTGGTCATCGCCAACGCCGGCCATATCCCCCCCTATCTCAATAGCCAGGAGATTAACCTGCCCGGAGGTTTGCCGCTCGGCGTGATTCCGCACGTCCGCTACATGGAGGCCCGCTTCTACCTTCACCCCGGCGACCGTATCCTCCTGCTCTCCGACGGGGTCGTTGAAGCCCGCGGCCCTTCCGGCGAGCTCTTCGGCTTCGATCGCGTACGACATCTCAGCAGCCAGACGGCCTTTTACATCGCCGATGCCGCCAAAGCTTTCGGCCAGGAAGACGACATCACTGTCCTCACCGTCCGCCGCCAGACGGAAGTTCTTGCCGCGTAAGGCTTTCACCTAGCGCCGGTCTTCAGGCCCGGGGTCCTGCGTGGCCCGCTCTTGGCCGGTGGGGTGGGAGACCAACTGTCGTGCGGGCATCCACGCCCGCATCAGCGAATTCTCGCAGTCTGCCGCCATGCCGCCGTGCTATTCTCTCCTGTATCTCAAGTTTATGAAGATGATATTCTTCTCTAACTCCCTCTGTTTTCAGTATCATCTTTACGACATTGCCAAAGGTCGCAATCGAGAACGCACAGTCCATCTCGGCCGCCCGACGCTCTCCTGACTCGCGCTTTGGCGCAACTCGATCATCTCCGGGACACACCGGAGGGAGGTTCCATGACTTCCAATTCACCCAAATCCGCTCCCGCCGCCTGTTCCTTCAAAGCCTCATCCCTCACGCTTGAAGCCGCCGCTTTCGTCACCATCTTTCTCGGTCTGGTTTACCTCTTTGCCAGGAGCTGCCGCGCTTGCTCTGCCCAACGCCGGCGCAAAGACGAAATCAAGGAAGGATCCAGCACGCAGCGTGTCACTGACTTCCTGATATCCGAAAATCAGAAGTTTTGAAATCTGACCGATTGAAGAAGAACTCTCCCCTACCCCATCCCTTCTGTCATATCTGAGCGTCCCTGAGCGAAGTCGAAGGGAAGTCGAAGAACCTGCTTCTTGAAACTCGGGCAAGCGACTGGGACAGCCTTAACCCCACTGGCGCCAATGCAGGCGGGCAGAGACCTGGCGCCGCCGGCACCCCGCACGCACCCTCCCACCACAAATCAACTTCCCGCAACCGCACTTCCCGCACCCTCCGCGCACTTCGACCCACACAAAATTCCCCCCGTGATTTTTTTCTTGCCCCTTCGCTCCTCCCTGGTGCTAGGATGGTTGGTCGACAAAATTGAAATTGTTTCTTATGTGAAAAGGAAGACGATGCGCGCTTGTTTTTTACTCAAAGTCCGCCCCGAAAAGATGGACGAGTACAAAGCCCGCCATGCCCAAGTGTGGCCTGAGATGCTCGCGGCCCTCCGGGAGTCCGGCTGGCGCAATTACTCACTCTTTTTGCAGCCTGACGGCCTGGTTGTCGGCTACCTCGAGGTCGACGACTTCGAAAAATGCCGCGCTGCCATGAAAAACCACCCCGTCAACGCGCGCTGGCAGTCAGAAATGGTTCCCTTTTTCGAGTCCACCAACGGCCACGGCCCCGACGATCTCATGTTCCCCCTCGAAGAGGTCTTCCACCTCGATTAATCTCTCTTGCTGTCACCGCGCTCAAACTCGGATAATGCCCTGTCTTCGCCAAATTGCGATCTCCCATGTGCAAACCATCCCGTCCCCACAAACGAGCTAGCGGCTAGAAGCTAGCAGCTAGGAGCCAGAACATGAACCCATTCAATTCCGTGCGCCGCGATCTTCTCCGTGTCGGAAGCCTTGGCATGGCCTCGGCCGCTTTGCCCGCCCTCGCCTCCGCAGCCGGCAAAGACATAAAACCCCTCGCCGCCTCACCCGCCACCTTCAACGTCCGCCAGTTCGGCGCAACTGGAGACGGCAAGACCCTCGACACGCCCGCCGTCAATCGCGCCATTGAAGCAGCCGCGGCCGCAGGCGGCGGCACGGTCCTCTTTCCCGCCGGAATCTACCTCTGCTTCTCCATCCGTCTCAAGTCCTACGTCCATCTCTATCTCGACTCCGGCGCAACCATCCTTGCCGCCGACTCGCCCAAGCCCGGCGAAGCCACCGGCTACAACGGCGGCGTTTACGACGCAGCCGAGCCCATGACCGCCTGGGACGCCTACCAGGACTACGGCCACAATCACTGGCACAACTCGCTCCTCTGGGCCGAGGACCAGCACGACTTCTCCGTCACCGGCCGCGGCCTCATCTACGGCAAAGGCCTCAGCTTCGGCGCAGGTCCTGGTCGCGGACAGCAAACCGGGCTCCGCGGCTTCGGCTCCGAACCTCCCGCCGGCGCGCCCGCCCCAAACCAGACCGCAGCCCCTGCCCAACCCGCTGCACCGCCCAATCCAGCCCGCATGGCTCGCGGCGACTATCCCATGTATCAGGCCGAGCAAGCCGGAGTCGGCAACAAGGCCATCGCCCTCAAGAACTGCCGCAATGTCCTGCTCCGCGACTTCTCCCTGCTCAAAGGCGGACACTTCGCCCTGCTCCTCACCGGCGTCGACAACCTCACCATCGACAACCTCACCATCGACACCGATCGCGACGGCATGGACATCGACTGCTGCCAGAACGTGCGCGTCTCCAACTGCACCGTCAACTCGCCCTGGGACGACGGCATCTGTCCCAAGTCCAGCTACGCGCTCGGCTACGCAAGGCCCACGCGCAACGTGACCATCGCCAACTGTTTCGTCACTGGCTGCTACCAGCTCGGCACCGTCCTCGACGGCACATGGAAGAAGTTCCCTGCCGGACAGCGCGCCTACGGAACTGGCCGCATCAAGTGCGGGACCGAGTCCAACGGCGGATTCATCAACATCGCCATCACGGGCTGCGTCTTCGAGGGCTGTCAGGGATACGCTCTGGAAACCGTCGACGGCGCTCTGCTCGAGGACATCGCCATCGTCAACACCACCATGCGCGATCTCATCTCGCCGCCGCTCTTCCTGCGTCTCGGCGCGCGCCTCCGCGGACCCAAAGACTCAACCAAAGTCGGAACCCTCAAGCGCGTTCTGGTCAGCAACCTCGAGTGCCACAACGCGCCCATGCGCGTTACGTCCATCCTCAGCGGAATTCCTGGATACAACATCGAGGACGTCAAGCTCTCCAACATCTATATCGAGAATCTTGGCGGAGCAACGGCTGATGCCGCAGCAATCAAGCCGCCCGAGAAAGAGGACTCGTATCCAGAGCCAGGAATGTTCGGCCAGATGCCTTCGTTGGGATTCTTTCTGCGCCACATCCGCAACGTCGAGATGAGCCACGTCGAGCTCGCTACTCTCTCGCCCGATGCAAGACCTGCGTTCTATCTGCAGGATGTCGAGCGCGCAGACTTCTTCGCCATCACCGCACCGAAGACTGCGAGCGGCAACTTCGCTCTCAACAACGTGAAGGATTTGAGGATTGGTTGGAGTCGCGCTGCTGCGGACACGATGATCGAGAGTGCCGATCAGAAGATGGTTTAGCGCGCGTTGCGCGCGAGCTTTCAGCTCTCAGCTTCCAGCTTCTAGCTAGAAACGATCAACGCTTCGCGTTGACGCGATGCGGATTTGCGTCACAGGCTCACAGAAACGCAGCGAGTGTGTGTCTGTGGGGGTTTTGGGCGTAAGCTATTTATTTTTCTTTCATTTGCAGGCTTCACAGTTTCACAACCCGTTTTTTGCGGGTCGGCCACCATTTTGCTGCTTTTTGGATCCCATTGTCCCGCTTTTTGCTTGTAGCCAGGGTGGGTGAGGCAGGGAGCGAGGGAGCAAGGGAGCAAGGGAACGAGGGAACAAGAAAACGGGGAGCGAGGGAACGAGGGAACAAGAAAACGGAGAGCGAGGGAGCAAGGAGGCGTGATGCCGGGGAGGGGGGAGGGGGGGGAGTGATGGAAAAGTAACTATCCAATCGGGAATAGAGATACCGGGCGCGCGGGCTTCTTGCTATGTCTTTGAGGTAGCTCATAGAACGATTGTGCGCCGGATGGGGATAATTCTATGCAACGAAGTCAGGGAACAGGGATCAGGGGTCAGGGAGCAGAAAAACAAAGGGTTACGGTGAGGCGGGCGGCTCGGTTTGAAGATTGCAGTTCTTGACAAAAATGCAGGGAACGAAAAGGCAGGGACCAAGGGACTGAGGGGCTAAGGGACTGGGGACTATTGAGTTGTACGTCGGATGGACGTACAATGGGTTGGGATGCAAGGGTAGGATTGCGGGGAGGGATGGATGGCTCGGAGTGGCGCATTGGCGAGAGAGGACGAGGGGCGCGAGCGTGGGGCGCGGCTGGGGTTCCGCGTTCATGCGGGGACGAAGAGCCTGGTGGAGCGCGCGGCGGCGCTGGAGCGGCGGAGCCTAACAGATTTCTGCCTGGTGGCGCTCACGGAGGCCGCGCAGCAGACGATCACTCGGCATGAGAGCCTCTCGCTCTCTGCGCGCGACCGTGCGGCGTTCTTCGATGCGATGGTTCATCCGCCCAAGGCCAACGCGCGGCTGCGCCGGGCCTTCAGGACCGCTGCTGAACAAGTCGTCGCGCGATGAAATCTGCAAATGCCGGCCTCTATCGCGTTGAGCCGTTGGGCAAACAGCACGACCGGGACGCCTTCTTCTGCGGCGTGGAAGGCCTCGACAATTATTTAAAGACTCAAGCCTCGCAGGATATGCGGCGCAAGGCGAATGCTGTGTTCGTGCTGGTGGAGGCAGGCGCGCCGGAGAGGATTGCCGGATATTTCACGCTGTGCGCGTGCGGCCTGACGCCCGGCGCGATTCCCGATGAAGCGCGGAAACATCTTCCCCGCTACCCGCAGGTGAGTGCGACTCTGCTGGGACGCTTGGCCGTGAGAGCCGATCTGCAGGGGCGAGGCCTGGGGAGCGTTCTGCTGGCAGAGGCGCTGCGGAAGGCTTACGAAAATGCGGCGGTGGTGGGCTCAACGATGATCGTAGTGGACGCGATCGACGAGCGGGCGGCGGATTTCTATCGGGCACATGGGTTCCTGCGGCTGCCAGAGTCGATGCGGCTGGTTCTGCCGATGAGAACGATAGGACCGGGCTTGGGAAACGCAAGTAGGGACTAGAAGAGCAGCTTCCAGGTTGCGGTGGTAGAGGCGCTCGTTCCGTGGGAGCGGTCGCTCGGGGTCGGGCGATGGAGTTGGTAGAGCGGGAGGTGTGGAGGAAGAGGTATACGGCGAGAAGGCGGGGTTAGCGGAGTTGGCGGAGTTAGCGGAGTTAGAACCGGCGGCGCGGCGGGGTCGGAAAAGCAGGGGCTGAGGAGATGAGGGAGCCTTATCGCTCCCCTTGATTGTGTGCCGGATGGGGATAATTATCTGCAATTCGGCGGACCGATTCTATGGAGTTTTTTCAGTGGGTTGCGGGGAAAATAGGTCGGGAGGGCTTGCGGGATCTCGAAGAAGCCAGGGCCTAGTATAGGAGGCCTTTCTTTAGATTGCTCAAAATCCAAGACGGATGTTTCAGGCGGTAGCGGAAGAATCTAAATGATGAGCCCCAGCCAAGGCCACTAGAGTACGCTGTTCGCCAGTCCCTTTTCAATATCCTTTCAACACTCCCGTACAAATCACCTTCAAGATTTCTTAACGTGGGGTGAACTATATCCTCGCTAGGACCCAATTTGCTAAGCCATCCCCGCCCCAAGAGATGTTGGCGGGCCATATGTTTTGTTTCCTTGATGCCACCCACGGTTTTCGCATATATTGCGACTTTTTGATAGCCCCACTCGAAGCTTTCGTCGAGCCCACAAGACACGTATCCTAAATCATCAACGAAGGCGTTTACGAAATTATCCACGGATTTATCTCGAACCGGAAGGTGGGGCGGCCAGTAAACTTCGGGAGGGAACAGATTTCTGTCGCAGTCCATGGGCCACCAGTTTCTATGCGTCTCGCACGCAGCCCACGCAATACACCTATACGCGATCGTGTTCGGGCTCTTTAGCAACCATTTAGAGTTTCCGAGGTTCGGGAAATCTTGCTCCATTTCTTCGCGAACCCTTTTGGCGCTTCGGAATCGAGATCGCACTTTACAGTAAACCCTCTTTCATCCCCCAACGAATCCAGGCTTTGGACATGCGGTCAACTCTTCCGGCGTCCGAAGGGCTCATAGGGTTCGCCCCCGCAATCTGCGCTAGAGCCGTGAACCACGGCCTTTCATTCTCCTTCAAATCTCGGAGCAAGAGTGAGAGGACAAATTTCCGACTTGCGCGCCCCATTGCAATGATCTGCATGTAGCTTGGATGGCTCACGACATCGGTCATCGAGGAGACGTATCTAGTGTCCCGCTCCCATTTCGCAGCGTGTCCCAGAAACGCTATCTCCAGTTCATCCGCGGAAGCTCCAGCCCATTCGTTCGCGTCCTCGGCATCCGAATTGGGCGCCTTCTCTACCCAACACTCCTCCGGCATGCTCCAGAGCCTTTCGAGCGTTCTGTAGATGTTCTTCTCGCGCCATTCTTCGCGAGCCGCAAAACCGCAAAGCCCACGAAACGACTTATTTGTCGTTTCGTAGAACTCCTCCACGGAAATAGACTCTTCTACCGGCATGGAATCCTCACTGCTCCAACAAGAACGGAGCATTCCGAATGGAAGATTTTATGACCGTCGACTTAGATTCAGCACGTTCAATGATCTTCTTGAGCGTCTTGAGATCGTCACCGTCCAATGAAACGTAGAACTCGTCGTGCTTCCTTTGGGATGATTGGTGGAACCTTAACTTAAGTAGATGAACGATCAGCATGCCTTTCGGCCCATCTTCAATCCGAGGGCCAAAAACCGGGCGGAGATCGGTCAGGATTCTCGCGCTGCAAAAGCTTCGCTCGTCGTCGGTCTGAAGGTCGGCGGCCTTAGAAGCCAGAGAGAAAGCCTCGGCGCTTAGCAACTCAAGCAGTTTCTCGCTGAATTGTTTGCGATCTGTCTGGGAGATACGCCACTCAGCCTCCTCGATCGACTCCATCGCATCGCTGATCTCTTCCACGAAATCCTGAAGGGAAAGCTCAGAACCCGCCCTCACTCCATAAAGCGCTACTAGCGCCTGAGCTATCTTTAGGGAATCTTTGCGGCCCGCCTGGGGAATAGCCGCAACTGCGTCCACGACATCACTGTCGTTGGTCCCGGAGGCCGTAATGATCGTGTTCAGAACCCCGTGAATCTCCTTCACCTTGGATTCTTCGAGCTGGCTGATCTTGAATACGCCCTCGCGATATCGACTTGGGATTGTGAGTTTCGCCACGGTTTAGCGTCCAATCGCCCCTTAACAAGGGCTAGCAATGGCTCAAAGCGTTCTAGTCAAAAAGTACCACAGACGGCTAAGTGCGTGTGGAAAAGCTCTAGAACGCAATGCAGGCAGGGGCTTTACGAACCTCGCAAGTCAATATTTGAGGCGACCAGCATTCCAGTGGGCGGGCTCCTGGCAGAGGCGCGAATCTCTCTCCCACTCCGCTAATCCTTGGCAGCAAAGCCGCCTCAGCGTTCAGGCCCACCCGGCTTCGCCGCGTGCTTGATTTCGCGAAAAATGGCCGGGCGGGATGATAAGGGCAGGGATTAGGGAGATAGGGAGTAGGAGGACGCCCGCACTACAGCCGGTCGGGAGACCGGCGGTACAATTCGTTTTCTGCTCTTAGCCTTGCAGCCAGTCCTTGACCTTTTGCACCATCACGTCGCGACCGACGTCGCTGATGGCGTTGGTGAGGGGGATCTGCTTGGGGCAGGCTTGGACGCAGTTCTGCGCGTAGCCGCATTCCTGGATTCCGCCGTCGCCGGCGAGGGCGCGGAGGCGATCTTCTTTGAAGACCTTTCCGGTGGGGTGGTTGTTGAAGAGCTTGACCTGGGCGATGGTGGCTGCGCCGACAAATCCGGTGTCGATGTTGAACTGCGGGCAGACTTCCATGCAGCAGGTGCAGGAGATGCAGTTCGAGAGCGGGTAATTGGCTTCCTGCTGCTGCGGGTAGACGCGCGGGCCGGAGCCGAGATCGTAGGTGCCGTCGACGGGAACCCAGGCCTTGACGCGCATGAGGTTTTCAAAGAGGACGGAGCGGTCGACCTGGAGATCGCGGACCAGCGGAAACTTGCTGAGCGGCTCGATGCGGATGGGCTGCTCGAGATTGTCGACCAACGCGGAGCAGGCCATGCGGGCGCGGCCGTTGATGAGCATCGCGCAGGAGCCGCAGATCTCCTCGAGACAATTGGAGTCGTAGGAGATGGGGGTGGACGAGCGGCCGTCGGCGGTGACGGGGTTGGCGGCGATCTCCATCATGGAGGAGATGACGTTCATGCCGGGACGCCAGGGGAGCTCGAAGCGGTCCCATGTGGCGGGCGCGTCGGGGCTGGCCTGGCGGCGGATTTCGAATTGGACGGTGCGTGTGGGCATAGGGTTTTTCGTGGTGCGTGGTGCGTGGTGCGTGATTAGTGCCTTCCGAAATTTTGTTGCCTTGCAGACTTCCTTAAAAGCAACCGCAGGTCCTTCGACTTCGTCCGCCACGGCGGACTTCGCTCAGGATGACAGCGGCAAAAAACGCCGTTGTCATTTGGCCGCGTCAGTAACGGCGCGGGCGGGGCTTGATGTACTGCGTATCGACTTCCTCGAACGCGAAGCTGGGGCCCTCGATGGAGCCGGTGAAGGTGGCTCGCGTGGTCTTGAGGAACTGCGCGTCGTTGCGATCGGGAAAGTCGGGTTTGTAGTGCGCGCCGCGGGACTCGTCGCGGAGGATTGCGCCGAGGACGACGGTGCGCGAGAGCTGCAACATGTTGTAGAGCTGGCGGGTGAAGGCGAAGCTGGTGTTGGCCCACTGGCTCTTGTCGCTGAGGTTGATGCGCTGATAGCGGTCGAGGAGTTCGAGGATTTTGCTGTCGGTCTGCTTGAGGGCGTTGTTGTAGCGGATGACGGTGGCGTGCTCGGTCATGGCCTCGCCGAGCTCGCGCCAGAGCTTGAAGGGATTTTCGCCGCCCTGGTTCGAGATGAGTTTTTTGTTGGTTTCGGACTGGCGGGCGAGCTCGGCTGCCGCGCCGCCGTCGCCTTCGGGGGCGGGCAGGTTTTTGGCGTACGCGATGGCGTTGGGTCCGGCCAGGAATCCGCCGAAGATGCAACTGACGAGCGAGTTTGCGCCGAGGCGGTTGGCGCCGTGGTACTGATACTCGCACTCGCCGGCGGCAAAGATGCCGGGGACGTTGGTCATCTGATTGAAGTCGACCCAGAGACCGCCCATGGTGTAGTGCATGCCGGGGAAGATCTTCATGGGCTCGAGGCACGGATCGACGCCGACGAATTTTTCGTAGATTTCGAGGATGCCGCCGAGCTTGTGGTGGAGCGTGGCGCGGTCGATGTGGGTGAGGTCGAGGTAGACCATGGGCTGGCCATCGATGCCGAGGCCGAGCTCGTAGACGACTTTGTGAATAGCGCGCGTGGCGATGTCACGCGGGACGAGATTGCCGTACTTGGGATACCACTCCTCGAGGAAGTAGAAGCGCTCGGACTCGGGGATGGCTTTGACGGCGCGCTTGTCGCCGGGGGTGCGCGAAACCCAGACGCGGCCACCCTCGCCGCGCGCCGACTCGGACATGAGGCGCAGCTTGTCGTCGCCGGGAATGCAGGTGGGATGGACTTGAATGAATTCGCCGTTGGCGTAGGTGACGCCCTGCTGGAAGACGGCGGACTGCGCCGAGCCGGTGCAGACGACGGAGTTGGTGCTCTTGCCAAAGATGGCGCCGATGCCTCCGGTGGCGAGAATGATGGCGTCGGCGGGGAAGGCGCGGAGCTCCATGGAGCGGAGGTTCATGGCCACGATGCCTTTGGAGTCGATGATGGCGGAGAGGAACTCCCAGCCTTCGAATTTCTTGACTTTGCCTTCGGACTCGAAGCGGCGGACTTGCTCGTCGAGCGCGTAGAGCAGCTGCTGGCCGGTGGTGGCGCCGGCAAAGGCGGTGCGGTTGTAGAGCGTGCCACCGAAGCGGCGGAAGTCGAGCAGGCCCTCGGGCGTGCGGTTGAAGGGCACACCCATGCGGTCGAGTAGATCGATGATGGCGGGAGCGGCTTCGCACATGGCCTTGACGGGGGTTTGATTGGCGAGGAAGTCGCCGCCGTAGATGGTGTCGTCAAAGTGCTGCGCGGTGGTGTCGCCCTCGCCCTTGAGATTTTTGGCGGCGTTGATGCCGCCCTGCGCGCACACCGAGTGCGAACGCTTGACGGGGACGATGGAAAACAGATCGACCGTGCCGCCGGCTTCGGCGATTTTGATGACGGCCGCAAGTCCGGCGAGGCCCCCGCCCACCACGATGATTTTCGGTGTTGCCATGAAGTACCTTTCGGAAAAACAGCTACTAGCTACTAGCTTCTAGCTTCTAGCTTCTAGCTAAAAGCAAACGGAAGAATGTACTTTACGCGAGGGCTACTTCTCGCCCCACCTTTTCTTGATCTCTTTCGCCAATCTGAGCCCAGTGGCCTTGTCCAAATAAAGAGTGATTGCTACTTTCTTGCTCCGCACCTGCACTCTGCGGACCTTATTTTCGCCGCTCTGCCGATCCATGGTGATGTTCTTGTTCTTTTCCATTTCCATTTCCTCCTTCCTTTATGCCCTTACCTCGGCCAACCTTCATCCGGTTTGCGTAAAGTACATTCTTCCGAAAGCAAAATGCTAGAAATTCGGGACGGGCGCGTTGGCGTACCACGGGCCGACGAATGCCCAAATGCTGGCGATTCCCATGCCGGCGAGCAGCACGCCGAGAGCGATGCAGACGTAAGCGAAGCGGCGGCGCGCGGTGACTCCCGAGGTGATTCCCCACTTGGCGCAGAAAAGCCAGACGCCGTAGGCAAAGTGCCAGCAGACGGCGATCATGGCGACAACGTAGACGGCGGCGATCCAGGGATTCGAAAGCTCGACCTGCACTTTGTGAAACGCGTAGTAGGGATTCTCGGGAAGGCTCGTGCCCATGAAGCGCTGGGTTGCCACGTGATAGGCGATGTAGGCGAAGGCCACGAGGCCGGTGTAGCGCTGGGCGAGATACATCCAGTTGCCTGCCCACGGGTAGTAGACGATGTTCGATTTGCCGCGCAGCCAGATATAGACGCCGTAGATGCCGTGATAAAGGATGGGCAGAAAGATGAAGACCCACTCGAGAACGCGGACCAACGGAAGGCTGTTGAGGAATTTGACCTGGACGCCGTAGGCGAGGGGGCCTTTGAGGGCTTCGAAGTTGGAGAGCAGGTGTTCGAGCAGAAATGCCCCGATAGGAACAATGCCGAGGAGCGAGTGCAGCTTGTGCCAGATGAAGCTGGTTCCCTCGCCCGCGCGCAACGGCTGCACGCCGCGGCGAAGCTGGGGCGCGGAGGATTCGACGGTTGCCATGAAGAGTTTGGCTCCTAAAAGTGCAGGGCGACGCGGTGATCGATTGAGGGACTATGAGCGGTGTTCTGTATCACTTTCATTATTCGAGGCGGGAGCTTTACCCGTCAAGGCGCTCCGCGCTTTTGGGTCTTGGATGAGAGTGGTGGAGGAGGACGCGCTATCGGAGGCGTTTTTTGCCGGCGGTGAGCATGTCGATGGCTTTTGCGGCGCGGCTGGCTCTGGTTTCAGCTTGCTTTGCGGTGGAGATCCAGGTTGCGTACTCGGATTTGCATGACGGAGAGAGTGAAGCGAAAAACGCAGCTGCCTGCTTGTTCTTTTTGAGCGCCGCTGCCAGTTCCGCGGGCACTTCAACGGTTCGCCTCTCGTCGTCGCGCCGCAACATCACGGACACAACGTCGCCGGCTTGCGCTTTGGCGCCGGCCTGGAGCTCCTTGCCCACCATCATGCGGTGCGTGCCGTTGCCCTCGGGCATCAGAGAATTGCGAAAGGCAAATCCGTTCATGGTTCCGGCGACGGGAACCCGCGCTTTGGTTCCGAAGGCCTCGGCCACGTTGAAGGGAATGGGCAGAATGGTCCACGCGCCTCCCGGGCCTATGGCTGTGAGTTTTGCCTTAAACTTCTGCTGCATGCAGAGTCTCCTTGAAGAGGCATTCTACGGCATTCTCGGGGTCTTTATAGCCTCGCTAGGGACAGCAGGATAGGCCCGTCGAGGCAATCGGACCGCAAATCGCCGGCATCGATCGGAGACCGGCGCGGGACGAAGATCGATCACCCGCGAAGATGCAGGCTCAGTTCGCTCTTCGCAGCTTCACACGCCGTCATGATCAGGGATAAAACTCAATCCGATAAGGGTATTTGTACCCATTGGGATTCAGGGGCGATTGGGGCGTTTCGTTCACTTTCACGCATTTTGGACTACTTGGATCGTCATTGGGGCACCACTCGTATTGCACGCCGACATTCGCACCTTTCACCACGGCCGGCAGCGAAGCCAGCGAAGAAACCTGCACCGCGAGGATGCTGACGAATTTTGGAGCCTTCGTGCTGTTCTGATAGAGCGGGCCGACATTCGCGCGGGTGTTTCCGCCGGTGATGCTCGCGGCATTTCCGCTTGCATCCAGCGGTTGCACCGTAAAGCCGGCACTCACGAGGGAGGGGTACTTGTCAGAGACCAGACAAGCAAAAATGACGTAGGAGTTGTCGACGGTAGTGATCGTGAGCTGTCGCAGTTCGGGATCGGTGCCGTTGATCGGCCTCAGGCAGCCAGGCCCAAACTTTTTTTCATCCAAGCCCCCGAAGGTGTAGTCCTTGTTGGTAGTGTCGGGGCTGCCCAGAAGCCGAGTCACCTCGATCTCTTTCTGCCCGTCGGGAGTGCACGTGGGGGTCGAGTCGTCCTGGCAGGGAAAGACTGCAACCTGCGTGAAGAGCTTGTTGGTGGAGGGGTTGGGCTGGTTTGGATAGAAATTCCAGCCCAGCGCCAGCGGCATCGCGAGCGACTTGGGCCCGCCCTGATTAATTGGGCCGGTGCGGGAAACGGTTCCCTGCACGGCGACAAAACGCCCTCCGTCGCCGACGAGAGCCAAAGCCCAGTCGAAATACAGGCCGAAGGATGGGACCGCATACCCCTGCCCGGGCCGAATCTTCTGTTGCGGCCCGAGTACTAAGCAGGCCTCCCCAATTACAGTTCGGCTGTTGGTCCCTCCCTCGCTGTGGATAACCAGGGGATCGCGGGTCGTGGGATTCGACTCCGTCGAAAGCGGCGGCTTCTCGCTGGCAAGGCACGGGGGCGCAGGCGCGGACTGGGCCAGGGCCGGGATTGCCGAGACTGTTGCAGCGAGCAGGATAAACGCAGGGATCACCTTCGATTGCATTCATAGCTCCATGAATTGGATTTTTTGAATGAAGCGGGAAAGATGAGGTCAGCCTACGCGGCACAGGCCACATTAGCAACAAGAATATTTGATAGAGCAGCCGTTTGGGAATCGTTGACCGATTGAATTCAGAGTCAGGCGCCGAGCTTCGGCAGCAACGCGGTCAGCGCGCGTCCGCGATGGCTGAGCGAAAGCTTAGTTTCGAGATCGATTTCGGCCATGGTTTTGCCGAGCTCGGGGAGATAAAAGAGCGGATCGTAGCCGAAGCCGCCGGTGCCGCGCGGGGCTTCCAGAATCTCTCCTTCGACCGAGCCGTCGGCGACCTGCACCACCTCGCCATCGCGCGCGGCCACAAGGGTGCAATGGTAGCGGGCCGTGCGTAGCGACGCTGGAATACCATCGAGCTTCTGGATGAGCAGCATGTTGTTCCACACGTCGGTGTTGTCGTTGGCGTCGGGCGAGTCGATGAGGCCGGCATCGGCGGCGTAACGCGCCGAGCGCACGCCGGGCGCTGCGCCGAGCGCGTCTACTTCCAAACCTGAGTCGTCGGCAACGACCAGCTCGCCGGGGACGAAACGCGAATAGTAGACGGCCTTGGTGGCGGCATTGGCGAGGAACGTATCTCCGTCTTCGACCGGCGCGGGGATTTCGGCGATTCCGGGAAGCGGATCGAGGTCGATGGAGAATGCCTTGGCGGCGGTGCGGAAGTCGCGGAGTTTGCCTGCGCTGGTGGTGGCGGCGTAGAGGCGGGGCATGTTGAGAGTTTAGCGGTTTGGCCGGCGGTGGTTAAAAGGGAGCAAGGTAGCCAGGGAGCAAGGGAGCGAGAAGACAGCTCTTAGCCGTTAGCTTTTAGCTATTTGCTCCTTGAGGTGATTCGGCGGCGGAGGCAAAGACTAAGTGAGATGGTTGGGGCGCGAGGTTGTACGGGCGTGAACGCCCGTACAACAGCCGATCTCCCACCCCAGCGGGCAAAGATCGCTCGCCTGGGGCCCCGATCTGGAGACCGGCGCTACGCTGGTAACACGATTGACAGGGCGTGGCGGGGTTGCATAAGGTTGATCCGCCTGAGAGATTCTTCCTTATGAAAAATGCATGGATGAGTGTGATGGTGTGCGGAACGGCGCTGAGCGCGATGGCCTGCATTGCGGCGGCACAGGCGCGGGTTGCGGACGGGAACGGCGCGGCGGAGTTGCGCGTCGACAATTTGAAGAACCCGTTGGGTATTGATGATCCGGCGCCGCATTTCAGTTGGCAGTTGCACGACCCTAAGCCCGGCGCGAAGCAGACGGCATATGAGGTGCAGGTGGCGTCGTCGCCCGAGCTGCTGGCTCGCGGTAAAGCCGATATGTGGTCGAGCGGGCGCGTGGATTCAGGACAATCGTTGAATGTAAGCTACCGTGGATCGGCGCTTAAGCCGAGCACTCGCTACTCCTGGTGCGTGAAGCTGTGGGGCGAGAACGGAAAGACCTATGCGGCGAGTGAGACGGCGTGGTGGGAGACCGGCCTGATGAGCGAAAGCGGGGATGGGGACGCGTGGAAGGCGCAGTGGATCGGGTACGAGACGCCGGAAGAAGCCACGGTGCGTCACGCGCAGGCGGAGTGGGTTGCGAATCCCGACGCCAAGTTGCCGGCGATCGCGAAAGATGCTGAACAGCGCTTTGCGTATCGCACGACGATCGCGCTCCCGCAAGCGGTGAAGTTTGCCGCGCTCTACGCCACCGGACAGGACACAGTTGCTGCGTGGGTGAATGGCGCGCAGGCGCTCACCGAGGATCCGCTGCCGCCGTACAAACAGACGCCGTGGAAGAAATTCGTGCGCGCGGATGTGACCGCGCAACTAAGCGCGGGCAAAAACACGCTTGCGATTGAAGTGCTGCATTACGTGGTAAATCCCAACGGAATGGCGACGGACGATGCTCCGCCGATGATTGCGACGCTGGTGGTGGAATACGCGGACGGCACATGGGCGAGTTTCTCGAGCGACACGAAATGGAAGACGGCGATCGCTCCTGGTGGCGCGTGGCAGGAAAAGGGCTTTGACGATGCGGCATGGAAGGCGGCGCAGGTGTGGCATCCGCTGAGCCCGAAGCGATCGGAGTCGCTGGGGCATCCGTGGATTCCGGATTCGGTGAAGGCGCTGCGCAAGGATTTCGCAATCAGCGCTCCGATCAAGTCGGCACGGCTGTATGCCACTGCGCTCGGCGCGTACGAGATGTTTCTGAACGGAAAGCGCGTGGGCGACCAGGTGCTGGCGCCGGGGTGGACTGACTATCGCGAGCGGGTCGTCTACCAGACGTACGACGACGTAACGCACTGGATCACGCAGGGAAAGAACACAATCGGAGCGCTGCTGGCGCCGGGATGGTACGAGACGCCGCTGGAATGGTTTCAACAGCCGAATAACTACGGCGTGACGCCACCGGCCATGCGCGCACAGCTGCGCATCGAACACACCGATGGCAGCGTGGAGTGGGTGACGACCGATGCGAGCTGGAAGGCCGGCCAGTCGTACATTCTCCATTCAGAAATCTACGATGGCGAATCGCAGGATGCGAGCCGGGAGCCTGCGCAAGGCGGGTCTCCAAAGATCGATCAGAGCGGATGGAAAGCAGTCGAGACCATCGACCCCGCGCCAGCAAAGATCGTCGCTCAGGATTTTCCGCCCATTCGCATGGAGCGCACCCTTGGGCCGAAAACCATCACAGAGCCGAGACCCGGAGTGTTTGTTTACGATTTCGGGCAGAACTTCTCTGGAGTGGAGGCGTTGAAATTGCACAAGCCGCAGGCTGCGGATGTGCGAGTAAGACTGGCGGAGGTCCTCAAACCTGACGGAACAATTTATACGGACAACCTGCGTACGGCGAAGGTAACGGATTCGCTCGTGACAACAAGCACGGGAGCGAGTGAACTTTTTCCGCAATTCACCTTTCACGGCTTCCGTTACATGGAACTCACGGGCCTGCCTGCTGCTCCCGCCAAAGTCGACGCTAGCGCCTTTGTGATTCACACCGATGCGCCATGGACGGTGAAGCTGGAGACCGGCAACGCAATGATCAACCAGTTGTGGAGCAATATTCTCTGGGGGCAGCGGTCGAATTTTGTGGGCGTGCCCACGGATTGCCCGCAGCGCGACGAGCGGTTGGGCTGGATGGGCGATGCGCAGGTGTTTTGGCGCACGGCCAGCTACAACATGGACCTGGCGGCTTTCTCGCGCAAGTTTGCCGCGGATATGCGCGGCACGCAGGCGGGACAACCCTTCTACGGCATCTTTTCTCCGGGCACAGTTACGCCGTTTGCCGGCGCGGCCGCCGCATGGAGCGACGCGGGCGTGATTGTTCCCTGGACCAGCTGGCTGCAGACCGGCGACACCACGATTATTGAGCAGAACTGGGACGCGATGACGAAATATCTCGACGCCATCGCGGCGGCGAATCCTGATTTTCTGTGGGAGAACGAGTACGGCTCGCCCTTCGGCGACTGGCTTTCGCCCGAGGGCAAGACGGACGAGAGGCTGCTGGCCACGGCGTACTGGGCGTGGGATGTGACGCTGATGCGCCAGATGGCGCTGGCCACGGGACGAAGGGCGGACGCTGATAAATACGCGGGGTTATTCGATAAAATCCGCGCGGCCTTCGAAAAACAGTTTGTGCGCGGCGACGGATTTGTGGCCGGCGCGGACAACTCGCCGTCGCAGTTCGGCGTGATCAACAATCCCAACGCAAAAAGCGAGGGCGGCGACACGCAGACCGGCTACGTGCTGGCGCTGCATATGAATCTGCTGCCCGATACACTGCGTGCGGCGGCGGCCAAGCGGCTGGTGGACAAGATTGAGGCCAACCACGAAATGCTGGCCACGGGTTTTCTGGGCACGCCGTATTTACTGGAGGAGTTGACGAAGGCAGGCTACGCGAAGCTTGCGTACACGCTGCTGCTGAACACGCAGTATCCCTCGTGGGGCTACATGGTGACGCACGGTGCGACGACCATGTGGGAACGGTGGAACGGCGACCAGATGATGAACGATCCGGCAATGAACTCGTTTAACCACTACGCGTACGGCGCGGTGGCGGACTGGATCTATCGCTACGCGGCGGGCGTGGATGCGACGCCGGCCGATCCCGGATTCCATACTGTGGTGCTGCATCCGGTGTTCGACGAGCGGCTGGGGCACATCGCGTTCGATTACGACTCGGTGTATGGGCCGATTCACTCGGACTGGACGGTGACGGGCGCGACGGCGGAGTGGCATGTGACGATTCCCGCGAATACGACGGGGTGGTTGCCGTTGAGCGCGGCAGAGGCCGCAAAGTACAAGCTCGGCGGAACGCCGTTAGTTAGGAATACGATGGTTCGTGCGGAGAAGCGGGACGGGGAGGGTGGATTTGCGCTGGAACCGGGGAGCTATGGATTTGAAGTGATGCGATGAAATGCAACAGCAAGAACAACCGCAGGTCCTTCGATTCCGTTTGGAGCAAGGTTCGCTCCAAACTTCGCTCAGGATGACATGCTATCTTTGGCCGTTCAGGATGGCATCCTATTTTGGATTGTTCACGATGACAAGATATCGATCTGGGACTTCTAAGGCGAAATCCGCGGATGCCGACTGCATCATGACGGCTGTACAAAGGACACACGCAACCGATAGGCTTTGAGTTTGCTTGCGGGCATAGCGCGAGCGCCGGCCGAAAATAGAAACGGAGAAAGAATGCCGATTGCGATTTTGGCGGGGATTGGGTGGCACACGGTGGGAGCGGCATGCGCCGCGTCGTTTTACGCACCGATTGAGAAGGTGAAGAACTGGTCGTGGGAGACGACCTGGGCGCTCATGGGTCTGTTCTCGTGGATTCTGCTGCCGCTGACGATGAGCTACATTCTGCTGCCGAATTTCTTCGGATTTTACGCATCGCAGCCCTGCAGCCTGTTGCTGAGAGTGGCGCTGTTCGGAGCGATGTGGGGCGTGGGCAATGTGAGTTACGGCCTGACCATGCGGTACCTCGGCATGTCGCTGGGGATCGGCGTGGCGATTGGCGTGACCCTGGTGGTGGGGACATTGGTGCCGCCCGCGCTGCACGGGCAGTTCATCGCCAAGTTCTCCAGCCGCGGCGGGTTGTGGAGCATGGCCGGGATTGTGGTCGCGCTGATTGGCGTGGCCATCGTCTCCTACGCCGGGCACCAGAAGGAAGAGCAACTGGGCGCCGAGGTGAAGGAGTTCAACGTGATGCTGGGCCTGGCGCTGGCCGTGTTGTGCGGCATTTTTTCGGCGGGCTTTTCGTTCGGGCTCGATGCAGCGACACCGCTGCGCACCGCCGCATTGCAGGTGGGATTGAGCCCGCTCTTCGCGCGGCTGCCCAGTTACGTGCTGATCATGGGTGGGGGCGCGGTGATCAACATGAGTTACTGCTTTATTCGGCTGGCGTTCAAGAAGGGCATTTCGCTGCGCGCCGATCTGGCACAACCCAGAGCCACGATGATCAGGAACGTGAGCCTGGCCGCGGCGGGCGGCATCATGTGGTATCTGCAATTCTTCTTCTATTCATGGGGCGAAGCCAACATTCCGGCGCGGCTCGATTTCGTGAACTGGATGCTGCATATGAGCATCTACGTGTTGTGCGGCGGGCTGGTGGGATTGGCGCTGGGCGAGTGGGCCGGCGTGGGGAAGCGGCCGATCCGGCTTTTGTGGGCCGGGATTCTCGTCATCATTGTCGCGGCGAATCTGGTGGGGTTGGGGATGGCGTCGTAGAAGCAGGGATTAGGGAACAGGGATCAGGGATCAGACTGCTTGGCTTCGGGACAGCGCGAGCGAGGTCAGGGATTGGCCGGCAATGGGAGTTCCTTGTCGAGGGATTGGGCGACGAGGTCGGTGCGGAGCTGGTCGACGGTGGTGAAGAGCAGTGCCTTCATGCCCAGCGCCGCGGCTGCTTCGGTATTCACTTGGCGATCATCGATAAAGAGCGTCTCTCCGGGCTGCGTGCCGAGCTTTTCGAGCGTGTAGCGATAAATGGCCGGATCGGGCTTGGCGATGCGCAACGTATTACTCCACACACGCACGTCGAAACGCCCGAGCCAGGCGAGCTCGCGCTCCGCGGCCTGTTGCGCGGTGTCACCGATGTTGGAAAGGATGGCGGTGAGAAGTCCGCGCGCTTTGAGCGCCGCCTGCCACGCCAGCATGGCTGGATTCTCTGTCATCCACATGCGGGCGTCCCAATCTATCAGCTCAGAGATGGCGGAAGGGCCCAACGTAATCCCGGCTTGATGGAGAATGCCGCGCCAATAGGCCTCGCCGGTGAGCTTGCCTTCGTCAAAGGCGTGACGATCGGCCCAATACAGCAAATCGAGTTTCTCGGCGGGCAGCCCCGTGATGCGCATCAATGCGGCGTGCGCCGCAGGGTCGGGTGGACCGGTTAAAACCATTCCGTAGTCGAAGATCACCGCGCGCAGAGCCAAGCCCATGCCCCTTTTGCGCCCGTGTATGGTGAAGAAGGGCGCTTTTCCCATTGTGCACGATGGGGTTGGCATTGAGAGTGTGAGTGTGTGTGGGTCTATGCGATTTTCTGAAAGAACCGGCTGGAACACGGAAGAGAGCGAGCTGGCGCGGGCGCATCGGCTGCGGCGCGAGGCGGGATTGCCGATTGCCGACCTCACGGCGTCGAATCCCACGCGCTGCGGCTTCGCGTATCCCGATTCCCTGCTGGGGGCTCTCGGCGATGCGCGCGCTCTCGACTACGATCCGCAGCCGCTCGGGTTGCTTTCGGCGCGCGAGGCCGTCTGCCGGTACTACGCGGATCACGGCGTAACGCTCGATCCCGGCCAGATTGTGCTGACCACGAGCACCAGCGAGGCGTATAGCTTTCTCTTCCGCCTGCTCTGCGATCCCGGCGCGGAGATTCTGGTGCCGCAGCCCGGTTATCCGCTCTTCGATTATTTGGCCACACTCGACGATGTGCGCGTCAAGGCCGCGCCGCTGGTGTACGACGACGGCTGGCAGATCGACTTTGAAGGCATGCGGCGCGCGCTTTCGGCGCAAACCCGGGCCGTTGTGGTGGTGCATCCCAACAATCCCACGGGGCATTTCACCAAGGCCTGGGAGGCTGAGGAACTTGGACGCATCTGCCGGGAGCACGAGCTTGCGCTGGTTGTGGATGAAGTGTTTCTCGACTACAGGGAGCGAGGGAGCGAGGGAGCAAGGGAGCTAGAAAACAGGGAGCAAGGGACCAAGGGACCGAGGGACCGAGAAGGCTGGGAGCACGGAAGTTTTGCGGCGGGGATCGAGGGGGTTCCGGTGTTTGTGGTGAGCGGCCTGAGCAAGATCGCCGGCCTGCCGCAGATGAAGGCGGCGTGGATCGTTGCGACGGGCCCGGAAAAAGCGCAGGCGCCAAAACAACCCGCACTCGACCGGCTGGAGGTGATTGCCGATACGTTTCTCTCGATGAATGCGCCGGTGCAGTGGGCGCTGCCGGCCTGGCTGGCCAATCGGGCAGAGATTCAGGAGCAGATTCGGAGACGCGTCCGCGCGAATCTGGCCGAGCTCGACCGCCAGCTTGCCACTCTTCCCACGCTCCAGCGGCTCACTGTCGAAGGCGGGTGGTATGCGGTGCTAAGGGTTCCAGCGCTGGAGCCGGACGAGCAGACGGTTCTCGCGCTTCTGGAGCGCGGTGTCTGGGTGCATCCGGGGTACTTTTTCGGGCTTCCGCAGTCGGGCTGGCTGGTGGTGAGCCTGCTTGGGAAGGAGTCGGAGTTCAGTACCGGAGTAATTACCCTCATTAACTATTTTGGAACGAATCAGAGCGGTAAAGTTTGAGAGCGCCGACTAGAACTCTTTCTTGAACTAATCGCGCTATCTTGCTGAAAGAAAATGAGTGGAGTTAGCGGGGTTAGCGGAGTTAGCGGGGTTAGCGGAGTTAGCGGGGTTGGCGGAGTTAGCGGTGTTAGCGGAGCTAGCCCTCTTCCCTGGTTAGTGCTTTTGCAGGAATGGGTTGGTCTCACGCTCTTCGCCTATTGTTGTGACGGGGCCGTGTCCCGGCAAGACCTGGGTCTCGTTGGGCAGGGTCATCAGGCGGGAGCGGAGCGAGTCCATGATCTGGGCGAAGTTGCCGCCGGGCAGGTCGGTGCGGCCGATGCTGCCGGCAAAGAGGGTGTCACCGGCAACCAGCAGCTTGAGCGGGGCAAAGTGCAGGCAGACCGATCCCCGGGTGTGGCCGGGGGTGTGCAAAACCTGGGCGGGATAGTGCTCCAGACCTACGATCTGGCCATCGGTCAGGCCTTCGTCGGGCGGAGCGACCTCGGGCGGGCGGACGCCGAGCCACGCCGCCTGCGTGTCCATCATCTGTAAAAGCGGGAGATCATTTTCGTTGAGCAGGATGGGCGCGCCGGTGAGCCGCTTGAGCTTGAGCGCCCCGCCCACATGGTCGATGTGCGCGTGGGTCACGATGATTTGCTTGAGTTTGAGTCCCTGCTCTGTGAGCCGCTTGTGAATGCGTGCCACGTCGTCCCCGGGATCGATGACGATGGCTTCGCGGATTTCTTCATCGCCGAGGATGGTGCAGTTGCAGGCGAGCGGGCCGACGGGAAAGGATTCGAGGAGCATGGGGTTATTTTAGGACGAAGAGGTGAGCAAATTTCCATGGCGATAACCCCAGGACGCGGCCTCCGTCGCCCAAGACGGCCTCCTGATTTTCCGTAGAACGCCATGCCGTTACACAGAGTGGCAAGGCTGTTGTAAAAGCGCAGAATTTGAGGTAGTCTGCCTACATGGATTGATGCTGAATCCGTGTTGCTTTCGAGTATTGGGCTTAGCGAAAACGCTTGATTTCAAAGGGTTAGAAAGACATTCAGGTGGGTTGCACACACGGTTCACAGCAAAATGGAGGGGCATGATGGCATCTGCGACGCAATCACGAACTCTGGCCTACAAGCCATTAAAGCCCTCTACTCCGCGAAAAGCCTCTGCGCTTGAAGCTCAAAAAGCCAGGGAAGAACTTCTCGACGATCTGATGAACGACGCCAGGAAGTGTTTAGCAACAAAGAGCGTTGCGGAGCGAAAGACCATCGCCTCCGCGATCAACAAGATTGCTCATGGTTAGGGCGGGTCTATATTGCAGGCTCTATAAAAGGCCGCCATACGCTTTTTCCCGATAGCACTGCCAGGATCAACTCCCAATTGCGCCAGTAGCCGGCGAAACTTCTTCGCGTCGTGCGTATCCACGGCGCGAGCCATATCGACGCGCATCTGCTCAAGCATCTCGCGATCGATTTCTTCCGGGCGATCATTTTCTTTCCGCATTGAATCAGGCCATTGTTTCTTAAACTATATTTGTTTCTTAAACTATAAATGCACCTTCTCAAGAATGGGGCGACGATCGCGGCACGAGATCGACTTCTGCCCAGGCACATGGCTATTCGAAGTAGCTTCTCGGGTTCGAGGAATTACGCGCTGATGGGCCGGGTGTACCGAAAAAGTAACAAAAAGGCGAAAACAACTGTTGCGATTCGCTTTTTATTCGCTATAATGCGCCCATGGCCGTTACTCGCAGACAAAAAGAAGTTCTGGATTTTCTTGAGACGTTCGTGAGCCGCAACGGGTATTCGCCTTCGTTTGAGGAGATTGCGCGCGGCATGAGCCTGAAAAGCCTGGCTACCGTGCACAAGCACATCACCAACCTTGAAAAGAAGGGGATGCTGGACCGCGTGCACAACCGCAGCCGGTCGATCGACGTGCTGCCGCCGGGATCGCGCACCCGATCGAGCCTGAAGCTGCCCCTGGCCGGACGCATTGCCGCGGGCCAGCCAGTGGAGCAGATGGAGAACCCGGAGACCATCTCGCTGCACGACGTGGTGGGCAACCGCGACGTGTTCGCCCTGGAGGTGCGCGGCGACTCCATGCGCGACGAGCACATTATCAACGGCGATTACGTCCTGGTGGAGAAGACGCGCACCGCGCGCCAGGGCGAGATTGTGGTGGCGCTGGTGCACGGCTCGGAGACCACGCTCAAGCGCTTTTATCCCGAGGGCGCCGTGGTGCGCCTGCAGCCCGCCAACGTGGAGATGGACCCCATCTACGTGCCTGCGGGACAGGTGGCCATTCAGGGACGGGTGCTGGGCGTGCTGCGGAAGTACCGGTGAAGCAGGGGGCGAGGGAGCAAGGGAACAAGGGAGCAAGAAGACGGGGCTCAGTTGGCAGTGAGCGAGGGAGGAAGTGAAAGTGTGAAGTGATAAACTTCCCTTGCGCTGCCGCGACCCTCGGCTGAGGCGCTTTCCCCGGCTTCAATACCGGCATTTTCCCACTCTCAGGACATCTCCAATGATGAGATTCTTCCGTTTCATCCCTGCGGCCGCTGTTGTTGCCTTTTCAGCAGCGCTCTGGTGCCAGACGCCGGCTCCCACGCCGCCCATGACGCCCGACATCCCCGCGCAATTTACGCCGCCGGAGAATGGATTCGACTTTGTGCGGCGCGTGGTCATGATCCCGATGCGGGACGGGGTAAAGCTGTATACCGTGATCGCCATTCCCAAAGGCGCGACCCATGCGCCGATCATCCTGACGCGCACGCCATACAACGCTGCCGAGCGGTTGCACGCGGAGGATTCGCCTTATCTGGCCGGCCAGATGGTGGTGGGCGACGACGTATGGGCAAAGGCCGGCTTCATCCGCGTGTTTCAGGATGTGCGCGGCAAATACGGCTCAGAGGGCGAGTACGTGATGACGCCGCCGCCGACCGGGCCGTTGAATCCCACGGGACCGAACGACACCAAGGATGCCTGGGACACGATTGACTGGCTGGTGAAAAACGTGCCTGAGTGCAACGGGCGCGTCGGCATGATCGGGTCGTCGTACGAGGGATTCACGGTGGTGATGGCGCTGCTCGATCCGCACCCGGCGCTCAAGGTGGCCGCGCCGGAGAGCCCCATGGTCGACGGCTGGATGGGCGACGACTGGTTTCACTACGGCGCGTTCCGGCAGATCAATCTGGACTACTTTACCGAGCAGACGGTGGAGCGCGGGAAGGGCCCGGAGATTCCGCGCCTGAATTACGACGATTACACGAACTTTCTGGAGCAGGGATCGGCGGGCGATTTCGCGCGTTACGGTGGCCTCGGACAACTTCCCTTCTGGCGCAAGATCGAGGAACACCCGGCCTACGATCAATTCTGGCAGGAGCAGGCGCTGGACAAATTGATGGCGCAGGTTCCGTTGAAGGTTCCGGTGCTGTGGGAGCAGGGACTGTGGGACCAGGAGGATATGTGGGGCGCAAACCACGCCTGGGCGGCTGTGGAACCCAAAGATACCAACCACGACAAGAATTTCCTGGTGATGGGGCCATGGTTTCACAGCCAGATTAATCGCAAGGGGTGGACGCTGGGGCCGTTGCAATGGACGGGCGACACAGCGCTCCAGTACCGGCGCGACATTCTGCTGCCGTTTTTCCGGCAGTACCTGGTGGATGGCGCACCCAAAGCCGACACGCCTCCTGTGCTGGCGTACAACACGGGCGAGAATCACTGGGACCGGTTTACGAGCTGGCCGCAGAGCTGCGACTCCGGCTGCCCGCACAAGTCGCGCCCGATTTATCTCAAGGCCGGCGGCGGGCTGTCGTTCGATGCGCCGGCCGATGGTCCTGGAGACGAGAAGTACACGGAGTACGTTTCGGATCCTGCCAAGCCGGTGCCATTTTCGCCGCGGCCGTTCTACGCGCAGGACAACGATGCATGGCGGACCTGGCTGGTGCACGACCAGCGCTTTGTGGATGGCAGGCCAGACGTGTTGACGTTCGAGACCGGCCCGCTGACGACGCCGCTGCATCTGGCCGGGCGGCCGGAGGTGCATCTATTTGCCTCGACGAGCGGAACCGACAGCGATTGGGTGGTGAAGCTCATCGATGTGTACCCGGGGACGGATTCCTACAATGCGCCCATGGGCGGCTATGAGCTGCCGATTGCGACAGATATCTTCAGAGGACGCTACCGGACCAGTTTCGAAAAACCCGAGCCGATTGCGCCGGATCAGCCGCTGTTGTACCAGTTCGGGCTGCCGATGGTGAATCACGTGTTTGAGCCGGGGCATCGCATCATGGTGCAGGTGCAGTCGACGCTGTTCCCGCTGTACGACCGCAACCCGCAGACCTATGTGCCCAATCTTTTCGAGGCCAAGCCGGGTGACTACCGAAAGGCGACGCAGCGCGTGTGGCATACGACCGGCGATGCGAGTTTTATCAGCTTGCCGGTAATGGCCAGCGAATAGCCTCTGGTGTTCAGCTCGCGGAGCGTGCCATGCGCTCGGCGCGCCAAATCGCTCCATTGAGCGCAACCACTTCTTCAGTGCCGACCGGCATGTTTGGCGCGGCCGCTTGCAGCCCAGCGAAGAACTGATTGCGCACCAACTCCATTTTGGCGATGACACTCCCGGTCCATGCCGCGGGAACCTCGCCTGCGATGCCCTGCTTGCGGCGCAGTTTGGAGCGGACGAGCAGCACAAATCCCACCAGGTCGATTGCGGCCTGTTGCAAAATGCCGATAGCGACCGCGTCGCCCGCATCGGCCAGCTCGTGGATGGCCGGCGACAAAGCGGCAAAGTCCGGACCCGGCGTGCCGTCGCCGAGGTTGATGAACTCGTCCATGTCTTTGGTGCCCCAAATCTCCATGACTTTGGGGATCACGAGGCAGGGTTCTTCGCGATCGCGAGCGTGGAGCGCGCGGCGAATGGAATTGACGCCGATCCAGTAGCCGGACCCTTCGTCGCCGAGGCGTGAGCTCCAGCCGCCGGCGGTTTCCAGGCTGCCATCGGGCGCGCGGCCAATGCAATTCGATCCGGTTCCTGCGATCTGCAGGATTCCCGGCCCTCCTTGAAAGGCCGCGTCGAGCGCGATGATATGGTCGCCCACGACCTCAGAGCGCGCCACGCCGAAATCCTCGAAAACCGCAGTGATCCACTCCGGAATGCCGGGCATGCTGGCGCTGGCCACGCCACAACAAGCGGCGTCGACGCCCTTGACGCCGGCCTGCGCATACGCTTCCTTCAGCACGGTGCGCAGATTCGCTTCCGCCGCCTCCGCGCCCACGCGCAGTCTCTTGATGGATCCGCTTTGCCCGTGGCCAACGATCTTGCCATCGGCGACAATTGCGGCCCGGGTGTTGGTGCCGCCGCCGTCAATTCCGAGAACGACGCTCATGGTTTATCGATTCCCTCTCTATTTTTCCGGCGCGACGCCGTCATCGCGCAACGTTCCCGACAGAATGTTCAGGCTGCCATCGGTTTTCGGCGGATTGAGGCCCAGCAGATGCGCCATCCACGGATAGAGATTCACGTTATCAAACGGAGCAACCGTTCTCCCAACGCGCAGATCCGGCCCCGCGGCGAAGAAAATGGCCTTCATCTCAGGCAGGAGGCGCGGATCGAAGCCGTGCATGCCGGCGTTGGGCGGGTGACTGGAATCTCCGGCAGACGGGGCGCGAGCGCGAATGGCAAACGGACCCGTGGCGACAACAACCGGGTCGCCTTCGCGCGGATTCTGGTTGTAGTTCAGATCGGCCGGGACGTCTTTGCGGCGATAGACCATGAATTGCGGGGAAACATGCTTGAGCTGGTTGTAGACGCGCTCGCGATCCTCTTCGGTTTTGCCGTAGAGCAGATCGCCCTGCGTGTCAAAGGCGGAGAGATCGGCAAATTGGTCGAGGTTGATCCAGTCGCCTTGCGATTTCACCATGCCGTGATCGCTGACCACGACGAGATCGATGGGCAGGCCAGTGGCAGCAAGCGCATCGCGGAGTTTGCCCACGAGGACGTCCATGCGGAGAGCGGCGTCGCGAGTCTCGCGAGCATCGGGACCGAACTCGTGGCCCTGGTGATCGGGCTCGGAGAAGTAGATAGCGATGAAGTGCGGGCGATCGGCGGCGGGCAGATGCAAGAGCGAGATGGTATCGTCGATGCGCGCCTGCTGGGCGTTGGGCATGGCCTGAGTTTTGCCGTCGAATTTGGCGTAGTAGGAGGGCCGGAAGCCGGCAATTTTGGCCTCGCAGGCGACCCACAAGATGCAGGCCGTGCGCATGCCCTGGCTCTCGGCCAGACTCCACAAAGGCACGCCGCCGTACCAGGAACCGTCGTTTGTGGTTTGCAGGTCGTACATGGAGTAGCGAGCGCCGCGCGCGGGATCAAGAAAATTGTTGGCCACAATGCCGTGGTGCTCGGGATAAAGACCGGTAACCAGAGTGTAATGGTTGGGAAAGGTGAGCGAGGGATAACTGGGCAGCATGCCTTCAGGCGCCCACACGCCCGCTTTACCAATTGCAAGCAGGTGCGTTGCGTTGTCGCGCTTGGCGTAGTCCCAGCGAAAACCGTCGAGGGAGACGAGCACGAGATAATGCTGATTCTGCGCCCAGGCCGAATTGGGGCCATTGTCGACGTGGGTGAGCGGCAGGGCCGGATTGAAGCTGGTTCCCTGCCCCGTGGCCGCGCGCGGCGCTGCAATCAAGCTGAGGCCGAGAAGAAGTGCGCACCAACGCGAGCTGCGGAGACCGGACAATTGCATCGAATACTCCCATGCAACAGGGTAACGCATGGACGGTTGAGACCGGTGCGAAGTTGAAAGAGCCGAGTTGAGGTTCGTGCTGAGTTTACGCAAACAGGCGCGCCCAGGTCATGCGCGCAAGGCCGACCAGAAGAATGGCGATTTTCTGCACAGTGGGCACACTGGCGCGCCGGGAGAAGACGTCGTAGTCTGCGCGCTCGATGCGCCTGATGAGTGTGTGATAGATGGAGACCAGCACCCAGAGCGCTGGACGGCTTTCACGATCGATCAGCGGCAGCAGTTCATCGGCCGAGCGGTAGTACTGCTCGGCGCGGCGGGCGACTGAAGCGAGCAAAGCGCGCTCTGCCGCCGTGGGAGGCGCGGATGGCTTGCGATGCAGCAGAGACTCAAGCACAACGCCATGCGCTGCGAGGTCAGTGAGCGGGAGATAGACGCGGTTGCGCGCCGCGTCCTCGCTCACGTCGCGCAGAATGTTGGTGAGTTGGAAGGCGATGCCGGTTTCCTCGGCAAGTTTCTCGGCGCGTTCGCCGCTGTAACCGAAGATGCGGATGCACACCAGGCCCACCACCGATGCGACCAGATAGCAATAGCGGTAGAGATCGGCGAAGGTCGCGTAGGTGCCGGGTCGAGCCTCGGAGTTTCCCGCCCATTCCACAAGAGGCGTGGAATGGACGGGGCACGGGCTTTCATCGCCTGAATGTGCGAATTGACTCGCGTGATCGAGATCCATGGCGACGCCGTCGACCAGCTCGTCGAGCAGCTTGAGCGGAATGGCGAAGCGCTGAGTGGCATCGCGCACGGCCAGAAAGACAGGATCGGCGGTCGCGCCGCCGGCAGCGGCTTGGCGCCATGCGGCCAGCCATGCATTCAGCTTGATCCGGCGCTCGTCGCGCGGAAGGCTCTCGTCGTCGGCGAGGTCGTCGGCCTGGCGCATGAAGGCGTAAATGGCGCAGATGGCGTTGCGGCGCTCGATGGGCAACGCGATGAAAGCGTAATAAAAGTTTTTGGCTTCGCGCTTTGCGATCGTTCGGCACGCTGCGTAGGCGCAGGCCAGTTCGTTCGATGTAGCCGTCGGGGTCAAGAAGTCTTTCCTGAATTGTGAGAGCCGAGGCGCAAGAACGGCAGCGCCTTGCCGCCCAGTGCGCGCAGGGCCAGTGCGAGCTTGGTGCGTTTCGAGATGACGGGCCGCGCGCTCAGCACGTCGTAGCCGCGGCGCTCGATGGCGCGCAGAATCTCCAACCCGCCGCGGCTGAAGAGATCGAGATCGAGCGCAAGGCCGCGGTTGACGCGCCCGATGAGCGGCAGGCCGCGTTCGAAGAGAGAGCGCGCGTAGTCGACTTCGTGACGCAGCAAGGCGCGAAACTCCGGCGTGGCTATGCCGGCTGCGATGGTTTCGTCGCTCACGCCGAACTGGCGCATGTCATCTTGGGGAAGGTACACGCGGTCCTTGGCAAAGTCCACGCGCACATCCTGCCAGAAGTTGGCGAGTTGCAGGGCCGAGCAGGTCGCGTCGGAGAGCCGGAAATTCTCGGCGATTTTGTCTGGGCTCACCTCGCCGCAGGCGTAGAGCACGAGGCGGCCCACGGGATTGGCCGAGTAGCGGCAGTAGCCAAGCACCTCGTCCATGGTGGCGTAACGCGTGACGGTCTGGTCCTGGCGGAAGGCGACGAGCAGATCGGCGAACGGCTCTTTGGGAATGGAGCAGGCGCGGATGGTCTCGGCCAGCGCTACAAATACCGGATGACGCGCACGGCCCTCGTAGCAGGCGTCGAGCTCGCGGCCCCATAAATCCAGAAGCGCGAGGGCGACGGTGGGATCGCCCACCTCGTCGCCCAGATCGTCGGAGATGCGACAGTAGGCGTAGATGGAATGGAAGTGCGGCCGCAATGGTTTAGGAAGGAACCACGTGGCGACGTGGAAGTTTTCGTAGTGCGACTCGGCGAGTTGACGGCAATAAGTGCGGGCCTCGTCGAGTGTGGGCGCAACGCCGGGGATGCGATAGCTCGGCGGGAGCGCGGCCCAACCGCGTTCAAGCAGTTCATCGGTCGTCGGCTGGGCGGTGGTGGCTGTCATGGGCTGAGGTTGCCTTCCCTTGGGAGCGAAAGCCCATCTCTATTTTGCAACATTCTTTCGGTGCGGGCCGGGAGGCTCGCACGACAGCCCGTTAGGAGGCCGGCGCTACAAGTTCACGGCACGATTGCGGTTTTGATTTCACTCTCGGTGGAGCGGTTCATCAACTTCTCAAAAACGCGGTTGAGCTCATACAGGTGCGCATGGCCGGTGATGAAGGCGCTGGCCTGGAAGCGTCCGCCGGCGATGAGCGCGAGGGCCTTTCGGCAGATGGCCGGCGTGTGATGGAAGGTGGCGCGGAGCGTGATGTCGCTATAGTGGATGCGGTTGGTGTCGAGCGTGACGTGCGTATTCTTGGCGCAGCCCCCAAAAAAGTTCACCGTGCCGCCCTTGCGCACCAGTTCGACTGCCTCCTGCCAGGCCTCGGGCACGCCGACGGCTTCAATCGCGATGTCTACCCCGCGGTCCCTGGGCGTAAAAGCGCGCGTCTCCTGGATGGCCTTGCGGATCGATGGGCTTTGCACCACATGGGTCGCCCCCAACTGCCGCGCGGCTTCCACCTGGCCATCGTGCTTGACCACGGCGATGGTCTCGTATCCCGCCAATGCGGCCACGTGCAACATCATGAGGCCGAGCGGTCCGCCGCCAACGACGGCAATGATGTCGCCCTTGCGGGGACGCGAATCTTCGAATCCATGCACGGCGCAGGCCAGCGGCTCAGTGAGCGCCGCGTGCTCCAGCGGCACATTCTCCGGGACAACGAACGTGTTCTTGCTTACGATCCGCTCGGGAATGCGGATGAATTCGGCATACGCGCCATTATTGAAGAGCAGGTCGTCGCAAAGGTTCTCCTGGTCGCGCAAACAGAAATAACACTTGCCGCAGGGCGCGGAGTTGAGCGCGACCACGCGATCGCCGGGCGCGTACTCTGTGACGCCTTCGCCCGCTTCGACAACCGTCCCTGCCATCTCGTGCCCGAAGAGGGCCGGGGGCACGATCATGCGCGCATGATAGCCACGGCGAAAAACCTTGAGGTCCGTTCCGCAGGTGAGCGCGGCGCCTACGCGCACGACCAGCTCGCCGGTTTCGGCTTTGGGAATGGGGACCTGCTCGATGCGGACATCTTCGCGGCCGTGGAGGACGGCGGCCTGCATGGTGGTGCGCCCGTGGTGAAGCGCGTGCTCGACAGTCCTGCGGCCGAGGCTGACGGCGGATTCAACGGTTCTGCGGCCTTTGACAACCACTGCGTCGACGGTATTCAGGCCGGCTTCGACAACCGTCTCGACGGTATCCAGGCCGCCCTCGACGACGCCTTCGACCTTCGTGAGGCCCTCTTCGACAACGGTCTCGACCGTCTTGCGGCCACGGCGGATCGCGTCTTTCACCGTGCTCGCCATCGAATCCCCCTTACTCCGCGCCGGCCCCTGGCACAGGCTCCATCATAATCTTCATTGAGCCGGGCTGGGGATGGGATGCAATTTCGATGGCCGCGACCGCTTCTTCGAACGGAAAACGATGCGAGATCAGTTGCGTCAGGTCGAATCCGCGGCGGTAACCGTCAAACACCAGACCGGTGACTTCGTCGAGGATCGGGAACGAAGAAGAGTATGAGCCGAGAAGGGTCTTCTCGTCCACACAAACCGCAGCGGGGTCGAAAGTAGCCTCGCCGTGCTGGGTCTGGGCAAAGAGCATCACCTTGCCGCCGGGGCGTACTGCGTCCATGGCGGTACCGATCAGCCCGTTCCCGCCTACGGCAATGATCACTGCGTCCGCTCCGCGGCCTTCCGTCTCGGCGAAGACGCGCTCCACCACATTTTCCTTGTCAGCGTAGATGGGGTTCGAGAGGCCGAAGCGCGCGGCAAGGGCGTGACGCTCAGCAAAAAGATCGGAGGTGAGCACACGTGCGCCGGTGCGCGCGGCGAGCACGGCGTGCATCAAGCCGATGGGGCCCTGGCCGATCACCAGCACCGTATCGTCGGCGGCGAGATTGAGCAGTTTTGTGCCCTTCAGCACGGTCATCAGCGGCTCAACAAACGCCGCCTGCTCAAAGGGCACGCCGTCGGGGATGTGAACGACGCCGCGGTTGGCAACAACGAAGTCCATCACGCGAATGTACTCGGCAAAGCCGCCGCCCGAGGGCTCGAACCCCGCGGTGGCCCCAGTTTTCTTGTAGAGCGGGCACTGCGCGGGCGTGTTCTTGCGGCAGTAGTAGCACTGGCCGCAGGGGACATGATGAAAGGACATGACGCGGTCGCCCACGACAAACCGGGTAACGCCTGCGCCTACCGCGGCGACCACTCCGGCCATTTCGTGACCGAAGATGCGCGGCGCGGAGTGCGAGCCCATGTGAATTTTCTTGAGATCGGTGCCGCAGACGCCGCAGGTGGCGATCTTGATCAGCAGTTCGCCCGGTCCGATCTGCGGAACGGGCACGGTTTCCAGGCGCATGTCGTTGATGCCGCGATAGACCACGGCGCGCATGACAGAGGGGATTTTTTCGTCGAGTTGCAACTTGGGGTTGGAGATTTGGGTAGCCATTCTGTGTTTCGATGTGACCTCATTCATCGAGAGATTGCTCATCGAGAAAATCGCGGAGCGACTCCACGATGCTTTGGGAAGCCTTTCTACTATTTTCGCCCATCCGGAGGAGTGCGGGCCAGTACCAAGGACGCGCCAGGCTCAAAAGAGCAAATGGTATCAGCCGGAAATGGCCGTCGGGGGCAAGAAACGGGTTGAAATCGGGCAGACGGTCGTTCAGGCCGTCGCTCACACCCTTGATGCAATAAAACGGAATCTCGCGCATGGCGGCGAGGCGCGCGATGGCGGCTGCCTCCATGTCGACGAGGGCGGCATCGTAGGTTGCGGCGAGGCGGCGCTTCTCTGCGCGATCGGCCACCTTGGGGCTGGTGGCGAGCCAGAGATCCCCTGCCCCGGCATCGCAGTGAAAGCGCTCGCCGGTGCGCATGTCGATGACACCTGCGACGTTGTGAGATGAACCCGAGGCGATTTCGGCGCGCAAGGCTCCGGCCCAGCCGATGGAAAAAATCAGATCGATGGGGCCGCCGGCTTCAATGGCGGCGAAGGCGCGGGTCGCGGCGGCTTGGCCGGCTCCGGCGCAGGCGGCAATCCATTCTTCTTCCTCGTTGCGCTGTGCCCAGAAGTGGATGCCGTTGCGTGTCGAGTGCGGCCAGCCGCGTACGAGCGGCTTGAGCTCGCCGGGCATGGCAGCGATGATGGCGGTGCGGGTCATGCGCCGGCCCGCGATGCGTCGGCAGGCGCGTAGCCGTTGGCGCGAAACCAGTCGATGGCGGCGCGCATGGCGGGGTAAACGGGGGCGATGCGGAAGCCGAGCTCCTGCTGGGCGCGGGCGCTGGAGGCGTACATTTTCTTGCGGCCCATGCGGACTTCTTCGAGCGTGGCGCGCGGCTCGCGGCCACGGATGCGGCCGGTGATCCACTCCTCGAAAAATGCATACGTGGCGGCGACCGCGAAGGGAATTTTGACTCTGGGCGACGGGATGCCGGTGATGGCCGACATCTTGTCGAGGATCTGCTTGAGGGTGAGGTTTTCACCGCCGAGAATGTAGCGGCGGCCGGGCGTGCCTTTGGTGAGAGCGAGAACGTGCGTGCGGGCGACTTCGGAGACGTCGACGAGATTCAGGCCGGTGTCGACGTAGGCGGGGAATTTTTTGTTGAGAAAGTCGACGAAGATGCGGCCCGTGGGTGTGGGCTTGCGATCATTGGGGCCGATGGGGGTGGTGGGGTTGAGGATGATGACCTGCTGGCCCGATTGCGCGGCCTTGATCGCTTCCTGTTCTGCCAAAAACTTGGAGCGTTTGTAGTGGCCGACCATGTCGCCGAGCGAAACCGGAGTGTCCTCGTTGATGACGATGCCGTCGGTGCGGAAGTGCATGGTGGCGACGCTCGAGGTGTAGACGAAGCGACGGACGCGTGCCTCGCGGGCCATGCGCAGAAGCTCGCGCGTGCCATCGACGTTGGCGCGGTACATGGCGGCGGGATCGGGAATCCAGAGACGGTAATCGGCGGCGACGTGAACAACGGCGTCGATGCCCGCCAAGGAAGACTGGAGCGAGGCAGGGTCGGAGAGATCGCCGACGATGGTTTCGCCGGCGATGCCTTCAAGATTGGCGAGATTGCTGGACTTGCGCGTGAGCAGGCGCAGGCTGGCGCCTTCGGCTGCCAAGGCTTTGGCTACGTGATGGCCGACAAAACCGGTGGCGCCTGTGACGAAGATTTTCATCGATCGAGTGAAGCTGGCAGCAGTTTACTCCAGCGCTTCGGGGTGGAGGGCGATGTTCTTTTCGCCGGCGGCTTTCTTTTCGTTCCAGGCCTTGACCCAGTCTTCCCAGTGCTTGCCGGCGGCGCGGTCTTTGCCCGTAAATTCAATGCGGGCGATGTCGGCGTAGGAGACTTTGCGCTTGTCCGGCGCGCTGGGCGTGAAGTATTGCACCCAGGACTCGGCGAGCGTTGCGCCGGTGGAGCGATTGAAGATGTAGGCATCAATTTTCTCGCCGGACTTGAGGGTAAGCGTGACGTCGCCGCGATAATCGAAGGCCTTTTCGAGAGCGGCCTTCAGATCGTCGTCGGAGGCGAGCGTGGGAACCCAGCCTTCGAGCACTTCGTGCTCGAAACCAGGAGCGAGTTCGAGGGATTCAATCTGTTCGCGGGTGTATTTTTGGACTTCGGCGGTCATGGGTCCTCGTAGCGGAGTTCGCGGGGCTAGCGGAGTTAGCGGTGTTAGTGCTTCCCCACCCTAGCGACAAAAAAAGTCGCGAGGGTGGGACGCCCGATCTCAACCATTACATCTTGGCCAGTTCGCGCTCTGGGTGCTCGATCTGCACCAGGGACGACGGGCCGGTGGGCATAGGCTCGTTGAGCAGGTCGAGCGCGTGCTTGTCAGGGTAGAGCGAGAAGCTGCCCTTGACCATGGCGAAGAAGCCTTTGAGCGAACCGAAGCCTTCAAGGACTGCCGATGGCTCGTAGCCGCAACTGACCATGCAGTTGGCGCACTTGGGATTGCCGGAGCCGACTCCGTATTCTTCCCACCTGGTCGTCTCCATCAGCTCGGTAAAGGTGTCGGCGTAACCATCCTGGAGCAGATAGCAGGGACGCTGCCAGCCGAAGATGTTGAAGGCGGGCGAGCCCCAGGGCGTGCAATCGTAGTTGCGGTCGCCCATGAGGAACTCAAGAAAGAGGGGCGACATGTTGAACTTCCAGGATTTTTTGCGGTTGGAAAGAATGGCGCGGAACATCCGGCGCACACGGGCGCGGCCCATGAAGCGATTCTGGTCGGGTGCCTTGTCGTAACTGTAGCCGGGCGAAAGAACCACTCCCTCGACACCCATCGCCATCACTTCATCGAAGAAATTGCGCACACTGTTGGGATCGGTGCCGTCGAAGAACGTGGCATTCGTGGTGACACGGAAGCCGCGCTTGACGGCCTCCTTGATGCCCTCGACAGCGATCTCCCAACCACCTTCGCGGCAGACGGAAAAGTCGTGGTGGTCGCGCTCACCATCGAGGTGGACGGAGAAGGTGAGGTACTTGGAGGGCGTGAACTCCGGCAGACGGCGCTTGAGCTCGAGCGCGTTGGTGCAGAGGTAGACGTATTTCTTGCGCGCCACGAGGCCGTTGACGATGTCGACGATTTGCGGATGCAGCAGCGGCTCGCCGCCGGGGAGGGAGATCATGGGCGCACCACATTCTTCAGCAGCACGGAAACACTCTTCGGGTGAGAGCTGCTTTTTGAGGATGTGCGGCGGATACTGCACCTTGCCGCAGCCGGCACAGGCCAGGTTGCAGCGGAAAAGCGGCTCCAGCATGAGCACGAGCGGATAGCGCTTGCGGCCCTTGAGCCGGTTCTTGAGAACGTATGTCGCCACCGTCCACATTTGAGAGATTGGAACTGCCATCAGTATTTGCCCTCAGGGGCTAAAGCCCCTCATTCCATTTTCGTCTTCATCGGCACGACTCAAGTCGTGCCCTTTCAAGCTGTTCTTTCCATGGCACGCTTATAGGTGGTGAGCGCAATCAGCGGGAAATACTGGCGATACATGGTGTAAGCCAAATAGAAAACCTTGGGGAAGCCGGTGCCGGTAATGATGGCCTGGCGGGTGCGGCCCTCGCCCATGGACTCGTCCCAACTTCCGTCTTCGCGTTGGCGCTCGAGGAGCCAGCGCACGCCTTTGGCGATGGAATCGGAGCGGTCGTCGCCGGCGGCGAGCAGGGCCATGAGCGCCCATGCTGTCTGCGACGGCGTGCTGATGCCAATGCCGCGCGTGTCGGGCTCATCGTAGGTGCCGACACTCTCGCCCCATCCGCCATCGGCGTTCTGCACCATGCGAATCCACTCCGCGGCTTGCTGCACCTGCGGCTCAAGATGATCCACACCAATGGCGTCGAGCCCGCGCAGCACCAGGAACGTGCCGTAGATGTAGTTGACGCCCCAACGGCCAAACCAACTGCCGTCCGGCTCCTGCTCTCTGAAGATGAAGTCGATGGCGCGCTGCACGCGCCTGTCGTCGCGGGTGTAGCCGTAGACGGCCAGGGTCTCCAGCATGCGCCCCGTGATGTCGACCGACGGCGGATCGAGCATGGCGTTGTGATCGGCGAACGGAATGTACTGGAAGATCATTTTGGTGTTGTCTTTGTCGAAGCTGCCCCAGCCGCCGTTCTTGCACTGCATGGCGAATTCCCAGGCGAGGGCGCGTTGCGCCACCTGGTGCTGGTAGCGCTCGCGGGGGTTGTCGACCTTGCTGAGCGCGAGGAGAACCTGCGCCGTATCATCGGTATCCGGGTAAAACTCATTGTTGAACTCGAAGTACCAGCCCCCCGGCTCGGTGTTGCGCACTTTCACAGCCCAGTCGCCTTTATGGCGGACTTCTTTGGCAAGCATCCAGTCGACAGCTTTCAACATGCGCGGATCGTTGCGCGGCACACCGGCTTCGCCGAGCGCGTAGACGGCCTGAGCCGTATCCCACACCGGGCTCATGCAGGGCGTCATACGGAAGGTCGGCTCCGGCATGCCGGGCGTCGGCCCCTGCTCAATGCCGAGCTTCTCAAACTCGTCGCGCGCGCGGATCACCTGCGGATCGTCTTCGGAGTAGCCCAGGCAGCGCAGCGCAACGATCGCGTTGAGCATGGCCGGATAGATCGCACCCAGGCCGTCGGTCATCTCCAGCCGTTCGAGCAACCACTTTTCGGCGCGCTTCATGGCCAGCGTGCGGAGAGGGCGAATGTGCACGGCCTCGAACCAGTGGGTCATGCGATCGAGTGCGAGAAAGAAATTGCGCCAGGAGATGAGGTGCTTGCGATCGACGCGCAGACGCAGGATGGAGTTAGCGCGCCCGCCTACGAATAACTCGTCAATTCCCTGCTCCGGCGGAATCTTCTTGAAGGGCTTCTTGGCGTACATGATGGCCAGCGGGACGATGATGGACCGCGACCACGCCGAGATTTCGTAGATATTGAAGTAGAACCACTTGGGAAAGAGGACAATCTCCGGGGGAATGGCGGGTACGGCATCGTAATCGTACTCGCCCAATGCACAGAGATACATTTTGGTGAAGGTGTTGCACGCCGTGACGCCGCCGTGCGCGAGAACCCACTCGCGGCACCGTGTGAGGCGCGAATCCTCGGCCGCAACGCCCATGAGCTTGGCCGCGGAGTAGCACTTGACCGAGAGCGAGACGTTGCCGGGACCGCCGGGATAGATGCTCCAACTGCCATCGTCGTTCTGGTAGCGCATCATCTCAGTGAGCGCGCGGCGGAGACGGCCGGGATCGCCGCTTTCGAGAAGCGTGTGCAGAAAGATGTAGTCGGCCTCGAGCATGGAATCGGCCTCGAGCTCGCTGCACCAGTAACCGTCGGGATGCTGCAGGTTGAGCAGGAAGTCGCGCGCGCGGACGACGGCCGAGTCGACGTCGGCCAAGTCCGCATCGATGCGTCCGAATCTGGGCTGGCCAAAGCCGGGCGCCGCGGTTTGTGTCTTCTGCTGCTCTGGAGTCATGCGCTCTGAAACGCCTTTCGTTTCCGGCGAAAGCGAATCTGCCTGAATCGTACTTTCGCACCGTGGCGCGCTCAAGTGCCGCGCGCCTGTTTTCGCGATCGGATTTAGCTTACGGCGATGGATTCCGATCCACTGGCGCTGCCGATAGCCTGCACGATCTCAGGGGGCAGGCCGAAGCGGACATTTTCCGGCATCACCTCAACCTCTTCGACGTCTTTAAAGCCATTCTGACGCAAGTAATTCACCACGTCCTCGACCAGTACCTCCGGGGCCGAAGCGCCGGCGGTGACAGCAACCGTGTCGACACCAGTGAGCCATGCCGGATTGATGGCCTGAGAGTTATCAATTAGATACCCGATGGTGCCGAGGTTGCGGGAGACTTCAACCAGACGATTGGAGTTGGAGCTGTTTGTGGAGCCCACAACCAGCACTAACCCGGCGTTGTGCGCCACGTTGCGCACCGCGACCTGGCGGTTCTCGGTGGCGTAGCAGATGTCCTGCGAGTGCGGTCCGACGATACTTGGATATTTGACCTTGAGGGCGTGAATGATGTCGCGGGCCTCGTCCAGGCTGAGCGTGGTCTGGGTGAGATAAGCCACGCGGTGGGGATCGGGCACCTTCAGCGCCTCAACCTCGGCAACGTTTGAAACCACTTGGGTTACGTTCGGCGCCTCGCCCAGCGTGCCCTCAATTTCGTCGTGGTCGCGGTGGCCGATGAGCACCAGCGAATACCCCTGCTTGGCAAATTTGACGGCTTCAAAGTGGACTTTGGTGACAAGCGGGCAGGTAGCGTCGATGACCTTGAGATTGCGGCCTTTGCTGCGCTCGCGCACCGCCGGCGAAACGCCGTGGGCCGAATAAATGACACGCTGGCCGTCGGGAACGTCGTCGATTTCGTGCACAAAGATCGCGCCCTTTTCCGCTAATTCGTTCACAACATAACGGTTATGGACGATCTCGCGGCGCACGTAGATGGGGGCGCCGAAGGTTTCAAGGGCGATTTTGACGATGTCGATGGCGCGCACCACGCCGGCGCAAAAACCACGTGGTTTGAGCAACAACACCCTCTTCTGGCGGGGGGAAGCGCCCGGGGTACCGTGATGGGGAATGGAATCGAGGACAGTTGTGGTCACATCATCCAGTATACCAATCGGAGAGTTGTAACGATAGGAGAGAAATGTGGCTGCAGGACGATTCCCGTCAGGCCACTTCACCCAGCAAATCGGCCACTACCTTGGGGTTGCGGGCAATGATCATGAGATACGCGCAGTGGTCATAGTAGCTCTGTAAATGGATTTGTCGAGCGGCATACTAGGCTATGAAAAGAATTCTGCTTGGAATCGTGCTCATCTTCTGTTTCGCATTACCCTATGCGGCGCAGGCGCAGGTGATCGTGGTAGTACACCATCGCCATCACCATCACCATCACCATCCCCGCCTCCAAAACAACCGGTAGTTGGTTGAGAATCCCGTTGTCCCACCCTTGCCGCGATCGTTTTCCTCGCAAAGAAACGTCAAGGATGGGGCGCTCGATTCCACTTCGTGCTGGATGAAGTCCCAGTCCCTTACAACAAAAGCGGCGCAAACTATCCCGCCCAGCATCGGGGCTAAAGGGCAGGACAAGATGCTGCCTGTTCTGCGGCGGTCGCGGGCGCGATTTCGCAAATAGAGTTGGGGTCAGTGCGTGTGGCTGGTTGTGTACTCGGCTGCCTGTTCAAGCTCGTCGTTTGCCTGATTGAGATATTGCCCAACCAAGTTGATATCGCTGCGGAATTGGGGATCGTTGGCTTCGGCGTTGTCTATCTGGGCCTTGGTCGCGTCATTCCACGCCGTGATGATATCGCGCTGCGCCTTTTGCAGGTTCGGATACCTTGAACCCACCGTGACCCTGGGCGGAGCCGACGCACTCACCAGAGTCTGTCCAACCAATATGCCTCCCGTAAAGATTGCCAAGGCTGCGATGGAGCCCAACACGATTTTGCTTCTTGTCATGGGAAGACCTCCTGCCGCGACTATTACAGGAGGCGATAAGGGTCTGGCAAGAGAAAAGTGGTCGGGATTTGACTACACGGACCAAGAGTCTTCACTTACCGAATGCCGACTTCCTTTTTGAGTTTTCGTGATATCATTTGATTGAGGTTGATCAACGTCCATCAATGGCTACCGTCAATCGCCTTCCCATCACCAAAGCGCGCATCAATCTGGGCCAGATTGCCCGGCGGGCGCATAACAGCAAGGAGTATTTCATCCTGGAGAAGGATGGTATTCCCGTGATCGGCATCATGGCGGCCGATGAGATGGAAGATTATCTTGAGCTGCGCGACCAGAAGGTCAAGGCGTCCATCGCGGCAAGCGCGAGGGACCGTGCTAACGGCAAGACGCGGCCCGCTAACAAGCTGCTGGCTGAATTGAAGCGGAGCGCCGCGAGAAAGACAGCATAGTTCGACCCTGCTCATGAATGCGCCCGCGTACTCCGTTCTCACCACTTCGCAC
>JBEKIE010000047.1:0-30042 GCA_050011915.1 Occallatibacter sp.
GGCTTCGCAACCAGTCCCCGCTTGACCGGATTGCGATGGATATAGCGGATGATTTCGGAGCGGTCCTGCTCTCCATAGACATTGCTGTCGTAATAGCGGTCCTGCCAGAACTTTTCGCGCGGTCCTCGCAGCTTGCGCGCAGTCATCTGCTTGACGGCTTTGAGAAACTGCGCCAGAAGAATCCGCGGCGGTTCATTGACAAGCAGATGCACATGCTCAGGCATCAGGACGTAGGCGTAAACCCGCGCATGATGCCTGGCACGCGTCTGTTCCAGCACGGCCTCGACCGTCTCCCTGGCGCCAGCCATTTCAAGCAGCGGTAGACGGTGAAAACAACTGAAGGTGATGAAGTGCAGAGATTCAGCTTTTTGAAACCGCTTCAGGCCGCTCGGCATGGCCCCATCCTCGTCCGGCCACGATCTTATCGCAACGCCCGCTCATCGCAAAAAACGCGATGAACGGGGCACAGCTTTTGCTGCTCTGCAATTCTCATGACTGGGCCACCTGCCCCCGGTGTGTACAATTGCGGCGTCCGGGAAACGATCGTGGGAACCCGGGCCAAAGATCTTTGCCTCATGCGAGATGCGATGCATTCAGGTGGCACAGTCAACGCCGCGCCGTCCGCCGCGTGCGAAGCCGCGCCGCGCCAGGCAAAGTGGCCGTACCTTGGGGTCGGCATCGCAGCCGCGATTTTCTTCTATCTGCAACTGTATCGCTTTCCGTTTGTGCCCATTTGGCATTGGGGAGACCAATCGGTCTTTCTTGAGCATGCCGAGCGCATGCTCGATGGCGCGGTCCTCTATCGCGATCTGTTTCAGCTGAACCTGCCCGGCACGGAATATCTCTACTACTGGCTTTTTCTGTGCTTCGGCGTGCGGCTTTGGATTGCGCCTCTGATCGTGTTTCTCGCTCTCACGGCGAGCACCCTGCTGGTTTACTCGCTGGCGCGCGCCGTGCTTCGCGGTTGGGCTGCGCTCGTCCCCGCGGCCGCCTTCCTCGTGATTTGCCAGCGCGGCGCGATGGATGGAAATCATCACTTGTACAGCACTCTGCTGGTATTTGCCGCCGTCAGTCTCGTAGCGAGGGCGCGCAAAACATTTTGGCTTTGCGGCGCGGGCGCGCTCCTGGGCCTGGCCACGCTGTTCACATCCAGCCGCGGCGTCTTTGTCGCGGCGGGGGTGTGTTTGTTTTTCCTCTGGAAATTCCGGGATTGGCGCAAAGCTCTGCGGGCCGTCGCTGCATTGCTCCTCCCTCTTGTCGCGGTCGTATCCGCAGCGCTGGCGTACCTGGCAACGACTGTCGCGCCACGAGCGCTGTTCGAGTCGCTGGTCATCTTCCCGATGCACTATTTCTCCGCGGGCCGATTCAACACGCCAGACCTGTTTTTTGCGGAGTTGCATTCTGCTCTGCCGCTGCGGCCCCATTCCGTTTTGTCTATTGGCCTGTGGCTCGCGATAAAAGCCGCAGTACCGCTCCTGTTCCTTGCATTCATGGCCAGGCGCCTTCTGTTCAAGCCCATCGAACGGCGCGATTCTCCGCGCAATCAAGCCCTCGTCTCATACTTCTTCGCCGGATCGTTCGAATTCCTTGCGCAGGCCAGTTCGTTGTCGCTGTCGCGCATGAGTTGTGCTGCAGCCTTCGCGTATATTCTGGGCGCGGCAATGCTCCACGATGCCGGCAAACGCCGCTTGATCGGCGCCGCGCTGGCAGTTTCAGGGCTGATCGGCGTCGCGGAGGTGACCGCTGCCGCGATTCATCCGGTCGAGAGACTCGACAGCCCGCGCGGTTCCGTGGTATTTCTGCGCGGCGAACGCTATGAAATGGTGGCGTGGCTTTTGCGCAACGCACATCCCGGCGATCGGCTCTTTGGAGACCCCGATCTGAATTTCGTACTGGGCCTCAAGAATCCCGCCGAGGTGCAATGGGTGGAAAACGATGCGTTCACCCGCCCAGAACAAGTGAGCAAGCTGCTGATTGCGCTCGATCGATATCCCACGCGGTTCTTCATCTGGGACGACGTGATGGATCGCTCCGGCCCTGGGGACAATTTGCAGCCTTTGCGCGTTTACCTGAGGGAGCACGATCACCTTGCGCAACGCTACGGCGGTGGCGCGGAGATCCTTGTTGACAACGATCTCTCTCCCAGGTGAGCGAACCTGCGCACAGATCATTGCCTCTACAAGAACTGCTTTCCGCAACGATTAGTGGTTGGTGATCAACGAACGGCCGCGGGGCCTGGTTCGGCACAGGATGACACCGCGAGTATTGGGTTCGCGCGGTCCCGCCCTTTTCCGCAAAGAACGCGGAAAAGGATGGGGCACGGCGAACCTCAGGGACAGCGGCCTATGTGACCGAGCGCGGCTTGACGGTGATGATGGTGGCCGGAACCAAGGTGTTGGCCGGGGGCGCGACAGGATAGAGGCAGCCGGCGTCGTTGCCGCCTGCTGAAACCGGCGTGCAGGCGGGGAGAGCAGGACTGAACTGCTGGGTGTCAGTGGGCGGCGCGGAGGTGCTGACGTTGGTGGGAATGCCGATGAAGTGGATCAGGTTGTCGCCCGCGGTGGAGACAAAGAAGATGGTGTTATCGGGCGAAAACACGCCTGTGAGCGGAGCGGTGGGAGGAGTGGCCGAAGAGTTGTCGGCGAATTTCACGTAGCCTACGGGGCCGACGCCGCTGGCCTGCGGCAGATAGTAGGGGAGCTGGACTGCCGTGGTGGACGTGCTGGGCGTGGAGTAGGTGACGAAGGCGATGGGCGCGGCCGTAGTGGTGGAGGCCGTAGTGGGCGCCGCGCCGGTGACGACCTGGTTGACGGCGGTCGCGTTGGTGACGGCGGTAAGATTCACCGTGCCCTTCAGCGTGGGGTTGGTGGAGAGCGGCGTCATTTTTTCGACCTGATTGGGGGGCGCGCCGGTGGTGGTTTCAGGGCAGAGCGGGGTTGCCGAAATGGCGACTCCGATGTCGTCGAGAGTGATGCTGCTGCCGCTGAGCGAAGCGCCGAGCATGTGCGCGCCATCGGTTGTCGCTCCCAGCACATTGGTGAGCAGGTTGAGGGAATCGCTCTGGGGATAGAACTGAATGCTGGCGTTGTTGCCAACCGTACCGGAGGCGCACCAGGTGTGGGCGACGGTGGGGCTTCCGCTCAAATAGGCGCCCACGGCAGGTACGGTGATGGCCAGGGGTTGCGCGGTAGCCAGGTTTGGCGCATCGGGCTGCGTGGTGCAGGTGGGCAATGCGGCGGGAGGAAGTGGATTCTGCGGCAGGGGGTAGGTGGACCAGCCAAGATTTTGGTTGTAGACGTAGAGCGTATTGGTGTGGCCGGTGATGAGCGGAGTGGAGCACGAGGCCGGGGAGTTCAGCTCAGCGTTATCGACGATGTAGAGGGTGCTGGAATCGGGCGTCCAGGCAGCGGCGGCTCCCATTCCGCCGAAGGTAGACAATAAGTTGCCGGAGGAGTTGATGATATAGAACAGTCCGCGGGCCTGATCGTTGATGACCAACTGATTGTTGTTGGGCGAGACGGTGAGCACGACGCCGGGGACCGAGGTGTTCTGGCTGGAGAGGGAGTTGCTTGCCGTGGAGTAGGTCATCAACTCGTGGGACGAACCGAAGTAGAGGTTGTTGCCTCCCTGATCCATGACCATGGAGTTGGGCACGAAGGGCAGGCGCACGATGGAGCCGGGGTTGCCGTTCAGCAACTCCATGGAAGAGAAGTACTGCGACTGGCCAAGCGCGGCGAACCAGACGAAGTCGCTGGTGGCGCCGGGGACGGTGATGGAGACGGGATTGGAAGAAAGCGACTGGCCAGTGCCATTGAGGCCGTACTCATTGATGGGGGCAGGATTGCAACCGGACGGCTCGCACACCGCATAGACCGAGGCGACACCGGGGAAAGCAGCGGTGATGGCGCCGCCACCTGTGGCCGAGATGTCGATGGGGTTGGTGGACTCATAAGAGAGGTTCAGGCCGGAGATGGGGTTTCCCTGCGTATCGAGGACTGTGGCGGAGAGGTTTTGCGTGACGCCCTGGGTGACAATGCCGCTTGTGGCACCGGAGGCGAGGGCAACTTTGACAGACGCGGGCGGGCAGGTGGAGAAGTAGCCGGCCGACGATGCCGATTGCGCGATGGTTGCCGTGATGGAAGTGGTGCCGGGCTGCAGCGCCGTAATGGTCGAATTAGGATTGCCGAGGGCAATGGGGCTGATGCTGGCGACACTCGCGTTGCTGACCGAGTAACTGAGCGTGCCGATGGACGATCCGCAACTGGGGACCGAGGAAACGCCCGGCGCCAGACCAGCCAGACATGCATAATTCGCGGGAGATACGGAAGGCGGGGCACAAAACTCGTACTGATGGGTGGCTCCGCTGCTGTCGGTGGTGACGTAGCATGCCTCGGCGTCAAGCACGGCCGTCTGGTTTTGCGAGTGGCATTGCGGCGAGGGGGCCAGATAAATGGAAGTGACCGGCGCATGAATGTAGACCGCGACGGGGTTGGAGCTGACGGAATCGGCAGTGGCCGTGATATAGGCAACGGCGTAGGGCAAACCGCCCGTGGAAGGCGAGGGATTGGGGTAGTTGCAGTTGGTGTAGTCGGCGATGCCGCCGCCTGTATTGCGGTTCCACGTGCCGGCGCAAATAATGCCTGTAGGAGAGATGTCGACGAGCTGATTGTTGGTGGTGCCGTAGCTAATCTGGTTGGGGCCGATCGAGGCCGCATTGCCCTTGCAGGTGATAGCCGAGGGGGACTGAATCTGAGTCGTCTGCCCGTAGGCCAGCGAGATGCCGGCGATCTGCGGTTGCAGGAAGAGGGAAGCGACATCGGTGTCCTTCGGGCCGTAGCCGAGGCCGTTGCAATAGTTTCCCGCCGGGTTGCGCACGCAGCCGGTGATGGAAATCCCGGCCGGAAGGGCCAGGCCAAGCAGACAAAGAAGCGTCAAGAACCGCCGCATGAATCCTCCCCGCTCCGCGCCGTCGAACCGCGGAACGGTCGCTACGAACACGTTAAGAAAAGTGAGTTATTGCCTTCCCATTTCCTGCTAAGGGTCAGCCCGCAACAGGTGGATCGCACCCCAGCTCGAGATCCCCGGCGGCACACTGCCGCACGCGGCCGAAGAGGCGAGACGCACACTGAATGCTCCAAAAAAAGTGTAACAGGACGAGCCTGCCTCTGGCACAGAACCAGCCTGTGATGCGGTTCTGGTGAATAGACTCACCGCAAGGCCGAATGGGGAGCAAAAAGACAGGGAGCGAGGGAGCAAGGGAGCGAGGGAGCAAGGGAGCGAGGGACCGAGCGAGCGAGGGAGCAAGGGAGCGAGGGGCCGAGGGAGCGAGGGGCCGAGGGAGCGAGGGAGCGAGGGACCGAGGGAACAAGGAGAAATGGAGCCGCTGCGTCAGGGGGTGGAGGGCATATACCGGGCGAACCATTCGATGGCGCGCTGCTGGACGTCACGGCGGTGGGCAGGATCGGAAAAGCCGTGCCCCTCGTTGGGGTAAACGACCAGTTGCGCGGGGACGTGAAGGTCGCGCAGGGCGTGCCAGAACTCAAAGGATTGGGGCGCGGGGCACTCGCCGTCACGGTCACCGACGACGGCGAGGGTGGGCGTGGAGACGTTTTTGATGAAGGTGATGGCGGAGGCTTTGGCGTAGATCTGCGGGTCGTCGTAGACCGATGCGCCGAAGTAGGGAATCATCCACTGGTCGATAGAGTTTTCGCCGTAGTAGGAGAGCCAGTCGGAGATGCCTGCCCCCGCCACCGCCGCCCGAAACCGATGGGTCTGGGTGACGGCAAACATAGCCATGAAACCGCCATAGCTCCAGCCGGTGATGCCGACGCGGTTGGGGTCGACGGGATACCTGGCCAGGACCGCGTCGACGCCGGCCAGAATGTCGCGGAGGTCGCCGTAGCCGAAGTCCTTGCGATTGGCCTGGGTAAAGGCCTCGCCCTGGCCGAAGCTGCCGCGGGGGTTGGGCATGAGGACGAAGTAGCCGAGGGCAGAATAGCCGGTAGCGCTGAAGCCGCCTCCACCACCATTCCAGCGGGAAACGACGGCTGAGGCGGGACCGCCGTGAACTTCAACGATGAGCGGGTATTTCTTGGCGGGATCGTAGTGCGCGGGAAGGAGAAGCCAGCCCTGGATATGGAAATTCTCGTTGGTCCAGGTGAGCGAGGCGGAGTCTCCCCAGGTGGGCTTGAGGCCGTCGTTGAAGTGGGAGAGCTGAGTGAGGCCGGAGGGGGCAGCGGATGCGTCTGAGGCGTCCCCGGTCACCAAATGCGAGGGATCGCCACCCCGCGGGCTAAGACCTGCCCGTGGGGACCCCGGACCGGGGGCAGCCACAGTTTGTGCAGAGAGCGCGGTTGCGGCAGGGCCGGCGGCATAGATTTCCGGGGGCTGGTTGAACGTGCTGGCCTGAAAAACGAAGAGGGAGCGATCGGCAGTAACGGCGAGGCCGCGATTGAAACCGCCTGCACCGACCGTGCCGGGGTAGGTGAAGACGGGCGCGGCGAAGCTGGAGGCGACGCTCTCGCTGGTGCGGTCGCCGGAGAGCTTGATGCGGACGAGACGATTGACGCCGTCGGCGAGCTCGCAGGTAAAGATGTGCTCGTCATCGCCCCAGGCGATCCATTGCGAGGAAGCGGCGCGGTTGGGCGTGAGATCGCGAGGCTGACTGCCCGCGGCGTCCGCCTTTGCGTCGACGATCCAGACGTCGCCGCCGGTGACGCCCTGATCGCTCATGAGGCCGCCGATGAAGGCGATGGCTTTGCCGTCGGGCGACCAGCGGGGCTGAGCGATTTGCAGGCCGTGGAGGGGGCCGGAAATCTTGGCGGGGTCAAGAATGGCCTGGGGCGACGGATGACATCCGCCGACCTTGACGCATTCTGCAATCTCCGTCCCCGATGGGAGGTTGGTCGCTGCTTCAGTGTAGAGATTGGCGACCCACCAGTTGTTTTCGCCGGGCGGGTCGGCGGCGACGTAGGCGAGAGATTGGGAATCGGGCGACCAGTCGAATTCGTAGACGTGAAGGTTGGCGGGAGTAAGGAAAGTGGGCGCGGAGGGTTGGGCCACGGTAGCGGGAATGGCGGCGGGGACGGCGGCGACGCGCTGGACTTCAATGTGGTCTTCGCCAATGACGCCGGAGGGTGCGTCCATGGCAGCGAGGGCTCCGGCGGGACGGGTGGCGCCCGCGACATAGAGGAAGGCGATGCGCTCGCCGTCCGGCGAGAAGGCAAGCGCATTGACGTAGCCGTGCAGCGAAGAGAGGCGCCGGGACGGATTGCCGTCGAGATGCGAGAGATAGAGGTCGGATTGCCCGCCGAGATCGGCGCAGTCGGAGAAGAAGGCGAGGGCGGCGGAGTCGGGCGACCAGACGAGATCGGATTCTGTGCAGGAGCCGTCGGGCGAAGGGGCGGCGGTGACGCGCTGGCTCTGGCCGAGGTTGCCGAGGGGAGCGACGCGAATTTCTCCGCGGTCGAGCCAGGCGAGGCGCTTGCCGTCGGGCGAAACGGCGATCTGGCTGATGGTCTGGGCGCGCCTTTGGCCGGAAGGGGCCTGGCCGGGGCCTGGGGAGGCGAGCGTGGGCGCGGAGGTCTGGGCGCAAACGGACAGGAGGGTCGTTGCGCACAGGAGAGTTGGGAGGGCGAGGCAGCGGAGGCTGCGAGGCAAGAGCGGCATAGGGAAAATGCTAACAGGCGGAAGGCAGGGACATTGGGACCAGGGACTGAGGGACTGAGGGACTGAGGGACTGAGGGACTGAGGGACTGGGGACTGAGGGGCTGAAGGACTAAGGGACTAAGGGACTAAGGGGCTAAGGGACTCAGGGACCAGGGGCTGGGGGGAATGGAAGGGTGAAGGAGTGAAGAAGCGAGCGAGTGAAGCACGGGGGCGATGCGGCGAGTTGGCGAGTGTGCGATTTGGCGAGGTTGCGGGGACGGGCGGTAAGGTTGTTTGGCGTGGCTGATCCGGCTGCCGGCGGGTAGGTTGCTCTCGGTGAGCGCTTTGGGCTGTTCACGTCACTTCAGCATGACGAACAGGCGATCGACTCAACGATCATTGGTACTGGCGCCCCGTCGAGCGCAGAGGCCCCTTGAGGCACACAGCAACTTTTGTTCAACCGCTTGAGGTCCGCCTGCATCGCCTTATCTTCTCTGAGAACGGCAAGCGTCTCGCGAAGAAGTCTGGCGGTCCCGGTAGTGGCAGGCACAACGATTCTGTAGTGCGCCCACTTGCCCTCGCGCCGCGCGGCCACAATGCCTGCGCGTCTCAGGTATGCGAGGTGACGCGAAATCTTGGGCTGGCTTTGCCCCAGAATCTCAACGAAATAGCAGACGCAAACCTCCCGCCCGTCCATGAGGTTGAGTAAACGCAGGCGGGTGCGGTCGGAGAGCGCCGCAAACAACAGGGCAAGGCCGGGGGTTTTTGGGGAGCGATTCACATCTTTATGATATACGCCTTGACAGATATGTCTAGAAGATAATACATTCGCTTTAGCGTATGCAAGGAGAACCTCTCATGGAAACGACGGCCAGTGTCAAGGAGCAAGTGAAGGAAAAGTACGGGAGCGCGGCCCGCGCCGTAGCGGAGTCGGGCAGCTTGCAGGCATGTTGCGATCCCGGCCTTCGTTGCTGCGATCCAATCACGACGAATCTCTACAGCGCGGATGAGAAGGGACTGATTCCCGAGAAGGCGGTGTTGGCTTCGCTGGGATGCGGGAACCCGACGGCGCTGATCGATCTCCGCGCGGGAGAGACCGTGCTTGACCTGGGTTCCGGCGGCGGGATCGACGTGCTGCTCTCGGCGCAACGCGTGGGGCCGACCGGCAAGGCTTACGGCCTGGACATGACAGACGATATGCTGGCGCTGGCGCGCCGGAATCAGCGTGAAGCGGGAGTGACAAATGTCGAGTTTCTGAAGGGCGAGATGGAGAACATTCCCCTGCCCGACAACTCGGTGGATGTCATCATTTCAAACTGCGTGATCAATCTGTCGGCCGACAAGGATCGTGTTCTTGGCGAAGCCTTCCGCGTTCTGAAGCCGGGCGGCCGCTTTGCGGTTTCGGATGTGGTGGTACGCGGCAGCGTACCGGAGGCGGTGCGCAAGAGCATGCTGCTCTGGGTCGGGTGCATCGCTGGCGCGCTGGAAGAAGGCGACTATCTTGCGAAGTTGGCGAAGGCGGGTTTCGGCGACGTTTCGATTGAACCCACTCGCGTCTACAACGTGGAAGATGCGCGCCAATTTCTCACCGAAGCGGGCGTAGATGTCGATGCCATCGCACCGCAGGTGAACAAGAAATTCTTGAGCGCGTTCATCCGCGCCAATAAGCCACGAGGGAGGGATTGCTGTGGTGCGGCGTGCTGTAGCTGAACTGCTGGGCACTGCATTTCTGCTTGCCGCCATCGTTGGCTCTGGCATCATGGCTGAGCGTCTGGCTGGCGGCAATGTCGCGATCGCATTGCTCGCCAATACCATGGCCACGGGTGCGGCGCTGGTTGCGCTGATTCTTGCCTTCGGTCCCATCTCTGGAGCACATTTCAATCCAGTGGTCACCCTCGGTCAGGCGGTTTTGGGAACGTTGCCATGGCGCCAGGCTCCCATCTATGTACTCGCACAGATTACGGGTGCGATCGTGGGTACTGCCGCCGCCAACGAGATGTTCGGCTTCCCTTTGTTCTTTGCTTCGGCTCATGTCCGGTCGGGCTTCGCCCAGTTCTTCAGTGAGTTTGTCGCCACCTTCGGGCTTCTTGCCGTCATCTTCAGCTGCGCGCGATTCCGTGCTTCGGCAGTACCCTTTGCCGTGGGAGCCTACATTACCGCGGCATACTGGTTCACCGCATCGACCTCCTTTGCAAATCCGGCTGTCACTGTCGCCAGGGCGTTGTCCAACACATTTGCCGGCATTCGCCCCGCCGATGTGCCAGGCTACGTCGCCGCCGAACTGATTGGCTGCCTGGCGGCCACATGGTTATGCAGTTGGCTGCTGCAATCGTCCTGTGTCCGTGACACCTTTGAAAGCGAGTACTAAATGCCTAACCGCTACAACGTGCTTTTCCTCTGCACGGGCAACTCTGCGCGCTCGATCATGGCCGAAGCCATTCTCAACCAAAAAGGGAAGGGCCGATTCACCGCTTTCAGCGCCGGCAGCCACCCGACTGGGCAGCCGCGGCCCGAAGCACTCATGCAGATTGAATCCGCAGGGATGTCTACCGCGGGCCTCCGCAGTAAATCATGGGACGAGTTATCCGGTCCGGACGCTCCGAAGCTCGACTTCGTTTTTACGGTCTGCGATAACGCGGCGAACGAATCGTGTCCATACTGGCCTGGGCAGCCCATGGCGGCGCACTGGGGCATCCCGGATCCCGCAGCTGTGCGAGGCACTCCCGAGGAGATTGCGCGCGCTTTCCGCGATGCCTTTGTCGTACTTGATCGAAGGATCGGGTTGTTTCTTTCGCTCCCTCTCGCGACCCTCGATAGCCTGGCCATCAAGCGCGAAATCGACCAGATTGGCCGATCTTAGTCGGTTTCGATTGACGCCAAATCGCCGAGGCATGCATTAAACGAATCGCTGCGCGGAAGCCGGCTGCACGGCATGGATTCGACGGGCTGATTTTTCCCGGTGAATGGTTCATTGGGGCCGGGTAGATGGCGGCGGCGAACCGGCTTGTCAAACGTTGGCGAGGATGGGATAAGGCGTAAGTTATTGAAAGTATAGATTCATACAAAGAAGAAATCATTTGCAGATCATTCCTGGCAAATTGGTTAAGCTAAGGTCAATCGTACCGAAATCAAACTAACGGGCGGGAAAGCGGAAGGGGCTCTCCCGATTTTTCGATCCGCGGCCGCGGAGTGAGAATCCACGCTTTTCGCACATAGCGCGAAGACGATGGCACAGCGGCGTGCGGATGAAATAAGAAACGGGAGGGGCAACTCGGAGCGAGTTGCCTCTTCACTTTTTCGCGGAAGGAACGCGAAGGCGCGGACGAGGGTATCGGAAAGGTGGGCAGATGAGCAAGAGCAGCATGGACCGGAGAATCACGACGGAGCAAAAGAAAAAGGGCGATACGGCGAAGAGGGGGGCGAAGTCCGGCGAGGCGATGAATGCGCAGGAGACGGACGAGCCGCAGAACGAGGACAGCGTTCCCGTGGATCTTGGGGACTACAAGGGAGCGCGGAAAAAGCTGCGCCACGCGGTGAAAGCGGTGGTGAAGAATAAGAGCGCCGCAATCGCGAAGAAACTGGTAAGCAAAGTGCAAGAAGGCGACATGAAAGGCACGGAGATGGTGCTGTCGCTGATTGAGAAGAAGAAGCAGGATAAGGACGCGAAAAAGAAGAAGAAGCGGAGCGGGCCGAGCTGGGCGGAGCTGCTGGCTTCGGAGCCGGAGTGGGACGAGAGCATGGAGGAGGACGGCGGAAAGAAGCTAACGGCGGTTAGTGGTGTTGGCGGAGTTAGCTGAGTTGGCGGCGTTAGCGGAGTTGGCGGCGTTAGCTGAGTTAGCTGAGTTGGCGGCGTTAGCGGAGTTAGCGGTGTTAGCGGCGTTGGCGTGGCTAACGGAGTTAGATGAGTTAGCGAGTTAGCGTGCATTAAAAGAGGGACTGCGAGATTCAGAGACCAGGAAATGGAAAGCCTCGCGCGGTGCGGGGAGATGCGGCAGGAAGAAGGACGCGATGGGAATGAAGCTCATGAAGGACGAAGGATTGCGGACTGCCAAGCAGCGAGTGAGCAGGTCAGCGAGTCAGCAAGTTAGACAGGCAACTGATTTCAGCGCAGGCGCGTGCGCTCCCACCCTTTTTCCGCCGCGGCGGACGAAAGGGATGGAGCACGGATCTGTTGCAAGGATGGGTCGCGGATCGCTCACGTCGATGAGACGTACGGTGGCGGGGGGATTGCTGGCGATGGGGCTGGCGGCGATGGCATGGGCACAGGGTGTGAACACGACGACGGTGCAGGGTACGGTGTATCTGGCGAACGGGCAGCCGGGCGCGGGCACACTGGCGATCAGCTGGCCGGCGTTCACGACCGCGGCGGGGCAGGCAGTGATCGCGGACTCGATGACAGTGACGATTGCGCCGGACGGCTTTGTGAGCGTGAACCTGGCGCCGAACCTGGGCGCGACGCCCGCGGGAGAGTACTACACAGCCGTCTACTACATGAGCGACGGCACGGTGAGCACGCAGTATTGGGTGGTTCCGGCGACCGCAAATGCGACGCTGGCGCAGGTGCAGGCGCAGGTGATGCCGGCGGCGCAGGCAGTGCAGACAGTGAGCAAGACGTATGTGGACGATGCGATCACGGAGATGATGCAGAGCCAGCTGACGGCGTCGGGCGGGACATTGACGGGACCGCTCTATTTGAACGCAGACCCAACGCAACCGTTGCAGGCGGCGACCAAGCACTATGTGGATACGCAGGTGGCGACGGCGCTGCCCCTGACCGGAGGGACAGTGAGCGGAGCGTTCAGCGCCCTCGAGATCGGCGCGGCGTACCAGGCGGATCAGTTTCCGGGCGCGGATTTCGGAGCCAAGGTGGAAGCCTGCGTGAGCGCGTTGAATGCAAACTACGGCGGGACGTGCGACGCGCGGAATTTTACGGGCAACTTAGCGATGGGATCGAATCTGACGATCGCGACGCCGAATGCGGCGATTCTGCTGCCATGCGCAACGATTGCGACGGCGAGCCAGATCGTAGTGACGGCCGGGACGCGGAACGTGTCGCTGCGGGGCTGCGCACTGCGCGGCGGATCGGCAACGAGCGGAAGCCAGGGCGGAACGGTGTTTGCGTACTCGGGCACGGGCGCAATGGTGATGGTGGGCGATGCGACGTATGCCGTGGATACGCCGGGCTTCCACATGGACAACGTGGCCATCAACACGACGGCGGCCACGAGCGCGACGGCACAAGGACTGATTGCTTACCGGACGCAGGAGTTGGATCTGGAGAGCCTGTACTTTCTGGGAAATCAAAGCCAGACGGGCATGACGCTGGATGGAACCGGAAACTACACGGGCGGAACATTTTTGGACAACCAGTTTACCGGGTTCGGGACGGCAGTGAACGCGATCGGTCACCAGGCGGTGAACTCGGCGACGGGGGACTGGATGAATGCGAGCACGTTCGTGCGGCTGCACATCGATTGCCCGACGTCGAGCGGGAATCCGATCAGCGGGACTTATGGAATTAACTTGCAGCAGGGCGACGGCAACACATTTACCGGCGGAGATATAGAGGGATGCGCGACGGCATTGCACTTGGGAGCGAATGCGGAGAACAACACGATTGTGGGACTGAGGAACGAGAACTCGACGAATCAAATCGTGGCGGACGCAGGCAGCCAGTACAACAACTGGATGACGGGCGGGACCATGTTTACCGGAAAACTTACCGACAACGGCACGCGCAACAGCTTCCTCGATACATTTCACCGGAGTTTCAACGGATTGAATGGTGACTGGTACGGGAGCCAGCAGGATGCGACGCTGACCAATCACTTCAGGTTAGGCATCGGGAACGGAAACGAGCGCGGGCTGCTGAACGAGGTCCAGACGGATTACGGATACCGGTGGCTCTACGGCTTCAGCGACGGCAGCAGCGGACAGCAGCTCTACGATATCCAGGACCTGCTCAACAGCGTGTACCGGCTGCAGATCCAGCAGTGGAATCACGGACAGAGCAGCACCAATAATCAGACGGCGCTGAACGCGGCGGGCACGGGGAATGTGTGCTTCAACTGCTCGAGCAACGCCGGGACGGGCGGCGTGAGTTTTTCGAGCGGCGGCGCGACGCCGGCGACGGTGGCGACCGTGGACAGCGCCGGAGATGCGCAGTTCAACGGAACTTTGCAGGTGGGCGGGACGTCGCAATCGACCGGAACCATGACGGTGCGCAACAACGCCGACGCGGAGGTGGACTACTACCTGTGGCCGGGACTGACGACGAGCCAGAAGGCATCGTACACCTACAAGGACTGGAACGGAAGCAGCCAGTGGTACATGGTGAAGGATCAGTACAACAACTGGGCGCTGATTTCGGCAGTGGGCGGGCTGGACAGCTTCAAGGCGTACCAGAGTTCAAACAGCGGCGATACCTATATCGATACGAGCAATGCGACGGGACATATCCGGCTGAACTACGAAAGCGGATCGGGCACGGAGACGGATATCTACTCGGGATCGAGCGCGAACCTGGTAGCGGCGTTTCAGGCGCCGACGAGCATCAAGTTCCCGGGGCTGGCGGCGACATCGGGACACTTCTGCCTTCAGGTGGATTCGGCGGGAGGCATCACCAACACTGGATCGGCGTGCGGAACGGGATCGGGGTCGGGATCGGGAACGGTCAACTCCGGAAACGCCGGGCAGGTTGCGTATTATGCCGCGAACGGCACGACGCTCAGCGGCGAGACCGTAGTGCCCATCGCGACCGGCGGAACGGGAGCGACAAGCGCAAGCGGCGCGTTGTCGAACATGCTTCCCGGCGCATCCTCGGACGGCAGCAACGGATTGTCGCTGACCGGCAGCGTGAACGCAGCCGGCTACAAAGTGGGAGGCTCACCCTTCGGCACAGCGAATCTGGCTGATTGGACGAACAGCGGGATTGCGAACGGCCTGTGTGCGGTATGGAACTCGGCGATCGGGAAATGGGGACCGGGAAGTTGCGCGACGGGCAGCGGAGGCTACGCGGGTGTGACCTCTGCGGGCACAGGTGGTCTTGCAGGCAATCCCGGCAGCGCACAGACGTGGGAGATCACGCCCGCCGGAGGGTTTACGGGAACGGCGTCGATGACTTCGCTGTCACCGGTCTGCGACATTCGGGCTTATGGCGCCAAGATCGATAACGCAACGGACATCGGACCCTATATTCAAGACTGCGTGAACGAGATTTACCCGTGGACCGGGGGAGTTACATGGACCATCCTGCTGCCGTGCGGCGCAACTCCATGTTATTGGGACAACCCTTCGGCACTTACATTTACCTACGGCGGACCATTTCGCTTTGAGTTACAAGGTTACCTGAGGTTAGGCTCGACACTGGTTGCAAGCGGACTTGAGAACTGGTATGGCATCGGACCTCCGGGGGAAGGACTGCAGTTTCAACAGGGCACACCTGCTTTAATCACTGGCCCGACTATTTACGGCACGTTGGGAACGGCAATCACCGGTGAAGATGCAGCGGTGACGATTACGCCGACGTTCAGCAGCGGGGATATTGCGCATTTGCCGGCTGGGTCGGCGATCACGATTGGGGAAACGAGCACAGCGACCGCGTCCGCCTCGAGGATTTCCTACGGAGGTTACGGCCTGGTGACTCTGACGCTTTCCAGTTCGCCGCGATTCCTGCCCATGGAGACGCTGAACGTGAGCGGGTGCTCGGATTCAAGCTTCAATATCACGGGCGGCGCAATTTTGAAGATGGATTACTCTGCGCCCGGCGGCGAACAGGTGACTTATGGAGAGACTGCCACCACGACGGCGAGCACAGCAACAGGCTGCACAGTGACCTCGTTTGACGAGGACAAGTTTGAGTCGGCCCGCGTGTTCTGCTCGAACGGCGTGAATATGTCCGGATTCAGTTACGGCTGCGGCGCGGGGCAGATCACGATTGTGACCGAGCATCCGCATTCTAATTCTGCACAATGGGGCGCGGTGGCATTTTCTCCGCAATATGCGGATGAGGGAGGCCACACGGTGAGCGACCTGGACATCAACGGTTGCTACGGCATGTGCTACTGGGGAGAGCTGGAGTCGAATCTCGAGATGAACAACGTGGGGGTTTCTCCTGCCGGGGGATTTCTTTCCGCGGGCGGCATGGAGGAGACCGCATCGTGGGTGGGTTACGTTAAACAACTGCACACCGCAAACTCAAGCCTGCCTTTGTCCGCGCCTTTGTGCGGAGGCGGTGGATGCGCACAGCCTTCGTATCCGTTTGGACTGCGGTGCGATTCCGAATCTCCGGCCGCGGGATACGGGGCGGGCGCGACGGGTTGCGCCTCGTTCAGTTTCGATGGCGGATCGGCGATCGGGGGAATCAAGATCGACGGCGGCGGAAGACGCGACATCACGGCTTTCCCCTGGGAGATCCAGAACATGCTGGTCGAACAGGCACCGAACGCCGCGCTGACCATCGACAATCGCTTTCCCATCGACCCAACGGGTTGCCTGAGCTTCAGCGATAACGCGATTCAGGACAGCATCACGGGCATGGTGACATACGATCTGGTCTACACCAACAACGAGTCTCCATCCAATGGCTGCTTCAAGCTGAGCGACATCAATACGGCGCTGACCAGCGACTACACCAATCCGTACTTCAACGATGCCGTGAGTATCGATCGCACGCCGTATGGGGCCGCGTTTGCGCCATCTTCAAACAACACGGCAGCGACGGGAGTTTACAACGATGGAGTGGAGATGCAGGCTGCGGCGCGGGGGAGCGGTGCAGGATTTGGGCCGCAGGTTCTGCCATTCGGCTCTCTCGCCATCGACAACTCCCCGAACGACTGGGCGGCGGATTGCACGACGGCGGGCTGCACAGCGGTGACGACGAATGTTTCCTGCCCCGACGGAACGCAGGCAACTTCGAAGATGCAATGCGCGGAACTGGATGGTCCGGGAAGCGCATTCAACATCGGCACGTGGACGGGAAGCACCTATGCGGGGGACCAGTTTATCTACGGCTGCTATATCAGACCGGGCGCGAACTACTCTTTCCCGAGCGGCTTGCAGAACCAGGACGCCTTCATGCTCTGGACGCATGGGTCGGATACGTTTACGCCGAACGGATATGGCGGCACGAGCTACACGACTCCCTCGTTCGGATTCGGGACCAAACTCGCGCACAACACGTGGTATCCGCTGATTGCCATCGCCACGATTGCATCGGGCGAGTCCGCTTCTCACACCATCAACTTCATGATCGGCTCCGGGAACGGGAACGGTGGAAGCGCGGGCGCCGGATATGGCAACCAGTTTTCCAATTGCCGCTGGGCATTTGTGCCGGGGCCGAACAACCCGGCCTATACCGGGGTGACGCAAGACGAGGTGGCTTACGCGCGCGACAACCAATATCGCGGAGCGGCGCCATCGAGCATGAGCGCGGGTACTGCGGCGACGGGAGAAGTGGTATCAGCGAGCAGTTATCAGGTGAATGGATCGGCATTGGGAACCGCGAATCTGGCGGACTGGACCGACAGCGGCGCGGCCAACGGCTACATACCGATCTGGAACGCAACAACAGGAAAGTGGACGCCGGGAACGGCCTCGACCGCAACCAGCGCGACGAACTTTACGGGGAGTTTGAGCGGGGACGTGACAGGAACGCAGAGCGCAACGACGGTGAGCAAGATCAACGGCGGAAGCGTGCCAACATCGTCTCCGGCGAGTTGCACGAATTCGAGCGGCCAGATTGTGGCATGCGCGACGACGGGCAGCGGCAACGTGGTGCTGGCGACCAGTCCCACGCTGACCACGCCGACTCTGGGAGCGGCCAGCGCGACGAGCCTCGCGACAACTGCCTCGTCGACGCTGGGGGGAAGCGCCAATGTGTTCAACAACGCGGCGGCGGCGACCAATATTGTGGAGATCCAGGCGGGAACCAGCGCGGCGCAGACGGAAGAGCTGCAGTGGCAGAATTACAGCGGGACGGCGGAGTGGCTGAACACGGTGGATACGAGTTACACGTACCACATCAAGGATGCGGCGAACAGCCTGGACCGGATGACAATTTACCAGGGCGGTGGAGACACGACCATCAACGCCGGCAGCGGCGCGTATGCGGTGTGCCTGAACTGCGCGGCGAACAGCGGCACGAGCGGACTGCTGGTGCAGAACGGAGCATCGAGCCCGTCGACGGTGCTGACCGTTTCGGGAAGCGGCAACACGACGGCGACGGGATTTTTGTCGGGCAAGTTTTTCATGGGCACCGGCACGATGTCGCTGACGCCCGGGGCGGCGGCGGGATCGAGCCCGTCGATTGCCTGCGCGACAAGCCATGTGTGCGACGGCGTGAGCGGAACGGTGACGCTGACGACAGGAACGAGCCCGACGACGGGAACGCTGGCGACATTGTCGTTCCCCAACACGCATACGAACTACGCCAACTGCATGGTGATGACCGAGAACACAAGCGGAACAATCACGACGAACACGTGGACGGAGAGCGCGACAGCCATCACGATTACGGCGAATGCGGCGCTGACAGCTTCAACGGCGTACACGATGAAGTATTGGTGCGGCGGGAACTGAAGAAAGGAGACGGAGTTAGCGCAGTTGGAGGAGTTAGCGGGGCTAGCGTAGTTAGCGGAGTTAGTGTGACTAGCGGAGATGGCGGGGTTAGCGGGGCTAGCGGAGTTAGCGGAGTTAGTGCGGGGGTTCCGTGGAAGAAAGGGAAGATTGCGGGCCAAACATTGAGGCGTGGGGACTGCGCCTGGAAGAGTTGCGGCCGGAAGAGCTGGATCGGAGCGACCTGGAGTGCCTGGGGAAGGCTCTCGACCATCATCCCGCGAGTCTGCGCGGGTCCGTCGCGGGCATAGCGCTGGCAGAACGATTGCTGGTGGTGAGGACGCGGGAGGGACGGCCGGGAAAGCTGAAAGCGAATGAGGCGCAGCGGGCGTTCGAGAAGAAACGCGGCCAGCGAAACATTGTTCTGAAAGCGCGGCAGATGGGCCTGACGACGTGGGTGGCGGCGCGGTTTTTTCTGAAGACGATTACGCAGCCGGGAACGTTGACACTGGAGGTGGCGCACACACAGGAGGCGGCCGAAGAGATCTTCCGCATCGTGCACCGGTTTCTGGATTGGCTGCCGGATGGGCTGCGGGAAGGTCCGCTGAAGACGGGGCGGGCCAACGTGCGGCAGATTGTGTTTCCAAAGATGGATGCAGAGTACCGTGTGGTGAGCGCGGCGGACCGGAACGCGGGGCGCGGATTGACGGTGCAGAATTTGCACTGCAGCGAGCTGGCGCGCTGGCCGGGTGACGCGGCGGATATCCTGGCGGGATTGCGCGCGGCGATGGCGCCGGGCGGCGAACTGATTCTGGAGTCGACGCCGCAGGGAGTAGGCGGATGTTTTTACGAGGAGTGGCGCAAGGCCGGAGAGACCGGAACGGTGCGGCACTTTTTTCCGTGGTGGATGGAGGCGCGCTACCGGTCGAAGGCGGTGGATGAGGCGAGCCTGACGGATGAAGAACGCGAGCTGATGGAGCGGCACGACCTGAAGCTCTCGCAGATCGCGTACCGGCGGCGGATCCGGGCGGATTTTCGCGGATTGACGGCGCAGGAGTATGCGGAAGACGAAGAGAGCTGCTTTCTGGCGAGCGGCGAGAGCGTGTTCGAGCTGGCGGCGGTAGAGGCGCGGATGAAGGCCGCGCCGGAGCCAGTGGAGCGACGGAAGAATGGAGAGCTCGAGATCTGGCTGCCGCCGGTGAAGGGCAAGGAATACGTGGTGGCGGTGGATCCTGCGGGAGGCGGAAGCGACGGCGACTACTCGGCAGCGCAGGTGCTGGAGATGGAGACGGGCCTGCAGTGCGCGGAGTTTGCCGGGCACGTGGGCGGATTGGAGCTGGCGCGGTTTGTGACAGGGCTGGCCGCGGAGTACAACGGGGCGTGGCTGGTGGTGGAACGGAACAACCACGGCAGCGGCGTGCTGGCGCTGGCGGAGACGGCGTGCAAGTACGAGAGGATCTACTGTCAGGCAGGGCGACAGGGCGGGCAGGCGGGTTGGCTGACGACAAGCGTGAGCCGGCCGGCGATGATCTCGCGGCTGGATGCAGCGCTGGTGGAGGAGCCGGAGCGGTTCCAGAGCCAGCGGCTGCTGGGCGAGTGCCGGAGCTTTGTGCGGCTGCCAAATGGGAGCTCGGGCGCGCAGTCGGGCACGCATGACGACCGCGTGATGGCCATGGCGATCGGACTGGCGGCACGGGCGGAGCTGGATGGAAGGCGGCGGCGTTAGCGGCGTTGGCGGAGCTAGCGGGGTTAGAGAGTCGGCGCCTACGCGAAGAGCCGGAGACCCAGCGGCAATAGCCAGAAATCAAAGGCTTTCCCGGCATCCGGGGACTTCCCTTCCCGGCGATTGCGCAAGCGGGCGAATCCCCCTACAATATTGACAGCGAAGAATTAGAGGAAAGGTTTGTCTGTCGATGCCTAAGGAAAAGATTCATCCCAATTACGCCGCGGTGCGCGTGATGTGCGCCTGCGGGAACAATTTTGAGACACGGTCGACCCACAAGGGCGACATTCACGTGGAAATTTGCTCGGCTTGCCATCCGTTTTTTACGGGCAAACAACGATTGGTCGATACGGCGGGACGCGTGGAGCGGTTCCGGCGGAAATACGCCAAGAGCGACAAAGCGATCGCGGCAGCCAAGTAGCCGGGGCGCGAGTTGGACGAGTGGGCCTCCGCCGTGGCGGAGGCTCACGTTTGTTTGGAGCGAAGAGACAGCGACTAACTTCCAGCTTTGTTTTTCTGCGATCGCAGGAGGAGATTTAGGCTGTGCCACGCCGAGGTTTCACGGTGAAGAAGGACTGGGACGATCCGGTGGAACACGCGATGCCCGCGGAAGCGCGGGTACCGGCGGAGGTGCGTCTGGGCGCGGTGGTGGTGCGGCCGGCGACGGTGCTGGCGCCGATGGCCGGAGTGACGGACACGGTGTTTCGGAGATTCATTCGGCATGCGAGCGTGTTCACGAGGGAACAGGGATCAGGGAACAGGGATCAGGAAGCGGCGACGGCGGAACGCGTCGATGCGGCGATCAGCAATACGGAATCGGGTTGCGGGCTGATCATGACGGAGTTTACTTCGGCGGATGGGTTGAGCCGGATGCGCGAGACGAAGCGGCGGAGGTATCTGACGTTTTACGACGACGAGCATCCCATTGGAGCGCAGTTGTTCGGGTCGAATCCCGCGACTCTGGCGGAAGCGGCGCGGATTGTGGAGGAGACGGGATTCGACACGGTGGATTTGAATCTGGGCTGCCCGGCCAAGCGCGTGGTGGGATCGAACGGAGGTTCGGGCCTGCTGCGCGATCTGCCAAAGATCGGCGAAATCTTTCACGCCATTCGCAAGGCGGTGACGATTCCCTTCACCGTGAAGTTCCGCATGGGCTGGAACGAGAGCCAGATTGTGTGCGTGGAGCTGGCGCGCATGGCCGAGGCCGAAGGATTGAACGGGCTGGCGCTGCATGCACGCACGCGCGAGCAGGGCTACAGCGGTCAGGCGCAGTGGAACTGGATTGCCGCGGTAAAGGAAGCTGTGCGGCTGCCGGTCGTTGGCAATGGAGACGTACGCACGCCGGAGGACGCTGCAGCGATGGTGGCCGAGACGGGCTGCGATGCGGTGATGATCGGGCGCGCGGCGCCGGCGAATCCGTGGATTTTCCGTCAGATTGCCGAGTACACGGCGACAGGCAGCTACACGCGGCCAAGCACCGAGGATCGCTACCGGATGATTCGCGCGTACTTCGAGATGCTGATGGCGGAGGCCGAAGCGACGAAGGACTTGCCGCGCGACGCGAGGCTGGGCGATCCGGTGGGAAAGATGAAGCAGTTTGCCACGTGGTTCACGCACGGCGTTCAGGGCGGCGCGAAACTGCGCGCGGCGATTTACCATGCGCGCAACGGCGAAGATGTGCTGGGCGAGGTGGAGCGGTTTTTTGTGGCGCGCATGGCGGCAGGCGAGGGCGCGGAGCCGGAGATTGGCGCGGAGGACGAAGACGCGACGCAGGCCTTCCCCGACGCGGCGCTGGTTTGCGATTAGATTCTCGCGGTTCCCCGAGTCTTGTTTGAGGAGATGCCCAGGGCAGAGCCAATCCTTTGAGTATGTTATTTTATTGAGTAGTCTTTCGAGACTTCCCCTCCATGAAACCACCGAAGCGCAAGACATACTCTCGAAATTGGGCCATCCGGATTCCGTCTGGAACGGCACAGGAGGACAAATCAAATTGAATACTCTCAGGACCGTTGCCATCATCGTCTTCGCGAGCGCTTGTCTTCTTGCCGCCGTCCCGGCGAAGGCCGATGTAGCTGAACCCATCTACCTGACGCTTACGAACGGTGCTGTTTTCAGCGGTACGCTTACATTCTCAAACAACACGTTTTCGACGTTGGTGGCTGTCGATGCAACTTTGACAGACTACGAGTTGGGGACCAAGGGGTACGTCGGTCCCCCTGACGTCGACGACATCGACTTCGTCATCGACGCAGGGACCCCGGCATTGATTGGCGGTGGAAGGGTTTACGAAGTCTCGGACAGCGATACCCTGCGCGGCATTCTCACCCGGAATACGATCTATCTGCAGTTGAACACATCCGACGATCCTCCAACGATCGTTGACGATGTGACGATTACTCTTCCGAGAGGAAGTACAGAAACTATCTACCTCACCGGCGCCAACATCGTGGCCAATGACGTCGACCCGTCGGGCGAGCAGGCCGATGAGCTCAACGGCTCGCTCCTTGCTGCTCCCGAGCCGGGCTCCTACCTGCTTTTTGGAACCGGTCTTGCCGGCTTGGCCGTTTTGCTGATGCGCCGCGCCGCGAGAGCTGCCTAGGGTCCGTTAACGCTCAGTAGGACGGCAGCAGACATTGCTGGCAGAAGGCAATCCATCGTTCGCACTCGGGAGCGGGAGCGACAGGAAACACGCGCCCGCTTAAAGTTATGGACCATTGTGGCCGATTCAGGAGTTGGGATCGCAGGGATCAGCATGGCCAAAATGATCTTGGTTGTCGACGACTCCGTCACCATGGTGATGAGCCTGAAATCGACGCTGGCAATCAACGGATTTCAGGCTGAGTCAGCCGGTAACGGACGCGAAGCGCTGGACAAGCTCCAGGCCGGTTTCAAGCCGGACCTGATTGTGACCGATATCAATATGCCGGTGATGGGCGGGATGGACCTGATCCGGAATGTCCGTTCCATGCCCGGACTGAAGTTTGTTCCCATTTTGACTCTCACCACGGAGAGCGAGCTTGCCAAGAAGAATGAAGGCAAGCTGGCCGGCGCAACCGGCTGGCTGGTGAAGCCCGTCTCGGGCAACGATCTGGTGGCGGTCATCAAAAAAGTGTTGCCGGGAGCGTAAAGCATGGCGTCAGGGTGCAAGGGGAAGCCCGGATCGGACTGTGCTGCAGATGAATGCAGCCGGTATCGCCCCTGTCCAATTCAGATTGAGGGCCTGAAGGACCGCGACCATCGGCATCTTCGTAACGTGCGCATCCGGTTGCTGCTCACGGCATCTCTGGCGCTGGTGGGCCTGACGATCTTCTGGCCGGGCCTGTGCCGGATTCTGGGGCCGGGTCTCATTCCCCATCGCGCGAGCGTCGCCGGTCTCTTGCTGGTCTGCTGTCTGATGCCGATTCTGGCTCATGTGGCGGCAAGCTGGAAGCATTCTCTGCTGATTGCCGCCGACTTTGGCGACGTGGGGAAGATGAGCCGCTGCGAGCGGCTGAATTTGCTTTCGCAGCGCAAGGTATTGCTGAGCGAACTGAGGGATTCCCAGCCAAACATCGACGTCATGCACGATCAGATTCGCGATTCGCTGGCCGAGTCGGAGCGCGAAGTCGTCTCTGCCATTGAACAGATGAGCCATCTGAATGAAAAGGCCAAGGTGCAGATCGCGCGCATATCGCAATCCATCAAGAGCGGGCATGAGCTGACGGAGAGCACGGGCGCGCGCGTGGAAAGCAACAGGCAGATCGTTTCGGCCGTGCAAATGCAGTTGGAAGAGCAGGTGAGCGAACTTCGCGACAACTTCGAGCGCATCCAAACCATGGCCGGCGAGGTTCTTGGGCTGACCCCGTTGATCAAAATGATCGCGAGCATTGCGCAACGAACCAACCTTCTGGCGCTGAACGCCGAGATTGAAGCGGCGCGGGCCGGCGAAGCCGGGCGCGGCTTTGCCGTGGTTGCCGGCGAGGTGAGATCGCTGGCGGCGCAATCGACGCAGGCGGCCGCGGAGATCGCAAAGAAAATCAACGCCACCGCAGAAAAAGTGAACCGGGAGATGGTGGAGGCGCGAACCTCGCTGGAACAGCATAAGTCGGCCGATATCATGACGCACCTGGTGAGCGATCTGTCCGCGATGCAGCAGGAATTCGACAGCAATGGGAAGCTATTGCTTGACGTGATCACGGAGCTGGATGCGAACTATAAGGAGAGCGTTCGGGGGATGTCGGAGGCCATGGGCCACATCCAGTTCCAGGATGTGATGCGGCAGAGGCTGGAGCACGTGCAGGAAGCATTGGAGGAGATGCGCGACCACTTGCTCATGCTCGGCAAAAGGCCCGAGTCGCTCGCCTGGGATGGCCGGCTCGACATGACCTTCAAGGAGATACTTGCCGCGTATCTCGGCCGTTACCGAATGGCCAGCCAGACCGAGACGCACCTGGCCGCTTCCGGCGGCGCAGCACGAACCGTTGCCAGCGGGCCGTCCATCGAGCTCTTCTAGGCGGATCTCCGCAGGGCCTGGTTGCGTGTCAGCGCATGGCGCTGAGCCAAATCGATCTTCCCGCCCCGATGTGAAAAATCTAATGCAATTTCTCCCGCTTTCTACTCGCGAATTGCTCTGGCGTGACCGATGATCCTGTGTTCGAGTGTTTCCGGAAGGTGGAATGCCGGGATCTCGAATGGATGCTTGCTGGTTTGAGGGGGCGTCCAGCCGGCAGATCGCGCATTGACCTCAAGGTGCACATTGATTTGCAACCGGCCGAGGAGTGGAGTGTGGGCATCGCGTTGAGCCAGACGGACGATTCGAGCCTGATCCGGCTGGAGGGCGCCGTCGACATTTCCGTTGCCGCCGAGCTGAAGGCCGTGCTTCTCCGGGCCATCGCAAAGGGAAACACGATTCGCATCTCGGCCGATGCCGTCTCCGAGCTCGATGTCACTGCATTCCAGTTGCTTTGGGCGGCGTGCCGGGAGGCCAAGCGATCCGGTATGAATCTCGTGCTTGCCGGCGAGACGCCGGAGCCGGTCGAAAAAGCTCTATCGGAAGTGGGTTTGGATGCACGCGCGCTCTTTGCGTGCGCGTGCGAAGCAGTGGCCGAAGGCGCCGGGCCAGAAGTTCCGTAATGAGCGGGCCAAGATTGCCGGTCCAGAAGTCGAGGGTGGTAGGAGCAATGCTGCAGCCGGTTCCAGGTAATGCCGAGCAGTTGAAGCAGAGCTTCCGCGAGGAGGCGCGGGAGATCCTGACGGAGCTGGAGTCAGCGCTTCTGGAGTTGAACGAGAATCCGAGCGATAAGGAAGTAGTGAGCCGCATCTTCCGGGGCCTGCACACCATCAAGGGCTCCGGAGCCATGTTCGGCTTCGAGCGGCTGGCCGCCTTCACGCACGATCTCGAAACCGCCTTCGACCTGGTACGCAACGGAGGCCTGGAGCCGAGCCCGGATCTGATCGACCTGACGCTGGCCGCGCTCGATCAAATTGCCGCCATGCTGGACGAGGGCGCGGCGGGCGCGGCGCCGGCCGATCCGGCCGCCTGCGCCAGCATCCTCGCGAGCGTGCGCAAGCTGGCAGCGATCGAAGAAAGAGCGGAGCCGGCAAAGAAAAGTCCGCCGGCGCCCGATCGTTCAGCGGCCCCGGCCGGCGACCTTCGGAGCTGGCATATCCGCTTTGCACCCGGGCCGGACCTGATGCGCTACGGCGCCAATCCCTCGCTTTTGCTCCGCGAACTGCGCACGTTGGGAGAGCTTTCGGCCAGGGCCGTGCTGGACGCGGCGCCTTCGCTCGGTGAGATGGATCCCGAGCGCTGCTACATCTCGTGGGAATTGGATCTTGCGACCGCTGCGGGCCAGGAGGCGATTCGCGATGTCTTCATTTTTGTCGAAGACGCATGTGAGCTAAGGATCGAACCGGCTGGCGGTCCTGCGCCGGCAGTTGCGGAGACTGCCCCCGCCAGCGACGCCGAGAGGACGGCGCGGGCTTTGCCGGAAAATCGCGGCCCTTTGCCCGGCCGCCGCAGCTACGACAAGCCGGACAACGCTTCCAGTCTGCGCGTGCCGGCAGCGAAGCTGGATCAGTTTGTGGACCTGGTCGGAGAGCTGGTGACGGTGCAGGCGCGGCTCAGCGAGCTTTCCAGCCGGCGCGATGACGCCGAGGTAACGGCAGTCTCCGAGGAGGTGGAACGGCTGACTTCGGCCTTGCGCGAGAGCTCCATGAACATCCGCATGATGCCCATCCGGGGCACGTTCGAAAAGTTCCGGCGGCTGGTGCACGACCTGGCGCGCGACCTGGGCAAAAACGTGGAGCTCACCATCGAGGGCGCGGACACGGAGCTCGACAAGACCGTGATCGAGCAGCTGGGCGACCCGCTGATGCACCTGATCCGCAACAGCATGGACCACGGCATCGAGCCGGCCGATGTCCGCGCGGCCAGCGGAAAATCTCCCACGGCAACCATTCATCTTGCGGCGCGGCACTCGGGCGCCAGCGTGCTGGTGACAGTGACCGACGACGGCCGCGGCATTGACGCGGACGCGGTGCGACTGCGCGCGATCGAGAGAGGCCTTATTTCTGCCGACGCGCAATTGACCGAGGGCCAGATTTTTGCTCTCCTCTTCGCGCCAGGATTTTCGACAGCCGCACAAGTGACCGATGTCTCGGGGCGCGGCGTGGGCATGGATGTGGTCCGCCAGCGGGTGGAAAGCCTGCGCGGCGCCGTCGAGGTCCAGAGCAGGCCGGGATTGGGAACCAGCGTCACCTTGCGATTGCCATTGACCATGGCCATCATCGACGGGCTGCTGGTGGGCGTGGGCGATGCCTGCTTCGTGCTGCCGCTGGCGAGCACCCTGGAATGCATCGAGCTGACGCGGGAGGACATTGCCCGCGCCAACGGCAAGCACATCGCCAATGTGCGCGGGGAGCTGGTGCCGTATATCCGGCTGCGCGAGCACTTCCACATGCGCTCGCGTGCGTCGGAGATCGAGCAGATCATGCTGGTGGAAACCGGAGAAGGCCGGTTCGGATTTGTAGTGGACAGGGTGCTGGGCAATTGCCAGACGGTGATCAAGAGCCTGGGGCGATTTTACCGCCAGGTGCAGGTGGTCTCGGGCGCCACCATTCTGGGCAACGGGGCCGTGGCCCTGATTCTCGACCCCGAACGATTGATTCAGAACGCGGTGCGCGACGAGGCGTACGGCAGAGGAGGCCGCACGTTGACGGCGCACGGCGGCCCTCCGGAAAACTGTGTGGACTTTACAGCCCTTGCGGGCAGAGGCAGCACTGGACCGAGCGCCAGTGCACATGTGTAGGCGACTCAACCCGGAACGTCTCATGCTCCCCCTGTTGCACAACGGCAATCTCTTCGCGGGATGGCCGGAAGATCACGGATCGAGCAGAGAAAGATCCCAAAGGAGGGGAAACGACTCATGGGAACAGCAGTGGTAGGTGAAGGCCGGCGGCTGCACGGCGCCGGCAACGGACATGGCGAGGACACTCACGGCGATGAAGGGCACGCGGGCCGTGAACGAGTCAGCAAGAGGACGGGCCAGGACGATGACCTGATGCTGGTGCTGCAGGAGATTATGCGCCTGTTGGACGCCTCCAAGGAAGGACGCCTGAGCGAGCGCGGCAAGGCCACGCTCTTCAACGGCGTGCATCGGGAGTTGATTCAGGGCGTGAACGAGATGCTGGATGCGATCCTGCTGCCCATCGGCGAGGGCAACCGCATTCTTGCGCAGATTTCCGCGGGTAAGATCGACGAGCTGATTGCCGTGACCTACAAAGGCGATCACGAGAAGATGAAACTGGCCGTCAACAACGTGGCCATCGTCACGCAAAGCCTGCAAAAGGAACTGGGACGGCTGATCGAGGCTTCGAAGGAAGGACAACTTTCCGATCGCGGCAAGCCGGAGCAGTTCCAGGGCGCGTTTGCCGAGATCGTGCGCGGCGTGAACACCATGCTGGATGCGATCCTGCTGCCCATCGGCGAAGGCAACCGCATTCTGGCGCAAATTTCCGCAGGCAAGATCGACGAGCTGATCGCCCATACCTACAAGGGCGACCACGAGAAGATGAAGCTCGCGGTCAACAACGTGGCCCAGGTTCTGCAAAGCCTGCAGAAGGAGCTTGGCCGCCTGATCAATGCATCGCATGCCGGGCAACTTGCCGAGCGCGGCAAGGCCGACGAGTTCCGCGGAGCATTCGCCGAGATCGTGCGCGGCGTCAACGATATGCTGGACGCCATCCTGCTGCCCATCGGCGAGGGCAACCGCATTCTGGCGCAGATTTCCGCAGGCAAGATCGACGAGCTGATTGCCGTGACCTACAAGGGCGATCACGAGAAGATGAAACTGGCCGTCAACAACGTCGCGACTGTCACGCAGAGCCTGCAAAGGGAACTGGCGCGGCTGATCGAGGCATCGAAGGAAGGACAACTTTCCGATCGCGGCAAGCCGGAGCAGTTTCAGGGCGCGTTTGCCGAGATCGTGCGCGGCGTGAACGAGATGCTGGATGCGATCCTGCTGCCCATCGGCGAGGGCAACCGCATTCTGGCGCAAATCTCCAGCGGCAAGATCGACGAGTTGATCGCCCATACCTACAAGGGCGATCACGAGAAGATGAAGCTCGCGGTCAACAACGTGGCCCAGGTTCTGCAGGCTCTGCATAAGGAGCTGGCGCGGTTGACCGAAGCCTCCAACGCCGGCAAGCTGAGCGAGCGCGGGCGCCACGAGCAATTCAGCGGCGCTTATTCTGAGATCGTGCGCGGCGTGAACGGCATTCTGGACGCCGTGATCGTTCCCTTGAATGTTTCCGCAAAATATGTTGAGCAGATCAGCAAGGGAGACACTCCGCCGTTGATCACCGACACCTACCACGGCGATTTCAACCTGATCAAGAACAACCTGAACACGCTGGTCACGGCGATGAACGAAATCACCACCGCGGCGGATGAGATCGCGAATGGAAACCTGACCGTGGACATTCGCGAGCGCTCGGCGCAGGACAAGCTGATGCAGGCGCTGGCGTCGATGGTGAGCGGGCTGACGCAAACCGTCTCCGACATCCGATCCATTGCCGGCGAGGTGTCGGCGGCCAGCCAGTCCATTTCGACAGCCTCGATTCAGGTGTCGAAGGGCGCGAGTGCGCAGGCGGCGGCGGCCGAGGAGGCTTCGTCGTCGATGGAGGAGATGGTCAGCAACATCAAGCAGAACGCCGACAACGCGCAGCAGACCGACAAGATCGCCAACAAGAGCGCCAAGGATGCGCTGGAGAGCGGCAAGAGCGTGCTGGAAGCGGTAGCCGCGATGAAGGAGATCGCCAACAAGATTTCGATCATCGAAGAGATTGCGCGCCAGACCAACCTGCTGGCGCTCAACGCGGCCATCGAGGCGGCGCGCGCCGGCGAACATGGCAAGGGCTTTGCCGTGGTCGCTGCGGAAGTGCGCAAGCTGGCCGAGCGCAGCCAGAAGGCGGCCGGAGAGATCAACCAACTCTCGGCCACCACGCTGAAGGTCTCGGAGAAGTCGGGTGAGATGCTGGACAAGCTGGTGCCCGACATCCAGCGCACCGCGGAACTGGTGCAGGAGATTTCCGCGGCCAGCAAGGAGCAGGATACCGGCGCCGAGCAGATCAACAAGGCGCTGCAGCAACTGGAGCAGGTGATCCAGCAGAACGCATCGGCCTCAGAGGAGATGGCCTCGACGACCGAGGAGTTGACCGGCCAGTCCGAACAACTGGTGAGCGCGCTCTCCTTCTTCCATACGGGGGATGAGAATGGCGCTCACGGACGGCGGGGCGGGGCGACCAAGCCGGCCAAGCAGGCAGCGGCTGCTCCAGCCCGGTCTGCCAAACCCAACGGCCACGCGCCGGCTGCGAAAGCTGCCGGGAAGGCAGGAGTCAACCTGCGGCTCAACGACAAGCACGACGAAATGGACGCTGAATTCGAGCGTTACTGACCGTGAGGGCGGATCTTCCCGGAGAAGATCCGCCCCCGTCTTCAAAATCGGAAAGGAGTGAACACATGAGCGTTAGCGAAATCACGGAGACGCGGCAGTATCTCACCTTCAAGCTCGGCAACGAGGTGTTTGCCACGGATGTGGCGAAGGTGAGAGAGGTGCTCGATCTCACGCCCATTACCG
>JBEKIE010000048.1:0-29637 GCA_050011915.1 Occallatibacter sp.
CGATTTATGCATTGGAATGAGGACAACGGCCGGGAGGCGGTAGAACCCGGTGCAAGGGTCTATTCAAGGCCGCGCGCGACAGGCGAAAACATGGCAGGAAAGCACCATCGCCGCAGACTTCCGGGATCGCTTGCCGCCCTCCTTGCACTCTTCACATGGTTCCCTGCGCTTGCGCAGGCTCCTCCCTCTCCAGCCTCCCGCTTCGTGGTGGTGCTCGACGCAGCCCACGGCGGCGACGACCTTGGCGCGCGGCTCGGCAGCCAGGCGGAGAAGGACTACACTCTGGCGCTGAGCGTGAAACTGAGGTCGCTGCTGATAGCGCGCGGCATTGCCGTGGTGACAACACGCGAGTCGGGCGCGGACGTGGATGCGGATCGTCGCGCGGAGATTGCCAATCGCGCCCACGCCGCGGCCTGCCTGAATCTGCACGCGGCCTTGGCGAGCCCGAAGAGCGGACCTGCCGTGCATCTGTTTCTTTCCTCCCTTTCCCCGGCGGCGGATGTACGCTTTGCGCCGTGGCGGACGGCGCAGTCGGCATGGATTCGGCACAGCACCGAGTTGGCCGGCGAACTGAATTCGGCGCTTACCCACGCCGGCATCGCGGTGACCCTGGGCCGCACGTCGCTGCCCGCGATCGACAGCATGGCCTGCCCTGCCGTCGCGGTTGAAATTGCGCCGCAACGCCACGCCGACGCACCGGGTGCGTTGAGCGCAGACGATGCGGCGTTCGCAGCGCAAGTGGCAGAGGCGCTGGCGGCTGCGTTGGTGGAGTGGCGCGCGGATGGCGGGCAGTTCGGAGAACGGCGGCCGTGATTCCTCGCCACCAAACCGTGCTGTTCGTCATCCTGCTGCTGGCCTCGGTCATCATGAGCGTCTTGCTGTGGAACCAGCTGCGACGCACGCACGAGCGCCTGCTGCGCGGTGAGGATTCGGCGCCGACGCGGGCGCCCGAGGTGGCCCCGGCAGAGCAGGCGACACTGATGGTGGCTAACGATGCGGACAACTCCCTCGTGCCGCGGACTCTGACCTTGCCTTTGCCGCAGAATCCCGAAGCCCGGGCGCGCGCGGTGCTGGGCAAACTGCTTGACCTTGACGCCGCACCCGATGCCACGCATCCGGTTCCCGGCGGCGCCAGTTCCATCGCCCAGGTGTTTCTTTTGCCCATCGATGGCGGCGGAAAAACGTCTGCATTATCGCCACAGTTGGCCGTGGTGAATTTGACCGGCGCGTTTGCCGCCGGCCATCCGTCGGGACTGCAAAGCGAGACGTTGACCATTCTCTCCATCTGCGCCACGCTGAACGCCAACCTGCCGCGCGCGACCGAGGTACGATTTCTGGTGGACGGCCAGACGCGCGCTACACTGGCCGGGCACGCCGACCTGACACGCACCTATCTTGCCGCCGAGGCGGCTCCAGCCGAGGGAGCTCACCCGTGACCGCGATTCCAACCTCAACTACAACTCCCACCATCGGCGTCTTCGATTCCGGGTTTGGCGGATTGACGGTGCTGCGCGCGCTCATCGAACGGCTGCCCCGCGCCCGTTTTGCATTTCTCGGCGACACGGCGCGGCTGCCCTACGGCTCGAAATCGCGGCGCACGATAGCGCGTTACGCGGCGCAGAGCGCGCAATTCCTGGTACGCGAACAGGGCGCGGAGTTCCTGGTGATCGCCTGCAATACGGCCAGCGCACTGGCGCTCGATGCCATACAAGATGCGGTGCCGGTTCCCGTGCTGGGCGTGATCGCGCCGGGCGCGATTGCTGCGCGCGGGGCTTCCACCACGGGCGATGTACTGGTGATCGCCACGGAAGCCACGGTACACAGCCATGCCTACGCGGCAGCGTGCCAGGCGCGTGGATTGCGGGCGCTTGAGAAGGCCTGCCCGCTGCTGGTTCCGCTGGTCGAGGAGGGATGGACGGACCATCCCGTGACCGCCGAGATCATTGACATTTATCTGAATGAGCTGCGATCCGAGGCCGCGGGCCGCGGTCTCAGTCCTGACACGTTGGTTCTCGGCTGCACGCATTATCCGCTGCTGCGGCAGCTGATCGAGCGCGCGGTGCGGCCCGGAGTGAAGGTGATCGATTCCGCCGAAGCGGCGGCGCAGGCAGCGGTCGATCTCTTCAGAGGACGCACAGAGCCGGGGTGCCCCATCCAATCGGAGTCCGCGACAGCGGGCTCCGATTGGGTGGGAGGGGCCTCAAATCCGGAACCCCAGACTGAGATTCGTTGTTTCGCCACGGATTCCGTGGAGAAGTTCGAGCGCCTCGGCTCGCGATTCCTGGGGCGGCCTGTGGGACATGTGGAATTGATCGATTTGGGCGGCTGACGGCGGCGCCGGCGCAGAGACAACTCAAAGCAGGCGCGAAATTCGCTCTGTTATTCTGACAATTGGCGGCGGCTCCGCCGTTTTCCCCTTTGGACTAAGCACTCGGAGGAACGAACTCAAGCATGATTAACCTGGCGGGCAAAACAGCCGTGGTCTTCGGGCTGGCCAACAAGCGCTCGATTGCCTGGGGCATCGCCCAAAAACTCCACGAGGCCGGCGCTACCCTGGCCATCTGTTACCAGAACGAGCGCATGCGGGCCGAAGCCGAGGACCTCATCAACGAGCTCGGAACGGCGAGCGGTTTCCAGTGCGACGTGTCGAACGACCAGGAGATCGCGACCCTGTTCGCGGCGCTCAAGGAAAAGTACGCGAAGATCGACATCCTGGTGCACGCCATTGCCTACGCGCCCGCCGAGGACCTGAAGGGCGAGTTCATCAACACCAGCCGCGAAGGCTTCCGCATTGCGCACGACGTGAGCGTGTTCTCGCTGATTGCGGTGAGCCGCGGCGCGTTGCCGTTAATGACGGAAGGCGGCAGCGTTATCACCTTGAGCTACTATGCCGCTGAAAAAGTGGTGCCGCACTACAACGTGATGGCGCTGGCCAAGGCCTCGCTGGAATCGGCGGTGCGCTACCTGGCGTATGAGCTGGGGCCGAAAAACATCCGCGTGAACGCCATCTCGGCCGGGCCCATCAAGACGCTGGCCGCGCGCGGCGTGGGCGCACTCGGCGACATGCTCAAGGCGCATGCCGAACGGGCGCCCCTGCATCGCAACGTGGACCAGAGCGAAGTGGGCGGCACGGCGCTTTACCTGGCCAGCGATCTGGCCAGCGCGGTTACCGGCGAAATCATCTACGTGGACTGCGGCTACAACATCATGGGGTTCTAGAACGAAGCGGAGCTAGCGGAGTTGGCAGGGTTGGCGGAGCTAGCGGAATAGCTTCGGCCGTCTTCACGCGGTGGGCAGAAAGCCTAGATTGTCGAGATCGGCGGCGCATCGCTTCTCTGCGGAAGATTCATCCCGATCAGAACGCGCGGAGACGCGGTTGCGCCCCCGCCGCTTGGCCGCGTACATGGCGGAGTCCGCGCGCCGCATCATTTCCTCCCACCCGCATGCCGGATTGAACTCGGCCACTCCGGCACAGACCGTCATTCTGACCGGGCCGGTTTCGAATGGAACATCCAGATCGGCCATAGCCTGGCGCACGCGCTCGGCGATGGTCAATGCCGCCGAGCCTGAGGTATCGGGCAGCAGGATCGCGAACTCTTCGCCGCCCATACGCGCCAACGAGTCCTGCTGGCGAAGCATGCAGTTCAGACGGCGCACCAGGGCCTGCAGCGCGCAGTCGCCCGCGGCGTGCCCCCGGGTGTCGTTCAAATGTTTGAAGTTGTCGATGTCGACTACGATTACGCTGAGCGGGTTGCCGTAGCGTTGGCAGCGCGCGGTCTCGCGCAGCGCCGCTTCCTCCATCGATCGCCAATTCAGCGCGCCCGTCAAGGGGTCAGTGCGCGCTCGATGGGCAAGTTCTCCCTGTAGCTCGGTCACCAGGAACCACATTTCGCACATGGCCACGCAGGCGGCAAGGAAAGCCGCTGCGGCCAGCGAGTGGATCCAGCGCGGGTCGCTATGGGCGTTAACGGTCTCCCAAGGATGCGCGTAGCTCAGGTTGGTCAGAATGGCCCGGTACGCGGCCACGCCCATCTGTCCGCAAAGAATTACCGCACTCACGCGCGACACCGCGGTGAACGTTCCCCTGCCGTGTCTCCACACGGTCCATGCCGAAAAGCCGCACAGCGCTACAAAGGGAAGATTGATGACATTGCCGGTGTAGGGGATCTTGGCAAGAAAGGCGATGGTGTACGCCGCCAGGACCAGACCGATGGGAATCCAAAGCCAGCGATACCGGAAGGGCTTGCGCGCCACAAAGCAATACATGCCCATCCATTGCATGGCGAACGAAACCAGATACAGTTCGTTGGCAGTCATGCTGCCAAGAAACACCGGAACCTTCCCTTCCAGCCCTTGCAGAATCAGCTTGGCCAATCCCACAATCTGCGCGCCGGCAAACCACGACATTCCCGCGACGCGCCGGTTGTACCAGGCGAGCACGCCGATCCACACCGTAAACACGGTGACAGAGGCGATATTCGTAAAGAAGTATGTCCCGTAGTCCATACCGCGGCACAACTCTCCGTAAATGACTGTTCCTCATGCATATCGGCTGGAAATCCGTTTTGATCGAGGATATCGACCCGCGCCTTCGGGTCATTTCCATGCAGGGAATCGATTGAACCAGGGAATCCGAGACTTTTACCGCTTTTTTGACGCCAGGACAGCGTTATTCCCGTAGACGGATCACTGTTGGAAGGCTCATATTCCCTTCCCGATAGCGGGTTCGACGGGCAGCCTCCGGACTACGCGGATTGCAGTGACAACCTTATGGGCTTCTGACCGGAGCGTAGGATCGCACGCATTCGTGCCGCGGCTCCACAGTTGGCGCCGGTACGCTACGCCAAGGTCGCTCTAGGGGCTGGTCAATAAGTCGCGGCCATCCACACTGACGCCGCCTGAAGTTTTGGCGCGATCTATGCCGGACTCCGGGAGCGCACAGATCAGGTTTCGCCCGCGCTTCTTGGCATCGTACATCGCCGCATCGGCCCGCCGCGTCATTTCCTCCCACCCGCATGCGGGATCCAACTGCGCCACTCCGGCACAGATGGTCATTTTCATTGAACCGGTCTCGAACTGCACTTCGAGCTCTTCTACCATTCGTCTCACGCGCTCGGCGATGATGAGCGCCGCCGCCCCGGATGTATCGGGCAGCAGGATCGCGAACTCCTCCCCGCCCATGCGCGCCAACGAGTCCTGCTGGCGCAGCATGCAGTTCAGGCGGCGCACCAGGGCCTGCAACGCGCAGTCGCCCGCGGCGTGCCCGCGCGTGTCGTTCAAGTGCTTGAAATTGTCGATGTCGATCACGATCATGCTCAGCGCGTGGCCGTAGCGCTGGCTGCGTGCCGTCTCGCGTAGCGTTGCTTCCTCCATCGATCGGCGATTCAACGCGCCCGTCAGGGGGTCGGTGCGCGCCTGCCGGGCAAGTTCTCCCTGTAATTCGGTCACCAGGAACCACATCTCGCACATGGCCATGCAGGCGGCAAGAAACGCCGCCCCGGCCAGCGAGTAGAGCCAGCGCGGGTCGCTATGGGCGTCAACGGTCTTCCAGGGCTGCGCGTAGCTCAGGTTGGTCAGAATGGCGCGGTACCCAGCCACGCACATCTGACCGCAGAGAATCGCTCCACTCACGCGCGACACCGCGGTAAACGATCCGCGGCCGTATATCCACAAGGTCCATACCGAAAAACCGCACAGCGCCACGAACGGAAGATTGATGACATTGCCGGTGTAGGGGATTTTTGCAAGAAAGACAAAGGTGTAGGCCGCCAGAACAACGCCGATTGGAATCCAAAGCCGGCGATAACGGAAGGGCTTGTGCACGACAAAGTAATAGAACCCCATCCACTGCATGGCGATCGAAATCAGGTACAGTTCATTGGCGCTCATGCTGCCGAGAAATGCCGGGACCTTTCCTTCAAGCCCCTGCAGAATCAGCTTGACCATTCCGACAACCTGCGCGCCGGCAAACCACGCCATTCCCGTGACGCGCCGGTTATACCAGGCGAGTACACAAATCCACACCGTAAACACGGTGACGGAGGCGATATTTGTGAAGAAAAATGTCCCGTAATCCATGCCGCGGCACAACTCTCCGTCGATTCACGCTCGCCCGGTTCATCGACGGAAGAATCCCGTTGATCGTGGCGATCGAACCCACATTCGGGTCGCTCTCATACAAGGCTTCGTTGGCGCCCGGAAACTTAACAATTCTACCGCTGCCTTTGCGGCCCTGGATAGCACTTTCCGGGGGGTCCAGTTACTGTTGGAACGCCAGAACCTCAGCCCAGACGGCGGGTTCCACGGGCAGACCGAGGCGCAAGTTCTCCTCGCGGATGCGCAGGGTTTGCTCGCCGGGATAGCGCACTTTGCCATGAGGCGCGGCGGGCCGGGAGTTGTGCAGGGACGCGACCACTGCGTCGGCAATTCTCTCTGCCTGCGAAAGAGGGCCAAAGGCTGCGGGGTTAAGGACGAAAAACATCTGCGAGACGCCGGCTTCGAGCAGCGGGTCGGGAGCGATTTCATGCGTAGCGCGCCCCAGCGCCATCATGGCGGCGACCATGTCGAGCACCACAGCGAGCCCCGATCCCTTCCAGTAGCCAATGGGCAGCGGCCGCCAGGACTTCTCAATCGCCGCGGGATCGCGCGTTAGATTGCCTTCGGCGTCAAAACCGCCGTCGACCGGCAGCATCTCGCCTCGCTTGCGATAGCTCTCGAGGGTGCCGTAGGAGAACTGCGACATGGCCATGTCGAGCACTACCGGCCCCCCGGCGCGCGGCACGGCGATTACGAGGGGGTTGTTGCCGACAACCCGTTCCGCTCCGCCCCACGGGGGCAGGTTGGGCATGGTGTTGGTCCAGCAGATGCCGATCATGCCGGCTTCTGCCGCCTGCCAGCCGTAGGTGCCCGCACGCATCCAGTGATTGGTGTTGCTCATGGTTACGCAGCCCATACCGTGTTCGCGGCCGAGCGCGATGGCGCGCTCCATCGCGGCGAGCGCATTCAGATTGCCGGGGCCTTTGTGCCCGTCCCAGCGCTCCAGCGCGCCCAGCCGCGCCGTGGCCTCGGCTTGGCCTGCAGGATCGACGCAGCCGTTGCGAATGGTGCCCACAAAACGCGGAAAGCGGTTGATGCCGTGCGTGTACACGCCGTCGCGCGTGGTTTCGGCAAAAAGGCGCGCGCAGGTCTGGGCGCGATCGGGCGCGAAGCCGAGCTTGCGTAGAACGCCGGCGAGGGTTTGGTGGACTTCGGTGAAGGGAATGCGGTTCATGATTCGTCAGGCAGCGGAGCTATTCCTTCAGCGTCACCGTGATCTTGCGCGCGTCGCCGCCCTCGGACGCAATCACGATCTCGCCCGTGGCGCGCTTGCGGATGCTCTTGAACTTCTCGCCCCACTCCACCACCACCAGCGCATCGGCCGAAAGCAGATCGTCGAGGCCGAGAGTTTCCAACTGCCGCTCGCTTTCCAGGCGATAAACATCGAGATGATAAAGCTTGACCGGCTTGCCTTTGCGGGAGCCGTGGAACTCGTGAATGAGCGTGAAAGTGGGGCTGGTAACTTCGTCGGGATCGGCAGCGTCGAGCGCCTGGGCAATGCCTTTGACCAGCGTGGTCTTGCCCGTGCCCAGATCGCCACGAAGCAGAAGCAATTGCGGCGGCTCAAGCAGATCGACGAGCTTGCGGCCCACCGCGATGGTGTCGGCGCCGCTTTGCGTGGTGAATTCGTACATTTTGCCTTCCGCGGCCACTGTGGTGTTGCTCATTGCCTAACCTCGCCGGAAACTTCCACGCGGGCGTTTCGACCGCGGCATCCTCGTTAGACCGCTGCATGCGCCATTAGTCTGCTGCATGCAATGCTCCCTGCAACCAAACATAACCGTTCTGGCCGCCGTTGTGAAATACATGCGCGCGGGAGCGAAAGGCGCGGGAAAAAAACGCCAGGCAGTCGGTAGCCAGCAAGGTGTGTTCATCGGCCTCACGCACCGCCAGATCGGCGGCCAGGCCGTGTAAATAGACCGCGGCCTCGACGGCGCGCGCGGCATCCTGAGGGTATTGCGCCAGCAGGCCGGCGATGAGCCCGGTGAGCACGTCGCCACTGCCGCCTTTGGCCATGCCGGGATTGCCGCTGGTGTTGACGGCCACGCGTCCATCGGGATGGGCGATGAGGGTGCGCGCGCCTTTGAGAACCACCGTGACGCCCATGCGTTGCGCAAAGCTCGAGGCCGTTTTAAGCCGGTTGGCCTGGACCTCGGCGACGGTGCTGCCCATGAGGCGCGCCATCTCGCCGGGATGCGGCGTGAGTACGAGCGTGCGCCCCTTCGCCAGCGTGGCCAGTTGCTCCGCGTTGGAGGCCAGAATATTCAGGGCGTCGGCGTCGATGACGGCGGGGATTGTTGTCGCGGAGAGCAATCCGGCTGTGAAGTTTGCCGTTTCCGCGCTCTGCCCCATTCCCGGCCCGATGGCGAGGACGGTCTTTCCGGCGGTCAGCGCGAAAATCTGCTTCGCATCGAGGTTGTTTGCCGCGATCTGGCCTGCCTCGGTCGCCGCGAGCGGCCAGGTCATCAATTCGGGCGCGAACGACGCCACGACCGGCAGCGCGGGCGCGGGTACGGCCGCCGTCACAAGCCCCGCGCCGGCGCGCATCGCTGCCAGAGATGTCATAGCCGGAGCTCCGGCCTTGCCACCTACCCAGCCGAAGCTTCCGCCCACCACTAACACGTGGCCGAAGTTGCCCTTATTGGCCGTGGCGGCGCGCGGCGTCTGAGCGAGAGCGAGCGACGCACCCGCCCATGCCACGCCGAGCGCGGAAACGATAGAAGCAGGGGGCGAGCCGATGGGCGCAACGACCACGGGCTGATCCCAGCGGCGGGTGAGAGCCCCGAAGACGTGCGCCGGCTTGGGCGCGGTAAAGGTGATGACGGCGTCAGCGGGAAACACCGCGCCAGAAACCGTTGCGCTGGTTTCATCGGCGGGCCAGCCGGAGGGCAAGTCGACGGCGAGAATCGGCGCGCGGCACTGCTCGAGCCACTCGAGAGCGGCCAGCGCCATGCCTTTGAGCGGAGGTTTGAATCCCGTACCCAGCACGGCATCCACGATCAGGTCGGTGGCGAGCGCATCGCTGAGCGCTGCCAGCTCTTCGGCGTTGTCTGCGATGTGAACCCGGCCGTGCATGGGGCTGGTCAACTCGTGCCACGCCGCGGCCGCATCGCCCGCGAGTTTCTGGGGCGCGCCCAGCAGGAGCGTAGTCACGTCGAGTCCGCTTTCGGCAAGCAACCGCGCCGCCATCAGGCCGTCGCCGCCGTTGTTGCCGGTTCCGCAGAGCACGGTCACGCGATGCGCGCGCGGAAACTGCTGGCGCGCGAAGGCGGCTACGGCCGAGGCCGCATTGCGCATCAGATCAATCGAGGGAATTCCAAACCGCTCGGTGGTGGCGCGGTCACAGGCCTGCATCTCGGCGGCGGAAAGAACGTGCATCGCCTTCATGGTACAGCAGTGGTTAGTGTGGGTGTGAGTGTGAGTGTGAGTGTGGTTGCATCTGTCCGTCACGCTCACACTTCACACTCACACTGGCCCCTGTCATTTCATCAGCCGCGCCTGCAGGGAGACGTGAGAGTTGGTGCGGGTGAGGATGCAGGAGCCGTTCTTGTCGCAGCGGAAGTGAATGGCGGCGGGAAACACTTGCCACTCGGCGGTGCGGTTACGCATGCCGGCAACGCCCAGATAGAACACGCGTCCGCCGCTGGTTTCCACGGTGCCGCGCGAGGGATTGTCGCCCACGATCACATCGTCTCCCTCAATGGGCGTGGACAGACGTTCAACCTGCGACGAAGGTTCGCTACTGCCCGCGTGAACTCTCACACCGAGCCCTTTTTCGTGCCGCAGCCATTCGTCCTGCTCGGCAAGAGTGGGAAAATCGGAGGAGAAATCCCACCCCTTGAACGTCGCATAGGCTTTTTCAGGACAGGGCAGTGGGCCAGTCAAATCGATCTCGGAAATCTGCCCATCTTCGCCGGTTGTATTCTCGACCGTATCGCCTGTCAGGGTCTGCTGCGGCCCGAGCGCCGGGGCGGGCTTCGAGCCCGGCGTGTGCGGCAGGGGCGCGGGAAAGAGAATCTGCTTCTGGCAGGCTACGAGCCCGGCTGCATCCCGCAAACGAATGGTTACCGAGAACTGGCGCGGCGGATCCAGAGCCACGGCCGCAAAGCCGGCCACCTGCTCCTGATCCATGGGATCGAGGAAGAGCTGGTAGGAGCCGCTCGTCTCCCAGCGAGCGATGAGGCGGCCGCTCAAGCCTGCAGGATCGAACCGCTGGCTTCCCAGGTCGATATAGGGAGCGGGCGGCTTGGCACGGAAAACGTTGGGAAAGGCAAGAACGATAAACACCGCGCCCGCAGCCAGCGCAAGCAGCACCAGGATTTTGATAATGGGAACGGAGACGCTGATCCCACGCTTTGGAGCCGGTTCCGCGGGCGGAGGCGCCATGGTTTCGCGGAATGCGTACAGTTCACCCAGGTTGGTCTGCTTGGTGGGCACGACTTCAAACTTGGAGATGGGGGGATCTTCGCCGGAGCCTGCGGACTGGCCGCCAGGGGCTGCTTGTCGATTGGGCTCGTATTGATCCGCATCACTCATAGGACTGGGCACCCGATCATTCGGTTGGGGATCGTGTGCGGAGATCACAGCCATTGAAACACGAGAGGCGTCCCGTGGCAACAGCCGCGGTGGCGCGCGTGCTCGCCTGCGGTAACGTTCGCTCGTGAAGTCCGGCGCGCGTACCGCCCCTGAACCGTCAGAACTCGATTCTTCCTTGAAAGGCGATCATGCGCGGCGAGCTGTCACCGCCTAAGCCGACGCCTAAGAGGCCGGTCGGAGGCGAGATGGCGCTCTCCAGGGTTCCGAATTTGGGCGGAATGTACCCGCCGGGAACACCGGCCTCCACGCTGCTCGGCAGCGCGAAGTTCGGGTGGTTGAAGGCGTTGAACATCTGCACATCGAAGCGCATTGATATCTGTTCCCAAATGGGAAACCGGCGCGAAAGGTAGATGTCGGAGTCAGTAAAGTGCGGCCCGCGCACAGAATTGCGGCCGGAGTTGCCGAACTGGCAGTTGGCGAGCGAATCGCCGCCGGTGCATCCGCCGGTGGTGGGATCGACGACGGAGGTAAACGCGTTGGGGTTGAGCCACTGGAGGGTTCCCGCAGCTGTGCTGGCGACAGGGGTTTTTTGGTAGACAGGCTGGCCGGGAACACGCCGAGCGAACTGCGGTCCATTGGCTTGGAATACGCCGTTGCCGTTGGCCGTGTAAGGCTGGCTGAGGACGGAGAACGGAAGACCGCTGTGAAAGAAAGCCGTCTCAGAAATTGACCAGTTGCGGAAAAGAGCGCGCAACAGAATATGCTTCGATGCAAAGGGAATCTGAAAGATGCCGTACGCAGAGAGGTTGTGGCGCACATCGTAGTCGCAGTTGCTGTATTGGCTTCTTAGCTCGCCGGGCAGCGGAGTGAGAATGCCCTGCGTTGAAAAGGGGAGCAGGCCGCCGTTGGAGACCTCGTCGAGGCAATGACTCAGCGTGTAGTTTGCGTTGAGAGTTAGGGAGTGGAACTGCTCGGAAAGGCTGGCCTGGAGGCCGGAGTAGTTGCTGCCTGCGTCGGTGCGAAACTCGTTAACGCTGCCGAAGCGCTGGTCGAGCGGTTGCTGGTAAGGGTAGGGTGCAAAATATCCGGGGCCGACGTTCTGGTAGCCATTCAATCCCACTTGGAACGGTTCATGCAGGCCGCGCGTACCAACGTAGCCAATGCGAATTGCGCCGTGCGCGCTCAGCTGCCGCTCAATGCCGAGGTTGTACTGGTAGTAATACGGCGTTTTAAGCGTGCCTGTGGGGAAGGTATTGAGGCTCACCGCGAGAGGGCACGTTGGTGCGCCGGGGGCGATTCCGGCGCAGGGCGGGCCACCGGCGCTGAAGAGCGACTGAAACTGGCGGTTGGCGGCCGACGCTGCGTCGGCTGCGCTGTTGGCCACGCCAGGCGCAATGGCAAGGCCGCCGACCTGCCCGCCGATGCCGCCAACAAAAGTGGGCGCGTAAGGTGCGTTGGTGGCGGCGAGATCGGCGATTTGGGCGGGAATAATGTCGTTGAAGACGCCGAAGCCGGCGTGGATCACGGTGCCGCGGGTCACTTGATAGGCCAGGGAGACGCGCGGCTGCCAGACCAGAGTAGGTGTGGAGGGAAAGAGACTATGCACCCCGGTTTGAATGGCCTGGTTGAGCGGCTGGGTGACGTCATGCGAAAGATCGAGGAATGAGCCCGCGGGGCGCGCGAAGAGGTGCTGCTGGTTCACGGGATCTGTGTTCCAGGTCGCTCGTACGCCGACGATGAAAGTGGCTTTGGGCGTCGGCTTGTAAGTATCCATCGCGTAGAGGTCGAGATTGCCCGCGGCGATTCGCTCTTTAAACGAGATGGGAAAGGTCCAGCTCTCTGTGTAGGCCGCGCCGTAGGTGAATTCGGCCAGATCGTTATAGATTGCTGCAGGCACGCTGCCCTCACCCAGATCGTAGTCGCTGACGTCGATGCGGCGCGTGTTGATGCCGAAGCGGTACTCCTGCTTGCCGCGGATCCAGTCGAGATTGTCGTTGATTTGCCATTGTGTGACGTTGCGGCCCTGGGGGTAGGTATTGTTGTTGCCACCGATGGTGGTGAAGGGCGCTTGATTGCTGCCTGCGGCAAGGACAATGGGAAAAGTCTGCTGGACCTGGGCGTAGTTGTTGGGCTGAAAGATGCTTGAATACCAGCTTGCGCCGGGATTGAACTGATTGACGAGGTTGGAGCGGAAGATGTGGGTGTAGCCGGCGACAAGAGTGCGCTGCGGCTGCGGAGAGTAGGAGTTGAAGATGACGTTAATGGGATCGGTCCAGGCGGCCTGTAGGCCGGTGTCCTGTTGGAAGCGGTACCAGACGGTGTTGTCGGCGTTGATGGTCTGATCGATCTTGAACACTTCGAGGTCTTCGTGGTCGCTATTCTGAAGCGACTCCTGGCGCTGGTTGGCGCAGCCGAAGCCGTTATCGAGGGGGCAGGAATTGACCTGAACGGCGGTTCCCGCTGCGTTGTTGTAGAGGCTGAACAGCGATTTGTAGAAGGGCACCTCGGCGGCCTCTGGGGGAAGATCGGTTCCGGTGATGGGGTCTACGCCACCGATGGGGAGTTGGCTGAGCACGTACTGCTGGTAGGCGGGCGATGGCACGACGACCTGCGTCACCACGATGGGAAGCGCGATGCGGACGCCCTCGTAGCTCGTAAAGAAGAAGAGCTTATCCTTTCGGATGGGTGCGCCCACGCTGAAGCCGAAGTGGTTCACATTGGAGCGCGGCTTGGGAGTGATGTCGCCCGGCGTGTCGTTGGCGTGAAGGAAGTAGTCTTCCGCGCTGAAGAGCGATCCGTCCCATAGTTCGTAGGCGTCGCCATGAAATTTGTTAGTGCCGGATTTGGTGAAGTAGTTCACCTGCGAAGCGCCATAGCGGCCCTGATCGACGGAGTAGGAGTTGGTATTCACCGTGGCTTGATCGACGGCATCGAGTCCGAGGACGAGATTGGTTGACAGCCCGATGTTCAGCCCGAGCCACGGATCGTTGGAGTCGTAGCCGTCGAGGATGTAGCCGTTCGAGGTAGCGGGAAGGCCGTTGAACTCGACGTTGCCGTAGCCGCCTGCGGCTTTGGAGTCGTTGGAGGAGCCGGCGGTGTTCATCAGCGCTCCGGGAGCAAACTGGGCGACGAAGGTGAGGTCCGAGCCCGCGTTGGGCAGGTTGGAGATGGTCTTTGATTCCAGCGTGGTCGCTGTGTTCGGATTGTCGAGGGTTAACAACGCCTGCTGTGCTCTCACTTCCACAGTTTGCACGGTCGCAGAAAGCACGAGATTGAATTCCAGCGTGACCGTGTGCCCAACGTCCACAGCAACCGGCTCCGAGGTCTGCGATCGAAAACCTTCTGTCCGCACGGTCACCGTGTACTTGCCCGGATTCACCTGCGAGAAGAGAAATCGTCCGTTAGCATCGGTTTCTTCCGTGCGCATGGCCTGGGTATCGACCTCGATCGCAGACACCTTCACATGCGGCAGCGCCGCGCCGGAAGCGTCCAGCACCGTCCCCGAGATCGCGCTGGATGTGCCGCTCTGCGCGCCAAGCCCGCGCGAGTTCACGGCGATGAACAGCAGAGAAAGGAAGAATAGGCACCGATTTGCCTTGCTCTGCTGCATTCGAACCTCCGGGAAAGTCGTGAAAAAGGGAAGAAGAATCAGCGTCCCAGCGCCGTCTCCACCAGCAGCCAAACGTTGAGGCCGGCGATGACGACGGCCGTGGTCCATGCCACCGCCTGCAGCCAGCCGGCGTTGACGAATTCGCCCATGCGCTTGCGGTCGCCGGTAAATAGCACCAGCGGGACTACTGCAAAACTCAACTGGAAGGAGAGAATCACCTGGCTCAGGATGAGCAACTTCTCAGTTCCCTGCTCTCCCATGAAGGCCACCACGAGAATCGTGGGAATAATGGCCAGCGAACGGGTGATGAGCCGGCGCAGCCATGGCGACAGGCGGATATGAATGAAGCCCTCCATCACCACCTGGCCGGCGAGGGTTCCCGTGATCGCGGAGTTCTGGCCGCTCGCGAGCAGCGCGATGGCGAAGAGTGTGCTGGCCGCGCCCGCGCCGAGCAACGGGCTCAGCAGCTTGAACGCGTCCTGGATGGCCGCAACCTCGAAGTGGCCGCTGCGATAAAAGACCGCTGCGGCAACGATAAGAATGGCCGCATTCACAAACAGGGCAATCATCAGCGCCAGGGCCGAGTCGATGTTCGCCATGTGAATGGCCTCGCGCTTGCCTTCGGGCGTGCGCTTGTACTTGCGGCTCTGCACGATGGACGAGTGCAGATAGAGATTGTGCGGCATCACTGTCGCGCCCAGAATGCCGATGGCGATGTAGAGCATGGCGGGGTTGGTAACGATGCGCGCCGACGGAATCAGGAGATCGTGCAAGGCGGGCCAGTAGTCGGGATGGGAGAGGAACATCTGCACGCCGAAGAGCGCGATGATGGCGCCGATGAGCGCAATGACCAGCGCTTCAATGTAACGAAATCCCCAGCGCTGCAGCAGGAGAATCAGCAGCACGTCGAGGCCGGTGATGAGCGTGCCGTAAAGGAGAGGAATGTGGAAGAGAAGCTCGAGCGCGATGGCCGACCCGATGACCTCGGCTAGATCGCAGGCCGCAATGGCGATCTCGGCCATCACCCAAAGCGCAAAGCTCGTCCGAGGGCCGTAACTTTCGCGGCAAAGCTGCGCCAGATCGCGTTCGGTGGCCACGCCCAGCTTGAGCGAGAGGCTCTGCAGCAGGATCGCCATCAGGTTCGACAACATGATGACAAAAAGCAGGGTGTAGCCGAACTGCGCGCCGCCGGCGATGTCGGTGGCCCAGTTGCCCGGATCCATGTAGCCCACGGAGATGAGGAAGCCCGGGCCGACAAAACCGAGCAAGCGACGCCAGAAGATGGGCGAACGGGAGATGCGCACGCTCGCGTGCACCTCAGGCAGCGAGGGCTCGGTAACTACAGTTCGGGTTACGACTTCAGTGGCCATGCACCTGGGAGTTGGGACCGGACGGGTCTCTCAACCTCAGTATGCCACAGGATATTAATCACGGTTAATAAATATTCTTATGTTGGATTATAAAAACTGATCGAACGGAGTGTGGCAGTGAGAATTAATAAAAGAATATGACATCTTATATGATGTTATATCGCTGGCGATATGATATCATTTTAGGAGTGAGACTCGTGCTCGACACCGATGTCGTGATTGCCGCAATGCGGAGCCCGACCGGCGGCTCTGCCGAGCTCTTGCGAAGGATTCGTTTGGGCGGGGCAACGATGCTCATGACTGTGGCTCTTGCTCTGGAGTACGAGGCCCTATGCAGGTCGGCGGAACATCGGCTGGCGTCCGGGCTCAGCGCAACCGAGGCCGACATCTTCGTCGATCGTTTGATCTCCATGGCTGAACCTGTCGAGCTCTACTTCCGTTGGCGCCCGCAACTTCGCGACCCCGGCGACGAGCTGGTTCTGGAGGCGGCTGTGAACGGGCGCGCATCGGCGATTGTCACGTTCAACGAAAGGCATTTGCGCGAGGCGCAGGCGAGTTTCGATATCGAGGTGTTGCGCCCCGGTGAAGTTCTGAGGAGGTTAGGAGCATGACTACGCGCGTTGCAACATTTCCGTTGCGGTTGCCGGTTTCAATGAAGACGGCTCTCGAAAAAATCGCCAAGCGCGACGGAACCAGCATGAACCAGTTCCTGGTGATCGCGGCGGCGGAGAAGATCGCCGCCATGGAGACGGAGAGCTTTTTTGCCGAACGGCGTTTACGCGCCGACGATGAGGCCTTCCTGCGCATCCTGAATCGCGCAGGCGGCGAACCGCCGCGGTCCGAGGACACGCTCGATTAAGTACTTGACGTCGGCCCAGCGCAGGTTCATTGACCAAAAGGCGTGTTATTTTGGATTGGCCCCTCCGGGGCCAGGGCCTGTTCCCTGATCCCTGATCCCCGTCGCCTGTTTGTCCGCCTTGAGCCAGACAGCCTCGGCCGCCGGTCGACCTAGAATCGAATTCCCCGCAGGCAGCTCAATCAAAACGGTTTGGTCGTAGTTCTGCCGAAGAACCTTCAGGGTTTTTCCGGGCCCGATGCCGGAGGCGTGAAGGAATTCGAGCAGTTTGGGATCGCGCTCCTGCAGGCTGATGACGGCATAGCGCTTGCCCTCGGCCGCCTGGGAGAGTTGAATCTCGCCTTTACGCTTGCGCTCGGCAGGATTGACGGGGAGCACGGCGTTTCCATGGGGACATGCGCCGCCCTCGCCCAGTTTTTCCTTCAGCTTGGCCTCGAAGGCCGGCGAGACCGCATGCTCCAGCCGCTCCGCCTCCTCGTGAATCTCGTGCCACCCCATGCCGAAGACCTCGCTCAACATGCGCTCGATGAGGTGATGGCGCAGGGCCGTGCGATAGGCCGTCTCGCGACCCGCCTTGGTCAGGCGCACGATGCCGTCGGCGCCCACTTCCACGAGGCCGTCGCGCTTCAGACGCTTGAGCGCCATGGTCACGGCCGGCGCCGAGACTTCAAGCCAGTGCGCGAGCGTGGCAGGAATCACCTGGCGGCCCTCGGCCTCCGCCTCAAGAATCGCCTTGAGGTAGTTCTCCTTGCTGACGTAGATGGAGTCTTTCATGGCTGCTTTCGATTCAGTGTACTCGCGTTCGGCGCCAGCGCCGCCGTTTGGCAGCGGGTCAGTTGAAACAAAATCGTCCCTCAAGGGCTGAAGCGCCGGTTCATCAACCTGCAGTTTCGGCACGCGACCCACCTACTGGGTGGGTTCCCCGGTCGCGCCCATTCAAGACGGCTTCAAACTGACCCACTGGGCGCGGCTTCCATTTGCAAACAAGGCATTTCCCGTTGCGCGACCACAAGCGCGTCTGCAAGAATGCTTTTACCTCAATTCGCCTGCATGCGGTTCCCCACTGCATCCAAGGCAAGCACGGACACCCCATGAAAATCTGCCCACAGTGCGAGACCGGATTTCACGACAGCCACACGACCTGCCCCAAGCACGGCGGCCTGCTCAGCGAGATCCGCGATCTGAAGCCGGGCATGCTGATCCGCGACACCTACCGGATCCAGAAAAAGCTCGGCAAGGGCGGCATGGGATCGGTGTATCTGGCCACGCACACGCTGCTGGACGAGCCGCGCGCCCTGAAGTTTCTGTCGCAGGATTTGAGCGAGGATGAGGGCTTCACGGGCCGGTTCCTGCGCGAAGTGCGCACCCTGCGCTCGCTGCGCAACCGCAATGTGGTCGATTGCGGCGACCCCGAACGCGCCGAGGACGGCTCGCTCTTCTTTTCGATGGAATTCGTGGACGGGCCCACGCTGCGCGACTTTATGAAGACCGCGCCGAAGCCGTTCGACGTGCGGCTGGCGCTGGAAATCATGCGCGGCATCGCGGAGGGGCTGGGCGCGGCGCACTCCAAGGGTGTGGTACATCGCGACATCAAGCCGGAAAACATCCTGATGGCGCGGGATGGCGCGGCCTGGGTTCCCAAGATCGTGGACTTTGGCATCGTAGCGACGAAAGAGAGCGGCAATCAGACCCGGACCGGCAGCATGCTGCTGACCATGGCATACGCCGCGCCGGAGCAGTGGATGGGAACGCGCGCCGCCGAGCTCGACGGCCGCACCGACATCTATGCGCTCGGCGGTGTGTTGTTCGAGATGCTGACCGGGCGCACCGCGTTCGATGCGGAGAGCTATCACGAGTGGGCGCAAAAGCACATGAACGCGCCTGCGCCGGCGCCCAGCTCGCTGCGCCCCGATCTGGCGCGATGGAAGGGACTGGATGCGCTGGTCGACCGCATGCTGGCCAAGGATGTGAACCAGCGCCCGCGCGACGTGTCTGAACTGCTCATGCTGCTTTCGGCCATTACGTGCGATCCCTCGGCCGTGCCAGTTCGAACCGACGCGGCGACGATTTTCTACGAGCCGCCGAAGCCGGCGACGCAACGCCCGCCGACAGCGCGCATCGCACAGAACACGAGCCAGCCCGTTGCCGCGCCACTGCAGGCGCCTCGGCCGCCACAAACGAGCGTTCCGGCAGCTCCGCTGCGGGCGAGTGTTCCGCCGCCCTCGGCGCCTCAACCGCCGTCCAGCACTTTTGCCGCGGCCAGCGCTCCGCCGCCGCAGAATTCGGGCAGCAGCGGCGCGACGCAGGCATCAAGCGTGGCATCGGAGCGCATGACGGGAGCGCAAGTTCCCGCGAGCGCGCAGACATCAGGCCAGTTTGCCACGACAGGCGGACGGCGGACGACCTCGAGCCAGACGAGCGGGGCATATCGGACGATTGGCCGCAGCACGCGGACAACGACGGGGCGGACGACGCGCGCGACCACATCGGCAGCGGCGGAGGAACCGCGCGCGAAAGGCGGCAAGTTGTGGATCTGGGTTGTGGTCCTGCTGCTGCTGGGCGGGGGCGCGTATGCAGGCATGCGGTTCTACCAGCCCAAGGTGAAGGTGGTCACGCTCAAGGCGCAGTCGGATGCGATTCTTTCCGTCGCCTTCAGCGGCGACAGCCAGACCCTGGCGACGGCCAGCCACGACAACACCATCCAGCTCTGGAAAACGTCGACGGACCGGGCGATGAACACGCTGCAGGACCACGTGAACGCCATCGCCTTTTCGCCGGATGGACACGCTTTGGCCGCGGGCGACTGGGATAAGAACGTGCAGCTATGGGGCGTGCCCAACGGGCAGATTCTGGACACGATGGACGGCCACACCGGACCGGTGCTCGCCGTGGCGTTCAGCCCCGACGGGCACACCGTTGCCTCGGGCAGCAGCGACAAAACCGTACGCCTGTGGAATGTGGCGACGGGCAAGACCAGAAACCTCCTCACGGGCCACACCGCCGATGTGCGCAGCGTGGCCTTCAGCCCCGACGGCCACATGGTCGCTTCGGGCAGCGCGGATGACACCATCAACCTGTGGGATGCATCCTCGGGAAAACTTCTGAACACGCTGAAGGCTCATACGCGTCCGGTGAACGCGGTAGTCTTCAGCCCCGATGGACGCACGCTTGCCTCGGCGAGCGACGACATGTCGATCATCTTGTGGGATCCGAGCACGGGAGCGGTCCAGCGCACGCTGCACGGGCATACGGATGCGGTGCGTTCCGTGGCTTTCAGTCCGGATGGGCGCACCCTCGTCTCGGGCAGCGACGATACGACGGTGAGACTGTGGAGCGTAAGCTCAGGGGCGGTTTTGACTACGCTGCAAGGCCATGCCGGCGCCGTCACGTCTGTCGCCTTCAGTCCGGACGGCACGACCCTGGCGTCAGGCAGCGCCGACACCAGCATCCGCCTGTGGGATATGTCGACCGTGCACTACTAGAAGCGAGTGGAGTTAGTGTCACGTCTCTGAATTTCGCAATAAAAATTTCGCTGTCTTCCTGAGCGGAGTTTGACACGCATTCTGCGTCAAACGGAGTCGGAGGACCCGTGGCTGCCTTGCAATTTGCGCTGTCAGATGAAGTGGGTCTGGTATAGGATATAAAAATTCCCCTCTGGATCGTTATCTACTTCGCGAAGGTGTATCTATGGCACGTTTTCAATCCTTCTGGCTCGGCAAAAGCCTTCCGCCTTGTCAAAAGTTGTGCATGAAATCGTTCATCGACTACGGGCACGAATACGACCTTTATACCTACGATCCCGTTCCCGTTCCGGAAGGGGTTCGCGTGTTGGATGCCTGCGAGATTCTTCATCGCAATGAGGTCTTTTTTTACCGGCACGGCAAAGAGAGAGGGAGCGTTGCGGGCTTTGCAGACTTGTTTCGCTACAGGCTGCTGATGTTGCGCGGCGGCTGGTGGGTCGACACCGACGTCGTCTGCCTTTCCTCGAAGATCCCCGAGGGCGAGATTTTCATGGAGCGACAGTGCGAGGAATTGATTTGCACCGCAGTCCTCAAGTTTCCCAAAGGCCATGAGTTCGTCAAGACGCTTTATGAAATCAGCCGAGACGCCGGCAAGAACATCATTTGGAGTCAGATTGGGCCCGACCTACTCACCAGTCTGGCACAGCAGGCAGGCCTATGGGGCCAGACAGGGTTGCGAGAGCAAGCCTATCCAATCTACTGGAAGGAGGCATCGCTGCCAGTAACGACTCGCGACCACGCTGCCGCCGACAAGAGAACCCGGTCCGCCGCGTTTCTCCATCTTTGGAATGAGGTTTTTCGGCGCGAAGGTTCTTTGGCGCTTCATCATCCACCTGACGGGTCGTTTCTTGCCGATCTATATAAAGCGCATGGCGTGCGACGCGGATTCGGAGGATTATGGTTTCGCTACAAGCTACGGAGATGCAGGCTTAAGGTCCGCGATTTCATGGGGAAATCGAAGAGGCGTTTGATCCGGATTCTCCGATTCGGTTTTTCACACTAGTCTCGAATTGCAGCCGCTCCGGTACGCGATGTCCCGGTTCCAAAAATCGGGACCCGGGGTACACAATTCGTGATTTTTTAAAGAAAACCAGACCGGCGCTATTTGACACGCACCTTGGGCTCGACCGACAACCCGGGGCGCAGTTCGTGCTTCGCGTCTTCGTTCTGGAGATCGGTGAAATCGATGCGCACCGGTATGCGCTGCACCACCTTCACGTAGTTGCCGGTGGCATTCTCCGGCGGGAACAGCGACAGCACCGAGCCGGTAGCACCGCCAATCTGCGTCACCTGTCCACGATAGTCCCTGCCGGTTGAATCCACGTGAATCTCCACGGATTGCCCAGCGTGCATGTGCTTGAGCTGAGTCTCCTTGAAGTTCGCCGTGATCCAGAGATCCTGGAGCGAGACCAGTGTAAGCAGATTCTGGCCGGCGCCAACGTTCTGATCGATCTCGACGCTCTTGCGGGTGATGATGCCGTCAGCTGGCGCGACAATTTTGGTGTAGCTCAGATTGAGTTTGGCCTGATCGAGCTGCGCTTGTGCCTGCTCGACCTGCGCCTCGGCTTGTTTGGCGCGGGCACTCTGCGCGGCTACCTGTTGCGGAGCGGTCTTCGCGTAATTCTGCATCGCCTCCGCCTGTTGCTCCTTCTCGTGGGCCACACGCACTCCGTCAGCGGCAGCCTGTTCGCTGGCGAGCGCGTCGTCCAGCGCGGCTTTGGAGGCGTCGGCCGCGTCCACGGCCGCGTCAAACTGCTGCTTGCTGATTACGTCTTTCTCAACCAACGGCTTGTAGCGCTCCAGGTCGGCCTGCGCTTTGGTGAAGTTGGCGTGGGCCTCGGCCACGCGTGCCTGCGCAGCCTCGAACTGCTTTTCCGCCTGTTGCACTGCGGCGTGCGTGCCCGATACGTCAGCGTCTGCGGAGCGCAGGTTACTGCCGGTATTGATGGTGACAATGGGCACGTTCACATTGGCCGCCGCGGCGTTGGCCTGGGCGCTGGCCAGCGCGGCTTCGGCGTTCTCTACCGCAACTTCGTAATCGCGCGGGTCCAGCTCGGCGATCGGATCGCCCGCTTTCACCACCTGGTTCTCTTTCACATCCACGTTGAGCACTTGACCGTTAATGCGCGCGCTCACCTGGATGAGATGGCCGTTCACCTGCGCGTCGTCGGTATCCTCGCTGTAAGTGGAGTGCCACCAGACGCCGAGGGCGATGAGCACCACCACGACAATGGCGACGATCAGTATGCCCCTGCGACGGGACGGCGGCGCTTCAATTTCTGTCTCTGCGGCCGAATCAGTTGGTTCCGGTATTGGGGTTGGGTCCGCCACTTCACTTCCCTCCTACGTATTTCTTGTAGTCCAGCCCGGCGCCCAGCGCGCGCGCCAGGCTCAGCTTGGCCACGTTGTGCCGGTAAAGGCTGGCCACATATTCGCTGTCGGCCTGGGCCACGGACTGTTGTGCCTGGCTCACGGCCAGGTTGTCGCTTACGCCGTTGGCGTAACGCTGCTGCGCTTCATTCAGAGCTTCGTTGGCCAGGGCCACGCTCGACTGCGCTACCTCGACTTGTTTTTGCGCCGCGGCGATATCGAGCAGGGCGTCGCGCACATCGGCTTCAACCTGCGCCCGTTTGTCGCTCAATTGCGCCTGCGCCGTATCGAGCTCGGCCTGCGTCTGCTGCGCCTGGCCGCGCAACTCGAATTCTTTAAAGACCGGCACGCTCAGGGTCCCCGTCGCGTCGACGGTGCCGTGCGAGTGCCCCAGCGTGGCGCCGATGTCGCCGTAATCGGCGTCGGCCTCCACGGTGGGCAGCCGCGCCGCCGTCGCCGCTTTGCGCTGCTGCGCCGCGGCCGCGGTCACTTCCACCAGCGCCGCAAGATCTTTGCGATTCTCCTTCGCCTGCTTGATCAGCGCATCCGCGTCGAGCGCGTCGAAGGGCGCGTAAGGCGCCTTCTCTGACAGATTGAAACTCTGATCAAGAGGTAGACCAATGGCGCGCGCCAGCGCCAGCTTATCTTTTTCGAGAGCGTTTCTGGCCGCGATCAACTGCTGTTCGAGCGACTGATAATCCACGCGGGCGCGCAGCTCGTCGAGCAACGGAGCGGTGCCGGCCTGGTGATTGGCCACGGCCTGATCGAGCGAAACTTTCGCAGTGGCGACCTGGGCCTCGACACTGCTCACTTCGGTCTCGTCGGCCACGACCAGCAGATAGGCGTTGCCTACGGTGAGCACGACGAGGTCGCGCGCATCTTCTGCGGACAACTGGGCGGCGGCAAAATTGTGGCGCGCGGCCAGGTAATTGCACAGCGAGGCGACATTCACCACCGACCACGTCATGTTGGCGCGCACATCGGTATAGGCGAAGGGTCCGATGATCTTGGGAAAGCCGGGAATGCGCAAGCCTTCGGCGGGTAGATCGGTCTGCGCCTCCGCTTCCCTGGCGTTGAAATCCACCGAGGGCAGGAGAGTTTGCAACTGGCTCAAGCGCTGGGCGCGCGCGCCGGCGGTTTGCGTGCCGCTTAAAATGATGCCGAGATTCGTCTGCAAGCCGCGCTGCATGGCGTCGTCGAGCGAAAGGTCGACGGGCTCGGCCGTTGCCGTGCCCCTGGGAACGCTGCCCTGAAAATTCGCGGACGAAGGCGGCCCGGGCGTGGGCGAGGGCGGAATGATTGCCGTTTGCGCAGCAATGCCGGTGTGCGCCGCCAGGACCACAGCGGTCAACAAAAGGCCGACGGCCCAGGGTCGAATTCTGCATTGCATGGAATGCGTTGGCAATTTGAGCCTTACTCAAGAACAACAGTCGCGGACGCCAGAAAACGGCGCTACCCCTAATAGATGCTTCATCGTCGCGGAGCGGTTCTTCAATCTAGTGTATCCAATGGGTGTTTCGTTTGGCTTGCGGCCCGGAGGGAAACCGATCCGGGCCGGAGTCCGAGGCCCCTCAATACGTTCCCGGCTGGCGGTAGGGCGAGCCGGCGGCGTAACGTCGCTCATCGCCGCGTGGATCCTTTTCAACGTGCGGCGCGCTCTCCCAGATCATCGTGTTGCGCTGTTTCAGATCGTACGCGGGCCAGGTCGGCAGACCCGGATGGTTGGGATTGCCGGTTGCGGCGTAATGAATCAGCATGCCCGACATGGCATCGGCCAGCGGCTGCGCAGCGGCCAGCTCTTCGGGCGTCGAACCAACCTGGCCCGGCGCAGCCGAGAGATTGTCGAACATGAAGGGAATGTCGATGGTGTGCATGGCGCGCGCGCCGGGAGCGTTGCGGTGCCAGTTCATCTGGTAGACCCAGGTGTGCCGCTGGCTTTTGGAATTGCTCGCGCGCCGCTCGGCTTCCAGAACCTGCCCCGGCCAGGCGCGAAAGGCCGTGGCCGCCGCAGTCACGATGTCGATGGGCGATTTGTCGGGATAAATGATGCGGTATTTCGCGACCACTTCTTCGGCCGAATACGGCCCGAGATAAATCGCGACGGCATTTTTGAGCGCGGCGGGCGCATCGTCCCAGGTGAGCGTTCCCCGCACGGCCACGGCGGTTTCGTCGTGCACGTTGCCGAGGATCATGGGCACGTTTTCTGAGAGCGGCGGCGCGTCCGGCGTGAAAGGATCGCGTGAAAGCACCACGTTGTCGACCACCGGCAGCCAGTCGGAGCTGGTGGCGACGGCCGCGGCCTGAATCTTCTCCCAGGGCATCGACTTCAGGTCGGCGAGGTTGGACTGCGTGATGCCGAGCTTGTTCAGTATCACTTCAGTCCGCTTGGATGCGATCTCAATCGAAGCGCCTTTCACCTGCTGCCCGCTCATGGTCATCACGCGATGAAACAGCCCGTGACCGGCGGGCATAGCCATCAATGCGGCGCACTTCGCCCCGCCCCCTGATTGACCAAAGATCAGAACCCGGGACGGGTCGCCGCCGAATTCGGCAATGTTTTCGCGCACCCATTTGAGCGCCAACACCAGGTCGAGCATGCCGACATTGCCGGAGTCGGGAAACTGCTTGGGGTCGATCGCGCCCAGGTAGAGAAACCCGAATGCGTTGAGCCGGTGATTGACCGTGACCACGACCACGTCGCCGCGATGGCAGAGCCGTTTGCCGTCGTAGAGGGGGCTGTTCACCGAGCCGTTGTTGTACGCGCCGCCGTGGAAATAGACCAGCACCGGGCGCTTGCGATGATCGCGCAACCCGGCGGTGAAGACATTGAGATGCAGGCAATCCTCGCTCTGCACGCCGGCCTCGGGCGCTACGCGCGGAGTGGTTCCCGGCGGAGTCATGCCTGCCGGTCCCAGGCTGGGCGCGGTATTTGTGCCCTGCGGCCCGCGCAATGCCGTGAGTTGCGGTGCGCGGGTGGTGAACGCGTCGCAGGCCTTCACGTTGATCCACAGCGTGGGAGGTAGCGGGGCCTGAAAACGAACCGGGGCGGTATCGGCTCCGTAGGGAACGCTGCGGAAGACATTGATGCCGTCTTCGAGCGTGCCGCTGATCTCGCCGTAGCGCGTTTTGGCCTGAGGGGTTGCAGAGTCGAGCAGCGTGGCAAGACTGCCGCGGAACCCAAAAATACTGCGCCGAAACGCGAGGGCCGCGGCAGCGGCGGTGGAACGCAAGACGGCGCGGCGGTCTACAGTGGGCATGGTTTCCTCACGGTCGCAAGACTATCAAATTCCTCCCACGATTGAGGTTTTTTCCTGCGTTTAACATCGTGGCCGCCCGGCGCCTGTCACCATGGTTTCGTAGGGGAAAACCCCTCCTCATGGTTCGGGCTGTAAGCCGCCTCGCCGCAGGCAGGGAGGGACGCAAGTCCTCAAAGTTGTTCCATTTGCGGAAGAAAGACCATCTCCCAAGGCCGCCGCAGATGCCAGAAGGCGCGCAAACACGATAGACTTTCCAACACGGCTCCTGAGACGGGCGTATGGCCAGAAGCACAAAGAAAACAGAGCTATTTAACGGCCGGGACTACTCCTGGATGCAGTTCAACCGGCGTGTGCTCGAAGAGGCTGAAGACGCGACCAACCCGCTGCTGGAGCGCGTCAAATTCCTGGCCATTACCGGCTCCAACCTCGACGAGTACGTTGAAATCCGCCAGGCCGGCCTGCTGCAGCGCATTGAAGACGGCTACCGTGAACCGGGCTACGACGGCCTGCGCCCCGACCAGTCCCTTTCTATCCTCACCGCCGAGATTCACAGCTTTGTGGCCGCGCAATACCAGTGCTGGAACAAACACCTGCTGCCCGAACTGCGCAAGCAGGGCATCCGGCTGCTCACGTGGGACGAGCTCAGCGAGGACGCGACCGACTTTGCCCGCGGCTACTTCCAGCGCGAGGTCGATCCGCTGCTGACGCCGATCTCGATCGATCCCACGCATCCGTTTCCGCGCGTGCTCAACAAGGCGCTCTGCCTGGCATTGCTGTTGCGCGCCAAGCGCCGCAGCTCAGGACCGCAGGTGCTGGGCGTGGTCACAGTGCCTCGCGCCTTGCCGCGGTTTGTCCGCCTGCCCTCCAACCACGGCCACCACGACTACCTGCTGCTGCAGGAACTCATCGAACAGCATCTCGGCGGCATGTACCGCGGATACGAAGTCCTTGCCTCCTCGGCCTTCCGCGTGACGCGCAACTCGAACCTCTACTTCGAGGAGGAAGAAGCGCGGTCGCTGCTTGAGACCATCCGCGTGGAGCTGCACAATCGCCGCAAGGGCGACGCAGTGCGCCTGGAAACCGAAAGCAGCGCCGACCCGGAGATTATCGAGCGCCTGCGCGTGAACTTCGAGCTCGACGAGGACCAGGTCTTCCGTGGCGAGGGCCCGGTGAATCTGTCGCGCCTCATGTTTCTCTACGGCGACATTCAACGCCCCGATCTCAAATTCCAACCTTTCACGCCCAGGCCGCTCCTGCTCGGCCGCAAATCCACCGGCATCTTCGACGAACTGCGCCACCGCGACATTCTGCTCCATCACCCGTTCGACTCCTACGATCCGGTGGTCGAGTTCGTGCAGCAAGGCGCGCAGGATCCAGCTGTGGTCACCATGAAGCAGACGCTCTACCGCACCAGCCACGACTCGCCGATGTTCCAGGCGCTGACCGAAGCCGGCGCGAGCAAGGAAGCTACAGTCGTTGTGGAGCTGATGGCGCGCTTCGACGAGGCTTCGAACATTCGCTGGGCGCGCAGCATGGAGGACGCGGGCGTACAGGTCTTCCACGGTGTGGTGGGCCTGAAGACCCATTGCAAGCTGGCCCTGCTGGTGCGCCACGACGAAGATGGCGTCATCCGCCGTTACTGCCATCTGGGTACCGGCAATTACAACCCCGATACTGCGCGCTTCTACACCGACCTGAGCCTGCTCACCAGCGATCCGCAAATTGCCGAGCGCGTCCACATGGTGTTCAACTACCTCACCGCGCACGCCGAGCTCGACGACTACTCGCCGCTTCTTGTGGCGCCGCTGACCATGGCGGAGAGTTTTCTGCGCCTCATCCGTCGCGAACAGGAACACGCGCAGGCCGGACGTCCTGCGCATATCGTAGCCAAGATGAATGCGCTGCTCGAGCCCTCGATCATCCAGGCGCTTTACCAGGCCTCGCAGGCCGGCGTCGAGATCGACCTCATCATTCGCGGCCTCTCGATTTTGCGCCCCGGCGTGAAAGGGCTGTCGGAGCGCATCCGCGTGCGCTCCATTGTGGGCCGATTCCTGGAACACTCACGCATCTTCCACTTTGCCAACGGCGGTAACGGCGAGATCTATCTCGGCTCGGCCGACTGGATGCCGCGCAACCTGTTTGAGCGCTGCGAAGTCGTCTTTCCGGTGCGCGACCCGGCCGCGATCGCGCGCATTCACAATGAAATCCTGCCCGCTTATATGGCCGACACGGTCAAAGCGCGCATCCAGCAGCCGGATGGCAACTTTCTGCGCGCCAGCAAACTGAACAAAGACGCGCCAGTGTTTTCATCGCAGGATTTTCTCATCCGCCTTGCTGAAGGAAAGGCGGATCTGGACGTGATTCCCGCGCCGGCCGGCGGACATTCCGCAGAAAACACTGAGAAAGCCGCGTCTGCCGCTGACTAGTTCTCAGCGCCAGTCGTTCAATACGTACGCCGTGGCGCGGTTGAATCCGTCTCCATGCGGTTTTTGCATGGCAACGCCCATCGTTACCGCGCGATATCCGCGCGCGCGCATGCGCTCAAACGCGTCTTTGCAGGCCAGGCTCACGCCGGCTTCCACTTCACTGCCCTGCGCCAGCGCGAAAGCATCGATGGCATCCAGCAGGTGCTCGAAGCGCTCGACGCTGCGCGCGGCAGCGAATTTTACATAACACGTCTTCGCGCCGCCTTCCGATCCCGCTCCGTGCATGCACACGGCAAACGCGTCCTGCGCGCGGCGGCCTTCGATTAGAATCACCTCGCCGATGCGCTGCGCCACCACGGCGCGCAATTCGTCGCCCAGATCCAGCCCGCGCTCGAACGTGTTGGTCAGCCTGGCGCATGCCGCGATGGCCTGGGCTTGCTCTTTTTTTGCGAGCGACGACAGCAGCACGGGCACTTCGGTGCTCTCGACAAGTGCCCATGCGGGTGGCGCCGGCGCGCGTTTCATGAGCGCCGTGAGCGAGCCGGGCCAATAGCCGAATTTCTGGTAGAGGCGCACGTGACGGGGGCTTTGCGGAAATGTGAACAAGGCGCTGTGCCTCACGCCCCAGCGCTCGAAGATCTTCATGGTGGCTGCCAGCAGTTGCTGCGCCACGCCGCGGTTCCAATACTCCGGCAAAACAGTGAGCGGCCCGAAGAACGCAAACGATCCCCATCGCGTTGCGATGTTCGATCCGACCAGTTTCCCGTTGTCGCGCGCTGCCAGCAGTTTGGTGTTGCGCGCGCGCCAGCGCGGCGTAACAAATTCCCGGTCGCCCATGAATTCCAACGGGTTGGGAAGCCCGAGAAACGTGCCGAAAGCCAGGCGCACGATGCGGCCTGCTTCCTCGAGTTCGTCAACGCGCAACGCGCCGACCTGAATCGACGGTTTTGTGGCCATGATGGTTACCTCCTTAAACGCGCTGCAGTGGTGGGCAAGGCATTCGGGGGAAGAGCCGCAGGCGCGCTCAGTGTAGCGCATGGCGCCGGTTGTTTTGTGGATTCAAAGGGTCCACAGGCTTGCCTTCTCTTAAAATTGTAGGAGTGCCGCTTTTTTTCGCTCCATCTCCGGCGCGGGACCATATCGGAAACACGCATCGCATCTTCGGCGCTCCGCGAGCGCTCGGCTTTTGGCATCTGGCCAGCCTTGATGCGCCGACGGTCGCAATCGTCTGGTCGCTGGCTTTTGCCTGGGCTGGGCACGTGCATCTGCCACTGTGGGTGCCGCTGCTGCTGGCGCTTGCCACCTGGTGTGTGTATGTGGCCGATCGCCTGCTCGACGCGCGCGCCGGCTTGCGCGTGCCCGCGCGGCACACGTTGCGCGAGCGCCACTTGTTTCATTGGCGCTATCGGCGCGTGCTTTTGCCCATGGCGATTGCCGCTGCCTGCGCCGCAGCGGGAATCATCCTCGCCTTGATGCCGCCCATGGCGCGAGCGAGAGACACCGTGTTGGCCGCCGCGGCGCTCGCTTACTTTTCCGGCGTGCACTCGGGACGCAAAGCGTGGAAATTCCATCTGCGGTGGCCGCAAGCGTTTCCC
>JBEKIE010000049.1:0-29627 GCA_050011915.1 Occallatibacter sp.
GCTGCTGTATTTCTGCTGGGCTGGCGTGCACAAGCATGGCGGAAATCTGTGGGACCTCGCGGGCGGACGCTGGAAGAGCTGGCGTGATGTGTTTACCGATTTCGCCATTCTGCTGCCGTTCTGGGCCGTGTGGGAAGGGGCTGCCTACGGCGTTCACCTGCTGCTGGGAACGGGCAGCGCCAAGACGGTCGACAGTCTTCTGCCCAAGAGTCTTGTCGAGGTTCTGGTCTGGATTGCCACGTGCGTCACCGCGGGCATCTGCGAGGAGATGGCCTTTCGCGGCTACCTGCAGCGTCAATTTCATGCGCTCACGGGCAATGTGGCATGGGCCATCGTTCTGCAGGCCCTGGTTTTCGGCATCGCGCACGGGTACCAGGGATGGCGGAATGTCGTGGTCATCAGTGTCCTCGGGGTTCTCTATGGCGTTCTCGCCGCATGGCGCAAGAATCTCCGCGTCAACATCATTGCTCACGCTGGGTCGGATATTTGGGAAGGCTGGCTGAAGTTCGTGATTTGGCGGTAGGAGGCCGCTCAGCGGCGTTTCCTCCAATCTGCTCTCTACTCCCTGCTCCCTGTTCCTTCTATAATCGCCGCATGCCGTTTCTCGGCGATCCACGGCGGCGTTCGATGATCCTGCTGGCGGGCGGGGTGGTGCTGTTGTTCGCGCTGCTGGGTGCGCTGCAGGCATTCAATATGTCTGAGTTCAGGTTTCTGACTCCTGAAACCTCCGGAGAGACGCTGGCCTTTGTGGGCGTTATCGTGCTGGTCTTCCTGGTGCTCATGTTGTTGTTGACGCTGCTCTTCAGGAACATCCTGAAGCTCTATGCCGATCAAAGCGGCAGCGCACTGGGAGCGCGGCTGCGGACGCGCATGGTCGTGGGAGCGGCCCTCATCGCACTGATTCCGGCGGTGTGCATGTTCCTGTTCAGCTTTCTGCTGCTGAACCGGTCCATCGACCGGTGGTTTTCGCAGCCGACATCGGACCTGCGCGAAGATTCGACGCGCGTGGTACTGGAGCTGGCGCAATACGCCGCAACCAACGCGCGGGTTGAAGCAGAATCGATTGCGGCTTCGGGCGCGGCAGACAAGCCACAAGCCGATCTCGAAGCGGAGCTTGGGTCGCATCGCATTACGCTGGATGGCGGATTCGCGGTGGTCTATGACAAAGATCGGAAGATTCTGGCGGGTTTTCAGGATCCACCGGGGTCGAGCGCCGCGAGCCTGGAAGCGTGGCTGGACGACGTGGAACCGGGCGGCGCCCTGCTCCACGGGCCGCTCTCGCAAATTCTGGTGACCTCGGCGCAGCGAGGGGATGAGACGCTGTTGCGCGTCGCCGGCCGGGAATACGTGCTGGGCATGGCGGCTACCGCGTCGGGCAAAGTGATCGTTGTCGCGCTGCCCGTGCCGCAGGGTTTGAGCCAGACCACGGCGCATATCCGGGCGGGCGCGGCCGAATACCGGAACCTGTATCGCTCGCGCAGAAACATTCGCACCACCTTCGTCCTGATGCTGTTGCTGATCACGGTCTTCGTGTTCTTCTCGAGCGTGTGGCTGGCGCTGTTCCTTTCAAAACAGATCACGCGCCCCGTGGAAGCGCTGGCCGATGCCATGGACGAGATTGCGGCGGGCAAGTACGAGCAACGCGTGTCTGCGCTGGCGACCGGTGAAATGGCCGATCTGGTGCGGTCGTTCAATCACATGGCCGGGGACCTCGAAACCAGCCGCCAACTGGCGGAGAGCGCACAGGCACAACTGACCGCGGCCAACCTTGCCGTGGAGGAGCGCCGGCGCGAGCTGGAAACCATTGTGGAGACCATCCCTTCGGGGGTGGTGACGCTGGACAGCGCTGGAGCGGTGCTGCAAGCCAATCGCGCCTTTGCCGCGCTGATGGGACTGAAGCAAAATGCTGTGCTGGCCGGAGAGAAGATTGAAGATCTGCTGCCCACAGAGTGTGCAGAAGATCTGGCGGGCGTGATCCGGCGCGGGCATCGCATGGGCGCCGCGTCCACTGAGGTGGAATTTCATGCCCGCGGACGCATCGTGCACCTGGCCATCACCAGCGCGCGGCTGGAACTGGGCCACGGACAGACCGGATCGGTGCTGGTGATGGAAGACACGACGGAGTTGCTGCGCGCGCAGCGGCAACTGGCGTGGAAGGAAGTGGCGCAACAGGTGGCGCACGAGATCAAGAATCCGCTGACGCCGATCGCTCTGAGTGCGGAGCGCATCGGCAGGCACCTGGATCGCGGCAATCCGGAGTCGCCGAGCATCATACGCAAGTGCAGCGAGGTGATTCTCGGCTGTGTGGGCACGCTGCGCACGCTTGTCGATCAGTTTTCCTCGCTGGCGCAGTTCCCTGCGCCACAGCCACGCGCATGCTGCATGAATCGGATTGTCGAGGAGGCGCTGGCGCTGTTCGGAGGCAGGCTCGAAGGCATTACGGTGCAGCGCGACCTGGAGCCGGACCTGCCTCCGGTGCAGGCCGATCCTGAAGCCATTCGGCGGGCGCTGGCCAACCTGATTGACAACGCGGCCGAAGCCATGCAGGGCAGCCTGCTGCGCGTGCTCGGTGTGCGCACCGCGCTGGTTGAAGAGGGAACCGCGGTGGAAGTGACCGTTTCCGATACCGGACACGGCCTGACCGAGGAGATTCGCGAGCGCCTGTTCCTGCCCTACTACTCCACCAAGCATCGCGGCACGGGTTTGGGGCTGTCGATTGCGGCCAAGATCGTGCAGGAGCATGGCGGCACGATCAGCGCCGAGGCAAATGCTCCCAAGGGCGCGCGCTTCATGCTGCGACTGCCGGTTGTGGAGACGGGCGCCGAGCCTGCATCCGCGGCCAACGGCGGCCAGGCGGCGAAGAGGCTCGCATCATGAACCACATCCTGGTGGTAGACGACGAAGCGGAGATTCGCAGCTCGCTCGAGGAGATTTTGCGCGAGGAAGGCTACGGTGTGGCCGGCGCGGCGGATGCCGAAGAAGCGATGACGCTGCTCGGCGACGTTCCCTACGACGTGGTCTTGCTCGACATCTGGCTGCCCGGACGCGATGGACTCGAGCTGCTGGGCGACATCCGCGAATGGCCCGCGGAGACGCGGCCTGAAGTGGTGATGATCAGCGGTCACGGCACCATTGAGACTGCAGTCAAGGCCACCAAGCTGGGCGCCTACGACTTCCTGGAGAAGCCGCTTTCGCTGGAACGCACGCTCATCGTGGTGAAGAACGCCGTGGAGGCGCGGCGGATGCGCGCGGAAAATGTGGAATTCAAGCGCCAGTTCAGCGCCACATCCGTGCTCAGCGGCGAAAGCGTGCCGGTGAAGGCTTTGCGGCAACAGATCCGCCTGATGGCGCCGACCAACGGGCGCGTGCTTATCTACGGCGAGTCGGGGACCGGGAAAGAGTTGATTGCGCGCTCCATTCACGCGGAAAGCTTGCGCCACGACCGGGTTTTCGTGGAACTGAACTGCGCGGCGATTCCCGAGGCGCACATTGAGGCCGAACTCTTCGGCGTTCGCCATGGCGCGCAGCCGGGCGCGCCGCTGGAGCAACGCGGCACGCTGGAGCGCGCCGATGGCGGAACGCTCTTCCTGGACGAAGTGGGCGACATGAGCCTGAAGACGCAAGCCAAGGTGCTGAGCGCTCTCGACGATCAGATGTTTACGCCGGTGGGCGGCACGCAGCCCCTGCGCGTCGACGTGCGGCTGATCGCGTCGACAAACAAAGACCTTGAAGAGGAGATCGCCAAGGGCAACTTCCGCGAAGATCTTTTCTACCGGCTCAACGTGGTGCCTTTCTTCGTACCGCCGCTGCGCGAGCGCAAGCAGGACATTCCACTGCTGGTGCGCGAGTTTCTGGCGGAGTTCGGCCGCCAATACGGCCGCCCGCGCGTCGAAATCAACGAGGAAGCGCTGGAGACGCTCAGTCGCTACCACTGGCCCGGCAACGTGCGCGAATTGAAGAACGTGATCGAGCGCGTGCTCATTCTCAATCCCCGGGTGTTGCGCATCGAGCGCAAACATCTGCCGCCGCTGACACACAAGACCGGCGCACGTTCTACGGAGGAGTTCTCGAGCCTGCAGCAGGCGCGCGACGCGTATGAGCGCGAATACATTCAGAAGAAGATTGAAGAGGCGCGCAACAACATCAGCCACGCGGCTGAGTTGCTGGGCCTGGAGCGCAGCCATCTTTACCGCAAGATGAAAGCGCTGGGGATTGCTGTGCGGGAGTAGCGGAAGGCCGACGGCGACGCGGAAAGCCCGTGCTATTCTAAGCGCCATGACGCGACCTGGAGGTCCAGAGATCGAGGCTGAATCTCCATCTGTTCCCCGCGAGCGCCCATGGCTTTTCAGCCTGCTCATCGCTCCCGACGCGGTGATTTCGCTGGGCCTTGCCAGCGGAGCGCTGACTTTTCTGTTGCGCAACGAAGGTGTCGCGCCCGGTCGCGCGGCCAGCATCGCCGCGCTGATTCAGCTGCCCCACGCCATCTATTTCTTATGGGGTCCGGTGACGGACTTCTGGATGCGACGCCGCACCTGGCTTATGCTGGCGGCCGCAGCCGCAGCCGCGGCGGTGCTGGCTGCATTTCACCAACACACGCTGGCCACGCCGTGGGCGGTGCGATTGCTGTTTCTTGGCGCGTGCCTGGGCGTGATTGTGGCGGCGGCCTGCGGCGGCATGATGGGAACGCTGACAAGCGAGGCCAGCAAGCGCCGCGCTTGCAGCGCTTACCAGGCGGGATCGCTGGCCGTGGGCGCGGTTGCGGTGTTTCTGTTGCTGTGGTTCGCCGAACGATTCAGTCTGGGCGCGCTGGGCTGGATTGCGGCGGCCCTGATCGTGACGCCTGCGTTGTTTGCGTTGGCCGCGCCTCCGCAATCGATGGTTCGCGAACACGGCGCATGGGAGACGGTCGTCCGCGTCGGCCGCGAATTCAAATCCACGTTTCTGCGCTGGCCAGCCATTCCTTATGCGCTTTTGATCCTTGCGCCGTGCGCCAGCGGAGCCATGATCGGGCTGCTGCCGGAGCTGGCCCGCGATTACGGAGTGAGCGGAGCGCAGGTAGCGTGGATCAACGGCATCGCCGGCGCGCTGCTAACCACGGCCGGCGCACTCTCGGCATCGCTGATTCCAGTTCGCGTGCGTGCCCCGATAGCCTATTTGCTGGTGGGCCTCGCGAATGCGGCCACACTCGCACTGCTCAGCCTGGGACCGCAGCGGCCGGCGATCTACTTTGCCAGCACGGCGCTTTTTCTCTTCACGGTCGGCGCCGGTTATGCGTTGTTCACGGCGGTCTCTCTCGAATTCCTGGGCGGCTCGGGGAAAAGCGGCAGCTCGCGCTACGCCATCATCAACTCTCTGGGCAATCTTCCGGTGTCGTACATGACGTGGCTGGACGGGCGCGGCTACGCGCACTGGGGGCCGCGCGGCATGCCCGGCATCGATGCACTGGTGACCACAGTGCTGGTTTTGGCTCTGCTGGGGCATTTCATCGTGAGCCGCAGCAGGAAAGAACGATTGCGTTAGGCCTCTGACCGGATGAATTCCGGCGCGCACATCCGCTACTTACCGGTGTCGCCGGCTTCGACAATCCTGGAAGTGCTCACAAATTTGTGAAACTGGCTGTAGCGGACGACATATTTGTAAGTCACTTTCCCATTTTCCTTAACGAAATCGACGCCCTTCTCAATGGGCACCCAATAAGAACGGTCGGCGATTTGCACCTCTCCAAATTCGATCACGGGAGCGAAGGTGTATGTTCCGTTTCCCTGGCTAAATGGGCCGGTAAAGTCGCGTTCTTTTCTCGGGCCTAACTCAAGGCGCAAGATCCGGTATGTCTCGGCATCGATCCATGCGGTGGCATCGACCCTATACGCCGCAGCGCAGGTCGAATCCGCGAGCGACGTCTTTTTCCGCCGCATCGCGAGCACGATGGCGCTTCTTCCGCGCAACTGATCCTGGCGAATCAATTCGAAGTCGAAGCAGCCCATGTTCGCCCCGCCGAAATACCCTCGAGCATCTTCAGCGAACCCGCCTCGAACGCCGAGAGGGAGTATATATCCCGAACCGTTCTGCGGCTTGCCGTCCTCGGTGGCGGATATCACCTTCCTATGTTCGTTGTTCTTGCTTTTCGAGTCGCCATGTACGGCCTGAAATTCCGAAACAATGTGCTTTTCATGAATCACCTTGCCGTTTTCCAGGACCTGCATCGTCACATCTTCATTGGCAACGAAGTCGGGAATGCTGCGCTGTTGTTCTTGAACATTCGCGGCTACGCGCGGCAACAACTGCGCAACTGGGTCTTCTGCCGAAGCCCGGGTTATTGTCGCGGCAACCAACAGCACCCATAAACAAAACAAATGCCTGCTTTTTTGCTTCTTCGAGTCGTTCGCATTGCGCCGCACTGTTCATGCCTTTCATTGCTGAAACTGTTTGCCCCAGGCCGCCAATCCTAATCCCGCGGTTGTTTCAGAATCGGCCCTATCGATCCAGGATTGTCGCCGGCTCGCGGATCCACGCGGAAGTCCCACACAGATTCGTTGATGTCGGACGGGGAGACGATCTCGACCAGCGCGTATTCGCCAATGGTGAGCTTCTGTTGCGGCGTAACGCGCAACCAGCGCTTGCCGGGCATCTCTTCCACCTTGGTGGGGATGGTGTCCTCGTCCTGCGTGACGGTTCCGGTGGGACCGACTTTGATGGCGCCGACGATGCGCACCGCCTGGCGCTCGTCGACGCGCACAACCACGAACCCGGATTGCGGCGAATGCGCGCCATGCTTGCCGTTCACGGCTTTGGCGCTGCCGGTGTTCACGGTGATGGGGTGCGTGAGCACAGGCTCCGTCTCCGTGTCGATGCCGAGAGACAGATAGATGACCGGATCGTTGACGTGGAGGTGGACCTTGGCATGCGCGCCATCGAGTTCGAGGCTCGCTTTCTGCGTGGCCAGCGGATTCAGCACAGCGACGCCTTTGCGGCTCTTCGCATTCATGGAAAGATCTTTCGAGATCAACTCCACCAGCTCCGGCGTGCCCTGATAGGTGTCGAGGATGAACACGCCATCCTGATCGGGGAGCTCGAGACCTTCCGACACCTGGGGCATGCGCGCATTTTGATCGTTACGCTCCTGGGATTCCTCCTTGTCGAGTTCCTCCGCTTCTTTCATCGCGGGCGAAGCATCCTCTTCAACCAGGTCGGCGTGTTCCTTCTCCCACTTGTGCGTCGCGTCCCAGTCCACGAGGTTCGCGGGCAGCTCCTCCCAGTCGCCGCGCTCCTGCGAGAGGTAACGCACGCGGTCGCCCACGATCTGGTAATCGCGGACCAGCTGGTAGGAGCCGTCTTTCAGGATCAGCCGGTGATTCCTACCCATGCCGGGAACGCCCGGCTTCAAGGGCAGGGGCTGGGAGTTCTGGCCCTTAGGGCTCTGGCCTGACGAGTTCTGACTCGCCGGGCTCTGCGCCGGCGTCGCCGAACTGCTACCGCCGCTTTGCGCCAGTGCGGCTGGTGCTACCAACAGAAGGGCAGCCAGGCCAAGTGCCCCAGAACACCGGCGTTCGAGAAAGATCACCATGGCAACTCAGTTTAGACGCATACCGCACACGTTGGCGGCTGAAGGGCTGAAAATCGGCCTAAAATGCAACTTCTCCAGGCCCGAATCGTCCAATTTTGTGTACTTTTCTGTAAAATAGAAGGGGAAGGGCATTCGTTTGCAGGGATTCAGGTCACAGGGATTCGGGAAGCGCGGCGCCTGGCCCGGCTTTATGCCGGCGGTGGCGGTGCTCTGCCTGGTTCTGCTGGCGATGCTGGCCGTGGCGCAGGTTGCGCACGTGCATCCCGACCAAACCGACGCCGATCACTGCCAATTGTGCATCGTCATGCACACGGTGGCGCCCGTTGCAGCCGCCGCGGCTGTGATTGTGATCGTGCAATTGGGAGCCTCTGCGCCCCAGGCCGATCCGATCCTCATTGCCCGCCAGCGGCAAATCCGTCTCTTTATTCGCCCACCTCCCGTCTCCTGGTAGGGCGTCTTTCCGTTTTCAGTTCGTCGCATCGGCCCAATCCCCTTACGCATCGGGCGATGCTTCGACGCATCTTCATTTATTGATTTGAAGCGGATCGATGCTCTCTGAATGCACTGAAGATGCCGCGGCGGCAGGTCGCGCGGCCCGGTTCCCATTTCATTCAGCCATTTTCCGGAGACTTTTCCATGCGAATTTATCGTGGCGCAACGCTACAAATTCTTCCCCTTCTCGCCCTCGTTTGTTTGGCGGTATCGCCGGCAGCATCCGTGCGCGCGCAAAGCGGCAGTGCAGGCACGGTGCACGGCACGGTCACCGATCCAAGCGGAGCCGTGATTCCCGGCGCAACCGTGCATCTCGCCAACAGCGTTTCAGGATTCGCCCGCACAACAACTACGGGTGCAACCGGCCAATTTCAGTTTGCCAACGTCCCCTTTAACCCTTACCTGATCACCGTCTCCGTCAACGGATTTGCTCCGACAAGCCAGAATGTCGAGATTCGCTCCTCGGTGGGGACAAACCTCACGCTGGTTCTCCAGATTGCCGGCGCCAGTCAAACGGTGACTGTGGAGTCTGAAGGGCCGCAGGTTGAGGACACTTCGACCTTCCACACCGACGTAGACCGCGATATGTTCACCAAAGTGCCGCTCGAAAGCGTGTCTTCGGGCTTGAGCGCGCTTGTCACGCAAACCACTCCAGGTGTTTCGGCCGACTCCAACGGCCTTTTCCATGGCCTGGGCGATCACGCTTCGAATTCCTTCCAGGTCGACGGCCAGAACGAAACCGACCAGCAAAGCAAGGTATTCTCTAACCAGATTCCTTCCAACTCTATCCAGTCAATTGAAGTCATCAGTGGTGCGCCGCCCGCGGAGTACGGCGACAAAACCAGCCTGGTCATCGTGGCTACCACGCGCAGCGGCGTGGGAGTCACCACTCCCACCGGCACTCTATATACCTCCTATGGCAGCTTCGGCTCTGCTACAGGCGGCTTCGATCTCTCCTACGGGGGCAAAAACTGGGGCAACTTCGCTGAAGTCGACGGCCTCAATACCGGCCGCTTTCTTGACGCGCCCGAGTTCGCCGTCTTTCACGACAAGGGCAATGAGGAAAATGTCTTCGATCGCGTCGATTACAACTTTACGCCAGCCGACTCCGTACATTTAGACCTGAGCTACAGCCGTTCCTGGTTCCAGACCCCCAATGCGTACGACAACCTGAATGTTCAGAATGTCGTCGCCGGTGGAACCAGCGCCGCTCCCACTCTCGCCAGCGTCGGCAACGCCGATCAGCACTCCAAGATCAACACTTACAACATCTCGCCTACTTACACGCGGATCATCAGCAGCGACTCCGTCTTCAACCTTGGCGTCTTTGTCCGCAGAGACGGGTATGACTACGATCCCAGCGCCAATCCTTTGGCAGATCTCGGTCCGTCGAACCTGCAAACTTCATCCATCTCCCAGTACCGCACCCTCACCAACACCGGCGTCCATGCGGACTACTCCTATGTGAAGGGGGTCAACAACCTCAAAATCGGCGCGCAATATGAGCAAACCTTCCTGCACGAGAACGACAATCTCGGCATCGTAGAGGACACGTATAACTCACCCTGTGTGAGCGCAATAACCGGCGTCTCCCTGCCGGGATACGCGAATCCCTCGCAATGCAACGGCTTGTCCAATGTTGCGAATGCCAACTATCTTTCCGTGCTCGCGCCCTTCGATCTCACCCGCGGTGGAACGGAATACAACTACTTCGGCCACACCGACGTGAAAGAGCTTGCTCTCTACATTGAAGATGAAATCAAGGTGGCCAACTGGGACTTCAACCTGGGCGTTCGCGAAGACGTGTACAACGGCCTCACAGACGCCAACCAGACCGAGCCGCGATTGGGCATTGCATACAACGTCAAGCCTACCGGCACAGTGGCAGGCATCTCCTATGCGCGCACCCTTGAGACGCCCTTCAACGAGAACCTCGTGCTTTCCAGCGAAGGATGCGCGAACGCGGTGCTTTCGCCGCTTCTCAATTGCGCCTCCGGCGTTTCCAGCACCATGGCGCCCGGTTTCCGAAATGAGTTCCACGCCAGCCTGCAGCAGGCCATCGGCAAGAATGTGGTCTTCAGCGGCGAGTACATCTGGAAGTACACGCACAATGCTTTCGACTTCAGCGTGCTCGGTAATACGCCCATCACCTTCCCGATCGATTGGCACAACTCCAAGATCCCTGGTTACGCGGTGCACCTCGAAGTTCCGAATTACCACAACTTCAGTGCTTATATCGTTGGATCGTCGGTGGCTGCCCGCTTCCTTCCGCCGCAGGTCGCCGGCGCCGGAGCTACCGGCGGCGTCGCCCAGGGAGCCACGGAGTACCCCTTCCGCATCGACCACGACGAGAAACTAAACGAGACCACCCACGTCCAATACACTCTTCCCGGCGGCAAGTGGGTCAGCGGCATTTGGGGCGGCTTTAACTGGCGATTTGACTCGGGTCTCGTGGCCGGCTCCACGCCTTGCTACAGCCCCACCGATCCCAACAGCGCCTGCCCGAATACATCCATCACCCTGCCGGGCGGCGTCCCGGGCATCGCGATGGTCGATAACAACATTCCGCCCAGTACCAACCCGGTCACGATGGCCAATGTCTACCTGCCCCTGACTTTGGACGAGGAATTTCAGGCGGGATTCGCCTGCAACGGAGTCGCGGCCAAGGTCAACAATCCCGCGAGCTACTTTTCCACTTGCCCGGCCAACGAGCTCAGCTCCAAACTGATCGATATTCCTGCGGCCGGCAAAGGGGACAACGACCATGACCCGCCGCGCATTCAGCACCGCGACCTGTTCGATGTCACCCTTGGCAAGAACAACCTCTTCCACCGCGAGCACTACAAGACGGATCTCGACCTGACAGCGATCAACGTCACAAACAAATACGCGCTGTATAACTTCCTGTCGACGTTCAGCGGCACGCACTACGTGACGCCGCGGGCGCTGACGGCGAAGATCACGCTGAATTTCTGAAAGCCGGGGGCGAGCCACCCCGGCGAGCAAAAATCGCTCGCTGAGGAACTCGGCAGGGAGCAAGGGAGCGAGGGAGCAAGAAAACCGGGGACCGAGGGACAGGGCAGGCCGCCAAGGCCTGCTCGCTTTTCCGCTGTCTTCGTGACCCGCGCGGCATGCTACTTTGGCGTTTTCAAAACCTCTGAGTGAATCGTAGTTCCCGTGGCGTCGGGAATAAAATGCATAGGCACCAATCCTGTGACGCCGCAAGCGTGCACGGTCCACTCCTCAGTCCACGCGCGATTGCCGCGGCCCGGCATTGTCGCGGGGACCGTTTCGTCGTATTGAAGGAACTTCGTGTCAACGATTTGGATGGCTTTGCAGTCCTTTGGCGCGAGATTGGTCATTCCTAATCTTGCATAGAATATTGCGTCTTTTTTGAGCTGCAGCTCCGCATGCGAAGTCCCTGGAAGCATTTGCACCATCATCATATTGCCGTCAGCTCCGAACCCATAGAGGACGTTCATTGTCTTTGCTTCCCCGCACCCCTCGACGCTGCCGACCATTCTCCACTTACCCGATGCCGGATTCCCTGAGGCGTCGAACGACGGAGCTGTTTCCACCAGCACGTTCATTTGTTTGAGCTGCGGGGACGGGCAGTCAGGCATGATCGAACGCCAGTAGCTGAACATCGCGGCCAAAACAGCCTTCTGCTGATCGGGTCGCATGACAAACGCTTTCAGCTCCGGCGACATTGGCGTCAGCTGCGCGGTCGCAATTGGAGCGGCCAGTGCCAGCACGGCACAGAGAATCAACTGCCTACGCACAAAAGTCTCCTGCAAAATTGCTTGAAGTATACCACCGCGCGGCCATCGCAATCGGCGAGGGCGGGCGCTGGAAGGCGGCTAGAATCTGAATGCGGTGCTCACAGCCCGCCTTTACGACAGCCTGTCCACTTCTCCCCGGTAGGTGTTGTAAATCTCATCGCCAAAGCAGGCGAAGATGACTTTCTGGATCGCGTCGCTCGAGACCAGTTCCGCGACGGTCTCGGCGACGGCAATTCTCACCGCGCGATCGACAGGGAAGCGGTAGACTCCGCAACTAATTGCGGGGAATGCGAGTGAGCCGATGCTGTTTTCGCGCGCAATGTTGAAAACCGAGCGATAGCAGCTCGCCAGAAGCTCCGGCTCGCCGCGCTCGCCGCCGGTCCACACCGGACCCACGGTATGAATTACATGCTTCGCGGGAAGACGATAACCCTTTGTCAGCCGCGCTTCGCCGGTGGGGCAGCCGCCGATCTGGTAGCACTCGTCGAAGAGCTCCGGCCCGGCCGCGCGATGGATCGCCCCATCCACGCCGCCGCCGCCCAGCAGGGAAGTGTTGGCCGCATTCACAATGGCGTCTACGGCCAGGGTGGTGATGTCGGCCTTCAGAACCTCGATCTTGCTCGTCATGGCAGCCGCCTTCCCGAAGCCATCGTAGCGCCAGAGCCGCCGCGCCGTCACTGGCGGGCGCAAGGCACTCATTGCAGTACCGTTATGTGAAGCGACAGTTCACTTTCCGAAGGGGACGGCAAATTTCCTCTTTCGCCGCACCCCACATCTCTGCCATACTTGAATGTGCCCACCAGGTACGGCCAAACCCAACAACTAAAAAATGAGGTTGCATCGATGTCGGCAAAGTATGTCTTTGTGACGGGCGGAGTTGTGTCCAGTCTTGGCAAGGGTATCGCGGCAGCGTCTCTCGGCTGCCTGCTTGAGAGCCGCGGCCTGCGCGTGAACCTGATGAAGTTCGACCCCTACCTCAACGTCGATCCCGGCACCATGTCGCCCTTCCAGCATGGCGAGGTGTTTGTGACCGACGACGGCGCGGAGACCGACCTCGATCTGGGCCACTACGAGCGCTTCACGCATGCGCCGCTCTCGCGCGACAACAACTACACCACCGGGCGCATCTACGAGCAGATCATCATGAAGGAGCGCCGCGGCGACTACCTGGGCAAAACTGTCCAGGTGATTCCCCACGTGACCAATGAGATCAAGAACGCCATGCGCAAGGTGGCCGCGAACGGCGCCGATGTGACGATTATCGAAATTGGCGGCACGGTGGGCGACATTGAATCGCTGCCGTTTCTCGAGGCCATCCGCCAGATGCGCCAGGAGCTGGGTCGCGAAAACACGGTCTTCGTCCACGTGACGCTCGTGCCATGGATCGCCGCGGCACAGGAGCTGAAGACCAAGCCCACGCAACACTCCGTGAAGGAACTGCTCTCGATCGGCATCCAGGCCGATGTGCTCTTGTGCCGCTCAGAGCGGCAGTTGAGTCGTGACATCAAGCAGAAGATCGCTGCCTTCTGCAACGTCGAAGAGAAGGCCGTGATCGGCGCGAAAACCGTGCCTTCGGTCTACGAAGTGCCGCTCAACTTCGCAGAGGAAGGCGTCGACGAGCTCATCCTCAAATATCTTCACAAGGAAGCGCCCGCAGCCGACCTCGCCCGGTGGCGCGATCTGGTGGAGCGCTGCTATCACCCGAAGGACGAGGTCTCGATTGCGATTGTGGGCAAGTACGTGGAGTACGAAGACAGCTACAAATCGCTCAAAGAGGCGCTGACGCACGGGGCCGTGGCGCAGAATCTGAAGCTCAAGATTCACTGGATTGAGGCCGAAGGGTTGGAGTCGGCGGGCCCGGAAGACCGCAGCTACGAGGCGCAACTCGAGGAGTACGACGGCATCCTGGTTCCCGGCGGATTCGGCAAACGCGGCATCGACGGCATGTTGAACGCCATCCGTTACGCTAGGGAGAAGAACGTGCCCTACTTTGGGATTTGCCTGGGCATGCAAACCGCGTGCATCGAATATGCGCGCAACGTGTGCGGGCTGAAGGACGCCAACTCGAGCGAGTTCGATCCGGCGACGCCGCATCGCATAATTTACAAGCTGCGCGAGCTGCTGGGCGTGGAAGAGATGGGCGGGACGATGCGATTGGGCGCCTGGGCGTGCCAGTTGCAGGAGGATTCACTGGCCAGCCGCGCCTACGCTGGAGCCAAAGAGATCAGCGAGCGCCACCGCCATCGCTACGAGTTCAATCGCGAATACGAAGCGCTGCTTACCGGCGCGGGCCTGCGCATCTCGGGCGCTACGCCCGACCAGACGTATGTGGAGATCGTGGAGATTCCCGGCCATCCGTATTTTCTCGGCTGCCAGTTCCACCCCGAGTTCAAGTCGAAGCCGCTGGAGCCGCACCCGCTGTTCCACGCGTTCATTGAGGCGAGCTACAAGAATCGGGTGGGTCGCGTCGGCGCGCAGAAGATGATTCCAGTTACGACGGCCGAGTAGGTTTCGCGGAAAGCAGGCGAAGCGATGTTCGATGACTTAGATACCGCAGAGAAGAAGACTGAAGACGAACAGGCTCCGCCGGAGGACGAGAAAGAGTCCCATTGGTGGATAGGACGCTGGGCTCACGTTATAGCGATAGCGGTTTTCTGCCTGCTGTACTTTCCTTTGAAGGACCGCTTCTGGAGCTGGCAGGTCGCGATCACATTCGCATATGTTGTGTTTATGCTTTGCTGCGCCTGCGGAATGTCTTTCAAAGATGCGGATGATCTCTTCGGGAATCTTCAGGTTCCTCGATACATGGGGGGCTGCTGGTTCGTCAGGTCCTTATTCTGGCTTTGGTAAGTCTGGGCCTCTTCCTTTGGCGCTACTGTGAGCCCATGTTGCCCGCGAGGGTCACGTACGAAGGCCGCAGGATGTCGCTGTGGGATTATTTTGGCATCATCATCGTCTATATCGTGGCCGTGCGGGAGGCTTCGTGGCTGACGAAAAAGATCAAGGCTCGATTCGCCGAGTCCGAGGGATCAGATTGAACCAGATCGTCCTTACTCCAGCTGCACCGCCTCTTTCACCTTCGCCGCAAGCGCACGATTGATCGCGCCGGCCCGGGACGTTACGGCGTCCCAATCCGCTCCGCCAGATCCGGCGCAACCAGCTTGAAATGCCGTTCGTTCCAGCTATAAATGCGCTCGGCGTTCACTTTGCGCGCGCAGGCAAGCAGGAGCGCGTCGTAGACTGCGCCTCCGGCAATTCTCAATCGTGCGGCAGATTGAAGGGTTGCCAGATACTCCTGCGCGGTCAGCGCTACAACCGTCACGCGAGATGCAATTTCCTCCGTCAAAGTTCCGGCAAAATCGGGTCTCTGCCGCCAGCCGCCCGGCAGGCGGGATAGCACGGAATAGAACTCCGCCAGCGAATGGGCCGCGCAGGCGCAATGGTCGCGGGCCGCTTTCTGCATCAGCCGCAGGCTCGCCTCGTGTCCTGGGCGGCTTGCGTCATGCGCCGCGATCAGCACGGAAGTGTCAAAAAACGAAGCTACGGGGAACGAAGCCACGCGCGCTGTCATGGCTCATCGGAGAGCCCGGCCACATACCGCATGCGCCGCTCTCGATCTTCTTCGATAGACCGGTTCACATCTTCGCCTGAAAGCGGCGGCCCGCTCACCAGCACCAGAATCCCATCCCGCCGTTCCAGCCGCGGCTCCGGAAAGTCTTGTTCCAACACCAACTGCTCGCCGCTACGCTCGATCTTCAATCGCGTCCCCGGCTTCAGGCGCAGAGCGTCCCTGAATTTTTTCGGCACCACGATCCGGCCGGCACGATCAATTTCAATAATGGTATTCATTATGCCATTTTACCATAGAAACTGGCATTTACTGCGTGGCTTGACTGTCCCGCATCGGAAAATTGCATAAAGACCTTTATTTCATGCATTTAGAGGGAGCTCTATCTCGGGGGAGGCTCATCGGGAAAAGGCGAGCTGATTGGTGTTTCACCCCAGCAGCACCGCGCCTTTCACCTTTGCCGCCAGTGCGCGGTCGAATGTGACGAGCGTCAGCTCGGCGCTTTCGGCAAATGCCGTCAGATAAGCGTCCATCCAGGCTTTCGGCGATGAAGCGGACTTGTTGGTCAATTCCCGCAACGAGATTTCCAGGTTCCGTGGTTCGTCCGCCCATCCTACCTGACCCGTTGAAGCCCAACGGTCGAAGATCTGCCAACAGCCCTGTTGGGTCGCGATTTCGTGGCCCATCACCGCAGTGGTTGTCAGTATGCGGAAGAGTCCAAGCTGCGTCTGCCTGCAAAAGACCAGCCTCGCGCTATCTGGGAGTGCTTCGTACCATCGCTTTGCCGCCATATGGTGAAAGTGCTGCCCATGGTTCAGCGCGACCCATACATTCACATCAGGTAAAAGCGGTGAGTTCATCGATCTGCTCGTTGGTCAGGTGCAGCGTACCGGGACGCGAGGAGAGAATCAGAGGGAGTTGCAGCTTTCGAACCGGCTTCTCCTCAGTTCCTTCCAGCTCCCGCTGAATTCCGCGCAAAACAACCTGGCGCACGGGCGTCCCTTCCCGCGCGGCTTTGATCTTCAGAGCGCGGTACGTCTCATCCGGTATGTCAACTGTCGTACGCATATTTACATATTAGCATATTTATGTATTTATGCATGAAAGTAATAACTGCTTTATTTTCAGAGAAAAAGTGCGTGTTCTTGCTAATTCCTACCCGACGCCGCGATTTTTACCGAAGATTGTTCTCCTCGCGTTCTCCCGTTCAAGCGGACTTTTCCCAAAGCTCGTCTACTTACTTTAGAGAGGTTTCCCCCCATGCAGCAACTGCCTCAAAGGCCCTCTCGACCCGCTTGGAAACGCGCAGCTACCTCTTTGCATCTATCTTTTGGACCAGTCCGGTACATCCCGGCCGAAATCCCGTTCCGGGTTATTGACAATCATTTCGTAACGGGCCTATTGTGACTAGGTTTTGGGGTAACAACAGAAGGAAAGGACTTGGAAACATGGTTGCCTATTTTCAGCTTCAGCCCGCAGAAGCGGAGCTGCAGCAGTTGGCAGAGCAGTACTGGCAGACGACCGGCGAGAAGGAGCACGAACTGGAAAAAGCAGCCTTCGAAGCGGGCGAAGCGATCCGCAACGGCGAAACCACATTAGCGAATCTGGAAGCGATCGTGCGCTGGAAGTCGGAGCGCGCGGTGCAGTATTTGATCGGGAACAGCAGCGAAAAGATTCGGCGCGCGCTGGCCACAGCCGCCGCGCCCGATGCGACGACGGAAACGGCCGTCAAGGCCCTGATCGAGCTGCACGGCGTGGATCTTACCGTGGCGTCAGCGATTCTGGCGGCGATTTACCCGGAACGCTACACGGTGCTCGATTACCGCGCCCTGGAAGCATTGGGTCATTCCCGCCACGACGTGCACTTTTACGAGGAGTATCTGGCCTTTTGCAAGCGCCTGGCGGAAAGCAACATCGTGCGCCCGCAGAGCGAACTGCCCGCACCCACGCCGTTGAGGACGCTGGATCGCGCACTGTGGGAGTGGACGCGGAGCCACACCGGATAACCGCAGGCCCGGGCCGCGCGGAAGGGTAGAATCGTCCTCGTGAGTGCTTCGTTCGAAATCGGGCCGGTGGAAGTTGGCGCGGGCCGGCTCTTCCTTATAGCCGGCCCCTGCGTCATCGAGTCCGAGACCCATGCGCGCAGCATGGCCGAAGCTGTGCAGCGTATTACGGCCGATCTCGGGGTTCCCTACATCTTTAAAGCCAGCTACGACAAGGCCAATCGCACCAGCGTGAAGAGCTATCGCGGCCCCGGACTTCATGAGGGCACGCGCATCCTCCGTCAGATCGCAAAAGACACGGGCCTGCCGGTGCTGACCGACGTGCACGAGCCCAGCCACTGCGAAGTTGCCGCGGAGGCTGTGGACGTGCTGCAGATTCCAGCGTTCCTTTGCCGCCAGACCGACCTGCTGGTGGCCGCCGGCAAGACCGGCCGCGCGGTGAACATCAAGAAAGGCCAGTTCATGGCGCCATGGGACATGAGCCACGGCCTGGAAAAAGTGCGCTCCACGGGCAACGAGCGCGTGTTCCTCACGGAGCGCGGATCGAGCTTCGGTTACAACAATCTGGTGGTGGATTTCCGCTCGCTGGCGATCATGCGCGATCTCGCGCCGGTGGTTTTTGACGGCACGCATTCCGTGCAGCAGCCTTCGGCGGCCAACGGCGTGAGCGGCGGCCAGCCGGAGTTCATTCCACTGCTGGCGCGCGCGGCGGTCGCCGCGGGCATCGACGGGATTTTCCTTGAGGTCCACGACGATCCGGCGAACGCGAAGTCGGATGGCGCCAACGCGCTCGACCTGAAGCTGCTGAAACCGTTGCTGGAGACGCTGCTGGCGATACACGCGGCGGCGCGGTAACTCTTTACCGATTTGCGCATCCCACATCGGCCGCAACAGTCTTACCGTCGAGGCGGAAGCAGGTGATGCCGTTGGTGTCGGTCTGGTAGGTACGGACGTGTGCCTGCTGGAGCGCCTCGAGCACTTCTTCGCGCGGATGACCGTAGCGATTGTGCAGCCCGCAACTGATCACTGCCCACTGCGGCGCTACGCGGGCCAGAAACTCCGGCCGCGTGGAGGTGATGCTGCCGTGATGGCCGACTTTGAGCAGTGTGCTCGCGAGTCCCGGCTCAGAAAGCATGGCTTGCTCGACCGGTGCCTCCGCGTCGCCCTCCAGCATGACGGATGTCGCGCGGTAGGCTACATGCAGCACCAGCGAATCGTTGTTGGTCGGCTCCGCGCCGGGCTGATAATCGCGAAATGGCGCTAGAACGTTGATCTGCGTATTGCCGAAAGCAAAGGCGTCGCCGGCGCGAAAGCTGCGCACGCGGACATGCAGGCTGGCTGCCTCATCCAGGAGCGCGAGGTAGGCCGCAACGTGCGGATTGTTGCCGACCCATAGCTCATCGGGATGGAAATTCCTGAGGATGGCGGGCAGTCCGCCCATGTGATCGGAGTGCGCGTGAGTGAGCGCCACGGCGTCGAGGTGCCGGATGCCGCGCGCCCACAGAGCCGGCGAGACCACTTCCTCGCCAATGTCGAAATCCTGCGGAGCCTGGCGCGGCCCGCCGCCAAATCCGCCGCCATCGATCAGCAAAGTTTTGCCATCGGGCGTGATGAGGAGCAGAGAATCGCCCTGGCCCACGTCGATGGCCTCCATGAGCATTGCGCCGTGGGGCCGATCAATGGGCCGCGGCAGCACGGCGGCAAGAGCCGCAGCGGCGAGAGCCGCCCATGCCCCGCGCCGCAGCCATCGCCCCAGGCTTTCTTCGCGATCGGGCGCTTCAAATCGCGTGCCGGGACGAACTCTCAAAATGTGCCGGCAAAGAAAGGCTTTGATCCCTCGAGGGTGAATCGCGGCTGCGTCAACTTGATTGAACCGTCCAAAGCTCGGCCATTGCAGGCCCCGGTGCGCCATCGCAATCGCCGCTGCCCCAAGCGCGCAGAACGCCGCCACCTGCCACGCCAGCGGCCCAGGGATGCGGAAGTCACCCATCGCCATGGAGCCGAACCAATGCACCAGCGCGACGCCCGCGTGCATCACCAGCGCGACCACCGCTGCCGGAACCACGGCAGCTGCGGGCCAGACCGCGAGCGCCAGCAGCATGAGCAGCGCTGCGGGCATGAGCACTACCAGCAGGGGGATGATGAGCAGATTCACGGGCAAGGCAAAGATGGTGATGCGATGAAAGTAGACGGCCATGGGCAGCGTCATGGCCAGCTCCACGACGCAGGAAACGACGAGCAGCTCCACCGCACGAATCGCGAAGCGCAGAAACCAGGGAAAGACGCGCCACGCGATGGTGCTGCTGAACGCACGTTGCAGGCGCTCGGCGACCATGCGCATGAGGACTCGGAACTCGGTGAGCGGCGGTGCGAGCTTGATGTCGACGGCAACCAGCTTAAGGTCGCGCGTGGCGGCTGCGTAGGGATGGATGGTGCCTTGCAGCAGCGGCGCGGCTACGCCTGCAACAGCGATGACCGCCAGCAGCGTCATTTGCAGGCTGGAGTCGAAGAGGCTGCGCGGGCTGACCACCAGCAGGCACAGCGTGGCGAATCCGATGGTGTTCAGCGGGCTGCGCTCGCGGTAAATCAACCGCCCTACCAGATAGAGGGTTACCATCCAGAGAGAGCGCTGCACGGGCGTGGCGAAGCCGGTGAAGAGCGCGTAGGCAAACGAGGCGGCGATAGTGAGAAGCGTGGCAGGCACGCGCGGCAAGCGCAGGCGCTTGAAGATCCAGAAGAGGCAGGCCGCGACGATGGCGAGATGAAGGCCGGAAACCACCAGCATGTGAAACGAGCCGGTGCGCTCGAAGCCGCCACGCAACGCGTGCGTCAGGTAGGTGCGATCGCCGGCCACCATGGCGGAAAGCATCACGGCATCGTCTTCAGAGAGGCGCAGGGGCGCGGGCATTTTGCGCATGGCGACGGGCAGGGCCAGCAGCCGCGCGGTTGACGCGTGTTGCCAGCCGCGCACGCGGCACGACAGGAATGCACGGGGCGCGCGCCCCAGCCGGTCGATGCGATCGATAGCCACAGTCGCTGTCGATGTGATGCCCTGATCCAACAGGAAATCGGCGCGGCTCCAGACCCCGGGATCGTGATAGGTCTCCGGCGGGAGCAAACGAACCACAGCGCGCACGCGGTCTCCGCACTGAAACGCCTGCGCGCCCTCACCGGACGGCCAGCGGACGGTCAACCGAACGCCACCGCTCACAGGCGCTTGTGCGTCGCTCTCGTCGCTGACCACCTCAACGTTTTCCACGCGCAGGTCCACGCGCTGGGAGGGAGACGTAGGGGATGGCTCGTCGACATTTTGTTCGAGCTCGGTGCGCACGGGACCGGCGTCGCTCACGGTTCCCTCGACAGTGCGCAGCAAGCCGTCAGAAAGCGCGGCCAGCGGGGGCTCGGGCGCAGGGTGCGGTTCCATCTCTCCGCACCAGGCGCCGAGGAGCAGCCACAATGCAGCCAGCGGCAGCCATGCAATGCGCTGCGTGCGCAGCGCCGCGACTACGCACACAACGCCGGTGAGCACCAAGGCGATGAGGACCACACTGGGTTGCAGCCAGAGGCGGCCTGTGAGAGCGATTCCCACCGCAAACAGCCACGCCGCGTGAAAAAGCGGAACGGCCGTCAGGCCAGCTGCAGGCTGCGCCGGGCTGGGGGGGGTGATGGACATGGGGCCCGAATTGGCAAAGTGAATTTGGCTTCAAGCGTATCAGAATTGTGTGCACTGCATCCGGCAGGCGGCTATCGGCGCAGACGCACGACCGTCTCGAGATGAAAGGTCTGCGGGAAGAGGTCAACGAGAGTGATTTGGTCGATGACGTAGCCCGATCCGGCGAGCGCACGTAGATCGCGCGCCAGAGTTGCCGGATCGCAGGAGACAACCACGAGTTCCGGCGCGGCAATTTCTGCGAGCAGCGCTGTAGTTTCGGCGCCGAGGCCGGTGCGCGGCGGGTCGGCGATGATCAGATCGGGCCGGTCGCCCGGGCGTTCTCTGCGCAAGAAATCGAGTGCCGACGCTTTCACCGACGATGCACTCGTGTCGCGCAGATTGTGCGCGAGGGCGGCGATCGATGCGGGAGCGGACTCGACCGCAATTACGCGCGCGAAGCTGCGACCGAGTTGCCGCGCAAACAAGCCCACGCCACTGAAAAGATCCCAGGCCAGCCCGCCGGGCGCCTGCGCCGTCACATGCTCGACCAGGGCATCCACGAGCCAACGATTGACCTGGAAAAATGCGCCTTGATCGACGCGATAATCGAAGCCCGCGGCACGATAAACGAGAGAATTCGCGCCCCATCGCGCCACGCTGTGCGGCGCTTGGCCTTTGCCGCCTTCGGCGAGAAACTCCACGCCCTTCAATTCGGGGATTTTGCCGGAGAGCTCTCGCGCAAAGTCATCGAACCGGCCCTTTCCGCCGCTTGCATACCTCACGCTCACGAGCAACGCCGTCTCCGCGGCATCGCAAAAGAGGGAAATCTCGCTGGCACGCGACGTTGCAAGCAATTCCCGCGCAACTTCGCTTGCCGCCAATGAGGCGCGCACCAGGAGCGGCGCAGCAATGGGGCACTCGGCGATGGCAATCACCGCATGAGAACGCCGCCCGCGGTAACCTGCATTTCCATTGGCGTCGAACGCCAGCCGGATGCGGTTGCGGTAGGCCCAGGGCTCCGAGGCCAGCACCGCGATTTCATCTTCCGGAAGGTGCACGCCGCCGCGCTCCAGCGTTTCGCGCAGGATCTCTTGTTTATACGAGAGTTGGGCGGCATAATTTGCTTGCTGATACTGGCATCCGCCGCACGCGCCAAAGTGCGGACACGCGGGCGCGATCCGCTGCTGCGATGCTGTGACGATTTCCTCGACTTCTGCGGTCGCGTAGCCGCGCTTGTCGTCAACGATGCGCACCCGCGCCTGCTCGCCGGGCAGAGCCAGCGGCACAAACACTGCTTTGCCTTCAATGCGCGCCAGAAACGCTCCGCCGTAAATCGGCTTTTCGATCTGCACCAAACGCGAGGCAACCGGCGAAGGCTGAATGCCTCGTGCCCCATCCTTTCCGTCCGCCGCGGCGGAGAATGGGTGGGGCTCTCGAGAACTTCGGTTTACGCCTCGCCGCTTCTTCATTGCTGGCTCATGTAAAACAGGCTCAACCGCGGCAGATTGTAATGAACCAGCAGTTGCTTCCGTACAAACTGCTCTTTCACCTGGCGCAGTTGCACGGCGCCCATGCGGCTGCGGTAGGGCGCTAGTTCGCGGGCCGCGTGCTCGTTCAGTCCCAACACCAGCTCCTCCGGCGCCGCAAGTTGGAGCGCGGCGTGCAGCCTGTCTTCGAGCACCATGAGCGACTGCTCCAGCTCTTCAAGATGAACGGGCGCAGACTTTTCGCTTGCTGGAGCCGGCATGGCTGCGGCCATCTCGCGCAGGCGCGCGGCGGTCGCGCGGCACGCTTCGGGAGCTACTTCTGCAGCATCCAGCGCGTGGGCGGCTGCCGTTAAATGCGCTGCGACGCGCTCGTGCTCGAAGCCGGATTCCGCGGCTGCAGACTCTGTTGAAGCTGAACCAGTTGACGCCTCGCTCAACTCCATGGCGGCCTGCATCACCGCCTGTGCGCACCATGCGAGGCCATTGATGCGCTGCATGCGGGCCCGCTTTTGCCGCGCTTCATACTTGTCGAAGGCCGCATCGATACCGCGCAACGCCGCCTCGAGGGGAATTCCAGCCTCGCGCCAGGTCTCTATCAGAGCCCAATCGAGCGTGGAAAGCAGCAAAACCGCCCCGCGCCGCTGCTGAAAGCGCTCCTCGATCTCGGTAAAATAATTAAAGTAGTTAAGCACGTATCAATCTTAAATTCGACAAGCGGAGAAAGACGATGGCAACGGTTGGATTTGTCGGGCTCGGCATCATGGGCCGTCCCATGCTCAGGAATCTCTTGAAGGCCGGACACACAGTGGTTGCGTACGGCCGGACCCCGGCAAAACTCGACGCCGCCGTGGCCGACGGCGCCCAGTGTGGCGCATCGAACGCAGATGTCGGCGCGCGCGCCCCTATTGTCGTCACCATGCTGCCCGACGGGCCCGAGGTCGAAGAGGTCGTGCTCGGCGCCAACGGAATCCTGTCGGGTTCAAAACTTGGCTCGCTCATCATCGACATGAGTTCGATCAGCCCGCTGGTTTCGCAGAAGATCGCCGCGGCCTGCGCGCAAAAGGGCGTGGATTTTGTCGATGCGCCGGTGAGCGGAGGAGAGCCCAAGGCCATCGACGGCACGCTCGCCATTATGGTGGGCGCGAGCGAGGCGGCCTTCACGAAGGCTGAGCCGATCTTGAAGTGCATGGGCTCGAGCGTGACGCTTACCGGGCCGGTGGGCGCGGGCAACACGACCAAGCTGGCCAATCAGATCATGGTGGCGTGCAACATTGCCGCCATGGGCGAGGCGCTGACACTGGCTACGCGGTGCGGGCTCAATCCCGAGGTGGTGGTGAACGCCGTCAAAGGCGGGCTCGCGGGCAGCGCCGTGCTCAACGCCAAGGGCCCCATGCTCATCGCGCGCAACTTCAAGCCCGGCTTCCGAATCCGTCTCCATCAAAAAGATCTGCGCAATGCACTCAAGACGGCCGAGGCGAACAGCGTTTGCCTGCCTTTAACCGCGCAAGTGCAGCAGATGATTTCATCGCTGATCGCCGACGGCAAGGGCGACTTCGATCACTCGGCCATCGCAACGTTTGTCGGTGAGGCGTCGCACGTGGAAGTGAAGGCGACCTAAGGCCTTGACCACATGACCTTTGGGTCACTTCCGTCCTGGTTCTCAAAACAGGAGACCGAGAAGCCAGTTGCATTACTTGTCATTACTTTGTAACATAGCATCATGCAGCGAACCACGCGCCAATTTACGATTTCACTGCCTCCGGAGTTAGCCGAGCAGGTTTCCGCGCTTGCGCGGACAGAGAGCAGGACCATCAGCGAACTCTTCCGGGAGGCGTTTCGCACCTATCGTGCCTCGCGAGTGCGCGCGCTGCTCAATGAATCTCAAGAGATCGGCCTGCGGACAAATCCCATGGGATACACTGCCGACGACGTGGAACGCCTCATTCACGAATCGCGCCTTGAAAAATAGCCGGAAAGTTGTGAGCACGTGATCGTGGTCCTGGACACGAACGTCTGGGTTTCGGGATTGCAGTTCGGCGGCACTCCTGGACGCGCGATTGATCAAACTCTCCTTCGCGACCAGTTGGCAATCTCGGAATTCATTCGAGATGAAGTTGTGCGCGTTCTTACCAGGAAGTTTGCGCGAGATCGTTCGGAACTCGATGCACGGTTGAGCGAGTTATTAGCTCAGGCGCTTTTTGTCGGAGTTACTGGAGAGATCGCGGGCATTTGTCGCGATCCCAAAGATGACGCCATTCTGGAGACTGCCTGGAAAGCCGGCGCCGAAGTCCTTGTCGCAGGAGACAAGGATCTTCTTAGTCTGGGCCACTTCAAGGGTGCGGCAATTGTCACACCGGCAGAATACGTGGAAAGGGCCTAGCTCAAGAACTCGGCGATGGCCGAAACTACAGTCTCCTGCTCGTCCTCGCGCAACTCGGGAAAGATGGGCAGAGCCAGTACTTCGCGTGCGGCGCGCTCGGCCTCGGGGAAATCGCCTGCGGCGTAGCCCAGACCCTTCAGCGCCGCCTGCTGGTGCAGCGGCAAGGGATAGTAGATCTCCGAACCGATGCCTCGCGCGGTGAGAAATTCGCGCAGCGCATCGCGGCGCGGCGCACGAATCACATATTGATGCCAGACGTGCCGCGCGCCCGGCACCTCGCGCGGCAAAGCCACGGCATGCGCGGGGTAGGTTCCAGCCTCCGCCAACCCCGCTTTGGCAAACAGAGCGTGATAGCGCGTGGCTAGTGCGCGGCGCGCCTCGTTCCATGCGCCGATGTATTTGAGCTTGACCTGGAGCACCGCGCCCTGGAAGCCATCCATGCGCGCATTCCAGCCCAGCTCATCGTGATAGTAGCGGCGGCGCATGCCATGCTGACGAAGCGACTTCACGCGCTCGGCCAACGCGTCGGAGTTGGTGGCGACCATTCCGGCATCGCCGGCGGCGCTGAGGTTCTTGGTGGGATAAAAGCTGAAGGCCGCAACATCGCCCAGGCCGCCTGCCTTCACGCCATGCCACTCGGCGCCCCAGGCTTGCGCGGCGTCCTCAATGATGGCCAGCCCACGCTCGCGCTGGATCTGCGAGAACGCGACCCAATCGACCGTTTGCCCGTAAAGATGCACGGGAAGAACGGCGCGAACTGACGCGCCGCGCGGGCTATCGAGAACGGCGGTGACGGCCGCGGGCGAGAGATTGAAGCTGACGGGATCGATGTCTGCCAGGACCGGCGTCGCGCCTACGCGGAGAATCGAGCTGACCGAAGCAAAGAAGCTGAACGGGGTGGTGACGACGGCCTGCCCGGGACCCATTCCAGATGCTGCCAGCGCCAGCCACAGGGCGTCGGTTCCGGACGAGCATCCCAGTGCGTGGGATACGCCCAACTGCTCCGCGGCGGCTTTCTCGAATGCGGCCACCTCGGCGCCAAGGATGAACTGCTGCGTTTGGAGCACCCGGCCGAGCGCGTCAAGTAGCTCTTTGTGGATGGGTGCATACTGGCGTTTCAGGTCAAGCATGGGGACAGGCGTGCGCACCGACGGCCCCGCCGGGGCCGAAGCGCGAGCCGAAATCGCGGTGTCTGGCACACCTAGATGCTATCAGCCATGGAAGTTGGGTGTCCCGCAGCCTGCGCCGGCCGGGTCCTTTTGCAACCGTTTTCGGGCGGTTAGGTCATCCCCCCGTAGTTGAAATGAGGCTAAAACCTCTATAATCTTGTCACTATTGCGGGATTCAACGGCTCCGGGGTTTCCGGAGGCGTCCCGTGCATCTGAAGTATGCAGTAAGGCAAGTTGCACCAACAACCTTCATCAAGAAATCAGGAGATCGGCACATGGAGAACAAGCCGGCACAAAACATTCAGGACACCTTTCTGAACACGGTTCGAAAGGACAAATCCCCGATTACGATCTATCTGGTCAGTGGCGTCAAGCTGACAGGGAAGATTCGGTCCTTCGACAAGTATTCCGTACTCCTGGAGAACAACAGCCAGGAACAATTGATTTTCAAACACGCGATTTCAACTGTGGTAAGCAACCGGAGTGTGATTCACAGCGAACACCGTCCGGGTGCTGTGCCGACGGGCATCGGACCGGCTGCCGTAGCGGCGCCGTTGGCAACGCAGGTGACTGCGGAACAGAGATAGCGGCGGAGCGTCCCTGATTGGCGTATAGGAGCGGCAGCGCCGCTGCGCGCGGTGGCGGCCCGCCTGAGCGCGCCGTCCTCGTCGGAGTGGACCTTGGGGTCCGCTCGCGTGACCACCGCACAAGCGCGATGGCGGCGCATGCGCAGAGTGTGTCTCTCGGCTCTGCTGCAGATGAGCCAGCTCCTCCATCTTCGGCTACTCGAACCACCACGCGCCCGCAGCGTTCGGTTGATGCTGCGCGCGAAGGGCAAGGACTCGACGCCGAAGAGTCCCTCGCTGAATTTCGCGAGCTGCTGGTGAGCGCTGGGGGTCAAGTGGCGGCCGAGCTCGTGCAGCGACGCCCGCGTCCCGATCCCGCAACTCTCATCGGCTCTGGGAAGGTGGAGGAGATTGCCGCCGTCGCGGCGTCAACGAACGCGGATCTGGTTCTCTTCGATCACGACCTGACGCCCACGCAACTGCGCAATCTTGAGGCCGCGTTGCCGTGCCGCGTACTCGACCGGACGCAACTGATCCTGGACATCTTTGCCCGCCACGCGCGCACGCGCGAGGGCCAGTTGCAAGTCGAGTTGGCGCAGCTCGAATACATGCTGCCGCGCCTGACGGGGCGCGGCAAAGCCATGTCGCAACTGGGCGGCGGCATCGGCACGCGCGGGCCCGGTGAAACGCAGCTCGAGACCGACCGCCGTCAAATCCAGCGGCGCATCGATCAGCTCAAGCGCGATCTCGAAGCCGTGCGCCGCGTGCGCCGCCAGCAGCGCCAGCGCCGCGAGGCCGTTCCCGTGCCGACGGTGGCTCTGGTGGGCTACACCAACGCGGGCAAAAGCACGCTCTTTAATACCGTCACAGGCGCGCAAGTGCTCGAGTCGGCGCGCATGTTTGCCACGCTCGATCCCAAGTTGCGCGCCATAGAGCTGCCGAGCCGGCGTCGCGTTCTGTTGTCGGACACGGTCGGCTTCATTCGCAACCTGCCGCACACGCTTGTCACCAGCTTCCGCGCCACGCTGGAAGAGGTGGCTCAGGCCGAGGTGCTGATTCATGTGCGCGACGCCGCCTCCAGCTACGGCGAAGAGCAGAAGGCGCAGGTCGAAAAGGTGCTTGGCGAACTCGAAAGCCTGTCGAAGCCGCGTATTGAAGTGCTGAACAAGATCGATCTGCTGCCGGAAGAGGAGCGCGCGGCGCTCTTGTCTCGCGCAAACGCAGGTCCAAAAAGTAAAAGCGCCCAGGGCGCCGCGGCGGTTGCGGTTTCCGCGCTCACCGGCGAAGGTGTTGACGATTTGCTCGCGGCCATCGATGCGGCGCTTCACTCGGATCCCATCGTGGAAGCGGAGCTGCGTGTTCCGCAGCACGAGGGCGCGGCCCTGGCAGCGATCGAGGCGGGCATGATTGTGCACACCCGCGCGTACGAGGGCAATGTTGTTCGCCTGTCGGTAAGCGGGCCAGCCTCGCTCGTGGGACGCATGAGGCGTTTCCGCATGCGCGAGGAATAGGCGGCGAGCGACTAAGAGTGGAGGTTGTAGATCAGCCCGAAGGGATCCTGCACGTAGCAGCGCGGGAAGTCGGGCTCGTCTTTCACGACCTTGCCGCCTGCAGCGACAATGCGCTTTATTGCGTCATCCACGTTGTCCACGGTCACTTCGAGCACAGGCCCGAGCGCCGGTCCTTCCTCGATGAACAGGTTGATGTGGTTTCCGTGGAGATCGATCCACCTATCGTGCTCGCCGGTAATTGCGAAGCCGAGTTGCTTCACGTAGAACGACGCGGCGGCTCTTGGATCGGGCGCCTGGATCAGAATGTCCGTGCCAAATGTGTTTGCCATAGGATCTCCTCATGCGCGGCGCAGAGAGGAAGGGGATCTTCATCTGATGTTCAGCTTCGCTTCCGTCCGCCGCGCGGTGCGCCGGGCCGCGAAGAACCACGCTTCGGGCCGCCCCGAGTGTTGCCGCGGTACTTGCCGAACCCGCCTGGCTTGCCGCTGGAGCCTGGCTTGCTGCCGAAGGACGGTTTCGGTTTGCCGCCGCCAAAACTGGCCGGCTTTTCAGGCCCGGTGATTCGCTCCACCTCGAGGCGCGGCTTGGCCGCGTCGTCGCGCTTCCATTGCGGCCGCTCGCTACGGGGTTTGAAGGGTCCGCGCGGTGCGCTGCCGAAGCGATTCTCACTGCCTTCCTGCCGCGGAGCGGGACGAAATTGCGGCCGATCGCTACGGGGTTTGAAGGGTCCGCGTGGTGCGCTGCCGAAGCGATTCTCGCCACGATCCTGCTGCGGACGGGGGCGAAACTCCGGACGGGTTTCAGGCTCGCCGCGAGACTCTTCACTGCGCGGCTGCCACTCACGCTTTGGCCTGCGGTCCTCCTGCTTCCAGCGTGGCTTTTCACTGCGCGCGCTCGGGCTCTGAGGGCGCCTGTCAGTATTGTCTGGACCGCCCATTGGGCGGAGCGGGCCGCCGGGGCTGCTGCGGACGAAACCGCGGCCCGGCGGCCGGTCGAATTTCTTATCAAAGCGCCGATTCCGTGGCTGGTCGCGTTTCTCCGCCGCCAGGCCTGCTTCCTTCGGCAGCATCTTCGCGGTCTTGGCGGGGCGCGGCTTCATCTTGCCTTCGGCGGTGAGTCGCAGCGCGTTCACTTCCTCTTCGGCGAGCTCGCGCAACTTTCCCGGCTCCACGTCGAGCACCAGCGGCCCGTAGCCCACGCGACGAATCTTCTCGGCAAAGTGCCCGATGGCGGCGAACATCTTTCTCAATTCGCGATTGCGCCCCTCGATCAGCACCACTTCAAACCAGGGATTGTCGCCCTCGCGGAACGGGCGAATGCGTGCCGGCGCCGTGCGCACCCGATCCGAACCGGGCTCGCCCTTATCAATGGTCACTCCGCCGCGCAACCGTTCGAGTTGTTCGGCATCGGGCTGGCCGGCGGTCTTCACGAGATAGGTCTTCTCGACGCGCGA